>NZ_JCAFSM010000001.1:0-1036344 GCF_059369255.1 Stenotrophomonas sp. YJH_SMC_110 | reverse complement strand
TGTGGAACCACCCGATCCCATCCCGAACTCGGAAGTGAAACGCAGCTGCGCCGATGGTAGTGTGGCTCAAGCCATGCGAGAGTAGGTCATCGCCAGGGTTTATACCCAAAACCCCGCTGCTCACGCAGCGGGGTTTTTCTTTGTGCGCAGAACATGTGGGTAGTGCCGGCCGCCGGCCGGCACCGTCATAGCTGCACACCGGCCGGTAGATGCACGCCATGCGTGGATATTCTCCGCGGGCAGCCCCAGCGCCAACCAAGGTTGGCGACTACCGAGGGCATGCGGGCGCACAGTAGATTCACGCCATATGTGGATGCGGCACCAGCCAGGGTTGGTCGCTCCTCACGGCAGGTCCGGAAGCGGCCTTTTTTCCTGACCCATCACGCAAAAGCAGGCAAAAAAAACGGCGCCCTGCGGGCGCCGTCTTGACCGGGATGGAACTGCAGGCCCGGATCAGGCGGCCCGCGAGACCTCGTGCGGTTCCTGCTGGCGGAACACCGATACCGCCTCGGTAAGCGTACCCGCCTGCGATTGCAGCTCGCGTGCGGCCGCGGTGGCTTCCTCCACAAGCGCGGCATTCTGCTGCGTCGCCTGGTCCATCTGCACCACGGTCTGGTTGATCTGCTCGATGCCGACCGACTGCTCCTGCGAGGCCGCCGAGATCTCGTGCATCAGGTGGCTGACATTCTCAACGCCCCCGACAATGCCCTGCATCCGCTGGCCCGCATCGGCCACCAGCTGGGCACCTTCGCCCACCTGGCGACCCGCCTCATCGATCAGTTTCTTGATTTCCTGTGCGGCGGCGGCGGAGCGCTGCGCCAGCACGCGCACCTCGCTGGCCACCACCGCGAAGCCACGGCCCTGCTCGCCGGCACGGGCGGCCTCCACTGCCGCGTTGAGCGCGAGGATGTTGGTCTGGAAGGCGATGCCATCGATCACGCCAGTGATGTCGCCGATCCGCTTCGAGGCTCCCTCGATCGCCTGCATGGTGTCGACGACCCGCTGCATGGCGACGTTGCCATCGCTGGCGGCGCTCTGGGTGGTGATCGCCAGCTGGCTCGCCTCGCGCGCATGGGCAGCGTTCTGGCGCACGGTGGCAGTCAGCTCTTCCATCGAAGCGGCGGTTTCCTGCAGGTGCGCTGCCTGGCGCTCGCTGCGCTCGGACAGCGCGCCATTGCCCGCAGCGATTTCGCTGGCAGCGGTGCTGATCGAGGACGCGCACTGCTGGATACGGCCCACCATGCGCGCCAGCTGGCCGGCGGTGGCGTTGGCATCGCGCTGGATCGCGGCAAAGGCGCCGTGATACTCGCCATGCATGCGTCGATCGAGATCGCCGCTGGCCAGCGCCGAGAGCATCTGCCGCACCTCGTCAACCGTACTGCCCAACGTATCCAGCAGCTGGTTGATGCCACCGGTGAGGCCATCGAGGAAGCTGGCACCTTCGGTTGCCTGCAGGCGCTGGTCGAGGTCGCCGGCGGCGGCGGCCGCGACGATGCCGGCGACGGCGTTCTCCAAGGCGAGCTCATGGGTACGGTCATGCCACTCCACGGCAAAGCCCAGGCGCAGGCCCTGTGCGTCGAAGACCGGAGTAACCACCTGTGCGAAGTGCACCGGGCCGATCTGTACCTTGCCGTTGTGGCTGACCTGCAGGCCATTGAGGATGGCGCGGATCCGGTCCGGGTTGGCGTGGAAGCGATGGATGCTGCTACCGACCAGGCGCTCGGCATCGAAATCGGGGAAGGCCTGGCGCAACGTTGCCTGCTGGTTGCGCAGCAGGGCCACCACCGAGCGGTTCACGTAGCGGATCACGTGATCGTTGTCGGCAATCATCATCGCGGTGCGCGAGGCATCGAGGGCCTGGCGGATCTGCGCGTTCTCGGCGTGTGCCTCCGCTTCGCGTCCACGCTGGGCCTGCACATGGCGTGCGGTGTCGGCCAGCGCATGGGCCAGCGAACCCGGTGCGTAGGCGGTGGTGTCAGCATGTGCACCAAGATCGGCGCCGGTGGCGATGTCGCGCGCCAGCGCGGCCAGCCGGCGGGGACCGTGGCCAAGTGCTTCGGTCTGCTGGCGGAGCCGCAGTGCGACCTGGCCAAGGAACAGGGTCAGGCCGGCCAGCATCGCGGCCTGCAGCAGCGCCGGCCCCACCGCAGCACCGGCCGGCAGCGGGGCCAGCAGTGCAAGCGTGCCGATGCTACCGGCCAGCCACACCGGCAGACGATCGCGATGGCCCAGCAGCACGCCCAGCAGCAGGGCGATCGGCAACGCCGGCGACAGGCCGGTGATCGCGGACAACAGGGCCAGCTGCAGCGCCACCAGGATCGCCAGGGCGTTGCGGGCGATGCCGCGGCCTGCCAGCGGACCGGCCAGCCACAAGGCGGGCAGCACAGCGCCCGCGGCCAACGCGGCGGCCACACCGTGCGGACCGCGCAGGGCCAGCACCAGCCCGGTCACGGCCAGTGCCGCGCTGCCGGTCAGCAGGCGGCGGTCAGCACCGCGGGCGAGCTGTTGCAGGTGCGACAGGCGGGCGGTATCGGGGGGACGGGCGGATGCAATGGACATCGGAGGCTCCTGGGTCAGCAGACGACAACGAGCACGCCGCAACGCACGCAGCAGGGCGTGACGAGGGCGGGTGCCGGGAATTCGAGGGATGCGGCGCGATCAGCGACGCGGAGAGGGGACACCGCGGCCACATCCTGTGGGTGACGGTGCAGCAGAGCGGGCATGCGGACTTCCTTGCAGAACCAGACACATGCCGCAGGACCGACCGGGCCCGCGTGCAGCGGGCGCAGGGGCCCGCAACTGATGTATCGGCCGCAAACGCGCGGAGTGAAGCGCGCGGACGCCTGCGCTCAGCCGGCGTTGTCGTTGCTGAAGAAGTGCAGGATCACGCCTGCGATCTGTTCCGGATCTTCCATGTGCAGGTGATGGTTGCCGGGAAACACTGCCAGCCGGCCATCCCGCAGGTGCTGCAGGCGATCGCTGCGCATCGGCTCGGGATAATACGACTGCGCCGGCGTGGCATAGATCACCTGTGTCGGGCAGGCGATGGCCTGCAGCAGGTTGTCGATCTGGCCCTCGCTGAGGCGGATCGCGGTGGGCAGCATCAGGCGCGGATCGCTGCACCAGCGATACCCGCCTTCGACCGGTTCCACGCCGCGCTCGACCAGCAGTCGTGCGCACGGTTCGCTGAGCTGGTTGGTCATCATCCGTGCGCGGATCGGCGCGGCCAGGTCGGGGAACACGCGCAGCTGCTTGCGCGCCAACGCACGGGTGGCGTTCACATGCTCGCGCAGGCGATGGGCGGTCTCTTCTTCGGGGCCGCGCAGGCCGCCGAGAGCTTCGATCGCCACCAGGCGCTCGACGCGGTCGCTGACCGAGGCGGTGAGGCTGGCGATGCCGGCGCCCATCGAATGGCCGAGCAGGCTGAAGCGGTCCCAGCCCAGGGCGTCGGCCACATCAAGCACGTGGCAGATCGCGGCCGCCGTGGTGTAGCTGGCACCGGCCGGCAGGTGCGCGCTGTGGCCATGGCCGGGCAGGTCGATCGCCACCAGCTGCAGCGACGCCAGGTGCGGCGCCAGCGGCACGAAGCTGGCGGCATTGTCGAGCCAGCCATGCAGGGCCAGCACGCGCGGGCCGTCGCCGCTGTTGCGCAGGCCGGCGACGCGGGTGCCGCCCACCTCGAGTTCAAAGGGTTGCAGACTCATGCCAGCGAGGCCACGGCCAGTCGTGCCAGGGCGCGCGCGTGTTCCGGTTCGGCATTGAGGCAGGGGATGTAGCGCATCGTCGCGCCACGTTCGGCCAGCGTTTCGGTGAAGCCCATCGCGACTTCTTCCAGCGTTTCCAGGCAATCGGTGGCGAAGCCGGGGCAGACCACGTCGATCTGCTTCACACCGGATTCGGCCAACGCCCACAGGCTCGGCTCAGCGTAAGGCTGCAGCCAGCGCTCGCGGCCGAAGCGCGACTGGTAACCCATCTGCCAGTCGTCCTTGCCCAGGCCCAGCGCGTTGGCGATGGCCTGCGCGCTGGCCTCGCAGCGCTGCGGATACGGATCACCCGCGTCGGCCAGGCGCTGCGGGATGCCGTGGAAGGAGAACATCAGTTTCTGGCTGCGGCCGTGCTGTTCCCAGTAGCGGCGGATCGAGCCGGCAACGGCCTCGACCCAGCCCGGGTCGACCGAGTAGTCGCGTACCAGACTGACGGTCACGCCCGGGTTGCGCCGCTGCCAGGCATCGACCCGGTCCTCGACCGAGGCGGTGGTGGTGGTGGAGTACTGCGGGTACAGCGGCAGCACCACGATGCGGCGTGCGCCTTCGCCGGCGAGGCGGTCGAGCTCGTGGGCCAGGGCCGGTTCGCCATAGCGCATTGCGTGGCGCACTTTCAGGGTTGGCAGCAGGGCCTGCATCGCCTGCGCCAGCTGCCGGGTATGGACCATCAGCGGTGAGCCATCCGGCAGCCAGACCTGGGCGTACTTGGCCGCCGAACGGCTGCTGCGCAGCGGCAGGATCAGTCCGCGCAGCAGCGGCTGCCACAGCAGTGGCGGGATCGCGACCACGCGGCGGTCGGACAGGAATTCGGCCAGGTAACGGCGTACGGCGGGGGCCGTCGGCGTATCGGGCGTGCCTAGGTTGACCGCCAGCACGGCGGTATCGGGTGCGTCGAGCATGGGGTGCATTGTCGCCGATCCGGTGTCGCACCGGGATGCAGGGTTCGGATTGCTGGCATAGCGCGCATCTATGTGAGCGGGGAGCGCTCATTGGCGATTCATGACAACACTACTAATTTCAGTCACTTGCTATATCTTCCTATGGACTGACTTCTGGAGCCTGCCATGCGTCGCCCGATCCAAGCCCTGCTGATCGCCGCCAGCCTGCTGTCCAGCCAGGCCATGGCCGGACCGCAGGAAGACCAGCGCGCCCGCAATGCCGTGCGCGTGCTGGCGGAGATCCAGGAAATCCCTGAACAGGGAATTCCGGACAAGTTGCTCGACGAAGGCCGCGCGGTCATCGTCATTCCCGACACGATCAAGGCCGGCCTGGTCATTGGCGGTCGTCGCGGCCACGGGCTGATGTCGGTGCGCATGCCCAATGGCGCCTGGTCCAGCCCGGTATTCGTCAAGCTGACCGGTGGCAGCATCGGCTTCCAGGCCGGCGTGCAGTCTTCCGACGTAGTGCTGGTGTTCCGCAACGACCGCAGCCTGGACAACCTGGTCAATGGCAAGTTCACGCTTGGCGCCGATGCCGGCGTTGCCGCCGGTCCGGTCGGCCGCAATGCCGCCGCCGCCACCGACGGCCAGCTGAAGGCCGAGATCTGGTCGTGGTCGCGCGCGCGCGGCCTGTTCGCCGGTGTCGCGCTGGATGGCGCGGTGCTGCAGATCGACGATGCCGCCAATCTGGACGCCTACGGCAGCAACACCACGCCGCGCATGATCTTCGAAGGTCGCGCCGTCGGTTCGCCGTCGATGGACGTGGTCGCCTTCCGCGATCGCCTGGAAGAGGCCACCTACGCCGCCCGCAACAACCGCAACGGCAACGGTGGCAATGCACCGCGTCCGGCGCCGGCGCCGGCTGCCGCCCCCGTGTCTGTGCCCGTTCAGGCAGCACCGGCGGCCCAGGCCGAAGCCACCACCGCGCCGCTGCAGAACGTTCCGCAGAACCCGCCGCCGCAGCAGCAGGGCTTCCAGCCGGTCAGCGACGGCGAAATCCGCACGGAAACGCTGGGCGGAAACTGACTTTCGTCACGCGCGCCGGCTAACACCCGGTGCGCTATGCTCGACAGCCTGATCACTAACGTAACGAGCGTCTTTATGGGCAGTTTCAGCATCTGGCATTGGTTGGTCGTGCTGGCCATCGTCCTGCTGGTGTTCGGCACCAAGCGCCTGACCAGTGGCGCCAAGGACCTCGGTTCGGCGGTCAAGGAATTCAAGAAGGGCATGCGCGACGACGACAAGCCGAACGCGCAGCTGGGCGACGAGTCGCGCAGCCAGGACGCCTCGCGCACCGCGCAGGACGAGCACGACCGCACCCCTCGCTGATCCGGAGCGGTCGCGGTGTTTGATATCGGCTTCAGCGAATTGCTGGTGATCGCCGTGGTCGCCCTGGTGGTGCTCGGTCCCGAGCGCCTGCCCAAGGCGGCCCGCTTTGCCGGCCTGTGGGTGCGTCGCGCCCGCAATCAATGGGATTCGGTGAAACAGGAACTGGAGCGCGAACTGCAGGCCGAGGAGATCAAGCGGCAGATGCAGGACGTTCGCCAGGGCATGCAGGACACCGAGAACCAGCTGCGTGCCAGCGGCGAAGCGATCCGTCGCGAAGCGCAGGAGGCGCAGCAGCAGGGCGATACGCTGGCGCAGGAGGTACGCGCACCGGCGCCTGCGGATCTGCCGCCGCATATGAGCGGCCTGACCCGTGCCGATGCACCGGTACAGGAGGGCGTCGCTCCCGAGCCGACGCCGGCGACACCCCCTGAAGCCGGTGCGCCGCCGCCGCCGCGCACGGAGCGCCAGCCATGAGTGAACAGGATTTCGGCGAGAGCTCGCTGGTCGAACATCTGGTGGAACTGCGCGGCCGCCTGGTGCGCGCATTGCTGGGCCTGGGCGTGGTGCTGCTGGCGCTGCTGCCGTTCACCCAGAAGCTGTACAACGCGTTGGCCGAGCCGCTGGTCTCGCAGCTGCCGAACGGGCAGACGATGATTGCCACCAATCCGGCCGGCGCCTTCTTCGCGCCGTTGAAGCTGACCTTCTTCGTTGCCCTGTTCGTGGCGGTGCCGTGGCTGCTGTACCAGCTGTGGGCCTTCGTCGCGCCCGGCCTGTATGCGCGCGAGAAGCGCCTGGCGGTGCCGCTGCTGGTGTCCTCGGTGCTGCTGTTCTACACCGGCTGCGCCTTTGCCTACTTCCTGGTGCTGCCGGCGGTGTTCCACTTCCTCACCACCTTCAGCCCGGACGTGATTGCGATCACCCCGGATGCAAATGCCTACCTGGATTTCGTGCTGGCGATCTTCTTCGCCTTCGGCGGCAGCTTCGAGTTGCCGGTGGCGATGGTGATCCTGGTGCTGCTGGGCTGGGTGACGCCGCAGCAGTTCAAGGAAGGCCGCGGCTACGCGATCGTCGGCATCTTCGTGCTGGCGGCGGTGCTGACCCCGCCGGACGTGGTTTCACAGCTGATGCTGGCGATCCCGATGTGCCTGCTCTATGAGCTGGGCATCCACGCCGCACGCTGGCTGGTGCCGTCGTCGGCAGTCAAGAAGCCCGCCGCCTGAAAGAAAAAAGGGGACGGAGGGGATTAAGTCGTTAGCTGCACACACTGGGCATAAACGACTTAATCCCCTCCGTCCCCTTTTTTCATCAGGCGTGGAAGATGTCGCTTGAGGTCGGCGTGGTCGGGACCGGCGGTGCGGCGCGGCTGCCACGGTGCACGAACATCTGCTTCCACGCGGCGTAGACCGCGCCGACATACAGCGGCATCAGCACCGTGGTCAGCACCAGCTGGGCGATGAAGGCGGCGGCCAGCGGGCCGCCGATCAGCATCGCGATCTGGATCACGATCACGAACAGGATGTAGATGCAGAACGCGGCGATCAGGCCGAGCACGGCGAACACGATCATCGCGCCAATGTTCTCGATGCAGCCCTGCAGGCTCAGGCGCAGCGCGTGCATGCCGCTCTGCTTGTCGAACACCACCAGCGCCGGCTGGGTGAACATTGCCAGCGACAGTGCGACCGCGCTCAGGAACACCAGCAGCATCCACAGTGCGATGCGCTTGGCCGGCAGGTTGGCCACCAGCGCCGCAGCATCGTCCGGCTTGATCTGCTGGCCACTGCGGCTGATCTCTTCCATCTTGGTCATGACCTCGCTGAAGGCGGTGAAGCCTTCGCGGCCGATCATCAGGAACAGCAGCGCGCCCAGCAGCAGCACCGCCAGCACCTGGATCGCCAGCGGCACCAGCAGGTGGCTGACGCGGTGGTCGCGGATCGGCTGCAGCAGGTGCGAGGCCAGGCCCGGGCGACCTTCGTCGATCTCACCCACGGCGTACAGCATGCCGCCGAACATGATCGGCGAGATGGCCAGGGTCATCAGCTGCACGGCCATGCCGGCGGCGCCGGGAATCAGCGTCGACAACAGGGTGACCACCCAGCTCACCAGCAGCCAGGTCAGACCGATCCGGGCCAGCTGCAGCGGCGCACGCCGATACAGCGAGAACGTATCCAGCAACCACTGGGCGCCCGCCGAGGCCGGCAGCTTGCGAATCTCTTTCATGGACATCCGGGAAGGACAGGAGGGGGCCGGGCGCTTGCCCGTGCCGCCGATTATCCCTGTTTTGCCGCCGGCTGGGCTGAAGACAGCCGCGCCTGGCGAACGAAGCGGCGCAGCAGCTGGCGCGCCAGCGGTGCGGCGCTGACCGCGCGCTCGATGCTGCGGGCACAGCCGCCATGGCGGCCGATGCAGTCGGCGCGGGCACGCACGTAGCCGCGCATGTGGTGGGTGGCGAACTCGGGGTGGAACTGCACGCCCCAGGCCTGGCGCCCCCAGCGGAAGGCATGGCAGCCATCCAGCGGCGAGCGTGCCAGTACTTCGGCACCGTCAGGCGCGCGCAACACGGTCTGCAGGTGGGTGGCGTGGGCGGCGAAGTGCTGCGGCAGGCCCTGGAACAGCGGGTCCTGCGCGGCCTGCGGCTGCAGCTCCAGTTCGATCGTGCCCGACTCGCGCCCGGCCGGGTTGTAGGCCACCTCGCCACCCAGCGCGTGCGCCAGCAGCTGGTGCCCGTAGCAGATACCGAACACGGGCAGGTCGTCGTGGGCGGCCTGGCGCAGCCATGCGGCACTGCGCTCACTCCATTCGGCGTGGTCGGTGACGAAGGCGGCCGAGCCGGTCACCAGCACGCCGGCGAAGGCATGCGGGTCGGGCAGGGCATCCCCGTGTTCGACATCGACCACCACCGTCTCGTGCTCTTCCAGCCCGGCGGCCACCCGGATCCAGTGCGGGAAGCGCCCGTAGCGGCGCAGCGACGGCACCGGGCGGCCGGTTTCAAGGATCAGGAACGGGGCTGGGTTCATCCGGGGGCGGCAGGACTGACAGGACTTCCTCGATTGTAGTCAGCCCCTGCGCCACCTTTTCAAGCCCGGCCTGGCGCAGGGTTCGCAGCCCTTCAGCCCGCGCGGCACGGGTGAAACCGGCCAGATCCATGTCGGCGCGGATCTGCCCACGCAGCCGCGAGCCCAATGGCAGCAACTCATACAGGCCGATGCGGCCGAGGAATCCGGTGCGCCGGCACTCCAGGCAACCAACCGGCCGACAGGGCGTGGCGGCATCTGGATATGCAGCTTGGCTATCAGCCAGCACCGCCCAGTCGGCAGCACCAAGGGTGTGCGGCTGCTTGCAGTGCGGGCACAGGGTGCGCACCAGGCGCTGGGCGAGGATGCCGTTGAGGGTGCTGGCCAGCAGGTAGTGCGGCACGCCCAGGTCGAGCAGGCGGGTGACCGCCGACGGCGCGTCGTTGGTATGCAGCGTGGACAGCACCAGATGGCCGGTCAGCGAGGCCTGCACCGCCATCTGCGCGGTTTCCAGATCGCGGATCTCGCCGATCATGATGATGTCCGGGTCCTGCCGCAGCAGGGTGCGCACGCCGCTGGCGAAGTCCAGGTCGATGTTGGCCTGCACCTGCATCTGGTTGAACTCAGGCGCGATCATCTCGATCGGGTCCTCCACGGTGCACACGTTCACGTCCGGCGTGGCCAGCCGCTTCAGCGTGGAATACAGGGTGGTGGTCTTGCCTGAGCCGGTCGGGCCGGTGACCAGCACGATGCCGTGCGGGCGTTCGACCAGTGCATTCCAGCCGGCGGCCTCCTGCGGGCTGAAACCCAGCTGGTCGATGCTCTTGAAGGCGGCATCCGGGTCGAAGATGCGCATCACGCACTTCTCGCCGAAGGCGGTGGGCATGGTCGACAGGCGCATCTCGACCTCGCGGCCGCCCGGCGAGCGGGTCTTGATGCGGCCGTCCTGCGGGCGCCGGCGTTCGGCCAGGTCCATGCGGCCGAGCACCTTGATACGGCTGACCACGGCGGTCATCACCGCCGGGGGCACCTCGAAGACCTTGTGCAGCACGCCATCGATGCGGAAGCGCATGCGCCCCATCTCGCGGCGCGGTTCCAGGTGGATGTCCGAGGCGCGCTGTTCGTAGGCATATTGCAGCAGCCAGTCGACGATGTGCACGATGTGCTGGTCGTCGGCATTGACGTCGCCGGTACGGCCCAGCTCGACCAGCTGCTCGAAGCTGGGCAGGGTGGTGCTGGCTTCGCCGCGGACATCGCCGCGCGCGCCACGCACCGAGCGGGTCACCCCGTAGAACTCCATGGTGTAGCGGTGCAGGTCGAGCGGATTGACCACCGCCAGCTCGATGCTGCGGCGGGTCAGGTGCTGCAGGTCGCGGCGCCACTCCTGCACCAGCGGCTCGCTGGTGGCCACCAGCACCCGTTCGGCATCCACCGCCAGCGGCAGGAAGCGGTGGCGGCGGGCGTAGGCATGGGAGACCAGCGCGGTGACCGCAGCGACGTCGACCCGGGTCGGATCGATGCGCAGGTAGCGGCTGCCGGTGCGCCGGGCCAGCCATTCGGTCAGGCGTTCCAGGGTCAGTTCGCCACCGTCGCGGGCGGCCAGCTTGAGGTTGGACAGCAACACCAGCGGGTGCACTTCACTGGCGTTGCGCGCGCCCTGTGCGGAAAACCGCATGCGCTCGACGTCGTGCTCGGCCACCAGGCCATCGGCCAGCAGCGCTGCGCAGACCTGTTCGAAATGCAGGCGGCCCCACGGCAGCGGGATGTCGCCTGGCTCGCCGGGCGTGCCCACCGGCAGCCGATGTTCCATCTGCCTGCTCCTCCCGGGTACGGAATGCCCCGCAGGTCGGCCGTTATACTAACGCACCCCCTTGCCGGCCAAGACTCGTACGCATGTCCGCGACCCCGACCGTTCCGATCACCTTCCAGGGCCTGATCCAGACCCTGAACCAGTTCTGGGCCCAGCAGGGCTGCGTGCTCATCCAGCCGCTCGACCTGGAGGTGGGCGCCGGTACCTTCCACCCGGCCACCTTCCTGCGTGCGATCGGTCCGGAACGCTGGAACGCGGCCTACGTGCAGCCCTCGCGCCGCCCGACCGATGGCCGCTACGGCGAGAACCCGAACCGCCTGCAGCGCTACTACCAGTACCAGGTGGCGATGAAGCCGGCGCCGGACAACATCCAGCAGCTGTACCTGGATTCGCTGAAGGCGCTGGGCATCGACCCGCTGGTGCACGACCTGCGTTTCGTCGAGGACAACTGGGAATCGCCGACGCTGGGCGCCTGGGGCCTGGGCTGGGAAGTCTGGCTCAACGGCATGGAAGTGACCCAGTTCACCTACTTCCAGCAGGCCGGTGGCCTGGAGTGCCGCCCGGTGCTGGGCGAGATCACCTACGGTCTCGAACGCCTGTGCATGTACCTGCAGAACTGCGACAACGTCTACGACCTGGTCTGGACCTACGGCCCGGACGGGCAACCGGTGACCTATGGCGACGTCTACCACCAGAACGAAGTCGAGCAGAGCACCTACAACTTCGAATACGCCGACGTGGACGAAATGTTCCACCGCTTCGATGCCTGCGAGCGTGAAGCGCAGAAGCTGGTCGAGGTGGGCCTGCCGCTGCCGGCCTACGAGCAGGTGATGAAGGCCAGCCACACCTTCAACCTGCTCGATGCACGCCGCGCGATCAGCGTGACCGAGCGCCAGCGCTACATCCTGCGCGTGCGCGCGCTGGCCCAGGCGGTGGCCAAGGCGTACTACGAGCAGCGCGAGAAGCTGGGCTTCCCGGGTGCGAAGAAGGCCTGACGGGCCGTCGGCACCCACCCGCTTTTCATCAACTCCCCGGGGCGCCGGACGCGTCGCGCGCTGCGCCCCCACCACAGGATCGAACCGATGAGCCAACTGTCCCCCCTGCTGATCGAACTGGGCACCGAGGAGCTGCCGGTCAAGGCGCTGCCGGGCCTGGCCCAGGCGTTCTTCGACGGTGTTGTCGAAGGCCTGCGCACGCGCGGCGTCGCGCTGGAACTGGGTGATGCACGCCCGCTGTCGACCCCGCGCCGCCTGGCCGTGCTGCTGCCGGGCGTGGGCCTGGAACAGCCGGAACAGCACAGCGAAGTGCTGGGCCCGTACCTGAACATCGCACTGGACGCCGAAGGCCAGCCGACCAAGGCGTTGCAGGGCTTCGCCGCCAAGGCCGGGATCGACTGGACCGCGCTGGAGAAGACCACCGACAACAAGGGTGAGCGCTTCGTGCACCGCGCGGTGACCCCGGGCGCACGCACCGCCAGCCTGCTGCCGGAGATCCTGCGCGAGGCGATTGCAGCGATGCCGATTCCCAAGCCGATGCGCTGGGGCGGCCACACCTGGGGCTTTGCCCGCCCGGCGCACTGGCTGGTGCTGCTGCACGGTACCGAGGTGGTGGAGGCCGAACTGTTCGGCCTGCAGGCCGGCCGTGTCAGCCGTGGCCATCGCTTCCACCACGACCAGCCCGTGTCGCTGGCCCAGCCGCAGGACTATGTTGAAGCCCTGCGCGCCGCCTTCGTGCTGGTCGACCCGCGCGAGCGCCGTGCGCGCATCGTCGCCGAGGTCGAGGCCGCCGCGGCCAGGGCCGGTGGCAGCGCCCGCATCACCGACGACAACCTGGAGCAGGTGGTGAACCTGGTCGAGTGGCCGTCGGCGGTGCTGTGCAGCTTCGAACGTGCGTTCCTGGCAGTGCCGCAGGAAGCGCTGATCGAAACGATGGAGATCAACCAGAAGTTCTTCCCGGTGCTGGATGCCGCAGGCACGCTGACCGAGAAGTTCATCGGCATCGCCAACATCGAATCGAAGGACGTGGCCGAAGTGGCCAAGGGCTACGAGCGGGTGATCCGCCCGCGCTTTGCCGACGCCAAGTTCTTCTTCGACGAGGACCTGAAGCAGGGCCTGGCGTCGATGGGCGACGGCCTGAAGACGGTGACCTACCAGGCCAAGCTGGGCAGCGTGGCCGACAAGGTGGCGCGCGTGGCCGCCCTGGCCGAAGTGATCGCACCCCAGGTGGGTGCCGATGCCGTGCAGGCCAGGCGGGCTGCCGAATTGGCCAAGAACGACCTGCAGTCGCGCATGGTCAACGAGTTCCCGGAGCTGCAGGGCATCGCCGGCCGCCACTACGCCGTGGCCGGTGGCGAATCGACCGAGGTGGCGCTGGCCATCGACGAGGCCTACCAGCCGCGCTTCGGCGGTGATGACATCGCGCTGTCGCCGCTGGGCAAGGTGCTGGCCATCGCCGAACGCGTCGACACGCTGGCCGGTGGTTTCGCCGCGGGCCTGAAGCCGACCGGCAACAAGGACCCGTTCGCGCTGCGCCGCAATGCGCTGGGCCTGGCCCGCACGATCATCGAAAGCGGCTTCGAGCTGGACCTGCGCGCGCTGCTGGCCAGCGCCAACGCCGGCCTGGCCGCGCGCAACGTGCAGGCCGATGTCGGCGAGCTGTACGACTTCATTCTCGACCGCCTGAAGGGCTATTACGGCGACAAGGGCGTGCCGGCCACGCACTTCAACGCGGTGGCCGAACTGAAGCCGGCCTCGCTGTACGACTTCGACCGCCGCCTGGATGCGATCGGCACCTTCGCCGCACTGCCGGAAGCCGAAGCACTGGCTGCGGCCAACAAGCGCATCCGCAACATCCTGCGCAAGGCCGAGGGCGACATTCCGGCGCAGATCGACCCGGCGCTGCTGCAGGAAGACGCCGAGCGCGCGCTGGCCGAAGCGGTCACTGCCGCCATCGACGACACCGGCGCCAGCCTGCACCAGAAGGACTACGTGGCCGTGCTGGCACGCCTGGCGCGCCTGCGCCCGCAGGTCGACGCGTTCTTCGACGGGGTGATGGTCAATGCGGACGATCTGGCGCTGCGTGGCAACCGCCTGGCGCTGCTGACGATGCTGGGCGAGCGCCTGGGCAAGGTCGCGGCGATCGAGCATCTGTCGAGCTGATGCCCGTATCGGTAGTGCCGGCCGCTGGCCGGCATTACCCCGCGCACCGCATCGCCGGTGGATGTCCATCGGGGTCATTGCCGGCATCGCGCACGATGCCGGCATCCTCGCCTGCATTCACGATGATCGCCACAAAGGTGCGTATTTTGACCGCCACTTAACAACCGATCCCGAATGACGTGATGCATTTCGCATCGTCACCTTCGGTCGGTATGCTGTCCCGCATGCAGCCAAAGAAATACGCCCTGCCGCTGATGGTCCTGTCGCTGGCCGCCACTTCCGTGGTCCACGCGCGCGGCACCATCGACAAGGTGGACATCAAGGGATTGGACAAGGGCGACGACGCCGCAATCATCGAGAACATCCAGGAATCGCTGTCGCTGTACGACACGATCGGCAAGGAACAGGGCGAATCGCGCCTGGAATACCTGCTGTCACAGGCCGAGCGGCAGACCCGCCAGGCACTGGAACCGTTCGGGTACTACAACCCGGTGATCAAGGTCGAGGCACCGCGCGAGGACGAACACGTGCGCGTGCTGATCCATGTCGACAAGGGCACCCCGGTGACCGTGCGCCGCGAGCACATCGACATCACCGGCCCGGCGATGTACGACCAGTACCTGCAGGATGACCTGGCCGCGTTCAAGCCGCGCAAGGGCCAGCGCTTCGAGCACACCCAGTACGAAGCCAGCAAGATCACCATCACCCGGCGCCTGGCCGAGCGCGGCTACTTCGACGCCGACTACACCCAGCGCCAGGTGCAGATCACCCGCGCCGACAACGCCGCCGACATCGACCTGACCTGGGACAGCGGCCGCCGCTACAACATGGGCCCGGTGCGCTTCCAGCAGGACTACTTCGTCGACAAGCTGTTCGATCCACTGGTCTACTGGGACCAGGGCAGCTACTACCACGAGGGCAAGCTGGACCGGCTGCGCGAGTCGCTGACCAAGCTGGACTACTTCAGCGTGATCGACATCCAGCCGCGCCCGGACCAGGCCGACGAGAACGGCGAAGTGCCGGTGGACGTGAAGCTGACGCGCGCCAAGCGCACCATCTATACCGCCGGCCTGAGCTACGGCAGCGAGAGCGGCCCGGGTGTACGCGGTGGCATCGAGCGGCGCTTCCTGAACAACCGCGGCCACAAGATGAACACGCAGCTGGACTATGCGCAGAAGCGCAAGAGTCTGGTGACCAGTTACCGCATCCCCGCCTTCAACTGGCTTGACGGCTGGTACACCTTCGCCGCCAGTGCGTATGACGAGCAGACCGATTACATCGACCTGCGCAACTTCAAGCTGATCGCCAGCCGCAGCGGCGAGATCAACGAGCACTGGACCGCGATCGCCTCGATCAACGCACTGCGCGAGCGCTGGCGCTACGCGTCCGGCACTGAATTCACCGATGCCGTCTACAACACCTCGACGCTGGTGTACCCGCAGATGGTTGCCGACTACGTCAACGTCGACGACGAGATGTTCCCGCGCAAGGGCATCAGCGGTACTGCGACAATGCGCGCCGGCGTTGAAGGTGCCGGCTCGGACACCAGCTTCGTGCAGGCCAACGCCGTGCTGCGCTGGTACATCCCGGTGGGTGAAAGCAACCGCCTGATCCTGCGCGGTGAGGGGGGTACCACCTGGACCAGCGATCTGGTGGCGATGCCGCCGAGCCTGCGCTACTTCGCCGGCGGTGACCGCAGCATCCGCGGTTACGCCTACCGCGAAGTCGGCCCGCGCACACCCAAACCCGACAAATACGCGCTGGGCGCCAAGAACCTGGTGATCGGCTCGGCCGAGTACGAGCACTACTTCAATGGCGGCCCGTGGGGCGCGGCGGTGTTCGTCGATACCGGCAGCGCCTTCGACAACACCATTGACCTGCACACCGGCGTCGGCTTCGGCGTGCGCTGGAAATCGCCGGTGGGCCCGGTGCGCGTGGATATCGCGCATGGCCTGAACAACCCGGATTCGCAGTTCCAGCTGTACCTCAACATCGGAGCGGACCTGTGAGCACGCCCGCACCCACCCCGAACACGCCGCCGCCGCGCGTGCGTTTCTACCGCCGCCGCCGCTTCTGGGCGTGGTCCGGCGTGGGCGTGATTGGCCTGGTGCTGCTGGCGTTGCTGGCGGTGTACTGGCTGCTGCAGACCGTGGCCGGCCGCGATGTGCTGCTGGCCCAGGTGGTGGCGCGACTGCCGGCGGGCGCCAGCTTCACCTGGGACAAGGTGGACGGCCCGGTGGCCGGTCCGCTGACCCTGTACAACGTCGACTTCCGCTACGACGACATCCATTTCCACGCCGAGCGCGCGCACCTGGAGCCGGACCTGCGCCCGCTGCTGGGCCGCAAGCTGCTGCTGGACAAGCTGGAGCTGACCAACGCCACGCTGAACCTGGCCAAGAGTGACGAGCCGTTCAAGCTGCCGTCGTGGCCCGATTCGCTGCCGCAGATCGAAATGCCGCTGGCGATCCAGGCCGATGCCATTGCCATCGACGGCTTCCGCATCAGCCAGGCCAACGAGCCGGTGATCGACATCAGCCGTGTGCGTGGTGGCATCGAGATCGCCAATGGCGAGTTCCAGGCGCACAAGCTGGTGGTGGACAGCGACATGGGCAACTTCACCGCCCAGGGCCGTTACATTCCGGCCAAGGACTACGACACCGATGTGACGGTGACGGCGGTGCTGCCAGCACCGCGTGGGCGCACCGCCGCTACGGTGGGCTTGGTCGCACGCGGCGACCTGTCGCACATGGAAGTGGCCGTAGCCGGGCGCGCGCCGAAGCCGCTGCACGCGATGCTGGTGTTCGATGGCCGCACCGACCCGAGCTGGAGCGCCCGCATCCGCAGCGACGAGCTGGATCTGGCGCTGTTGTCGCCAGCATTGGCGAGCTCGGCGATTGCGCCGTTGTCGCTGGACTTCACCGCCGCCGGCAAGGGCGGCAATGCCAACCTGCGCGGCAGGGTGAAGCAGGGCGACCAGGAGCTGGAACTGGCACCGTCGGTGGTGTCGCTGCAGGACCAGGTGCTGAAGGTCTCACCGCTGCTGGTGAAGGGCCTCGGTGGCGAAGCGCGGCTGGAAGGCACCGCCGACTTCAGCCAGGACGATCAGCAGAAACTCAATTTCTCGGTGGTCGCACGCGATCTGACCTACGTGCCGGCACCCGACCCGAACACGGCTGGCAGCGCACCGGTGCCGGTCACCCTGAAGGAAGCACGCTTCGGCCTGGCCGGTACCCTGAAGGCCTGGGCGGCGATCGGCCGTGCCGAGATCGAACGCGAGGCGCAGAAGGCGCAGCTGCAGTTCGACGTACGCGGCAATGACCAGGCCGCGTCGATCCACCAGCTGCAGGCGCAGACGCCGGGTGGGCAGCTGCAGGTGGAAGGCCAGGTGGCCTGGGCGCCGCAGCTGGACTGGGACGCCAAGGCCACGCTGAAGGACTTCGACCCCGGCTATTTCGTGCCGGGCTGGAACGGCCGCCTGTCCGGCAACCTGGCCTCCAAGGGCCGTCAGCTGCCGCCGCCGGCCAATGCCGCACCGGGCACGGCCGGCACGCTGGAAGCCACCGTCGACCTGCCGTCGCTGAAGGGCATCCTGCGCCAGCGCAACCTTGATGCACAGGGCAAGTTCGCGCTGCAGGGCGCGCAGGGCCAGGGTGACCTGAAGCTGTCGCTGGGCAGTAGCCGGGTGACCGCGTCGGGCAAGGTCGGCGACCGCCTCGACATCGATGCACGTTTCGAACCGCTGCAGCTGAGTGACCTGCTGCCGGGCGCCGACGGTGGCCTGCGCGGCCAGGTGCAGGTGAAGGGGCCGCGCGATGCGCCGGACATCACCGCCGACCTGGTCGGCAACAATCTCAACTGGGAGGGCTACGGCGCCGAGAGCGTGAGCATCAAGGGCCACCTGCCGTGGCGCGGCGACAGCGGCACGCTGGCGGTGCAGGGCCAGCAGGTCAACGCCGGCATGCTGCTGGAGCGCTTGAACGTGGATGCGCAGGGCAGTGTGTCCAACCTGCGCCTGGCTGCGCAGACCCGCAATGAGATGGGCGCGATCGAGCTGCAGGGCAGCGTGCGCCAGCAGGGGGCGCAGTGGCGTGGCGAGCTGGCCTCGCTGCGCATCGCACCGGTGAAGGGTGATGCGTGGTCGCTGCGTGCACCGGCGGCGTTCGCGATCAACGGCAGCACCTACACCCTGTCCGAAGCCTGCCTGGCCGCCGCCAGCAGCGGCGCGCTGTGCGCACAGGCCAACTGGCCGCGAGAAGGCCTGGTGGTGCGCAGTGACGCGCTGCCGCTGGCGCTGGTGCAGCCGTGGCTGCCGCCGCAGTCCGGCCGCCGCATCTACCTGCGCGGCGACGTCAGCCTGGACGCGCAGATCCGCCCGCGCGGCGCGGCCTGGGAAGGCCATGTGGAAGTGCGCTCGAAGGAAGGCGGCGTGCGCCTGGGCGAGAACCGCAACACCGTGGGCGATACCACCCGCGGCGAGCTGGTGCGCTATGACCAGTTCTCGCTGAAGCTCGACATGACCCCGGCCAGCATCAAGGGCTACCTGGGCATGGGCTTCCAGGGCAATGGCTTCGTCGACGCGAAGATGCAGACCGGCTGGGAAGCCAGCGCACCGCTGAACGGTGAGCTCTACCTCAACATGTCGCGGCTGTACTGGCTGGAGCTGTTCTCGCCGGACATCGTGCGCCCGACCGGCCTGATCGAAGGCCACGTCAGCCTGCGCGGTACGCGCGGGCAGCCGTCGCTGGGCGGCGACGCGCAGCTGAGCAACTTCAAGGGCGAATTCCCCGCGCTTGGCCTGACCTTCGACCAGGGCAAGGGCAGCTTCGTGGCCCAGCCCGACGGCTCGGCCAAGATCACCGCGCAGGCCAACTCGGGCCAGGGCACGCTGTATGTCGACGGCGGCCTGTCGTGGTTCGGTGATGCACAGCCGCTGCAGCTGAAGATCCACGGCGAGAACGTGCTGCTGTCCAACACCAGCGAGCTGCGCATCGTCGCCAACCCCAACCTCGACTTCACGTTGGCCAAGGCGGCGATGGAGCTGCGTGGCACCGTGCACGTGCCCGAGGCCGACATCGACCTGGAGCGCCTGGACCGTGGCACCTCGGTGTCCGAAGACGTGGTGGTGCTGGACCCGGCCGATCCGGAAGAGTCGCGCACCTCGCCGCTGGACATGGACCTGACGGTCAGCCTCGGCGACAAGGTGAAGATGACCGGGTTCGGCCTGAAGGGCGCGCTGACCGGCAAGATGCAGGTCTGGGCCAAGCCCGGCCGTGAAATGACCGCCAATGGCGGCCTGGAAGTGAGCGGCCGCTACAAGGCGTATGGGCAGGACCTGACCATCACCCGCGGCAACCTCACCTGGAACTACAACGCGGTGTCCGACCCGCGCATCAACATCCGCGCCGAGCGCCGGATCGGTGATGTCACCGCCGGCATCGACGTGACCGGGCGTGCGCAGCAGCCGCGCGCGGACGTGTGGTCCGATCCGGCAATGTCGCAGTCCGAGGCACTGGCCTATCTGGTGCTGGGACGCAGCCTGACCGGTGCCAGCAGCGACCAGGCGCAGCAGGTCAACGCGGCCTCGGCGGCGCTCTCGGCGGGCAGCGGCCTGCTGGCTTCGCAGCTGGGCGCCAAGCTGGGCCTGGACGACGCCGGCGTGAGCCAGTCGCGCGCGCTGGGCGGCTCGGTGATCGGTGTCGGCAAGTACATCTCGCCCAAGCTGTACGTCGGCTACGGCTTGTCGCTGGTCGGTGCCGGTTCGGTGATCACGCTGAAGTACCTGCTGCGCCGCGGGTTCGACGTGGAAGTGGAGTCGAGCACCGTGGAAAACCGCGGGTCGATCAACTGGCGGCGGGAGAAATAACCCGCTGCCCCTCAACCACCCTCTGTGTCGGGATCGGTCTGGCTGACAACGGCGAAGGAGGGGGCTGGCCTGCGCGGACGAGGCCCGTGCGTGAGCATGCCGTGCCCATCAAGCGCCGACGGTGGCTCGACGGGCGCTGGCGCGGACGCCGTCCGCGATGGGGTGCCTCCAACGAAAGGCGTCAGCATGAGGACGCCAGACACGATGACCACCGAGGCATGGATTGCCACGTGTTTCATGCTGGACGTGCTGATCGCGATAGGGCGAGCGGCATCACCGAGCAATGCCAGCGCCGCCAGAACGGCCAGCACGACGAGAGCGCCCAGCAGGCAGCGGACAATGGCCACCTGCATCTTCATGAGATTGAAGTGCCCGGGTTGGGATACCGCCATCCAGAAGGCGACCTGATCCGTGTCCAGTGGCGCCAGCGTGTCACGGACACCATGCACTCCCAGACGCTGCATCGTTTGCCGCATGATGCCAGCACGCCCGGGCACGCTGGCCGACAGCAGCGATTGCAACCAGTGCCACGGTCGGGTCAAGCGTTCCATGCGGGCATGGGCCTCGGTAGCGGACACCCGGTCATGCGGTCGGTCCAGGGCTGCGGTGAGGGCCGTGTGGTTGCGCGGCTGCAGCTGCCAGCGGCGATGCAGCAGGTTGCGCCGTGCGCGGACCCGGTAGGGATCGATATCAGCCCGGATCTCATCCCAGCAGAAGTATCGACCGAGCAGATCGAAGTTGGACTCGCACAGCGGCTGGCCCTGGTGCAGCAGCTGCTGCAGTACCACGTCACCGATACGCGGCCTGTCGGCCAATGACCACAGCTCCGGGCGATGGGCCAGCCAGTGCTCGAAGCTGGCCGGGTCGGCGTCGCCGGCGGTGTTGATCAGCAGGCGCGCAAACCGGGGCAGGTTCAATGATGGCTCCACCACATCGTCCGGCATGTCGGTGTCGGGCGTGCATGGATGATGCAGCACCGGCATGTGGTCCATCGGCGAATGGCTGTCGTACGGCGCCGGTGGGCCGGGTGGGCTGTTGTCTGCAGGTGGCGTCGACAGCGCTTCTGCACTGCTTTCCTCCTGCCATTGCGTGCGGCTGCGTGCCCACAGCAGGGCCTGCTGGTAAGCCTCGTGCAGCGCCTGGAATGCCACCGGGTCTTCGTCCGGGCGTGCCGCGCGCAGTCTCTGCGCGTAGGCGCGCTTGATCGCCTTTTCGTCGGCGCTGGCGTCGAGCCCGAGAGCGTCCAGTGCCCGGTTCACACGGTGTTTCCAGAAGCAGGTGGAGGCAGGTCGATCGACAGGCGACGGCACCTGTCACGCAGGAACCAGGTGGTCCATAGCAGCAGGACCAGGGCGCAGCCCACTTCGGGGACGAACATGCCGATGCCCGGTCCAATCAGGTTGCGCGGCCGGAATCCCCGGCCATCCTCGCGCCGGATCCAGCGTGCCGTCGCCAGAGCAAGGCCAGGGAACAGCAGCAACGTACCTTCCAGCCGCAGATCCAGGCCATGGACCAGGATCAGGCTGGCGAGGGCGATCAGCGGCGCTGGCAACGCCAGTAGCCATCCCCAGCGCGAAGGGGGCAGATCCAGCGTCAGCTGGCGCAGCGCCCAACGGACATGGACCCACAGAGCGCCGGCCAGGGCGAGCAGGACCCCGAGCAGCACGCCGCCTATGCCGAGCGCGGCGGCGGTGCGCAGGTCACGCTGGGCAAGACTCATGAGAGTCGAGCCACCGGCAATCGCGAGCGTCAGGGCAGCCAACAGGCCGCCCCGCAGCGCATTGACCTGGCAACGCCAGCGGTTGGGACGGGAAACGTCGGCAAGGCTGCGCCAGAACTGCACCTGCTGCCGATCCCAGGCGGCGGGCAATGGCTCCTGGCCGCCGCGTTCCAGCGCATCCAGCAGCGCGTTGACCTCAATGATGTGCTCGGGCAGCTGCGCCTGCCAGAGGGATCGTCGCGCGTGCCATGGCTGCGACAGGTAGCGCAGGCAACGCGCAAGGGTGACCCTCCCCAGCCGCAGGCTGCCCTCTTGTTCAAGCAGTGCCGACAGCTCTGCCGCATTGCCGGTCTCGGCGGCCCAGCGTCGATGACCGCGCGACTGGATCGATGCCAGCCTGTCCGGATCCACGCCATCGTGTACATCATCCCAGCCAAAGCAGCGTGCCAGCAGACCCATGTTGGCTGCGCTGACGCTGTTGTGACTGCGTGCCAGTTCATCCAGCAGCGCGTCGCCCACCAATGGCTTGTAGCGCAGCGACCACAGCACCGGCGTGGCCTCCAGCCAGGGGCCGAAGTCTTCAGGGGAAGACAGATGGGCCATGCGCAGGATCGTGTGCGCATGGCCCGATACGTGGACCGCTCCCTCCAGTTCCGCCACTGGTGCCGTGCGCAGCAGCACAGGCGTGCCGCGAGGTGGCCATGGAGGCGAGTACGAACGCGTTTCGGGCGGCGCCCATGCCACGTCTGCGTCGGGCGGCCAGGGTGCGATGTCGGTTGCATGCTCCGCCGGTTCGTCTTCGTCCGCGATATCGGCCAGCGCTTCCTGGCGGACCCAGTCCAATGCCGCCTGATAGGCCTCATGCAGGTGCTGGAAGGCGATGGGATCCTCGTCGGGGCGCGTCACCCGCAGGCGCTTTGCATAGGCGCGCTTGACCGCGCGCTCGTCAGCCGTTTGGTCCAGCTCCAGGACGTGCAGTGCCCAGCTCATGCATCGCGCTCGAGGGCGTCGAGTGCCTCGTCCAGCTGACGGCGATGACGCTCGACGGCAACGGCATCCTGGCTCTCCAGCACATGGCGGAAGCTGCTCAGCCACGACTGCAACTGTTCACGGTGATGGATGCGTTCCTCGTACAGGCGCTCGGTGCGGGCGATCACCGCGAGGTTGGGCTGGGCGTCACGCGGGTGGATCTTCAGCGCTTCCAGCGCGCGCAGGCGCTGCTGGATCTCTTCGGGTGACAGCAGCCCGGGATTCTGTTCCAGGATGAGCTCGTGGCGCCTGCCGGTGGCATCCTCGGTGACTTCCACCTGCAGCAGCCCGTTCACGTCGTAGGTGAAGCGGGCGGTGACGCTGCGTTCCTGCATCGGGACAGAATGGGTCAGCGGCACGGTCAGCTCACCGAGCTTGATGTTGCGATCCACCGTCGGGCTCTCGCCCTGGAACACGTCGATGCGGATGGCACTTTGCCGCTCGTGCAGCGGGTAGAAGCGATCCTCGCGGCTGACCGGCACCACGCTGTTGCGCTGGATGATCGGGTGGAAATAGCCGCTGCGCTCGCCACCGGCAGCATCCTGGCGGGACACCTGCGTGCCAAGCGTGTAGGGGCAGACATCGGTCAGCACGACTTCGCGCAGCGATTCGTCGCGCGCCTTCAATCCCGCTGCAACGGCGGCACCCAAGGCAATCGCCTGGTCCGGATGGACATGGCGCAGCGGCAGCCGGCCGAACATGCGGGTCGCAAGCCTGCTGACCATCGGCATGCGTACCGCACCGCCGACCAGGATGATGTCGTCCAGCGCCTCGGGCTTGAGCCGGGCGTCGCGGATCGCGCGCTCGATGGGCGCGCGCATGCGCAGCAGCAGTGGCTCGCAGAGCTGGGCGTAGCGAGCTTCATCCAGCTGCCACTGGCGTTCGCTGCCGGCCAGGGGCAACTGCAGGCTGGCAGTGCCGCTCTGGCTGAGTTCGCGCTTGAACAGTTCCAGCCGACGCAGCAGCTGCGCCTGCTCGGCAGCGGACAGGTCGCTGGCGGACGTGCCCTGGTCGGCGTGGAAGGCCTGCACGAGTACCTGCAGGAAATCCTCGCCGCCCAGGAAATTGTCGCCGGCGCTGGCATGCACTTCGACCACGCCATCGAACAGTTCCAGGATGGAGACGTCGAAGGTGCCGCCGCCCAGGTCCAGCACCAGCACGCGGCCTTCGCCGTCACGCTCCTGCAGACCATAGGCCAGCGCAGCGGCCGTGGGTTCATTGATCAGGCGCTCGACGCGGATGCCGGCCAGTTCGCCGGCGGCCCGGGTGGCCTTGCGCTGGGCGTCGGAGAAGTAGGCCGGCACGCTGATCACCGCTTCCTCCACCTTGTGGCCCAGGGCGGCTTCGGCGTCGGCCAGCAGCGAGCGCAGCACCATGGCCGAGAGCTCCTCGGGACGGAAACTGCGCTCACCCAGCCGGGTCTCACGGTCGCTGCCCATCCAGCGCTTGAAATGGGCCACGGTCTGCTGCGGATGGCTGACCAGGCGGTCACGGGCCGGCTGGCCGACCAGTACGGCACCATCGACGAGGCTGACCACCGAAGGGGTCAACAGCTCGCCATGGGCATTGGGGAACAGCTGCGGCCCTGCTGCCGTGTGCCTGCCGATGAGGGAATGGGTGGTGCCAAGATCGATGCCGACGATCATCTGCGAACGTCCGATGTGCAGAAAACGGCAATTCTAGGAGCGCGGCGCAGGCCTGACTATCGGGCGTTGCCCGACAGCGCCCCACGGGCTATGGTCCCGGGCTGTTCTGTCGTACCGGATTGCCTCATGTCACCACGCAAAGCCCTCCCCACCGCCCTGGCCCTGGGCCTGACCCTCGCCACCGGCGCCCACGCCGATGAAGGCATGTGGATGCCGACGCAGCTGCCGGACCTGGCCCAACCGCTGCAGGCCGCTGGCTTCAAGGGCAATCCGGCCGACCTGGCCAACGTCACCGCGCCGCCGCTGAGCGCCGTGGTGCGCGCCGGTGGCGGCACCGGTTCGTTCGTGTCCGCCGACGGCCTGCTGCTGACCAACCACCACGTGGCGATGGGCGTGATCCAGTACAACAGCTCGCCCGAGCACGACCTGATCGCTGGTGGCTTCATCGCCAGGGACCGTGCCGACGAGCGCCCGGCCAACCCGGACTTCCGCGTGCTGGTCACCGTCGGCTTCGACAAGGTGACCGACCAGGTGCTGGCGCAGGCCCGTGGCAAGACCGGCCGTGCCTACTTCGATGCCGTGGATGCAGCCAGCAAGCAGATCGTGGCCGAGTGCGAGAAGGACGGCAGCGTGCGCTGCTCGGTGGCCAACATGTACTACGGCACCGATTTCTACCGCATTGCCCAGCTGGAACTGAGCGACGTGCGCCTGGTGTATGCGCCGCCGCGTGCGATCGGCAACTACGGCGATGAGATCGACAACTTCATGTGGCCGCGCCACACCGGCGACTTCACCCTGCTGCGCGCCTACGTGGGCAAGGACGGCAAGCCGGCCGCCTACAGCAAGGACAACGTGCCCTACCAGGCGCCGGCACACCTGCAGATGTCGGTGGAAGGCCCGAAGGAAGGCGATTACGCGATGCTGGCCGGTTACCCGGGCATCACCTACCGCCACCGCACCGCGGCCGAATTCGCCGGCCAGATCGATACCGTGCTGCCGCGCCGCGTATCGGTGTTCCAGCAGATGATCGACACCATCGAGGCCGCCAGCGCCAAGGATGCGCAGGCGCGTACCCGCTACGCCTCGCAGCTGCAGTCGCTGAAGAACAACCGCAAGCGCGCCGCCGGTGAACTGGAAGGCCTGCTGCGCAGCGACGCCAAGGCACAGCGTGCGGCCGACGAGACGGCCATGCTGGCTGCCACCGACCGCAGGTACCAGGGCGACATCAAGGCGCTGCTGGCCAACCTGTCGCAGGGCGCGGCGGTGGGCGAGCGTGACCTGCTGCTGGAGCAGATGGCCGCGCAGAGCCAGCTGCTGCGCTCGGCGCTGCTGCTGGAGCGCCTGCGCATCGAATCGGCCAAGCCGGACGCGCAGCGCGAGAGCGGCTACCAGCAGCGCGACCAGGCGATGATCGAAGGGGTGCTCAAGCAGGTCCAGCGCCGTTACGCGCCGGAGGTCGAGAAGGCCCTGCTGACCACCCTGCTGACCCGCTACCAGCAGCTACCGGACGCGCAGCGCGTGGCCGAGTTCGACGCGGCCTTTGGTCGTACCCCACAGCAGCTGGCCAAGGCACTGGACACCCTGTATGCCGGTACCCAGCTGGGTGAGGAAGCGCAGCGCCTGTCGCGCTTTGCCGCCGCACGCGAAGGCAAGGCACTGGCCGCCGATCCGCTGATCAGCGTGGCCGGTCCGCTGGTGGCCGCGCAGCTGCGCATCGAGAACGAGAGCAAGACCCGCGAAGGCGAGCAGCTGCGCCTGCGCCCGGCGTACATGCAGGCGCTGTTCGCCTGGCGTGCCAGGCAGGGCCGCGCGGTGTATCCGGATGCCAACCGCACCCTGCGCATCAGCTACGGCAAGGTCGAGGCGCTGCACCCGCGCGATGGCGTGACCTACTCGCCGGTGACCACCGTGGCCGGCATCGTCGAGAAGAACACCAACGCCTACCCGTTCGATGCACCCAAGCCGTTGCTGGCCGCGATCGCCAAGGGTGACTTCGGCAGCACCGCCGATCCGGCACTGAAGACCCAGACGGTCAACTTCCTGACCAACCTGGACACCACGGGCGGCAACTCCGGCTCGCCGGTGCTCAACGCCAGGGGCGAACTGATCGGCCTGAACTTCGACAGCAACTGGGAGTCGGTCAGCGCCAGCTGGTGGTTCGACCCGCGCTACAAGCGCGCCGTGCACGTGGACATGCGCTACCTGCGCTGGCTGCTGGCCAAGGTCTACCCGGCGCCCGAGCTGCTGAAGGAAATGGGCGTGCCGGCCCAATAACGCCGGTACCTGGCAGGCGCCCACCGCTTCCTGGTGGGTGCCCATTGATTCCCGGTAGGTGCCCACTGTTAGTGGGCACGGATGTCCCCGTCACGACCAACGGTCGTGACCCACCAGACGGATCAACGATCGTGACCCACGGCCATGCCCCACCCTTGCGGTCCTTCCTCGTGACCTACCCGCACGACCAGCGGTCGTGATCTACTGACCCCTGTCCTGACGGAAACGCACGCGTGGTCTCCAGCTGGATCCTGCTGCTGGTCTCGGTTGCCTATGCCGCGCTGCTGTTCGGCGTGGCGTGGTGGGGCGACCGTCGGCCGATGTACCCCGACCGGCCGTGGCTGCGGCCGGTGGTCTACAGCCTGGCACTGGCCGTGTACTGCTCGTCGTGGACCTTCTACGGCGCGGTCGGCACCGCCGTGCGCAACGGCGTGGGCTACCTGCCCATCTACATCGGCCCGCTGCTGCTGCTGCTGTTCGGCTGGCGCATCATCGAGCGCCTGGCGCTGATCGCGCGCAGCCAGAACGTGGTCTCCATCGCCGACTTCATCTCCTCGCGCTTCGGTCGCTCGCGGCGGCTGGCGGCGCTGGTGGCGATCATCGCGCTGATCGGCATCATTCCGTACCTGGCGCTGCAGTACAAAGCGGTGGCGATGAGCCTGCAGGTGCTGACCGGCAACACCGGCCCGACCGGCTTCTTCACCGATCCCGCGCTGTACGTGGCGCTGCTGATGGCGCTGTTCGCCACCCTGTTCGGTACCCGCCAGGTCGATGCCACCGAACACCACCACGGCATGATGCTGGCCATCGCCTTCGAATCGGTGATCAAGCTGCTGGCGATGCTGGCCGTGGGCGTGTTCGCCTACCTGTGGCTGAGCAACCGCACCGCCGCGGTGGTCGAGTCGGTGCATACGCTGTTCACCGGCCTGCCGCCGGTGGGCTTCATCTCGCAGACGCTGCTCAGTTTCCTGGCCATCATCTGCCTGCCGCGCCAGTTCCACGTGGCCGTGGTCGAGTGCGGCGATGTGCGCGACGTGCGCCGCGCGCGCTGGATGTTCGGCGGCTACCTGGTGCTGATCTCGGGCATGGTGCTGCCGATCGCCACCGCCGGCGTGACCCTGTTCGGCACCGGCGGCAGCGTCGCCGACGACTCGATGGTGCTGGCTCTGCCGCTGGCCGAAGGCCGCAATGCGCTGGCGCTGATCGCCTACGTGGGCGGCTTTTCGGCGGCCACCGGCATGGTCATCGTGTCGTCCATCGCACTGGCCACCATGGTCAGCAACGACCTGGTGATGCCGGTGCTGCTGCGTCGGAGCGGTGACCACCAGGAGGCCGCCGACGTCGCTTCGCGCGTGCTGTGGATCCGCCGCCTGGCGATCCTGCTGCTGGCGCTGATGGCCTACAGCTACTACCGCACCAGCAGCAATGACAGCACGCTGGCCTCGTACGGCCTGATGGCGTTCGCAGCGGTGGCGCAGTTCGCGCCCGGCCTGATCGGCGGCCTGTACTGGCGCGGTGCCAGCCGGCGTGGCGTCGAGGTGGGCATGCTGCTCGGCTTCTCCACCTGGCTGTACACCCTGCTGTTGCCGGCGATGACCATGGCCGGCTGGGTCGATGCCGCCTGGGTGCAGCACGGCCCGTTCGGCATTGAGTGGCTGCGCCCGCAGCAGCTGTTCGGCATGACCGGCTGGGATCCGCTGACCCATGGCACGTTCTGGTCGCTGCTGGTCAATGCGGCGACGATGATGCTGGTGTCCGCACGCTGGCGACCCGGCGTCGACGAGCGCCTGCGCGCTGCCCCCTTCCTCGACCCGTATGCCGAACGCCCGTCGGTGGCCGGCGGCTGGCCCGGCCACGTGCACGTGGGCGACCTGCTGGCACTGGCCTCGCGCGTGGTCGGCGAGCGCCACGCGCGGCGTTCGTTCTTCGAGCAGGCGCAGTCGCTGGGCCGCGAGCTGCAATCCTCGGCGCCTGCGGACCGGCCGTGGGTACAGTTCACCGAGCGTCTGTTGGCGGCCTCGATCGGCGCGGCATCGGCGCGCCTGCTGCTGACCAGCCTGCTGCGTGGCTCGGGCATGGACCTGGGCGAAGTGGTGGCGGTGCTGGACGAAGCGGGGCAGGAGCTGCGCTTCAACCGCGAGATCCTGTCGACCACGCTGGAGAACATCAGCGCCGGGGTCAGCGTGGTTGATCCGGACATGCGCCTGACTGCATGGAACCGTCGCTACCAGGACATGTTCGGCTACCCCGACGGCATGCTCTACGTGGGCCGCCCGGTGGCCGACCTGATCCGCTACAACGCCGAGCGCGGCGAGCTGGGCGAGGGCGATATCGAAGTGCAAATCAACCGCCGCATCGGCTACATGCGCGCCGGCTCACCGCACGTGTTCGAGCGCACCCGCAGCGACGGCAAGGTGATCGAGATGCGCGGCCAGGCGCTTCCCGGCGGCGGTTACGTGACCAGCTACAACGACATCACCGACTACAAGCACGCGGAAAAAGCACTGCTGGAGGCCAACGAGACGCTGGAACAGCGCGTGGCCGAGCGCTCGCACGAGGCCGAGGTCGCGCAGCAGTCGAAGACCCGCTTCCTGGCGGCGATCAGCCATGACGTGCTGCAGCCGTTGAACGCCGCACGGCTGTTTGCTTCGGCGCTGCGCGACAGCGACCATGTGAGCGACGAGCAGAAGCACCTGGCCGAGCGCGTGGATGCGTCGCTGCGTGCTGCCGAAGAACTGCTTGATGGCCTGCTGGACGTGTCGCGGCTGGATGCCGGTGGCCTGCACCCGGTGATCGGCGAGTTCGACGTGAGCGCGCTGATGCGCGAACTGGCCGCGCAGTACACGCCGGTCGCCGCCGGCCGTGGCCTGCGCCTGGACCTGTTCACGCGTCCGGCCTGGGTGCGCAGTGATCGCCGCCTGCTGCGCCGCGTGCTGCAGAACTTCCTGGCCAATGCGCTGCGCTACACCCGTCAGGGCCGCATCGTGCTGGCGGTGCGCCAGCGTGGCAACGAAGTGGAGCTGCAGGTATGGGATACCGGCCCGGGCATTCCCGAGCACCACATGCGGCAGATCTTCGACGAGTTCCACCGCTACCAGCAGCCGTTCGATTGGGGCGAACAGGGGTTGGGCCTAGGCCTGTCGATCTGCCAGCGCATCTCGCGCCTGCTTGACCATCGCCTCAATGCGCGCAGCCGGGTTGGCAAGGGCTCGATGTTCTCGATCATCCTGCCGCGGGTGGCGCCGCTGCCGGGCTATACCGAACTGGCCGCGCCGGTACAGGCCGCAGCCGCGCCGCTGCGCAGCGATTCGCTGGCCGGCCTGCGCGTGCTGTGCGTCGACAACGACGAAGAGATCCTCGACGGCATGCGCGCGCTGCTCGGTCGCTGGCAGGTGCAGGTGATTACGGCATCGACGGTGGATCAGGCGCTGGAGAAAGTGGCCGAGCGGCCGCAGGTGATGCTGGTGGACTACCACCTGCACGACCGCATGGACGGCCTGGATGCGCTGGTGGCGCTGCGTGAAGCCGCCGGTTACCCGCTGCCGGGTGCGTTGTTGACCGCCGATGGCCGCGACGAACTGAAGCGGATGGCACGCGAACGCGGCTACCGCGTGCTGACCAAGCCGATCAAGCCAGCCTCGCTGCGCGCCTTCCTGGGCGCGCTGCGCGATGCCGGCAATAGCGATGCCTGATTGGCAATTGTAGAGCCGAGCCCATGCTCGGCTCCCGAACGCATGGCGGCGCCGATATAGCCATCGCTATACAAACCAGCCCTGCCTGCGCGTTTCGCTGGAAATGCGCCACGTGCGGATCGCGATGCTAAGCTTCGCGTCCCCTTGGGGAGTAGCCGGATTCCTTCGCAGGAATCGTCCACGTCAACATACTCGGCCAGTGCGCCGTGGCGTGGACAACCATGATGGTTGGCGAGACCAGCGGCCCGCGCGCGCAACGTCAGGTTGGGCGCGAGCGCAGGCCGTGCGTCCGTCCCAGCCCGACCTCAGCCACCGCCCATGTCCCCCATTTCGATCCTCCTGATCGGCTTTGCCATGTCCACCGATGCCTTCGCCGCTGCAATCGGCAAGGGTGCGGCCATGCGCAAGCCGGTGTTCCGCGATGCATTGCGTGCCGGCATCATCTTCGGCGTCATCGAGGCGATCACGCCCATCATCGGCTGGCTGCTCGGTCGGGCTGCCCTGCAATACGTCGAAGCCTTCGACCACTGGATCGCCTTCGGCCTGCTCGGCGCACTGGGCATCCACATGATCTACAACGGCCTGCGCCCCGACAGTGCTGAGGACGACGAAGATCCGTCGCAACACCACGGCTTCTGGAAGCTGGCGCTGACCGGTTTCGCCACCAGCATCGACGCGATGGCGGTGGGCATCGGCCTGGCCTTCATGGATGTACATATCGGCGTGATGGCTGCGGTGATCGGCCTGTGCACGCTGACCATGGTCACCGTCGGCATCATGCTCGGCCGCGTACTGGGCAGCATGGTAGGCAAGCGTGCGGAGATCATCGGTGGCGTGATCCTGGTGATCATCGGCGCAACGATCCTGTACGAACACCTGCACGGCGTGGGGTAACGCCCGCCCCTGTAGAGCCGAGCCCATGCTCGGCTGCTTCACATGGCAGCCGAGCGTGGGCTCGGCTCTACATTGGAGCATTCGCCGACATGCAGCACGGCATTTCGCTGATGGAGAGGCTGTCATGCGTGCCATAGCCTCTTCGCATGGCCAGTCCCGCACTCCGCTTTGGTCGCTGGTCGCAGACCGGCAATGTCTACGCGATCACGGCTGTGACACGCGCACGCCGTCCCTGGTTCGACGACAAGGCCAATGTCGATCTGCTGATCGAAGCGCTGCGCACCGTAGAGCGGACGGGGCGGACCTCCTCCCTCGCCTGGGTGATCATGCCGGATCACCTGCATTGGTTGGTCGAGTTGCGTACCGGAACGCTGGCCGGCTGCATGCAGATCCTGAAGTCCCGGAGTGGAAGATCCATCGCCAGGCGCGTTGATGCGAACGCACCGATCTGGCAGGCGGGGTTCTACGATCATGCGCTGCGCAGTGACGAGTGCCTGCGCACGCAGGCGATGTACATTGCAGCCAATCCAGTGCGTGCTGGGCTGGCCACGCGCATCGGGGAATACCCCTATGTATGGAGTCGATGGCGGCTTTGGGGGTGATCGGTATTGAGGCCAAGAGCAGCCGAGCATGGGCTCGGCTCTACAGGGGCATCATGAAGGCTGCGGAGCCGAGCACATGCTCGGCTCCGCAGTCCGTTACGATCAATCTTCTTCCGGCGGCAGCACGATGGCGTCGTCGTCGATCGCCAGCTTGCCGGCCATCAGCACGGCCTGGGTGCGGTTGGTCACGCCCAGCTTGCGCAGGATGGCGGTGACGTGGGCCTTGATCGTCGCTTCGGAGACATTGAGGTCGTAGGCGATCTGCTTGTTCAAGCGCCCAGCGCCGAGCATCTGCAAGACGCGGAACTGCTGCGGGGTCAGCTCGCGCAGGCGCTGGCCGACTTCGCGTTCTTCGCTGCCGGTGGGTGGCACGTTGTGCGCTTCCGGCGGTGCCCAGGTCTCGCCATCGAGGATGGTGCCCAGTGCGTGGCCGATGGTGTCCGAGTCGGCGGACTTGGGAATGAAGCCGAGCGCGCCGTGGTCGAGGGCACGGCGCATCACCGTGGCTTCTTCGCGCGCGGACACCACCACCACCGGCAGGTGCGGATGCAGCGAGCGCATGTGCACCAGCGCGTTGAAACCCTGCGCACCGGGCATGTTGAGATCCATCAGGACCAGGTCGGCGTCATTGTGCTGGTCGGCCAGTGCATACAGCGCTTCCACGCTGTCGGCCTCGAACAACTGCACGCCGGGGATGACCCGCTGCACGGCCCCGCGCAGGGCCTCGCGGAACAGCGGGTGGTCATCGGCAATCAGGAGGGTGGTCATGGTCGGGGGGAACCGTGGGGGGAAACTGCATGGGGCCAGATCCTCCGGGGTCAGAGCCCGTTCCTGGCGGAACGGGATCCGACCCCGGGATCCGGCCCCGGGTCGTACGTCAGCGCACCTTGCGCTCGTCCACCAGCGACGCCACCACCGACGGATCGGCCAGGGTCGAGGTGTCGCCAAGCTGGTCCGGCGCGTTCTCGGCAATCTTGCGCAGGATGCGGCGCATGATCTTGCCCGAGCGGGTCTTCGGCAGGCCCGGCGCCCACTGCAGGTGGTCCGGCGTGGCGATCGGGCCGATTTCCTTGCGCACCCAGGCAACCAGTTCCTTGTGCAACTCGTCGCTCGGTGCCTCTTCGGCCACCAGGGTGACGTAGGCGTAGATGCCCTGGCCCTTCACGTCATGCGGGAAGCCGACCACGGCCGCTTCGGCCACCTTCGGGTGCGAGACCAGCGCGCTTTCCACTTCGGCGGTGCCGATGCGGTGGCCGGACACGTTGATCACATCGTCGACGCGGCCGGTGATCCAGTAGTAGCCGTCCTCGTCGCGGCGGCAACCGTCGCCGGTGAAGTAGCTGCCCGGGTAGGTGCGGAAATAGGTATCGATGAAGCGCTGGTGGTCGCCGTACACCGTGCGCATCTGGCCCGGCCAGGAATCACGGATGATCAGGTTGCCCTCGGTCGGGCCGTCCTGGATCTCGCCATCGGCATTGACCAGCGCCGGCTGCACGCCGAAGAAGGGCAGGGTGGCCGAACCGGGCTTGAGGTCCATCGCGCCGGCCAGCGGCGAGATCAGGATGCCGCCGGTCTCGGTCTGCCACCAGGTATCGACGATCGGGCAGCGGCTGTCGCCGACCACTTCGTAGTACCAGCGCCAGGCTTCCGGATTGATCGGCTCGCCGACGCTGCCGAGCAGGCGCAGCGACGCGCGCGACGTCTTCTTCACCGGCTCCTCGCCTTCGCGCATCAGCGCGCGGATGGCGGTCGGGGCGGTGTAGAAGATGGTCACCTTGTGCTTGTCGATGACGTTCCAGAAACGCGAGGTATCCGGGTAGTTCGGCACGCCTTCGAACATCAGCGAGGTCGCGCCGTTGGCCAGCGGCCCGTACACGATGTAGCTGTGGCCGGTGACCCAGCCGACATCGGCGGTGCACCAGTAGACGTCGTCTTCGCGCAGGTCGAACACCGCTTCATGGGTGTAGGCCGCGTACAGCAGGTAACCGCCGGTGGTGTGCAGCACGCCCTTGGGCTTGCCGGTGGAACCGGAGGTGTAGAGGATGAACAGCGGATCTTCCGCGTTCATGCGTTCCGGTTCGCAGGTGGACGGCTGGCTGTCCACCACATCGTGGAACCAGCGGTCGCGCGGGGCCTGCATGTCCACCGCGCCGCCGGTGTGGCGCACCACCAGCACGGTTTCAACCGTATTCGTGCCCGGCAGCTTCAGCGCGGCATCAACGTTGGCCTTCAGCGGAATCCTGCGGCCACCGCGCAGGCCCTCGTCGGCGGTGATGATCAGCTTGCTCTGGCAGTCGCTGACGCGGTCGGCGATCGAATTCGGCGCGAAGCCACCGAACACCACCGAGTGGATCGCACCGATGCGCGCACAGGCCAGCATGGCCACCGCGGCGTCGACGATCATCGGCAGGTAGATGGTGACGCGGTCGCCCTTCTTGACGCCGAGGTTGCGCAGCGCGTTGCCGAGGCGGCAGGTGCGCTCGTACAGCTCGCGATAGGTCACGTGCTGGGCCGGTGCATCCGGGCCGTCCGGCTCGAACAGCAGGGCGGTCTTGTCGCCGCGCGTTTCCAGCTGGCGATCCAGGCAGTTCACGCTGGCATTGAGCTCGCCATCTTCAAACCACTTGATGTGGAAGTTGGACAGGTCATAGCTGACGTTCTTGATCTTCGTCGGCTTGCGCATCCATTGCAGGCGCTCGGCGGCCTTGCCCCAGAAACCATCCGGGTCGGTCACCGACGCCTGGTACTGCTGTTCGTACGACGTCTTGTCGATGCGTGCCTTGGCGGCGAACTGCGGATCGACGGGGTAGATATCAGCCATGGCACCCTCACTTGCACGTTGACTTTGTATGTGCGGTCGCAGCATCGCAACGACCGATCCCCCTCAGTTTGCCCCATCCACCCCCGGCCGCGTCACCACCCTGGTTAGACCATGGTCGAAAGTGAGCGCCCAGCAGGGCCGGGTTCGACCAATGGCCAATAGCCGCTGTGCGCGAACGCCCCGCAGTCTCGGCTCGACCGTGCCCCACGCGCGGCATCACCTTGCCACTTGGGAGAGAGGGCAACATGAGCCACCGTACGTTGAAAGCCGTGCGCACACCTTTGGCGGCCTGCCTGTTAGTCGCCCTGGTCGCACCGGGCATGGCGTTCGCAGAGACCGCCAAAGAGAAGGCACTGGAAGCACGCGTTGCCGAACTGGAACGCCAGGTCCAGCTGCTGCTGTCTTCGCAGCAACAACAACAGACCCAGATCAGCCAGACCCAGCAGGCGGTGACCGAAGTGCGCACGGTGCAGGCCGGGCAGAAGCCGGTCGCCTCGGTGCCGGCGGGCAAGCAGCCGATCCAGGTCACCACCATCACTCCGGGCGCCGCGCCCGGCACCACGGTCAAGATCGGTGGCTTCATCAAGGCCGACTTCCTGGCCACCCAGACCAGCGATGGCCAGCTGGCCGACGACGCCACCGGCCGCTCGCTGTACCTGCCGGGCCAGACCCCGGTGGAAGGCGCCGGCGGCAGCGGCAAGCGTTCGGGCACCGACTTCAACGCCCACGCCAAGTTCTCGCGCTTCAACCTGGGCATCGACAACGTGAGCGAATCGGGCAACAAGGCCGGTGCGTTCTTCGAGATGGACTTCTTCGGCAATTCGCTGGGCAACCAGACCGCCACCAATACCTACGGCGTGACCCTGCGTCACGCCTACATGTACTGGAACAACTGGATGGCCGGCCAGACCTGGTCCAACTTCATGGACGCGGCCGCGCTGCCGGAGGCGGTCGACTTCGTCGGGCCCACCGACGGCGTGATCTTCGTGCGCCAGGCCCAGGTGCGCTACACCCAGGGCGGCTTCAGCGTCGCACTGGAAAACCCGGAAACCACCACCCTCACCGGTACCCGCAACCCGGTCACCGGGGCCTGGACCAACGCCAGCGCCAACTCCGACCGTGGCAGCCTGCCCGACCTGACCATGCGTTATGGCTGGAAGGGCGACTGGGGCACCTTTGGTGTCGGTGGCATCGTCCGCCAGTTGAAGGTGGACAACCAGGCCACCGGCGCGAAGGCCGACAAGGTGGCTGGCGGCCTGACCCTAGGCGGCAAATGGGTGATGGGCGACAGCGATTCGCTGCACTACCAGCTGACCGGCGGCGAAGGCATCGCCCGCTACATCGGCCTGGGCATCACCGCCGACAGCGCCTACGACGTGGCCCGCGACGAGCTCAACCCCACCGGCGTGCTGGCCGGCTACGTGGGCTGGCGGCATGCGTTCTCGCCGAAGCTGCGCACCAACCTGATCTACGCGCGCAGCGACTACGACAACGACAGCATCCTCGGCCCGCTGGTGACCAAGAGCGTGCAGAGCATCCGCGGCAACATCTTCTATTCGCCGCTGCCCAAGGTCGATATCGGCGCCGAGCTGATGTACGGCCGCCGCGAAGTGGAGAACGGCAACAAGGGTGACATCACCCGGTTGCAGTTCACCACGAAGTACAGCTTCTAAGAGCGTGCCGGCCAGCGGCCGGCACCTACCGAGATGGGGTGCCGGCCAAGGTCGGCATCTACCGAGATGGGGTGCCGACCAAGGTTGGCACCTACCGAATTGAGTGCCGACCAACGGTCGGCACCCACCCACAACGATTGCTTCGGAGGGGAAGCGTCTTATGTCCAGCACTGCACCAGGCCCGCACCATGCGGCGGGCACCCTGACCAAGGGCCACAAGAAAGTCATCTTCGCCTCGAGCCTCGGCACGGTCTTCGAGTGGTATGACTTCTTCCTGTACGGCTCGCTCGCGGCCATCATCGCCAAGCAGTTCTTCAGTGGCGTCAATGAAACCACGGGCATGATCTTCGCCCTGCTGGCGTTCGCTGCCGGCTTCTTCGTGCGTCCGTTCGGCGCGGCCTTCTTCGGCAGCCTCGGCGACCGCATCGGCCGCAAGTACACCTTCCTGGTCACCATCCTGATCATGGGCATCTCGACCTTCCTGGTCGGCGTGCTGCCCAACTACGCCTCGATCGGTTTCGCCGCACCGGTGATCCTGATCATCCTGCGCCTGGCCCAGGGCCTGGCGATGGGCGGCGAGTACGGCGGTGCCGCCACCTACGTGGCCGAGCACGCGCCGGACGACAAGCGCGGCCTGTACACCAGCTTCATCCAGTGCACCGCCACGCTCGGCCTGTTCCTGTCGCTGCTGATCATCCTGGCCTGCCGCATGACGCTGGGCAACGAGGCCTTCGAAGCCTGGGGCTGGCGCATCCCGTTCCTGGTCTCGATCCTGCTGCTGGGCATTTCGGTATGGATCCGCCTGCAGCTGAGCGAATCGCCGCTGTTCCAGCAGATGAAGGCTGAAGGCAAGGGCTCCAAGACCCCGTTCCGCGACAGCCTGAAGGGTGGCAACCTGAAGCTGATGCTGCTGGTCCTGCTCGGTGCGGCGGCTGGCCAGGCGGTGGTCTGGTACGGCGGCCAGTTCTACGCGCTGTTCTTCCTCAGCAGCATGCTGAAGGTCGATGCCACCACCTCCTACCTGCTGATCGCCGCTGCGCTGGCACTGGGTACGCCGTTCTTCATCTTCTTCGGCTGGCTGTCCGACCGCATCGGTCGCAAGAAGATCATCCTGGCCGGCTGCCTGCTGGCGGCCATCACCTACATCCCGATCTTCAAGGGCCTGACCCACTTCGCCAACCCGGCCATCGAAGAAGCCCGCAGCAGCTCGCCGGCCCTGGTCGTGGCCGATCCGGCTACCTGCTCGTTCCAGTTCGATCCGGTCGGCCTGCGCAAGTTCACCAGCTCCTGCGACGTGGCCACCGCCGCGCTGACCAAGGCCGGTGTGCCGTACGACGTGCAGCCCGCCGCCGCCGGTTCGCTGGCGATGGTGAACGTGGGCAGCGCCAGCGTCACCTCGTATGAGGCCGCCGGCCTGACCAAGGAAGAAGGCAAGGCCAAGGCCGATGCGTTCGGTGCGGAACTGAAGACCGCCCTGACCACCGCCGGCTACCCGGCCAAGGCCGATGGCGCCCGCATCAACATCGCCGGCACCATCTTCATGCTGTGGCTGCTGGTGCTGTACGTGACCATGGTCTACGGCCCGATCGCCGCCTACCTGGTCGAACTGTTCCCGACCCGCATCCGCTACACCTCGATGTCGCTGCCGTACCACATCGGCAACGGCTGGTTCGGTGGCTTCCTGCCGGCGATCTCGTTCGCGCTGGTGGCCGGTACCGGCAACCTGTACTACGGCCTGTGGTACCCGATCGCGATCGCACTGATGTCGGTGGTGATCGGCGGCCTGTTCCTGCGCGAAACCAAGAACGTGGATATCACCAAGTAACCGGTGGGTTCCATGCAGTGAAGGAAAGGCCGCGGTGCAGACCGCGGCCTTTCTGCTTGTGGGCCGTGCCCACTCGGCCCGCATCCGGTAGTGCCGGCCGCTGGCCGGCAACCTCCTGAATCGCCGCGGACATGAAGCCCTTGCCGGCCAGCGGCCGGCACTACCATTGCGTTGCGCAGCACCCCGTATAGTCGGCCCATGACCACCACCACGCCGGCAGACCTTCCCGCCCTCCTGCACACCCTGCGCAGCGCCTGGCAGGCCCAGCGCCCCACGCTCGACCAGCGCGAAGCCGACCTGCGCCGTCTGCGCGAGGCATTGAAGCCGCGCCTGGACGAAATGGCCCAGGCCATCGCCGAGGACTTCGGGCATCGCGCCCACGTTGAATCGAAGCTGGCCGATGGCATGAGCGTGCTGTCGGCCATCGACCACCTGCGCCGCCACCTGCGGCGCTGGTCGAAGCCGCAGCGGGCATCGGCGGGATGGAAGCTGTGGCCGGCGCGCGCGCAGCTGCGGCCGACGCCGTTGGGCGTGGTCGGGGTGATCTCACCGTGGAACTACCCGGTCACGCTGGCATTGGTGCCTTTGGCCACCGCCATCGCTGCGGGCAACCACGTACTGCTGAAACCTTCGGAACACACGCCCCGCACCAGCGCGTTCCTGGCCGATCTGCTGGCCAGCGTGTTCCCGCCCGATCGGGTGGCGGTGGTGCAGGGCGGGGCGGATGTGGCCGCAGCGGTGTCGTCGCTGCCGCTGGACCATCTGCTGTTCACCGGCTCGACGGCGGTTGGCCGCAAGGTGATGGCCGCCGCCGCTGAGCATCTGGTACCGGTCACACTGGAGCTGGGCGGCAAGTCGCCGGCGATTGTCTGTCGCGATTTCCCGCTGGACAAAGCCGCTGCGCGGCTGGCCACCGGCAAGTGGTTCAACGCGGGCCAGACCTGCATCGCGCCGGATTACGTGCTGATCGATACCGTTCGCCAGCGCGAATTCGTACAGGCGCTGCAGCAGCAGGTGCGCGAGCGCTATGGCGACTTCAGCGATGCCGACGACTACACCCGCATCATCAATGAAGGCCAGTACCGGCGCCTGCAGGGCTACCTGGCACAGGCGCGGCAGCGCGGGGTGCCGGTGATTCCGCTGGCGCAGGTGGATGACGCGCGCGCCGACCGCGAGCGCCTGCTGGTGCCGACCGTGGTGCTGGACCCGCCGGACGACCTGGACCTGATGCGCGAGGAGATCTTCGGCCCGATCCTTCCGGTGCGGGCCTACCCGGACCTGGAGGCGGCGCTGGCGGACGTGCTGTCCCGCGACCGGCCGCTGGCGCTGTATCCCTTCAGCCACGACCGCGCGGCGGTGGAGCGCATCCTCGGCCAGGTGGTGGCCGGCGGGGTGACGGTGAATGACACGCTGCTGCACTTCGCCGCCGATGGCCTGCCGTTTGGCGGGGTAGGGGCCAGCGGCATGGGCGCGTACCACGGCCGCGCCGGGTTCGATGCGATGAGCAAGCGGCTGCCGGTGCTGTGGCAGTCGCGCTGGGCGGCCAGCGACCGGCTGCGGCCGCCGTATTCGAAGATTGCGGGGTTGTTGAAGCTGCTGCTTCGGTAGTGCCGGCCGATGGCCGGCAACTGCAGGGTCTTGCCGACGGTTCATGGGGTTGCCGGCCAGCGGCCGGCACTACCGGTGGGTGCAAGCCTTGGTTGGCACATGGGGGCCTCGGCGCCAACCAAGGTTGGCGACTACCGGGCATGGGTGGCCCACCCGGGTAGAATGCCCCCATGAAGATCGCCTCGTGGAACGTCAATTCGCTCAATGTCCGCCTGCCGCACCTGGAGCAGTGGCTCAAGGACTTCGGCCCGGACATCGTCGGCATCCAGGAAACCAAGCTGGAGGACCACAAGTTCCCCGATTCGGCGCTGATCGCCGCGGGCTACCGCAGCGTGTTCGCCGGCCAGAAGACCTACAACGGCGTGGCGCTGCTGTCGCGTGAGCCGGCGCAGGACGTGCAGATCGGCATTCCCGGTTTCGAGGACGAGCAGAAGCGCGTCATCGCCGGCACCTTTGGCGACCTGCGGGTGATCAACCTGTACGTGGTCAACGGCCAGGACATCGGTACCGACAAGTACGACTACAAGCTGCGCTGGCTGGAAGCGGTGCATGCCTGGATCGCCGAAGAGCTGCAGCGCCACCCGAAGCTGATCGTGATGGGCGACTTCAACATCGCCCCGGACGCGCGCGACGTGCACGACCCGGCGGTGTGGAACGACAACCACATCCTGACCTCCACCGCCGAGCGCGGCGCATTGAACAAGCTGCTGCAGCTGGGCCTGCACGATGGCTTCCGCCTGCACAATGACGAGGCGGGTACCTTCAGCTGGTGGGACTACCGTGCCGCCGGCTTCCGCCGCAACCTGGGCCTGCGCATCGACCTGACCCTGGTCTCCGATGCGCTGAAGGACAGTGCGGTGGCCTCGGGCATCGACCGCGAGCCGCGCACCTGGGAACGCCCGAGTGACCATGCGCCGGCCTGGGTGCAGATCGGTTGAACGAACAGGGCCCGACGATTGCCGGGCCCGTTCTGGAACATCTGCCGGCCAGTGGCCGGCACTACCCTCAGATCACCGTATGCTCTTGCGGGTGAACAGGTTGACGATCGCCAGCAGGATCACCGCACCGATCAGCGAGAACAGGAAGGTGCGGAGGGTGATCGCTTCGTTGATGCCGCCGCCGAACAGCCAGCCGGAAATCAGCGCGCCGACGATGCCGACCACGATGTTGAGGATGATGCCCTGCTGGGCATCGCGCTTCATGATGATGCTGGCCAGCCAGCCTACGATGCCGCCGACGATCAGCCAGATGATGATGCCCATGATCGAACCTCCGGTGGGGAACTGTGACCAGTTGACGCGCAGGGCTGTGAACCCGTCGTGGAATTGCGTGATGGGCGTGTGCGCATGAGCCTGCCAGCCACCCTCGATGGCCCCTGGCGCTTCGGTCCGGTGACGGTCTGGCGGCGCCCGCATGTGCCGGGCCAGCGTGGTGAACCGCAGGCGCGGCAGGTGCTGGCACAGGCATTGGGCGCCGACCCGCAGACGCTGCCGCTGGTCCGCGATGACAAGGGCCGGCCGGAACTGAGCGGCCCGTTGGCCCACTACGGCACCGGCTGGAGCCATAGCGGCGAGGTGCTGCTGGTGGCGCTGGGCGAAGGCGTGCGGCTGGGCGTGGACTTGGAGCTGCTGCGGCCGCGACCGCGCCTGCTGGAAATCGTGCGGCGCTTCTTCCACCCGCAGGAGGTGGCCTGGCTGGAACGCCTGGATGAGGCCGGGCGCGAGCACTGGTTCTTCCGCGTGTGGTGCGTCAAGGAGGCCATCCTGAAGGCGCACGGGCAGGGCATCTCGTTCGGCCTGCACCGCCTGCAGCTGGCGCCCGGGCCCGATGGCGCCCTGCACCTGCGCTGGTGCGACCCGGAACTGGGCGAGGCCGCGCGCTGGCACCTGCACGAGTGGCAGGCCAGCGGCCAGTTCCGCGCCGCATTGGCCTGGTATCCACACTGAAGCGGGGAATCGGCGCGCAAAACCGGCGATAATGCCGGCATGAGCGAACACCCACTTCCCGCCAGCGTGTCTGCCACGCTGGAACAGGGCCTGGCCAGCATGGGCCTGGACGCCGCGCTGGCGCCGCCGTTGCTGCGCTACCTGGCCCTGCTGCACCGCTGGAACGGCACCTACAACCTCACCGCCATCCGCGACCCGCAGGAGATGGTCACCCGCCACCTGCTCGACTCGCTGGCGATGCAGCCGTTCGTGGCCGACGGCAGCCTGGCCGACCTTGGCACCGGCCCCGGGCTGCCCGGCATCCCGCTGGCGATCGCCTGCCCGGGCCTGCAGGTCACCCTGGTCGAGAGCAACGGCAAGAAGGCGCGCTTCATGCGCGAAGCCGTGCGCCAGCTCGGCCTGGGCAACGCCCGCGTGGCCGAGTCGCGCGCCGAGGCGCTGGACGAGGCCGGCCGCTACGACCAGCTGACCGCGCGCGCGATGGACACCCTGGCCGGCATCGTCCGCGTCGGTGGCCACCTGCTGCGCCCCGGCGGCGTATTGCTGGCCATGAAGGGCGTCTACCCGCATGAGGAGATCGCGGACCTGCCGGCGGGCTGGCAGGTGCGTGAGGTGACCCCGTTGAGCGTGCCCGGCCTGGCCGGCGAACGCCACCTGGTCACTGTTACAGGCCCCTGATTCCCGCCGCCAGCCCCTTGTGGAACAACGGGTTGGCGATCCACGATTTCCGCAAGGGGCCGGTTGTACGCATAATGACCGGTCCCAGCACACGTCGACGAGGCACACCCGCATGGCCCGCATCATCGCCATCGCCAACCAGAAGGGTGGCGTCGGCAAGACCACGACCGCCGTCAACCTGGCCGCTTCCCTGGCCAACGCACCCAAGCGCGTGCTGTTGGTCGACCTGGATTCGCAGGGCAACGCGACCATGGGCAGTGGCGTGGACAAACGCGAGCTGGCCGCCTCCACCTGTGACCTGCTGCTCGGCGAGAACAGCGCTGCCGATGTACGCGTGCAGACTGCCGAGGGTTACGACCTGCTGCCCGGCAATATCGACCTGACCGCCGCCGAGATCCAGCTGATGGGCCAGAGCGAGCGCGAGCAGCGCCTGAAGCGCGCGCTGGCGCCGATCCGCGACGAGTACGACTACATCCTGATCGACTGCCCGCCGGCGCTGTCGCTGCTGACGCTCAACGCGCTGGCCGCCGCCGACTCGGTGATCGTGCCGATGCAGTGCGAGTACTACGCGCTGGAAGGCCTGAGCGCGCTGGTGGAAACCATCGAAGCGCTGCGCACCAGCCTGAACCCGGCGCTGGAGATCGAAGGCGTGCTGCGCACCATGTTCGACGTGCGCAACAACCTGGCCAACGCAGTGTCGGCCGAGCTCACCGAGCACTTCGGCGACCGCGTGTTCCGCACCATCGTGCCGCGCAACGTGCGCCTGGCCGAGGCACCCAGCCATGGCCAGAGCATCGTCGGCTACGACCGCGCCTCGCGCGGTGGCGTGGCCTACCTGGGCCTGGCCGGCGAGATCATCCGCCGCAACAACGAACGCAACAAGGCCGGCAAGGCCGTGGAGATCGTCTGATGACCAGCAGCAAGCCGGCAGCCAAGAAGCGAGGCCTCGGCCGTGGCCTGGATGCGCTGTTGGGCCCGAAAGGCGCGGTCAGCCAGGTGCAGGCCACCACCGCGGTGATCGAGCCGCTGCCGGGTGAAGTGCTGCGCAAGTTGCCGGTCGGCCAGCTGCAGCCGGGCAAGTACCAGCCGCGCCGCGAGATGGACGAGGGCAAGCTGTCCGAGCTGGCCGACTCGATCAAGTCGCAGGGCGTGATCCAGCCGATCCTGGTGCGCCAGCTGCCGGCAGGCAACTACGAAATCGTCGCCGGTGAACGCCGTTGGCGCGCATCGCAGCTGGCCGGCCTGGACGAAGTGCCGGTGGTGGTGCGCGAGCTGGAAGACCGCACCGTCATCGCGATGGCGCTGATCGAGAACATCCAGCGCGAAGACCTCAACCCGCTGGAAGAAGCCGAGGCGCTGCAGCGCCTGATCAGCGAGTTCACCCTGACCCATGCCGAGGCCGCCGAGGCCGTCGGCCGCTCGCGCGCGGCGGTGTCCAACCTGCTGCGCCTGCTGGAGCTGCCGGTGGCGATCCGCCTGCTGCTGGAAACCCGCCGCCTGGAAATGGGCCACGCCCGCGCGCTGCTGACCCTGGCTCCCGAGCTGGCCGGCAAGCTGGCCCAGGAAGCAGCCGATGAAGGCTGGTCGGTGCGCGAGGTCGAGCGCCGTGCGCAGGCCTTCGCCGCCGGCAAGGTGCCGAGCAACCGCCCGGCGGCCACGCCGAAGGTGCAGCAGGCCGACATCGCCTCGCTGGAAACCGAACTGTCCGAAGCATTGGGCGCCAAGGTGGCGATCAATCATGGCCGCGGTGGCAAGGGCAAGCTGATCATCCACTACACCGACCTGGATACCCTGGACGGCGTGCTGGAAAAGCTGCGCACGCGCCAGGGCTGAGCCCGGCGCAGTGACAGGGGCGCGGCCCGTTCCTGCCGTGTCCCGCCAATGACAGGGAACGTACCGCCGCGCGCGCCGAGGGAATGCACTGCCTTCCGGTCCGTGGCCTCATCCAGGGAGCAGGACATGAGCAACGAATACGAGGACGTCAGCCCGGACGGCACCCAGATACTGGTACATCGCCGCGAAAAGGACTTCGTGCTCGCCACCGGCGAAGAACGCCACATCGAGGCGATCAGCGCCCACCTCGAACGCCATCTGGGCCCGGTATCCGGTGTCTTCCACGAGATCATCTCCGACCTGGTGCACATCGACGTGCACGTGGTGCCGGCCAATGACCACTGCCCTTACCTGCGCCTGGTCACCTCCGGCATGAGCGACCTGCCGATGACCGTGCCCGCCGAGGTGGACGCGGACGTGCCGCGCTACATGGAACTGATGGTGACCCTGCCGGCGGACTGGCCCATCTCCCAGGACGCCTTCGAGGACGAGCGCAATTACTGGCCGGTGCGCCTGCTGAAGGGCATGGCGCGGTTGCCGCACGAGTACGACACCTGGCTGGGCTTCGGCCACACCATTCCCAACGGCCATCCCAGCGAGCCCTATGCGCCGGGCGTGGGCTTCGACGGCGCCATCGTGCTGCCGCCGGTAACCACCCCGGAGGACTTTGCCACGCTGGAACTGGACGACGGCAAGACCATCAGCTTCATGAGCCTGGTCCCGCTGTACCCCGAAGAGATGGACCTGAAGCTGAGGAAGGGCGCCGAGGCGCTGCTCGACCGCTTCGACGCGAAGAAGATCCAGGATGTAATCGAACCCGGCCGCACCAACGTGGCGAAGAAGCGTTTCGGTTTGTTCTGAGACCGGTAACATCAGGGGCCTGAACTTCGTTTCCAGGCCCCTGCCATGACCATCCTGCTCACCGGCGCTGCCGGCTTCATCGGTGCCTACACCGCCCGCGCTCTGCTGGAGGCCGGCCAGGCCGTGGTCGGCCTGGACAACTTCAACGATTACTACGACCCGCAGATCAAGCGCGACCGCGTGGCCGCGCTGTGCCCGTCGCTGGACCTGCGCGCGCTGGACCTGACCGACCGCGAGGGCCTGGCTGCGCTGTTCGATGAAGTGCAGCCGACGGCGGTGATCCATCTGGCCGCCCAGGCCGGCGTGCGCTATTCGCTGGAAAACCCGCACGCCTACGTCGACAGCAACCTGGTCGGCTTCGTCAACATGCTCGAACTGTGCCGCCACCGCGGCGTGCAGCACCTGGTGTATGCCTCCAGCAGCTCGGTCTACGGCGATTCGGCCACGCCGCCGTTCTCCGAGGACCAGCGCGTAGACCAGCCGCGTTCGCTGTACGCGGCGACCAAGGCGGCCAATGAGCTGATGGCCTACACCTACGCGCAGCTGTACGGCCTGCATGCCACCGGCCTGCGCTTCTTCACCGTGTATGGCCCGTGGGGCCGGCCGGACATGGCACCGCTGCTGTTCTCCCGCGCGGTGCTGGCCGGGCGGCCGATCGACGTGTTCAACGAAGGCCGCATGCAGCGCGATTTCACACATGTCTCCGACATTGTGTCCGGTATCCTCGGCGCCCTCGCGCATCCGGCCGACGGCCCGGTGCCGCACCGGGTGTTCAACCTCGGCAACCATACGCCGGTCGAGCTGGAGCGCTTCATCAGCGTGATCGAGCAGGCCGCCGGCCGCCCCGCGCAGAAGGTGTACAAGCCCATGCAGCCCGGCGACATGGTGCGCACGATGGCCGATACCCGGCGCGCACATGACGCTTTCGGCTTCGATGCGGTGACCCCGATCAAAGAAGGCCTGCCGCCTGTGGTGCAGTGGTGCCGCGAGTATTTTGGCGATCGCGCCTGAGGATGGATCCTCACGCCGCGGGGTTCATCTTCGGATAACCTCGGCAGCGGAGAATGCGCGGTCTTTGTCCCCCCTTTGGCCGAGTGCCTTATGAGCCAACCCGAGCTTTCCGTTGTCGTCCCGGTATTCAACGAGCGCGACAATGTCGCCCCGCTGGTCGCCGAAATCACCGCCGCGCTGCGTGGCCGGCTGCCGTTCGAAATCGTCTACATCGACGATCACTCGCGCGATGACACCCTGGCGGTGCTGCAGGGACTGAAGGCGACCACCCCGGAACTGCGCGTGCTGCACCATGTGAACCAGAGCGGGCAGAGCACCGCGGTGCGCACCGGCGTCAAGCACGCCCGCGCGCCGTGGATCGCGACCCTGGATGGCGATGGCCAGAACGATCCGGCCGATATCCCCAAGCTGCTCGCCGCACGCGACGCCGCCGAGGCGCAGGTGAAGCTGTTCGCCGGCTGGCGCGTCAACCGCCAGGACAGCGGCAGCAAGCGCTGGGCCAGCAAATGGGCCAACGCCATCCGTGCACGCATGCTGCGCGACGATACGCCCGATACCGGCTGCGGCATCAAGCTGTTCGAACGCAGCGCGTTCCTCGACCTGCCGTACTTCGACCACATGCACCGCTACCTGCCGGCGCTGATGCAGCGCGCCGGCTGGAAGACCACCAGCGTGCCGGTCAACCACCGCCACCGTACCGCTGGCGTGTCCAAGTACAACAACCTCGGCCGCGCGCTGGTCGGCATCCGCGACCTGCGTGGCGTGGCCTGGCTGATCACCCGCAGCAAGCGCACCGCGGTGGAGGAGCGCTGATGGATCTGGAGCTGCATTGGCTCGACCAGCCGCTGACCTGGCTGTACTGGACCGGCCTGCACGTGACCGGCTGGAAGCTGATCGGCTATACCGGCGCGCTGATGTTCGGCGGCCGCTGGCTGGTCCAGTTCGTCGCGTCCAAGCGCGCCGGCAAGCCGGTGATCCCGCGCCTGTTCTGGTACATGAGCGTGCTCGGCAGCCTGATGACGCTGAGCTACTTCCTGTTCTCGGCCAAGCAGGACTCGGTGGGCGTGCTGCAGAACCTGTTCCCGGCGTTCACCGCGCTGTACAGCCTGCACCTGGACATCAAGCACCGCGGCTGGAAGCGAGACAAGGCCAGCCACTGAGGCCCCGGGGTCGGATCCCTTTTCATGGGAAAGGGCTCTGACCCCGTCCGGATCACCCTGTCCGGATCCGCGGCGCATCCACGCATGACGTGGGTCTACTGCGTACCTGGCTACCGTGCCTGGTAGCTGCCAACCTTGGTTGGCACACGGGGAAGCCCAGCGCCAACCAAGGTTGGCGGCTACCGGGGCCCCGGTCTGCTGCGCAGGCAGGACCTTCGTCCCATGCCACGGGCGATGGGGGGTGCCATGATCGGGGTCTGCCTTCCCGGGAACCTGTGCTCGTGAAAACCCGTCTTGCCGTTGCCCTGCTGATCGCCCTGTCCGCCCCCGCCGTGGCCCTGGCCGCGCCGCCCGCCACCGCCGCACCGTCCGGCGTGGCCACTGAATCGCCCGCCGACGCCGCCTTCCGCGCGCTGTACGAGAAGGAATGGAAGTGGCGCCAGCAGGGCGGTGGCGAGGCCAGCGAGGACGAGGACGCCCCGGCGAACGCCACCCGCATGCCCGACGTCGGCCCGGCCGCGCAGCAGGCGCGCCTGAAGGTGTGGGATGAGACCCTGGCCGCGCTGAAGAAGATCGACCCGAAGACCCTGTCGGCCGACAACCAGGTCAACTACGCGATCTACCACGACCAGGTGTTCAACCTGGCCGAAGAGACGCGCCTGCGCGGCTACGAGATGCCGTTCAACGCCGATTCCTCGTTCTGGTCCAACCTGTCCTTCATGGCCCGGCGCGAGATGAAGACCGTGCAGGACTACCAGAACTACATCGCACGCCTGAATGATGTACCGCGCTACTTCGGCCAGCAGACCGAGAACATGCGCGCCGGCCTGAAGCGTGGTTTCAGCGTGCCGCGCGCGGTGCTCGATGGCCGCGAAGTGTCCATCGCCACCGTCGCCGAGCTGAAGGACCCGACCGAGTCGCCGCTGTACGCGCCGTTCAAGAAGCTGCCCACCACCATCCCGGCCGCCGAGCAGGCCAGGCTGCAGGCGCAGGCGCGCGCGGCGATCAGCGGCAAGGTGGTGCCGGCGTTCCAGCAGCTGCGCACCTTCTTCGTCAACGAGTACGTGCCGCAGGCGCGTACCACCCTGGCCGCCGAAGCGATGCCCGATGGCAAGGCGTACTACCGGCAGCAGATCCACGAGTACACCACGCTGGACCTGTCGCCGGACGAGATCCACCGCATCGGCCTGGATGAGGTCGCGCGCATCCAGAAGGAAATGAACGACATCATCAAGCAGGTGAAGTTCAAGGGCAGCTTTGCCGAGTTCCTGACCTTCCTGCGTACCGATCCGCAGTTCTATGCAAAGACGCCGGAAGAGCTGCTGTCGCGTGCCGCGTGGATCTCCAAGCGGGCGGACGGCCAGCTGGGCAAGTACATGACGTTGCCGCGCGCGCGCTTCACCATCGTGCCGGTGCCGCCGGACATCGCACCGTTCTGGACGGCCGGCCGCGGTGGCATGGGCACCTACTGGCTCAACACCTACAACCTGCCGTCGCGCCCGCTGTACAACCTGCCGGCGCTGACCCTGCATGAATCCGATCCGGGCCACTCGCTGCAGGGCGCGATCGCCGCCGAGCAGAAGAACCTGCCGGAGTTCCGCCGCAACGCCTACATCTCCGCCTATGGCGAAGGCTGGGCGCTGTACTGCGAGAAACTGGGCGTGGAGATGGGCATCTACGAAACCCCGTACGAGGATTTCGGCCGCCTGACCTACGAGATGTGGCGTGCCGCGCGCCTGGTGATCGACACCGGCGTGCACAGCAAGGGCTGGACCCGCGAGCAGGCGTTGGCCTACCTGCGTGACCACACCGCGCTGAGCGAGCATGAAGTGACCACCGAGGTGGACCGCTACATCTCCTGGCCTGGCCAGGCGCTGAGCTACAAGCTGGGCGAGATCGCCATCGTGCGCCTGCGTGCGCAGGCCGAGAAGGAGCTGGGCGACAAGTTCGACATCAAGGGCTTCCACGACACCCTGCTCAAGCAGGGCTCGGTGCCGCTGCCGGTGCTGGAACAGCAGATCCAGGCCTACATCGCCGAGCGCAAGAAGGCCTGACCGTGCAAGGGTAGTGCCGGCCGCTGGCCGGCAACCCGACCCGGTCACGGGGTCGGATCCCTTTCCTGTGGAAAGGGCTCCGACCCCCTCTCGCCTCACCCCACCGGCCGCGGCTTGGCCACCCGTGCTGCGAAGGTCGGCAGCACCAGCAGGGTCAGCACGGTGGCGGTGATCAGGCCACCGATCACCACCGTGGCCAGCGGCTTCTGCACCTCCGCACCGGAACCGCTGGCAATCGCCATCGGGATGAAGCCGACGATCGCCACCAGCGCCGTGGTCAGCACCGCGCGGATGCGGCTGGAGGCACCGTTGATTGCTGCCTGCAGCGGCAGGTCGCCGGCGTCCAGGCGTTCGCGGATCGCCTGCATCAGCACCAGGCCGTTCAACGTGGCCACGCCGGAGACGGCGATGAAGCCAACTGCCGCCGATACCGAGAACGGCATGCCTCGCAGCAGCAGCGCGAGGATGCCACCGACCAGCGCCAACGGCACGCAGCTGAACACCAGAATGGCTTCCTTGCCGCTGCGCAGGGCCATGAACAGCAGGCTGCCGATCAGCAGGAACACCACCGGCACCACGGTTGCCAACCGCTTCTCCGCGCGCTGCAGGTTCTCGAACTGACCGCCCCAGGTCAGGTAGGCGCCCGGCGGCAGCGCCACGTCGGCCACCGCGGCCTGCGCCTCGCCGACGAAGCCGCCCAGATCGCGACCGCGCACGTTGGCCTGCACCACCACGCGGCGGCTGCCGTTGTTGCGGCTGATCTGGTTCGGCCCTTCGCTCACGGTAATGCGCGCCACCGACGACAACGGAATCACGAGCCCCGATGGCGTGGCGATCGGCAGCGAGGCCAGCTGGTCCGGATCGTTGCGCGAGGCATCGTCCAGGCGCACCACCACGTTGAAGCGGCGGTCGCCTTCGAAGATCTTGCCGGCCGTGGTACCGCCGATGCCGGTGGACAGCGCATCACTCACATCTGCGGCGCTCAACCCGTACTGTGCCGCCGCCACGTGGTCGATCGCCACGTTGAGCGTGGGCAGGCCGGAGATCTGTTCTACCCGCACGTCGGCCGCGCCATCCACCGCACGCAGCTTCAACGCCACCTGGTCGGCCACCTTCTGCAGCTGGCTGAAGTCATCACCGAAGATCATTACGGCCAGGTCGGTACGCACGCCGGAAATCAGTTCGTTGAAGCGCAGCTCGATCGGCTGGCTGAACTCGAAGCTGTTGCCCAGCTGCTGCCCGGCCAGTTTCTCGAAGCGCGCCACCAGTGCGTCCTTGGCCAGCGTCGGATCGGGCCAGTCCTTGCGTGGCTTCAACACGATCACGCTGTCGGAAATGTTGGTCGGCATCGGGTCGATCGCCGCCTCGGCGGTACCGGTGCGCGAGAACACGGTTTCCACTTCCGGCTGCTTGGCAATCGCCTTTTCCAGCGCCAGCTGCATTGCCAGTGACTGCTCCAGCGAGGTCGATGGCACGCGCAGGGCCTGCATCGCCACGTTGCCTTCATCCAGGGTCGGCATGAACTCGCGGCCCAGCAGCGAGAACGCGCCGATGCCCACCACCACCATCATCACCGCACCGGCCAGCACCGTGCGCGGGTGCGCCACGGCCTTGCGCACCACCGGTTCGATGCGCGCACGCAGCACGCGGATCAGCCTGGTTTCGTGCTCGCCGTCGTCCGCGTGCGCATCGCCGTCCTTCACCTTGGGCTCGCGCACCAGCAGCGCGGCCATCGCCGGCACGAAGGTGAAGGAGAACAGGAAGGCACCGACCAGGGCCAGCATGAACGTGGCCGCCATCGGGTGGAACGTCTTGCCCTCCACGCCCTCCAGCGTGAGGATCGGCGCGAACACCAGCAGGATGATCAGCTGGCCGAAGGCCGCAGGGCGCGCCATCTTAATGGCAGAATCGGCGGCTACGCGCAGGCGTTCCATCGCGGTCAGCGCACGGCCCAGTTCGGCGCGGCGCTGGCCCAGCATCAGCAGTGTCGACTCGACCACGATCACCGCACCGTCCACCAGGATGCCGAAGTCCAGCGCACCCAGGCTCATCAGGTTGCCACTGATGCCGAAGCGGTTCATGCCGATCACTGCGAACAGGAACGACAGCGGAATCACCAGCGCGGTGATCGTTGCCGCACGCAGGTTGCCCAGCAGCAGGAACAGCACCACCACCACCAGCAGCGCGCCCTCGGTGAGGTTCCTGGCGACGGTCTTGATGGTGGAATTGACCAGCACGCTGCGGTCCAGCACCGGTGCCGCCACGATGTCGGCCGGCAGTGACTTGTTTACCTGTTCCAGGCGCGCGGCCGCTGCCTGGGCCACGGTGCGGCTGTTGCCACCGGCAATCATCAGCGCGGTGCCCAGCACGGCTTCATGGCCGTTGCGGCTGGCCGCACCCAGCCGCGGCGCGCGGCTCAGTTCCACCGTGGCCACATCGGCTACGCGTACCACCACGCCATTGCGGGTCGCCACCGGGGCCTGTGCCAGGTCGTCGGTGGTCAGCGCCAGGCCGTCGGCACGTACCACCAGGCCCTCGCCGGCACGCTGTACGAAGCCGGCACCGGCCTGCACGTTGGAACGCTGCAGCGCAGTGACCAGGTCGGCCAGGCCGAGGCCATGCGCGGCCAGTCTGGCGCTGTCCGGATGCACGCCGTATTCCTTCACGTAGCCGCCGACCGTATCGACGCCGGCCAGCCCCGGGCTGGAACGCATCTGCGGCGCGATGATCCAGTCCTGCACGGTGCGCAGGTAGGTCGCACGTTCTTCGGGCGTACGCAGCAGGTTGCCTTCCGGTGTGCGGTAGACCTCGTCGGCCTGCCAGCCCGCTTCATCGGGTTTGGCCAGTTTGGCCGGATCGAACGCGGTGAAGTCCACCGTCCACATCAGCACCTCGCCAAGGCCGGTGGTGACCGGCGACAGCATCGGTGATGCACCATCGGGCAGGTCTTCCGATGCCTCGCGCATGCGTTCGGCCACCTGCTGGCGGGCGAAGTAGATGTCGGTGGCATCGGTGAAGATCGCGGTGACCTGCGAGAAACCATTGCGCGACAGCGAACGCGTGGTGGTCAGGCCGGGGATGCCGGCCAGCGCGGTTTCCAGCGGATAGGTCACCTGCCGCTCGATCTGCTCCGGTGTCAGCGCCGGTGCCACCGTGTTGATCTGTACCTGACGGTTGGTGATGTCCGGCACCGCGTCGATCGGCAGCTTGCCCAGCTGGAACAGGCCCACCGCGGCGATCAGTGCGGCCATGAACACCACCAGCCAGCGGTGGCGCACCGCTGTTTCAATGATCAGCTTGAACATGGTCGCCTCCTCAGTGGCCGTGCTCGGCTTCGCCCTTGGCCAGCTCGGCCTTGAGCAGGAAGGCATTGGCACCGACGATGCGCTCGCTGCCGGTCAGCCCAGCGAGGATCTCGATGCGGTCACCGGCACGGCGCCCGGCCAGCACCGGCTGCGCCTTGAAGCCACCTTCGACGGCGACAAACACCGCGCTGCTGCCATCAACGTTCTGCACTGCATCGGCCGGGACGCTGAGCGAACCGTCCTGGCCTTCGGTGACCACCACGGCCGAGACCGGCGAACCGGCCGGCGGCAGCGACGCATCCACCGGGGTGGCGCGGATCACCGCGACGCCGCCCTGCTGGCGCACATCGGCGGCCGAACCGGTGACGGTGGCGGTGAAGCTGCCACCCGGCACGCTCACTTCCAGCGTCATGCCGGGCGTGACCTGTGCGGCCAGCGCCGGCGGTGCGGTGAACACCAGCTCGTTCATTGTCGGGTCGGCGACATCGGCGACTGCACTGCCGGCGGCGACTACACCGCCCGGAGTGACCTGCACGTTGCCGACGATGCCGGCCACCGGGCTGGTGATGCGCACGCGGCCACTGGCATCGGGCGCACCGTTGGCAGCGGCCTGGGCCTGCGCGGCAGCGGCCTGGGCCTGTGCCGCCAGCGACCGTGCGCGCGAGGCTTCCATCTCCTGGCGGGCGACCACGCCCTGGTCGACCAGCGCCTTGTCGCGGCCATAGGCCAGGCGCGCGGCCTCGGCTTCGGCCGAGGCGGCCAGCGCATTGGCGCGGAACACCGCCGCTTCGCCGCTGACCACGATCGCCAGTGCCTGGTTCTGCTTCACCGCGGTGCCCGGTGCGACCAGCACGCGTTCGACGCGGCCGGTCACGGTCGACGCCACCGAGGCGCGTGCACCGACCGACGGTTCGACCCGGCCGGACAGGCGCGTGGAGCTACCGCCACCACGACCGACCGCGACCACTTCGATACCGGACGCCTTGATCTGCTCAGGAGTCAGCTGCACGACACCCTCATCGCCATCGGCGGGCGCCTTTGCGGATTCGGCCTTGGCCTCCTTGCTGTCGGCGGCATGGCCGTGGCCATCGTCGGTGCCGGCCTTGGCCGCAGCCGGGTCTTCATTGGCAGGTGTCTGCGCGTTGCCAGCGCAGCCGGCCAGCAGCGCGGCCAGCAGCACGCCGCCGATCAGCGGGAAAGTACGGGAGAGCGTCATGGGACCTCCACAAAAGGTGCGCGCCCTTCAAGGCGGGCAAGATCGATTTCCGCGGCGACGCGCGACAGGCGCGCATCCACGGCGGTGCCGCGGGCGGCGATGAGGGCGCTGCGCGTGCTGCGCAGTTCCAGCTGCGAGATGCGCCCGGCGTCGAAGCCGATGCGGGCCAGGCGATACGCCTCTTCGGCGGCGACCACGCTTTCATCGGCGGCGCGGGTACGGCTGCCGGCGGCCTTCAAACCGGCCACCGCGGAGAGGCGTGCCGCCTCGCTGTCGCGGCGCTGCTGGTCCAGGCGTGCCTCGGCCGCGCGCTGGTCGGCATTGGCGGCGCGGATTCCCCCGCGGTTGCGGTCGAACAGCGGGATGCTGAGGCTGACCCCGAGGTTGTAGGCGCGCTCGCCCCCCTCGCGGAAGCGGGTCTGCGCGGCAGTGACGCTCAGGTCGGGCAGGGCGCGCTTGCGCTCCACCTCGACCAGCTTGCCCGCCGCATCGGCTTCGGCTTCAGCGATGCGCACCGCCAGTGCGGTATCGGTGGCACCGCGTGGCAACGGCGGCGCGCGGTCGAGCAGGCTGTCGCCGATCGACTGCACCGGCGCATCCAGCAGCGCGGCACCGGCCAGGCGGGCCAGCGCGGCATCGCGGAAGGCCTGCGCCTCATCCAGCGCGGCGCTGGCGTTGGCGACTTCGCTCTGCGCCTGCACGGCGCGCAGCTGCGGCTCGCGGCCCTGCTTGACCATCGCGTTGACCGCGTTGGCGTCAGCGCGGGTGAGGCTCAGTGCTTCTTCGGCCAGGGTGTAGCGGCGCAGTGCACTTTCCGCCTGTGCATAGACCACCGCCAGCTGGCTGGCCACGTCGCTGCGGCGTTGGGCACCACGCAGGTTGGCGGCCTGTGCCTCGGCACGGGCGGCACGGACACGCGCGCCACGCTGGCCCCAGACCTCCAGCGGCTGGGACAGGGTGAGCACGGTATCGGCCTTGCCCATGCCGCCATAGGAGCCGGTGCCCCAGGCGTTTTCGGCGGAGTAAGAGAGGGAAGGGTTGGGCAACGCACGGGCCTGGTCGGCGCGCGCGTCGGCGGCCTCGGCCAGCGCCGCACCGACGCGGGTGCCGGGCAGCTGGTCCAGGCGTTCAAGCAGGGTGTCGTAGGAAGGGGCGGCTTGCGCCATCACCGATGCCGCCGGGGCCAGGCCCAGCAACACGGCGACGACCCGCCCGGCCGCACGCAGCGGCCGACGTGTCAGGGTCGACATGAAGAATTTCCGGAGGTGAGGGGAACCGAAGCCCGCGAATGCGGGACGCGCTCAACTCACGCCCGGGGAGGACGCGTCAGTTCATCCTGGGCGACCGCATAGGTCGCCGCGTCGCCGGCATTCATCCAGCGCGCCGGAAGCGGCGCACCGAAGGCGGCGAAGGTACTGGCCGGCAGGCTCAGATTGGAGTGGTGGCAGTGGTTGTGGCCACAGGCACCGACGTGCTTGCCGTCGGCATCGCCATCGGCATCCGGTGCGGACTCCACATGCACCGTGCTGGCATGCGGTTCCACCGTGCAGGCCAGCGCGTCGGCCACCGGCACGACCACGAATGCCGCCATCAGCAGCATCAGCAGGGTCGAACGGAGGTGGCGGGTGATCCAGCGCATGGACGGCAGGCTAGCAAGCGGTTTTCGCCGGATACAATATCAATGGGCGCTTCGGGAATTCGTCGGAATCTCCCGTTCAGCTGGGCCGGGCGCGGGGTCGGATCCCTTTCCTCCGGAAAGGGCTCTGACCCCACCACACCGTTCGGGAGCGCCGCGCACATGTGCTCTGGTAGGTGTCGACCTTGGTCGACACGCTTTTCGACCCCACCGCGTTGCCGGCCAGCGGCCGGCACTACCCGTATCACGGCAGCTTCGCGATCACCTTGATCTCGAACTGGAACCCGTACAGCCAGGTCACGCCGATACCGGTCAGGGTCGGTTGCGGCGCCTCGCCCCAATACTCCGGCACGATTGCCCAGGCCTTCTCAAAGTTCTTCTCTGGATCGACCAGGAACACGGTCACGTCGATCACGTCATCGAACGTGCAGCCGGCAGCAGCCAACACCGCATTGAGATTCTCGAAAGCGCGGCGCACCTGCGTTTCGAAGTCTGGCTCGGGCGAGCCGTCCTCACGGCTGCCGACCTGGCCGGATACGAACAGGAAGCCGTTGGAACGGATCGCAGGCGAGTAGCGGTTGCGCTCGTACAGGGCCTGGCGGCCGGCGGGGAAAACGACATCACGCTGTGACATGGGGAAGATCCCGTGGGAGAGAACGCCATCCTCCCCGTCAGCGCTGTCTGGATAAACCGCGATGATCGGCCTAGATTGATTGTCAATTCCAAACAATCATGGCCCGCCATGGACCGTTTCGAGGCGATGCGGGCCTTTGCCCGGGTGGTGGAAACCGGCAGCTTCACCCGCGCCGCGCAGACCCTGCAGATCAGCCGCACCACGGCCACCCAGCTGGTGCAGCAACTGGAGGCACACCTGCGGCTGCGCCTGCTCAACCGCACCACGCGCCGGGTCAGCGTCACCGCCGACGGCGCGGCCTACTACCCGCGCATCGCCCGCCTGCTGGCCGAGCTGGAAGAGGTGGAAGGCGGGCTGGGTGACGCGGCCAGCCAGCCGCGCGGACGCCTGCGCGTGGATGTGCCCGGGCCGTACGCGCGGCTGCGGCTGGTGCCGGCGTTGCCGGATTTCCAAGCGCGCTACCCGGAGATCCAGCTGGACATCGGCGTGAGTGACCGCGAGGTCGATGTCATCGCCGACAACGTCGACTGCGTGATCCGGGGTGGCACCCCGGCCGACCCGGCACTGGTGGCGCGGCCGCTGGCGGCGCTGCCGATCGGCTTCCACGCCAGCCCCGGCTATGTGCAGCGTTTCGGGTTGCCGGCCGATCCGCGCGCGCTGGAAGGGCCCGACCACCACATGGTCGGCTTCCTCAGCCCGCGCAGCGGCCGCGCACGCGTGTTCGTTGCACAGCGCGGCGATGAACGCGTTGAGGTGCAGGGCCGCTATACGGTCGGCTTCGATGATGGAAACGCCTATCTGGCCGCTGCGTTGGCGGGGTTGGGCGTGGTGGCGCTGCCCAGCTACATGGCCGAGCCGCACGTGGCGCGCGGCGAGCTGTTGCCGGTGTTGCCGGACTGGCAGCTGCCGCCGATGCCGATGCATGTGATGTTCCCGCCGAACCGGCACATGAGCCAGCGGCTGCGGGTGTTCATCGATTGGGTGGTGGAGGCGTTGGGTTGATCGCGCGCGCGCATCTGTAGAGCCGAGCCCACGCTCGGCTGCTTCTGGCATCACCAAGCCCGCGCTACGCGCGCCAGCCGAGCGTGGGCCCGGCTCTACCGGCATGCGAAAATCACCACCGCACGTAACAGGAAACATCGCCACGCATGAGTCGCATCGTCGCACTGGATACCGAAACCACCGGCATCTCCCACCGCCTGGGGCACCGGGTGATCGAAATCGGTGCCGTCGAACTGATCGATGGCCAGCTCACCGGCCGCCAGTTCCACACCTACCTGCAGCCGCAGCGCAGGGTCGACTGGGGTGCACAGCGCGTGCATGGCATCAGTGATGCGATGCTGGTGGGCAAGCCACTGTTTTCCAGCAAGGCCGCCGAACTGCTGGACTTCCTGCGCGGCAGCGAGATGGTCGCGCACAACGCCACCTTCGATGTGGGCTTCCTGGACAACGAGCTGCGTCTGTCCGGTATTCCTGGCACGCTGGCCCAGCATTGCCGCATCACCTGCAGCCTGAAGCTGGCGCGCGGGCGCTGGCCCGGCCAGGGCAACAAGCTCGATGATGTGCTGCAGCGCCTGCGCATTCCCAGCCAGCGCGGCCTGCACGGCGCGCTCAAGGATGCCCATCTGCTGGCGCAGGTGATTTCGCACCTGCGCTGAGGCCTGGCCGCTGTTACACCGGCCGTAACCAGCGCTCGATCATCGCCACGCCACAGGCCACCCCGTCCTCATGGCCCATCGCCACGCCCAGGGCCGCCGCGCGTGCGCGTGTTGCGTCGGTTTCAACGAAGGTGATGGCTGCCGCCAGCGTTGCTGCATCCAGTCGCTTCGGTGACAACGGTGCCGGTGCCACGCCCAACCGATACAGGCGATCGGCCCAGAAGAACTGATCCGCGGCGAACGGCATCACCAGCGAGGGAATGCCGGCGCGGCAGGCCGAATGCGTGGTGCCGCTGCCACCATGGTGGATGGCGAGTGCGCAATGCGGGAACAGTGCTTCGTGTGGCGTCGGGCCGAGCACGAACACATCTGCTGGCAGCGCACCCGTCGGCAATCCGGCCCACCCTGGAAACAGCAGCACCCGGCGCGGTGCCAGCGCCTGCAGCAGGGCCGGCAGCACGCGCTCGCGATCGAATCCGGTCATGCTGCCAAAGCCCAGATAGACCGGCGGCGGCCCGGCATCGAGGAAGGCCTGCAGATCGGCTGGCGGCGTCCAGGGCGCATCAGGAAGCCGCCATTGGCCACAGGCGATGTGGTCGACCGGCCAGTCCGCCGGTGGCGGCAGCAGCTGCGGCGAGATGCCATAGAGCATCGGCAGGCCGGACCACAGCGCGCGACGCGGCGATTGCCCCAGTTGCTGGCGTGCCGCGTTGATCGGCCGACGGAACTGGCGCCAGATCAGGCCGTTGACCCACCCGTAACTGGCCCGGTTCAACCAGCCCGGCGAGCGTCCGGGCGGCAGGAACGGAGAGCGGAAGGCTCGCGTCGGGGTCAGCGGAATCATGCCGGTGCCGATGACCGGCAGACCCCGACGTTCGCCCACGCTCATGCCGACAAGGGCCGCCAGTCCGCCGGTCAGAATCGCATCGCAGCCTTCGGCGGCGGCATCGGCCTGGCGCATCCAGCCGCTGACATGCTGCAGCGCCATCCGTGCCAGACCGGTACTGGCGGCGGCAACACCGTTGCCCCGCGAGACAAGGGCGACCACTTCGTCATGGATGTCACCCTCAAGGGCCGCGTGGGGCACATCCAGGGCCTGCGCGCTGCCCAGGGTGCCGCCATCGGCCAGCAGTGTCACCGCGTGGCCTGCGCTGATCAGCCCATGGCAGAGCATGGCCAGCGGACGCGTATCGCCTTCGGTTCCGTAGGTCAGGGCCAGCAGCCGCATGGAAAGCTCCGCAGTGATCCGGGCCAGTATGCCGGTTGGCGAAGTCCCCCCGCCCCGCCGGTCCAGTCCCCGCCTGTGGGTAACTTGCGCAAGTGCTTGAACCCGTGCATAATGCGCGGCTCGCTGTGTCCGGTTTTCTACCGGGCGGCGCCCCCGGGAGCACGTCCCCGGCCGCCCAACGCCAGCGTACCCTTTGATTCTCTTGACGTGTGGTGGGCAACCATCGAGGCCGCCGTCGCCCGGGCTACGGGCTGACAACTACTACTATCGAGGTGCGCAATGTCCCGCGTATGCCAGGTTTCCGGCAAGCGAGTGCAGACGGGTAACAACGTCTCGCACGCCAACAACAAGACCCGTCGTCGTTTCCTGCCGAATCTGCACGAGCGCCGTTTCTGGGTGGCCAGCGAGAACCGCTGGGTCAAGCTTCGTGTTTCCGCGCATGCACTGCGCACCATCGACAAGAACGGCATCGATTCCGTTCTGGCTGAGCTGCGTGCGCGCGGCGAAAAGGTCTGAGGAGTAAAGCATCATGGCAGGCAAGCGCGATAAGGTCCGTATGATTTCCTCGGCCGGTACCGGCCACTTCTACACGACCGACAAGAACAAGAAGAACACCCCGGGGAAGATGGAATTCCTGAAGTACGATCCGGTCGTGCGCAAGCACGTCCTGTACAAGGAAGGCAAGATCAAGTAATCCGCAAGGATTGCTGGTCCCCGCGAAGAAACCCGCCCTTGTGGCGGGTTTTTTCATGCCCTGCGTTTACCTGGTGGATACCGACCATTCCGATGCTGCTGTGGTGGTGGTGGGTGCCGACCGTTGGTCGGCACTGGGCAGTCCCTGCGCACGCTGTCGCCAATGGCGCCATGCCTGGAGCGAAGGGCCGAATGCGATAAGTGATTGTTCCTACCGGTTCGGGCGCCTCGCACGGTTCAAATCGATTGGAACGACGGGCGTGGCCGTGCCCATGATGGTGAGCCGCTGCGGTTGCAGCGGTCGGGCTTGCAATCCCGTGAAGTCAATCAATCAGTAGACTCGCCCGCCGTCGCCGGAGATCCCTCCGGCGACGGTTGGTGACCTATCCGCCTCTATGGCGGACGGTGCGAGGGGGCCTTGCGCCCGCCGGTTCGTTTGCTGATTGATTGCTTCCCGGTATTGCAACCACGCATCGTCCGCCACCTTCACGGTGGCCAGATCAGTTGAAGGAGGTTGCATGAACACCCCATCACACCGGCAGGACCTGGAACTGGGCTGGCTGCGCCTGCAGCGCATGCTGCAAGGCATCGAGGGCATGGCGCTGCTGCTGTGCGACCACCATCTGGCACTGGCCAACGGCGCGCCGTCGCCGCTGCCGGAGGCGCAGCTGGAGCGGGCCGCACAGGCGATCGCCTGCATGGCGCTCAACGGCCGCCGCCATGCCGACGCGGTGCGGCGGCTGTGCGAGGTGCCGGTGCGGCATTGAGCCATCCTGTAGAGCCGAGCCCACGCTCGGCTGCTGTGCGGTCGGACCGGAAGGCCGTCGAGCGCGGCTCGACTCCACAAGGGCCGGTGGGCAGAATGGCCCATCACCTCCCGACGGGCGACACGATGCTGTTCGAGTGGTTGCTGGGTTCGTACCTGCTGCTGATCGACTGGCTGATCCGGCTGGTTGCACTGTGCTGGATCCCCACCCGCACCACGCCGGGGGCGGCGCGTAGCTGGCTGCTGCTGGTCGGCTTCGTGCCGCTGCTGGGCCTGCCGCTGTACCTGCTGTTCGGCCACCCATGGCTGTCGCGCGAGCGCATCCGCCGCCAGGCCGAGGCCTCGCAGGTCATCCGCGAGGAACAGGCGCTGCAGCATCGCCTGCGCTGGACACCGCAGCCGGACACCGCCAGCGCTGAGATCGTGCCGCTGGTGCAGCGCCAGGGCGACTTCATGCCGGTGCACGGCAACGCCGTCGATCTGCTGACCGACTACGACGAATCACTGCACACGCTGATCGCCGACATCGACCAGGCCGAAGACCGCGTGCACCTGCTGTACTACCTGATGTTCGACGACGCGGTGGGCGAGGCGATCGTCGAGGCCCTGCAGCGTGCGGCTGCACGTGGCGTGCAGTGCCGCGTGCTGCTCGACGCGGTGGGCGCCAAGCGCGGCCTGCGTGCCTATCGCAAGCGCCTGCAGGCGCGCGACATCGAAGTGCGCGCGATGCTGCCCGGTGGCCTGCGCTGGCGCCGCAGCGGGCGCATGGACCTGCGCAACCATCGCAAGATCGCGGTGATCGACAACGAAGTGGCCTATGTCGGTTCGCAGAACCTGGCCGGCCCGCAGTTCGTGCCCGGCCACCCGAACCGCGAACTGGTGGCGCGCGTGCGCGGCCCGGCGGTGGCGCATCTGGAAGCGGTCTTCGCCAGCGACTGGTACATGGAAACCGGCCAGCGCCTGGACGTGATCGCCGATGTGCCCGAGTGCAGTGACGACATCGCCACCCAGCTGCTGCCCAGCGGCCCGGCTTATCCGTACAGCAACGCACGCGATGCGGTGGCGGCGCTGATCCACCTGGCGCGGCGCCGGCTGGTGATGGTCACCCCGTATTTCGTGCCCGACGAAGCCACGCTCAGCGCCTTGCGCATTGCGGCCTTGTCCGGCGTGCAGGTGCAGCTGATCCTGTCGGCCAGCAACAACCAGCGGCTGACGTCGTGGGCGCAGGAGGCCTACTACGACGAGCTGCTGCGCTGTGGCGTGCGCATCGCGCTGTACGAGCCGCAGTTCCTGCATGCCAAGCACATGAGCGTGGACGAGGACATCGCCGTGCTCGGCTCGATCAACATGGATATCCGCTCGTTCGCGCTGAATGCCGAAATCGGCCTGGTCTGCTACGACCGCGCGCTGGTGCAGCAGCTGTGCGCGATCGAGGATGGCTACGTGCGCGAGTCGCGGCAGCTGGACCTGCAGCAGTGGCGCAGCCGTCCCACGTGGCGGCGCAGCCGCGAAGGCATCGCACGGCTGGCCGATGCGTTGATGTGAAACGGCGGCAACCGCCCGCTTCGGCAATCCGGCCCGTCATCGCCGATGGCCTACAATCGGCGCATGACTGATTCACTGCGTAATGGCGAACTGGACCTGGCAATCATCGGTGGTGGTGCGGCCGGGGTGCTGGTGGCGATCCAGGTGTTGCGCCAGGCTCAGGCGCCGCTGGCGCTGGCCATCTTCGAACCGGCTTCGCAGCTGGCGCAGGGCATCGCCTATGCCACGCCGTGGCCGGAGCACCTGCTGAACGTGCCGGCGGCGAAGATGAGTGCGTTTGCCGACCAGCCCGGCGATTTCCTCGACTACCTGATGGCCGCCAATGCCTACCCGGGCGAGGCGCGCGAGGTGCTGGGCGAGCGCTACGTGTGCCGCCACCACTTTGCGGCCTACCTGCAGCAGCGCCTGCAGGAGGCTGCCGCAGCCAGCCCGGCACAGCTGCAGGTGATCGTGCAGCCGGTACTGGGCCTGCAGCCGGATGACCACGGCTACCAGCTGGCACTCGGCGATGGCCAGACGCTGCACGCCGCACAGGCAGTGCTCGCCACCGGCAACAGCATGCGGCCGCTGCCGATAGCCGGTGCCGAGGCACTGCCCGCCGATGACGTGATCGAGGCCTGGGACTACGACGGCGTACGCACCCTGGCCGGTGAGCAGGCCGTGGCCATCGTCGGCTCCGGCCTGAGCATGGCCGACACCGTGCTGGCGCTGGTTGCAGCCGGCCACACCGGCCCGCTGCATGTGATCTCGCGCCATGGCCTGCTGCCGCTGCCGCATGCGCATGGCGGCCTGCCCACGTTCGACCCGGCTGCGCTGCTGCCGATGAGCCTGCGCCAGCGCCTGCGCGCGTTGCGCGGGTTCGCGCGCCAGGCGCAGGCCGACGGCCTGCCGTGGCAGGGAGTGATGGACCGCATCCGTCCGCACGGGCAGGCGCTGTGGTGCAGCCTTGACGCGGCCGACCAGCGCCGCTTCCTGCGCCATGTGGTGCGCTACTGGGACGTGCACCGCCACCGCATCGCCGAAGAGGTCGACGCACAGCTGCAGGCGCTGATCGAAAGCGGCCAACTGCGTATTCACCGGTCCCGCCTGCAACGCATCGGCCGCGAAGGCGATGCCCTGCGGCTGTCGGGTCGCGACGCCTCCGGCAAGGATCAGCACTGGACAATCGGCGGCGTGATCAACGCCACCGGCGTGGAAACCCGCGCCAGCGCGCTGCGCAATCCCTTGCTGCAGCAGCTGCAGAGCGATGGCCTGGCCCGCCCCGGCCCGCACGGGCTGGGTCTGGACAGCACGGTGCCGGGCGACCGCCTGCGTGCCGCCGGTGGCCAGCCGCAGGCGCGGCTGGGCGTACTCGGCAGCCTGCGCATCGGCAGCCTGTGGGAAAGCCTGGCGGTGCCTGAACTGCGTCAGCAGGCACAGGCACTGGCCACCCAGGTGGTCGCAGGAGCCGCGACGGCGATGCCGTAAAATGGGGGCATGGATGTCTCCCACCTGCTTGATGGCCTGAACCCGGCCCAGCGCGAAGCCGTCTCCGCTCCCCCCGGTCACCACCTGGTGCTGGCCGGTGCCGGTTCCGGCAAGACCCGCGTACTCACCCACCGCATCGCCTGGCTGCATGAAGTCGATGGCGTGCCGACCCATGGCATTTTCGCGGTGACCTTCACCAACAAGGCGGCTGGCGAAATGCGCCACCGCATCGACGCACAGCTGCCCCATGGCAGCCGTGGCATGTGGATCGGTACCTTCCACGGCCTGGCCAACCGCCTGCTGCGCCTGCACTGGCAGGACGCGAAGCTGCCCGAAGGCTTCCAGGTGATGGATTCGGACGACCAGCTGCGGCTGGTCAAGCGCGTGGTGCAGGCGCTGGAGCTGGACGACGGCAAGTACCCGCCCAAGCAGATCGCGTGGTGGATCAACGCGCAGAAGGACGAGGGCCGCCGCCCGCAGCACATCCAGCCCGAACCCCACGACGCGTGGCTGGAAACCATGCGCCAGGCCTACATCGAGTACCAGGCGCGCTGCGACCGCGCCGGCCTGGTCGACTTCGCCGAGCTGCTGCTGCGCGCGCACGAACTGCTGCGCGACAACCCGGCGCTGCTGTCGCACTACCGCGCCCGCTTCCGCGAGATCCTGGTGGACGAGTTCCAGGACACCAACGCCATCCAGTACGCCTTCGTGCGCGTGCTGGCCGGTGATTCCGGCCACGTGTTCGTGGTCGGCGACGACGACCAGGCCATCTACGGCTGGCGCGGCGCCAAGGTCGAGAACGTGCAGGGCTTCCTGCGCGATTTCCCGGGCGCGCAGACCATCCGCCTGGAGCAGAACTACCGCTCCACCGCCAACATCCTCGGCGCTGCCAACGCGGTGATCGCGCACAACCCGGATCGCATCGGCAAGCAGCTGTGGACCGACAGCGGTGACGGCGAGCCGATCGACCTGTACGCCGCGTACAACGAGATGGACGAGGCACGCTACATCGTCGAGCGTGCCCGCCAGTGGGTGCGCGACGGTGGCAGCTACACCGAAGTGGCCGTGCTCTACCGCAGCAACGCGCAGTCGCGCGCGCTGGAAGAAGCGCTGCTGAGCGAGCAGGTGCCATACCGCGTGTATGGCGGCATGCGTTTCTTCGAGCGTGCCGAAATCAAGGACGCACTGGCCTACCTGCGCCTGCTGTCCAACCGCAACGATGACGCCGCGTTCGAGCGCGCGGTCAACACCCCCACCCGGGGCATCGGCGACCGCACGCTGGACGAAGTGCGCCGCGAGGCGCGCGCGCAGGGTATCTCGCTGTGGGAAGCAACGATGCTGGTCACCCAGGGCAACGCGCTGGCCGCACGCGCGCGCAATGCGCTGGCCGGCTTCCTGGGGCTGGTCAACGAGCTGCAGGCGCAGACCGTGCACATGACCCTGGCCGAGCGCGTGGACCACGTGCTGGCCCGCTCGCAGCTGCGCGAGCACTGGAGCAAGGAAAGCCGCAACGCGCTGGACTCGGAGTCGCGCACCGACAACCTCGACGAACTGGTCTCGGTCGCCTCGCGCTTCGTGCGCCGGGCCGACGACATCGAGGAAGTGGGCGAGGACATGGACGAGCTGGTCGCGTTCCTGGCCTATGCCGCGCTGGAGGCCGGTGAGGGCCAGGCGCAGGCAGGCGAAGAGGGCGTGCAGCTGATGACCCTGCACTCGGCCAAGGGCCTGGAATTCCCGCTGGTGTTCCTGGCCGGCCTGGAAGAAGGCCTATTCCCCAGCGCACGCTCGCTGGAGGAAAGCGGGCGGCTGGAAGAAGAGCGCCGCCTGGCCTATGTCGGCATCACCCGCGCGCGCCAGAAGCTGGTGCTGAGCTATGCCGAATCGCGCCGCATCCACGGCCAGGACAACTACAGCCTGCCGTCACGCTTCCTGCGCGAGATTCCGCGCGAACTGCTGCACGAAGTGCGCCCGAAGGTGCAGGTCTCGCGGCCGGCCTCCATGGGCGCCAGCCGGGTGATGGGCCATGCCTCGATCGAGGCGCCGCCGGTCAAGCTCGGCGCGCTGGTTACCCATCCCAAGTTCGGCGAAGGCATGGTGACCGACTACGAAGGCAGCGGCGCGCACGCCCGCGTGCAGGTCGAGTTTGCTGATGCCGGCAGCAAGTGGCTGGTGATGGCCTACGCCAACCTGACGGTGATCTGATCGCCGTCGAGGGGTCGGATTCCTCCCGCAGGGAGGGCTCTGACCCCATCGCGGAATGCACGTGGTTGGGGCCGGAGCCTTTTCCGTTGGAAAAGGGCTCTGCCCCCCATTAGGCTGCGCTCATGACCCGCAATGTGCTCTTCCTCTGCAGCCAGAACCGCCTGCGCAGCCCGACGGCCGAGCAGGTATTCGCCGATTGGCCGGGCATCGAGACCGCCTCGGCCGGGCTGCTGGCCGACGCCGAGGAAGTGCTCAGCCCCGAGCTGCTGCAGTGGGCCGATATCGTGTTCGTGATGGAGCGCGCCCACCGCAACCGGCTGTCCAGCCGCTACAAGGCCTGGTTGAACGGCAAGCGGGTGATCTGCCTGGATATTCCGGATGACTACGAGTACATGGACCCGGTGCTGGTGGAACTGCTGAAGCGCAAGGTCACGCCGTTCCTGCGTTGACAGGCTGTTGTAGAGCCGAGCCCATGCTCGGCTGCTTTTCCGGCCAGAAGCAGCCGAGCATGGGCTCGGCTCTACAATAGGTGGCACTTCTTCCAGGAACGCCCCCATGACCGAACCCACGCTGCACGTCACCGTGAAGTTGAACGCCCGGCTGCAGCCGGAGCACCGCCACGAACTGTTCGAGGATCCGCTCGACGCGCTGCTGCAGGCGGCCCAGGTGGGCGAGCTGACCGGCGGCGGCACCGCGATGTCCGACCTGGGTGAGGTCGAATACGGCGATATCGAAGTGGCACTGGTCGATGCCGCGGGCGTGCCGAAGCTGATCGACCTGCTGGAGCAGCTGGGTGCACCGAAGGGTTCGCAGATACAGGGCGCAGGCGAGGCCGATCGCAGCTTCGGCGTGACCGAAGGCCTGGGCATCTACCTGGATGGCCTGAACCTGCCGGACGAGGTCTACGAACAGTGCGATTCCAACCACGTGTTCGAGCAGCTGTCCGGGAACATCGACGGCCTGGGCGAGATCTGCAGCTGGTGGCAGGGCCCGACCGAGACCGCGCTGTACATGTACGGCCAATCGTTCGAGGCGATGCGCGATGCGATTGACGAGTTCGTGGCCAGCTACCCGCTGTGCCAGAACGCGCGCGTGGTGCAGATCGCCTGAGCGACGTTGTTGTAGAGCCGAAGGTAGCGGCAGGAGCCGCTGCCAACGTCGCTTGCGACGGCCCGAAGGGTGCCGGTCAGGACGACCGGCATAGCCCATGCTCGGCTACTTTTCCCGCCAGAAGCAGCCGAGCACGGGCTCGGCTCTACAGAAGAGGGCGGGCCGAGCCTGTCCCCCGGACCACGTGACGGTGCGCACACGCCGCTGCGCGGCGCCGGATTGATCCTGCTCAAGGCGCCGCCTGCACATACGGTGTGCAATGGTGTCGTTCCCATCTGGCAGACCGCCACGGAGCCCCACCATGTACAAGCGCATCCTGATTGCCACTGACGGGTCCGAACTGGCCGACAAGGGCCTGGCCAAGGGCTTGGAGCTGGCCAAGGACCTCAACGCCGAGGTCGATATCGTCACTGTTTCCGAGCCGTGGGCCGTCGGCATGTACGACGCCATGGGCTGGAGCGTGGGCTACATGAACAGCCCCGAATACAAGGCCGACCGCGAGGAAGGCGCGCAGAAGGTGCTGCAGCCGGCGCTGGCCAAGGCCGCCGAGCAGGGCATCACCGCCAACCCGGTACACGTGCTGGACCGCTATGCGGCCGACGGCATCATCGAGACCGCCGGTGAGCGCAACAGCGACCTGATCGTGATGACCTCGCACGGCCGCCGCGGCGTGACCCGTGTACTGCTGGGCAGCCAGACCGCCGAAGTGCTGGCACGCAGCACGCTGCCGGTGCTGGTCATCCGCTGATCCATACCCGCTGATTCAAGCGTTCCCGGGGAGGGGACCCGACGCCGGCCGCAGGATGCGCGCCGGCGTTGTTTTTTTGTGGGGGATCGGGGCCGTGCCGGTGGCTTCGAGGGGGTCAGAGCCCTTTCCTGTGGAAAGGGATCCGACCCCGGTCACAACCCCGGTCACCTCACCAGCTGTACAGCTTCCAGTAGACCGGCGACACGCCGTCCCTGTCGTTGTCCATGCGGCCGTCGCCGTTCTTGTCGTACATGTAGAACGGGGCACCGCGCGACGGGGTCACCTTGACCATGCGCAGCTGGCCGGACACGCGGTATTCCTCGATGGTGTCACCGTTGTCCATGGTGCGCTTGGATACATCCGCGCCCTTGACGTCCACCGGGGGAGCGCCCGCGCCACCCATGCTGGCGCAGCCAGCGAGCAGGAGCAGGGAAGCCAGCATCAGGGTCTTCATCGGCGGGGCCTTTGCCTGGAAAGAGCCCTGATTATGCCCCATCGCGGTGTACGGGCCGTGTCGCCGCGGTGCAGGCACGGGCGCGTAGAATCGGCACATGAGCAGATTAGTCCTGATCGACGGGTCCAGTTACCTGTACCGCGCGTTCCACGCGCTGCCGCCCCTGTCCAATGCACAGGGTGAACCCACCGGCGCGCTGTTCGGCGTGGTCAACATGCTGCGTTCGACGCTGAAGGAGCGCCCGGCCTACGTCGCGTTCGTGGTCGACGCGCCGGGCAAGACCTTCCGTGACGACCTGTACGACCAGTACAAGGCCAACCGCCCGCCGATGCCCGATGAGCTGCGCAGCCAGGTCGAGCCGATGTGCCGCATCGTCGAAGCGCTGGGCATCAGCATCCTGCGCATCCCCGGCGTGGAGGCCGACGATGTGATCGGCACGCTGGCCCTTCAGGGCCTGGCGCAGGACCTGAAGGTGACCATTTCCACCGGCGACAAGGACTTCGCCCAGCTGGTGCGCCCGGGCATCGAGCTGGTCAACACCATGACCGGCAGCCGCATGGATTCGGATGCGGCGGTGATGGAGAAGTTCGGCGTGCGCGCCGACCAGATCATCGACCTGCTGGCGCTGATGGGCGACGCGGTCGACAACGTGCCGGGCGTGGAGAAGTGCGGGCCGAAGACCGCCGCCAAGTGGCTGGCCGAGTACCAGCACCTGGACGGGGTGATGGCGGCCGCGCCGGCCATGAAGGGCAAGATCGGCGAGAACCTGCGTGCCGCACTGGAGCGGCTGCCGCTGAACCGCGAGCTGGTGACCATCCGTACCGACGTGCAGCTGGACGCCAGCCCGACCACGCTGGCCCTGCGCGAGCAGGATGTGCCGGAGCTGACCGAGCTGTATACGCGCTATGGCTTCACCCAGGCGCTGAAGGAGCTGGGCGCGCCGGTGCCGGCACCGGTGGCCGCCAGCGAGGCGACCCCGAGCCTGCGCGGCACCGCCGCTGGCTTCGCCCGTGGCAGCGTCGAGGCGCCCGCCGCTGGCACGCTGGATCCGGCACTGTCCGCGCCGGGTGAGTACGAGACCGTGCTGACCGCCGAGCAGCTGCAGGCCTGGGTCGAACGCCTGCAGCAGGCCGAACTGATCAGCTTCGATACCGAGACCGATGCGCTGGACGCGATGCGCGCGCGCCTGGTGGGCATCAGCCTGGCCGTCGAGCCGGGCAGGGCGGCGTACATTCCGGTCGGCCACGATTACCCGGGTGCGCCGGCCCAGCTGCCCATGCAGCAGGTGCTGGACGCACTGCGCCCGGCGCTGCAGGACCCGGCGAAGAAGAAGCTGGGCCAGCATGGCAAGTACGACCTGCATGTGCTGCGCCGCCACGGCGTGGCGATGCAGGGCTACCACGACGACACCATGCTCGAGAGCTTCGCGCTCAATTCCACCGCCACCCGCCACGACATGGATTCGCTGGCGCTGCGTTACCTGGGCTACAGCACCATCAAGTTCGAGGACGTGGCCGGCAAGGGCGCCAAGCAGATCCCGTTCTCGCAGGTGGGCATCGACGAAGCCAGCCGCTACGCCGCCGAGGACGCCGACATCACCCTGCGCCTGCACCACGCATTGCAGCCGCAGCTGCTGGCCGAGCCGGCGCTGGACAGCGTGTACCGCAACATCGAGATGCCGCTGGTGCCGGTGCTGGCCAGCATTGAAGCCAATGGCGTGGGGATCGACACCGACGAACTGCGCCGGCAGAGCCAGGACCTGTCCTCGCGCATGCTGGCCGCGCAGCAGAAGGCCACCGAGCTGGCCGGGCGCAGCTTCAACCTGGATTCGCCCAAGCAGCTGCAGGCGGTGCTGTTCGACGAGCTGAAGCTGCCGGCGGTGGTGAAGACCCCGAAGGGCCAGCCCAGCACCAATGAAGAGGCGCTGGAGGCGATTGCCGACCAGCATGAGTTGCCGCGGGTGATCCTGGACTACCGCGGGTTGGCCAAGCTGCGCAGCACCTACACCGACAAGCTGCCGGAGATGGTCAACCCGGACACCGGCCGGGTGCATACCAGCTACCACCAGTCCGGTGCCGCCACCGGCCGCCTGTCCTCGTCGGACCCGAACCTGCAGAACATCCCGATCCGCACCGAGGACGGCCGCCGCATCCGCCGCGCGTTCATCGCCCCGGAAGGTTTCCAGCTGCTGGCGGCCGACTATTCGCAGATCGAACTGCGGATCATGGCCCACCTGTCCGAGGACCCGGGCCTGGTGCGTGCCTTCGAGCAGGGCGCCGACGTACACCGTGCCACCGCCGCCGAGGTGTTCGGGCGCACGCTGGAGGAAGTGACCCCGAACGAGCGCCGCGCCGCCAAGGCCATCAACTTCGGCCTGATGTACGGCATGAGCGCCTTCGGCCTGGCCCGCAACCTGGGCATCGACCGTGGCCAGGCGCAGGACTACGTGGCGCTGTACTTCAGCCGCTACCCGGGCGTGCGCGACTTCATGGAGCGGATGCGCCAGCAGGCCCGTGACCAGGGCTACGTGGAAACCCTGTTCGGCCGTCGCCTGTACCTGAACGACATCCACGCCCGCAACCAGGGCCTGCGTGCCGGTGCTGAACGCGCGGCGATCAACGCGCCGATGCAGGGCACTGCCGCCGACATCATCAAGCGCGCGATGGTGGATGTGGACCAGTGGCTGCGTGACAGCGGGGCGCCGGCACGGATGATCCTGCAGGTGCACGATGAACTGGTGTTCGAAACCGAAAGCAGTTTCGTCGAGGACCTGCGTTTGCAGGTGGTGGAGCGCATGTCGCAAGCGGCCAAACTGCGGGTGCCACTGGTGGTCGACACGGGCGTCGGCAACAACTGGGACGAAGCGCACTGACGGTGTTTCAGGCCGAAAACGACGTGAATTTGTTCATGAGTCGGGTGTTTCTGACTCGACCATGAATGTTGCCCCTATTGAAATTCATTAAATGGGGTCCCTTCACGAACCGTTAGTGTTCGAAGTGCTTCTATAACTCCCGACAGGCGCAACGCCTGTTGTGGATCTCTCCCATCCCCTGGAGCAGATCTCGGAACGGGGACTCCTCCCCAAGTGCCCGTTCCCCGGCCCCGTTGACCTCCCCCTGGTCAGCGGGGCTTTTTATTTGCGCCTACGGAACACACACACTGGGGGTCAGATCCCTTTGCCCGCCGGGCAAAGGGATCTGACCCCAGGTGCTAGGCTGGGCCACCGTTCCGCAGGGGAAGACCATGCCCGACCTGTTCGCCCTGGCCATGCCGTGGTGGGAATTCATCCTGCGCGCGGTGGTGGTCTATGTCGTGGTGCTGGGCATGGTCCGGCTGGGCGGCAAGCGGGCTCTGGGGCAGATCACGCCTTTCGACGTGCTGCTGATCGTGCTGCTGGGCAACGCGGTGCAGAACGCGCTGCTGGGCACCGACACCTCGCTGGGCGGTGGCCTGCTGCTGGCGGCCACCCTGATCGTGCTGAACTACGGGGTGGGCTGGTTGACCACCCGGAATCGGCGCATGGAGCGGATGATCGAAGGAGAGCCCACCGTGATCGCGCGTGATGGCCGGCTGTTGGAGGGCGTTCTCCGCCGCGAACTGATCAGCCGGGCCGATTTCGATGCCGCGCTGCGCCAACAGGGCGGCCTGCAGATCGAGGACGTGCAGATCGCCCTGCTGGAGACGACCGGGCACATCACGATCATCGCGCGGAAGAGCACCTGACCTCGTAGCGCCGGGCCCATGCCCGGCTCAACAGGTGCCTGGCCTCAGGGAGCGGCTTCAGCCTTCAGCGCCGGCCAGTTGCGCGTCGCGTCCACATCGCAGGCGACGTGGGTGCCCTTGCCGTCCTTCGCGCAGATCGCCGCCATGGCCTGCGGAATCTTCGGATCCGCGGTATGCGCATACACCGCGGCCATTGCCAGGCAACCTTCGCGCACACCCGCGCTGCATAGCGTCTGGAAGTAGGACCGCGATGCGGCCCATTGTTCGTTTTTGAACAGTGCCTCGCCGGCAACCTTGCAGCCCAGCAGCTTGCCATCGGTGCAGCAGGCCTTGGCGCCGTCCTTGCGGTCCAGGGTCGGGCAGTCCAGCGGCAGGGGGATCTCCGCGAAGGCCACCGGCGGTGCGCAGCTGGCATTGCCTGAGCCCGGCTTGCGCTCGTAGTAGGCGAAGCGGTTGCCGCCGTCGACGCTGGCCAGGTTTCCGTTCTTCAGCGGCTGCAGTACGAAGTCGCTGCCGACGTCGCGATGGATGAGGATGCGCCCGTCCTGCAGGCTCGCGCGCAGGCGCTGGTCGCGGCCCCCGGCTTCCATCAGGCCACCATCGAGGAAGCGCAGCTGCGAGAGCACGCCGTACTCCGCTTCATAGCTCCCACAGGGCAGCGCGGAAGCCGGCACCGGGGCCAGTGCAGCGGCCGGTACCGAGGCCAGTCGGGCAAGCGCCTCGGCGCGGCCGCAGGCCACGCCCTCCGCGCGCTGGGCGCACGACAGCTGCAGCGCGTCATGGGCCTGCAACAGGCGCCCACCACTCCACAGCGCCTCGGCAACGTCGGCGCAGAACGCCTCGCCGTGCTGCTGCCGGCACAGTGCGGCCAGTTCATCGAGCTGCGCGGACGGCAAGACAGGGTCGTTCGAATGCTGCAGGCCGAGCACGGCCTTGCCCATCATCTCGGCGCCGACCACCTCGGCGATCGCCCTGCAGCCCTCGGCATTGAACGACGCCGAATCCTCCTTGCAGATCTCCGGCATCGGCGGCTCGGAACGTGCAGGCGCCGGCGCTGCGTCCTTGGCCTGCCGCTGGTAGGTCTCCAGCAGCTGCATGCAGGCCGCGCCCACGCCTTCGGCGCACCAGGCATGCAGCTTCAGCGGTTCGGCTTCCGGCAACGCCTCCAGGCACTCGGAGGTGTTCATTACGCAGCCGCCCTCGATGGGCTCCGGCATCGTCTTGCAGACGGCGGTGTGCTCGCGGGTGAATTCGCGATAGGGGGTGCTGATCGTGCGATCGTTGTCCGAGAAGTACCAGTTTTCCAGGCGGCCGGTGGACAGGTTGCCGGTGCCGAGCACGTCCTCCTGGCGGGCGATGCGCAGCTGCTCGGTGGCCTGGTAGGGGCCGGACAGGAAACCATGGCCTTCACTTTCGATGGTCAGCGTGGTGTTGCCGTCGACGTCCTTGTAGGTGCCGCAGGCCATCGATTGCGCGGCGGCCGGCAGGCTGGCCGAGGCCAATGCAAGCAACAGCAGGGAGCGCCAGCCCGCGGCGCGGGGGCGGAAGGGAACAGCAGCAGGCATGGGGTCATCCTTGAAGGAGGCAGTGCAGGGCCTGTCCGGCGCGGGGCGCACCACAGGCGTAAGAAGGCGCCACGGATCAGGCGTGGCGCCGGACGATCAGAGCCAGTCGCGTGGCACCAGGTAGTCGGCCAGGCGCGCCTCGGCGCTGCCCGCTTCCGGGGTGAAGCCGTACTCCCAGCGCACCCGCGGCGGCAGGCTCATCAGGATGCTTTCGCTGCGGCCACCGCTCTGCAGCCCGAACAGGGTGCCGCGGTCGTAGACCAGGTTGAACTCCACGTAGCGGCCGCGGCGGTACAGCTGGAACTCGCGTTCGCGCTCGCCATATGCGGCGTCCTTGCGCTGCTGCACGATCGGCAGGTAGGCGTCGAGGAAGCCATCACCGACCGCACGCAGATAAGCGAAATCGCGCTCGAAATCGCCGTGCAGGTCATCGAAGAACAGGCCGCCGACGCCGCGCGTTTCATTGCGGTGGCGCAGGAAGAAGTATTCATCGCACCAGCGCTTGTGCGCGGCATAGCGCTCGTCGCCGAACGGCGTGCACAGGTTGCGTGCGACCCGGTGCCAATGCTGCACGTCCTCGTCGAACGGGTAGAACGGAGTCAGGTCGAAGCCGCCGCCGAACCAGCTGGCCACCACTTCGCCGTCGCGCTGCGCCTGGAAGAAGCGCACGTTGGCATGGGTGGTCGGCACGTAGGGATTGAGCGGGTGGAACACCAGCGACACGCCGGTGGCGCGCCAGGAGGCGCCGGCCAGTTCCGGGCGGTTGGCCGAGGCCGACGGCGGCAGGCGGCTGCCGGCCACATCGGAGAAGCCGATGCCGGCCTGCTCGAACACCGCGCCGTCGCGCAGCACGCGGGTACGCCCGCCACCGCCCTCGGCCCGCTGCCACAGGTCTTCCTGGAAGCGGGCCTGGCCATCGACGGCCTCGATCGCCGCACAGATGCGGTCCTGCAGGTCGGTGAGGTAGGTGCGCACGCGCTCGAATTCGTTCATGGCGCTACTTTACCGCAGGGCCCGCCCGAAGCTGCGGGCAGGCCTTGGCCGGCTCATCGCTTGCGGTTGGAAGCGCGCGGTGCCGGAGTGTCCTCGGCCGTCGCTTCGTCCACCGCCTCCTGCAGGACACGGCCCAGCTCCAGGGCGCTCCAGTTTCCGGTGTCCAGCACGTCGCAGGCGACGTGGCGGCCGCTGCGGTCGGCGGCACACAGCCGCTCCAGCGTCGCATGGGCGTCGATGTCGCTGCTGCGGCCCTGCGCTGCGACCAGGTTTTCGCAGCCCTCGCGCACGCCGGCACGGCACACGGTGGTGTAGTGCTCTGCCGCCTGCCGCCACTGGCCGGACAGCGCGAGACGGTTGCCAAGAATGTTGCAGCCCTGCAGCTTACCCTGCGCGCAGCAGGCTTCGGCACCGCCGCTGGCCAGCGCCTGCGGGCAGTCCTGAGGCAGCGGCAGCACCGTGTAGTGTTTCGGCGGGCTGCAGGTGCTCGCGCCCTCGCCGGTCGGCACGAACACCTGGAAGCGTGTCCACGTGTCCAGGCCCAGCAGCTGGCCCCCGGGCAACGGCCGCAGCACGAAGTCGCCGCCCTTGTCGTGGCGGATGCGGATGTCGCCGTCTTCGACACGAGCACGCAGTTGGCTGTCCCAGCCGATGCCGACCCGTCCTGCATCGCCGAAGTCCAGCGTATCCATCAGGCCACCTGCGGCGCGGAAGGTGCCGCAGGGCAGCGCCGTAGCCGGCTGCGGCCGCAACGAGGCGCCCAGCGCCTGCAATGCAGGCAGGCGCTCGCAGGCGGCGCTTTCCTTACCGGGCGCGCACGCTGTGGTCAGTGCCTGCACCGCCTGCAAGGGGTCGCCGGATTCCCACGAGAGCTCGGCCACGCGGCTGCAGAAGCCGCCATGGCCGACCTGCTGGCACAACTGCAACAGCTGCTGGCGCTGCGCGGCCGGCACCACCACCGGCGTGGAGGGTGACAGCACGGAGCTCACGGCTTCGACCATCGCCGCACCCATCGCGGCCTTGACGATCTGCTCCTGCAGCGCCGGATCCGCTTCCAGCGCCGCTGCACAGGCCGGTGTCTCGTTGCTGAAGCCGCCATTCCGGCACGGCACAGGCAGTTCGATGCCGGCCAGTGCGGTATCGAGGATGGCCTGTTGCTGCGCCTCATCCGGCGTGGCCGGCGCCCTGGCCTCGTCATGCCAGCGATCGGCCAGCTGCAGGCACATGCCGGGCACGCCTTCCCGGCACCCTGCTTCCAGCGCGGCCGGGGGCGCTTCACGGCGGTTGTCCAGGCACGCCGCCGCATCGGCCAAGCAGCTGCCTTCAGCCGGCCTGGCTGCGGCGGCGCACTGTGCGGGGGCCTGCAGGATGTAGACCGTGCCATCCACCTCGACGGTGCGGCCACGATCGCGCACCTGCAACGCGCTGGGCAGGCCGTACTCCAGGTTCACCAGTTGCAGCTTTCCGTCGATCTGCTGGAACGCGACCGGAGACGGCGCACTGCCGAAGTGCTTCTGCTCGCCGCGGTTCGGTGAGCTGATGCGCAGCGTGCCGCTGCCTTCGTCGGCCTTGAACAGGCCGCATTGCGGTGACTGTGCGGCGGCCATCGGCGCGGCCAGCAGCAGCGCCCAGACCAGCCAGCGGCGGCGCGGTGCGGGTGAATGCATGTCGTCTCCTTGACGATCGAACGGGAAACTCCAGGCGCTACGGCGAATCACGGCCCTCGCGCGGGGGCGTGCATTGTGCCGTGCCGGGCACCGGCTGGTAGCGCTGGTAACCGGTCTGCGTATCCATGCCAAGCAGGTCGCCGTTGCCCAGCTGGCGCAGGACAAGGGTTTCGCCGTCCTGCTGCAGGTGGATGGCGCCGTCATACAGGCGGCCGCGCGTGCCGTCGCCGAAGTCGAGCCTGTCGACTTGGCCGCCCTCGGCCTGGTAGCGGCCACACGGCACCTGCCGGAGCGGCACCAGGCGTAGATCGGCGCCGAGTTCACGCAATGGCGCAATACGTTCGCAGGCACTGGCGCGCCCCGCATCGCAGATGACCTGCAGCGCCTGCACGGCCAGCGCGGGTTCCAGCGCGATCAACTGCTGCTCGGCAACCTCGGTGCAGAAGCGACCACCACGGTGTTGCAGGCACAGCTGCTGCAGACGATCACGTGCAGCGCCCGGAAGCGGCGAATCCAGCGCGTCTTCGTCTACCTGTTGCAGACGTTCGCCCAATTGCTGCATGGCGGCAGCCAGCGCATCACTGGTTTGCGTCTCGCAGGCCCCCGGATCATGCCCAGGTGTGGGTTCGCGGCAGATGCCCGGGCGCTCGAAGCGGGCCGGGCCGGTGTCATCGGCTACTGCTGCGCTGTCCTCGCGCAGTTGTCGCAGCAGCGTCGAGCAGCCTGCGCCAACGCCTTCGTTGCACGCGCGCAGGGCCTGGCCGGGTGAGGCCGTGGGCAGCTGCGCGATGCAGTGGCTGCCGGCGGCGCGACAGCTGCCGTCCATCACGCTGGGCTCGATGGCGCAGGCGCGGGAGTGGCTCAGCGTGTAGGTCACCACGTCGTCCTCGATGCGCTGTCCATCGGCACTGATCCGGATCGGTTGCGCCACGCCATCGTCGAGCATGACCAACCGGGTCTGCGCCGCACTGCGATCGACCCATAGCGGCTCCCGTTCACGGATGTCGTTGTGGCGGTAGCCGCTGCTGGAGGTGGTGAACACGAGCGCCGTGCCGCCATCGGCGCTGCGGTATTCGCCACACTGCAACGCGTCGGCGCTGGCAGGCAGCGCGGCGAACAGCAGTGCGGGAAGAAGCATCAGCAAGCGCATGCGACAGTCCTTGTCGAACGGGGATCGGTAGAACTCAGTGGAAGCGCGAGCGCACATCCGGCCGCAGCAGGCGCCAGGCCAGCCAGCCCTGCAGGCCGAGAAGCACGAACGACATGCCGACCACGGTCAGCGTGATCAGCCAGCGTTTCAGCTGCAGCTCCTGCAGCAGGGCCGGGTCATTGGCCAGCAGCGGAATGAAGTCGCCCATGAACAGGTCCAGCCACCAGGCGGCCGCGAAGTTGGTCAGGCCACTCAGCAGCAGCAGTACCACGAAGCTCCACAGGCCCCAGCGCCGTTCGCGCAGCAGGCCCCAGCTGGATACGGTCGAGGCCAGGCACAACAGCGCGACGACCATCGATGCGGCTACCGGGTGCGCCAGCAGCCAGATCAGGCTGTGCAGCTGCTGGTGCTGCACTTCGCTTTCCACCAGGCGCCACAGCGCGAGGTTGTGCAACGGCCACAGCACCAGTCCCTGCAGCACGAAGTAGATCGTCAGCACCAGTGACAGCCAGAACGAGGCCTGTGCGACAGGACGCACCCAGGCGTGATAGGCCGGGGAAGGCAGCGAGGGGATCGACGGGATCGACATTGACATCCGATGTCCTTGCAGTCGGCGCCCGCCTGCTCAGCGGGCCGTCACCCGGGTGGCGACCGCCGGCAGGATATGGTGTTCGCTCAAGGGTGCCAAGGGCAGGCCATGCGGTGGTTGCAGCGGCACCCAGGCCAGTTCGGCAATTTCGGCGCACGCCTGCGGCGTACCGTCCACCTGCACCCACCAGGCCTGGGCCTGCACGCGGTGGCCGGGCTCGTTCACTGCCCAGTCCTCGAACGTGCCCAGTGCGATGGCGGCACCGGTGCACAGCTGCACGCCCAGTTCCTCGTGCAGTTCGCGGGCCAGCGCCTGCAGCGGTGCTTCGCCGGGTTCGGGCTTGCCACCGGGCTGGATGAAGCGGCGGGCACCGTGCTTGCGCACCAGCAGCGCCCGGCCGCGGTCATCCAGGATGACCGCGGCCACGATCCGGATCGTGGCCGCGGCGTTGCTCACTTCAGGTTCTGCTCGAACAGCTTGAGGATGCGCTTGTACTGGTCCAGCCAGGAATCGGCACGCACGTAGCCGTGGCGTTCCAGCGGGTACGGTGCGATCGACCAGTTGTCCTTGTGCAGTTCGATCAGGCGCTGGGTCAGGTTCACCGAGTCCTGGAAGAACACGTTGTCATCCATCATGCCGTGGGCGATCAGCAGGTTGTCCTGCAGGTTCTGCGCGTACTCGATCGGCGAGGACACGCGGTACGCCTCCGGATCGATGTCCGGGGTGTTGAGGATGTTGCTGGTGTAGCCGTGGTTGTAGTTGTGCCAGTCGACCACCGGGCGCAGCGCGGCGCCGGCCTTGAACGTGCCCGGCGAACGGAACAGCGCCATGAAGGTCATGAAGCCGCCGTAGGAGCCGCCGTAGATGCCGGCGTGGTCACGGTCGCCCTGCTGGGTGTCGACCAGCCAGTCCAGGCCGTCCTTGTAGTCTTCAAGTTCCGGGTGGCCCATGTTGCGGTAGATGGCCGTGCGCCAGTCGCGGCCGTAGCCCTCGCTGCCGCGGTAATCCATGTCCAGCACGATGTAGCCCTTCTGCACCAGCAGGTTGTGGAACATCTGCTCGCGGAAGTAGGCCGGGTAGCGCTGGTGCACGTTCTGCAGGTAGCCGGCGCCGTGGACGAACATCACGATCGGGTACTTCTTCCCCGGCTCCTTGTTTTCCGGCTCGTAGTACTTGGCCCAGACCACGCCGGCACCGTGCCTGGACGGTACCGCGACCAGCTTCGGCTGGATCCACTGGCGTGCCTTGTAGTCGGCGGTGCGGGTGTCGGTCAGCACGCGTGCCTGGCCGCCGGTGCTGGGCAGCACCGCCAGCTGCGGCGGCAGGTAGGCACCGGAGTAACGCACCAGCAGCTGCTGGCCGTCCGGCGACAGCGAGAAGTCTTCCACGCCGTTGAGGCTGGTCAGCTCGCGCACCTGGCGGTTGCCGGTGTCGACCGCGCAGACTTCGTAGTCATGCGGCGCCTGCTGGTTGCACAGGAAATAGAAGCCCTTGCCATCGGCCGACGGCACCGGTGCCGAGGTTTCCCACTTGCCGCTGGTCAGCGCCTGCGGCTTGGCGGTGCCGGCCTGGGTGTACAGGTGCGAGAAGCCCGATTCCTCGGACAGCAGCCACAGCGTGCGGCCATCGGCCATCCAGCCGAAATCGTTGAAGCCCCAGTTGATCCAGGCGTTGTCGGTCAGGCGGTGGCGGTTCTGCACGCGGCCGTCGGCGGCGTTGACGCTGATGATCCAGCGGTCCTTGTTGTCGTTGGCACGCAGCATCACCGCGGCCTGCTGGCCGTCGGCGCTCCAGCGGATGCCGCCGCCCATGAAGTCGCTCATCACCTGCACGCTGCGCTCGCCCTTCAGCGCATCCTTGCCGGCCTTGCGGCGCAGCTCGGCCAGCGGGTCGGTGCTGATGCCCGGCAGGCTGGACAGCGAGACTTTCTCGGCCTTGCCGGTGCGCACGTCCACGTACCACAGGGTGTGTGGCTCGAAGCCGTTGCGGCCGACGCGGGTGCGGGTGTCCTCGGTTTCCTCGTAGCCCGATTCGGTCACGTACAGCGGCATCTTGCTGGTGCGGCCGTCGTCGAAGTCCTTCGGCTTGGTCACCACGATCAGGTGGGTCAGGTCCGGCGACAGCACGCTGTCACCGATCTCGACGTCGGCGCCCAGGTAGACCGGGCCCGGCGCACGGGTCGGGTCGGCCTGGCGCCAGCGCTGGTCCTGGTCCTTCAATGCCTCGCGCTGCTCGCGGTCGCGGCGCAGGGTTTCCAGCGTGCGCAGCTGCTGGTCGCGCAGCACGTCGGCCTTCGGCGGCGTACGCGGGTCCTTCTCGGCTTTCAGGCTGGCCACCTGCTGCACGCCGCTGGCGGCGGTCCAGTGGAACCAGTTCTGGCCGACGCGCCAGATCACGCCGTTGTCGGCGGCAAAGTTCACGTTGCCCGCGCGCTCGTTGCTGCGGGTGAGCTGGGTCAGCGCGCCGCTGCGCAGGTCGCGCACGAACACATCGCCATTGCGCACGAAGGCGCTGCGGCTGCGGCTGCGGTCGTAGACCGGCTCGGCCACGTCCAGGGTGCCGCGCTGGTCATCGGCCACCTGCGCGGCCACGCCACCGGCCACCGGCTGGCGGAAGGTATCGCGTACCGGGCTGCCGTTGCGCTTGAGCTGGTACTCCACCTGCTGGCTGTTCCACGACCACCAGGCCTTCTCGACCGGCGGACCGATCCAGTCCGGGTCGGCCATGGCCTGTTCGATGGTGATCGGCGTCGGCGCGGCATGCGCAGCCGGTGCGGCCAGCACGGCCGACAGCAGGAGGGACAGGGGCAGCACTCGGGACATGGGCGGACGGCACCAGTAGAGGAAACCGGGCAAGCGTAGCAGCCGCACGGGCCCGGGGCAGGGGCCACAGGTCATGGCAGCGGAATCGGCAAAATGGCCCCCTCCAGGTCGCTGCGACGGCGTGTGCGGCATGATGGCCATTCCGTTCGGATGGAACCGATATGTACTGCTACGACTACAGGATCTCGCTGCGCGTGCAGCACCCAACAGAGGCCGGCGCCGGGATTGCCGCCCGGTTGGATCTGGAACCGGCGTTTTCCCGAGACGTCGGAACCGGATACCGGGATCGCGACGGCAGCCTGATCAGCGGGCATGCGGAGACCCGCGTGGTGTTCGTACTGGAGAGGGGCAAGGACGGCTGGCTGATGGATGCCTGGCCGGCGTTGGTCGATCTCCTGCGGGCACGCGCCGATGTGATCGGGGAACTGCTGCAGGAGGGGGCTTCGATCGGCGTGCGTGTCGGCATCTTTGGAAAGACCGCATGGGCGGGTTTTGTGCTGGATCAGCAGTTGCTGCGACTGTTGGCGGACCTGCAGCTGGGTTTCCAGGTGGAGACCTATTTCCCGGACCCGGCGGACACGCCCGGCGCCAGCGACGAGGTGGCAGGCAGCTAGTGCAACCGGTTGCCGTGGTCGCGCATCCATTCTCCTGAACCCGCATCATCCATCGAACAGGAGCCCGACCATGCAGGAACTGATCCCGATCACCCTCTTCATCTGCATCGCCTACGCGATCCATGCCATTGCCGATGCGCGCGCGCGCAGCAAGCTGGTGGCCCCGCACGTGCCGGAGGAAGTGATCCGCTCGCTGGCCGTGCTGGAAGAAGAGCGGCGCCGCCAGGGGGCGTTGCGCTGGGGCATCAGCCTGGTCTGCCTGGCCCTGGCCATGGCCCTGCTGGAGGCCATCGGTGCGCGTGACCTGACCTTCGGTGCCGCTGCCGCGCTGGTCGGCAGTGCCGGCCTGGGCCAGCTGCTGGCCTGGCACTTCACCCGTCCTGCCGCACGCAAGGGCTGAGCCGGCGCATGCCACGGGCACAGGGGGCGCCCCGCGCATGAGCCTGCTCGGCGAAGCGCTGTCGGCACTGCGGGGCCGTCGCCGCGAGGATACGGCGGCGACGGCGGCTCCCGCCAAAGCGCTGGACGCGGACCAGGCCCTGGTGCGGGCCATCATCGATGGCTCGCAGTCGGCCTTCGCGCAACTGGTTGAAGCCCACCAGCGCACCTGCGCGCATGTGATCGGACGCATGGTGGACGACCGCGACCAGGTGGCTGACCTGCTGCAGGAAACCTTCCTGGCCGTGTTCCGCCAGCTGCACCGGTTCCGCTTTGAATCTTCGTTGCGTACCTGGGTTTCGCGGGTGGCCTACACCACTGCACTACAGCACCTGCGCCGGCGGCGGCTGGAGGCGCAATGGATGGTGGCGGTGGAGGTGCCGGAGGAACTGGGGATCGGCGATGAAGGCCCCGGGCCCGCCGAGTTGAGCGAGGCGCTGCAGGCCGGGCGCCAGCTCGGCGCGGCACTGGAACGGCTGAGCGCGCCGCAGCGCCTGATCGTCGGCCTGCATTACCTGGAGGATTTCGATCTGGCCGAGATCGAGCAGGTGACCGGACTGGCACGCGGTACCATCAAGAGCCACCTGCACCGCGCGCGCCAGGTCCTGAAGCAGGAACTGACGCGGCATGCCACTGCCGGAGAGCTGCTGTGAACCCACCCACCGATCCTCGCGATGCGGAAGCGCGCGTGCTGGCACAGGCGTTGCGCGAGCAGGCGCAGCAGGAAGCAACGCCGGATGTGAGCGAGGTGCTGCAGAAGCGCATTGCCGCTGAGTCGCGCGACGGTGGCGTGGGCTATGTGGTGGTGCAGGTGCTGTTGTTTGGCGCGCTGCTGGCTGCAGCGGCCTGGTATTTCTGGCTCTGAGGCGCCCTCCGGGCGGTGGGCCGTTCCAGTCGCCGTTGGTAGATGCCGACCTGGGTCGGCGTTTGGGCGTGTGTGCCAACCAAGGCTGGCAGCTACCAGAACGGTTGACCCCTGCGACAAAGTGAAGCAGCGCGTCACCCGGTCGCATCCTACCTTAACGAAATCCTCCTAAAGTGGTCCGGTATCCCACCGGTCACAGGCAGGAGGCGTCCCTTGGACGCGTTGTTGTTGTCCCGGATCCAGTTCGGATTCGTCATCAGTTTCCACGTGCTGTTCCCGGCCTTCACCATCGGCACGGCCAGCTGGCTGGCCTTCATCGAATGGCGCTGGCTGCGCACGAAGTTGCCCGTGTGGCGCGAGCTGTATTTCTTCTGGCAGAAGATCTTCGCGGTGTCGTTCGGCATGGGCGTGGTCAGCGGCATCGTCATGGCGTTCCAGTTCGGCACCAACTGGCCGCGGCTGAGCGAGGTGGCCGGTACGGTCATCGGCCCGTTGCTGACCTACGAGGTGCTGACCGCGTTCTTCCTGGAAGCCAGCTTCCTCGGCGTGATGATGTTCGGCTGGGGCCGGGTCTCGCCGCGCCTGCATTTCCTGTCCACCTGCATGGTGGCGCTGGGCACGTTGTTCTCCACGTTCTGGATCCTGTCGTCCAACAGCTGGCTGCATACGCCTGCCGGCTACGAGATGGTCAACGGCATCGTGCATCCGGTGGACTGGTGGCAGGTGGTGTTCAACCCCTCGTTCCCGTACCGCCTGGCGCACATGGCGCTGGGCTCGTTCATCACCACCTGTTTCGTGATTGGTGGCGTCGGTGCGTGGTACCTGCGCAGGGGCACGCACGTGGAAGCGGGGCGGCGCATGCTGATCGCCGCCGTTGCATTCGCGGCATTGACCGTGCCGGTGCAGATCTTCGTTGGCGACATGCATGGCCTGAACACGCTCAAGCACCAGCCGATGAAGATCGCGGCGATGGAGGCGCACTGGCATGAAACCAAAGAAGGCGAAGGCGTGCCGCTGGTGGTGTTCGCGCTGCCGAACGAGAAGGAAGAGCGCAACGATTTCGAAGTGGCCATTCCGAAGCTGGGCAGCGTGATCCTTACCCACAGCCTGGACGGCACCTTCGATCCGCTCACCTCGGTACCCGCCAGCGAACGGCCGCCGGTGACGCCGGTGTTCTTCGCCTTCCGCATCATGGTCGGGCTGGGCACGCTGATGCTGCTGCTGGCCTGGGTGTCGGCCTTCCAGCTGTGGCGGAACAAGCTGCTGGATTCGCCGTGGCTGCTGCGCGGCTGGAACTGGATGCTGCCCAGCGGTTTCATCGCGCTGCTGTCGGGTTGGTTCGTTACCGAGATGGGTCGCCAGCCGTGGGTGGTGTATGGCGTACTGCGCACCGCTGATGCGGTGGGCCCGCAGAGTGCGTGGATGACCGCGCTGTCGCTGGGCGTCTACGTGGTTGGCTATGCCTTCGTGTTCGGCTGGGGTATCTGGTACCTGGTGAAGATCCTGCGCCACGGGCCGCAGCCGTATGCCGAGGGGCCGTCGCTGGACCATGGCAGCCATACGCCGGCACGCCCGCTGTCGGCGGCCGACGAACCCCTGGAGGACCGCTGACATGGACCTGATGACCTGGCTGCCGGTGGCGTGGTTCGCGGTGATCGGCTTCGGCGTGCTGATGTATGTGGTGCTGGACGGCTTCGTGCTCGGCATCGGCATCCTGGCCCCGTTCGCCGAGGACGAGGAACAGCTGGACCTGATGATGAACACCGCCGCGCCGATCTGGGACGGCAACGAGACCTGGCTGGTACTGGGCGGCGCCGGGCTGCTGGCGGCGTTCCCGAAGGCCTATGCGGTGCTGTTGTCGGCGCTGTACCTGCCGGTGCTGCTGCTGGTGGTGGCGCTGGTGTTCCGCGGCGTGGCGTTCGAGTTCCGCTTCAAGGCACATCGTTCGCGCCGCCTGTGGAGCGTGGGGTTCGGCCTGGGCTCGCTGCTGGCCACCTTTGCCCAGGGCGTGATCCTGGGCACGCTGGTGCAGGGCATCCCGCTGGTGGACGGTGCCTACCAGGGCGGCGCGTTCGCCTGGTTCAGCCCGTTTGCGATGCTGACCGGTGCCGCGCTGGTGGCCGGCTATGCGCTGCTGGGCAGCACCTGGCTGATCCTGAAGACGGAAGGGCGCGTGCAGGCGCTGGCGCGGCAGATGACCCGCCCGCTGGTGGTGGCGGTGATCGCGGCGATGGGCCTGGTGAGCAGCTGGCTGCCGTTCCTCGATTCGCGGTTGATGGACCGCTGGTTCAGCGACGGCAACTTCTGGTGGCTGTCGCCGGTCCCGCTGCTGACCCTGGCGGTGGCGGCCGCGCTGTGGCGCAGCGCGACCCATCCGCGCCGCGACCTGCCGCCGTTCCTGCTCAGCCTGGCCCTGTTCGTGCTCGGCTTCCTTGGCCTGGTGCTGGGCATGTGGCCCTACCTGCTGCCGCCGTCGATGACCCTGTGGCAGGCCGCCGCGCCGGCCTCCTCGCTGGGCTTCACCCTGGTCGGGCTGGTCATTCTGCTGCCGGTCATCCTCGGCTACACGGCGTGGTCGTACCGGGTGTTCCGCGGCAAGGTGCACGCCGACACCGGTTACCACTGATCGTTTGAATGCGGGGCCGGCCGGTGCCGGCCCCCGCGTTGGGGAATGTGAAACCTGCACACCCCGCGCAGGACGTGCTAGCGTGCGCTCCTTTCCGGCGGCCAGGGGGGCAGCCGGCGACGTCCTGGACGGACGCACGGCTGCAGGAATGGGGGGCCGCCGCGCGTCGCCGTAATGGCTCGTGCCTATCGTTCTCCCGTTGAAGCACCATCGCTAAATGATCGAATTCTCCATCGTCGACTGGGCCGCCTGGGCGCCCGGCCTGAGCGAGCGTAGCCAGTGGCTGGGCTGGGCCGATGCGCCGTATCCGCCGCAGGGCGAAGACACGCCGGCGTTGGCCGAGATCCCGGCGATGCAGCGCCGCCGCATCGAGCGGCTGGGCCGGATGGCGATCCAGGCTGCCTGCTGGTGCGAGGACGGGCAGGGCGCTGACAGCCAGGTGCCGCTGGTGTTCGCCAGCCGCCACGGCGACGTGGCCCGTTCGATGGACCTGCTGGGGGCGCTGGCCAGCGATCAGCCCCTGTCCCCCACCGGGTTCGGCCTGTCGGTGCACAACGCGATCGCGGCGCTGTACTCGATCGCCCGCGGCCACCGCGGCAACTACCTGGCGCTGGCCGCCGGCCAGGCCACGGTCGAGACCGCCTGCCTGGAGGCCGCCGGGCTGCTGGCCGATGGTGCCCGCGAAGTGCGGGTGGTGGTCTATGAGTCGCCGCTTCCTGAAATTTACGCGACGTTTGCCGACGAACCCGACCCGTTCTTTGCCTGGTGCTGGCGTTTGACCGCGCCGACAGCGGGCCAGCCGACGCTCTCGCTGCAATGGGAGGCGGCGCCGGAGGCCACCGCCACCGCCCCGGGCACGCTGCCGCACGCGCTGGACCTGCACCGCTTCCTGCTGTCTGGCGCGCCGGCGCTGGAGCACGTGGCCCAGGGCCAGCGCTGGCGCTGGGGACGCCGTGGCTGAGGCGCTGCGCCGCCTCGATCATGCCTGGCGGGTGTTCGGCACCGGCCTGAGCTTCGCCGCATTTGGCGTGGGCGGCCTGCTGCTGGGCGTGCTGGTGATGCCGGTGCTGCTGCTGATGCGCGACCCGGTGGTCCGCCGCCGCCGGGCCCGCCGCGTGGTCCAGGTCGCCTTTGCCAGCCACCTGCGCCTGATGCGTGCGCTGGGGGTGATGACCTACCAGATCGAGGGCGGGGAACGCCTGCAGCGCGACGGTTTGCTGGTTCTGGCCAATCACCCGACCCTGATCGACGTGGTCTGCCTGATCTCGCTGCTGCCCAACGCCGATTGCGTGGTGAAGCGGGCCGTGGCCTGCAACCCGTTCATGCGCGGCCCGGTGCGGGCGGCCGGCTACATCGCCAACGATGACGGGGCCGGCCTGGTCGACGACTGCGTAGCGGCGGTGCATGCCGGCGGTACCCTGGTGATCTTTCCGGAGGGCACCCGCAGCGTGCCGGGCCAACCGCCGCGGCTGCAGCGCGGGGCCGCCAACATCGCCGTCCGCGGCCGGCTGGACATCACCCCGGTACGGATCACCTGCACCCCGCCGACGTTGACCAAGGGACAGAAGTGGTATCGTGTCCCCTCACGTCGCTTTCACGTTCGGCTGCAGATCGGCGAAGATATCCCGATCGCGCCCTTCCTGGCCGATGACGACTCGCCAAGGGGGGATGCCTTGGCAGCACGCCGCGTCACCGAGCACCTTTCTCGTTATTTCGACCTGTCTGGAGATCCGCCCCGTGCAAGCACTTGAGCACGAGATCAAGGAATTGATCATTTCCTCCCTTTCGCTGGAGGACATCACGCCGGAGGACATCGATCCGACCGCGCCGCTGTTCGTCGAGGGCCTCGGCCTGGATTCGATCGACGCGCTGGAACTGGGCCTGGCGCTGCAGAAGAAGTACGGTGTCAGCCTCTCGGCCGATTCGGAAGAAACCCGTCGCCATTTCTCCAGCGTGCGCGCGCTCGGCGAGTTCGTCGCCGCCCGCCAGTCGTAACGGCGCCAGGAATTGCCATGACCAAGAATGAACTGTTCGAACGCATCGTCAGCATCCTGACCGACAGCTTCGAGATCGAAACCGCCCGGATCACCCCCGAGGCCCGCCTGTACGACGACCTGGACATCGACAGCATCGATGCGGTCGACCTGATCGTGCAGCTCAAGCCGCTGCTCGGCCGCAATCTGCAGCCGGAAGCGTTCAAGGCCGTGCGCACCGTGCAGGACATCGTCGATGTCGTGCATGGACTGCTGCCGGACCAGGCAGCCGCCTGACTGCAGCGCCGGCGGCTTCGCCATGGCTCGCGCACGTACCGTCGTGGTGGCAGCGATTTCGCTTGCCTACCCGCTGCTGGTGTACCTGGCGATGGGCCGTTTCGAGCCGCGCTGGTTGTCGCTGCTGCTGTTCACCCTGGCCCTGCTGCGTGCACTGAGCACGCGACAGCCGCTGTGGTGGGCCGCCGCCGCTGGCACCGGCCTGCTGGCGGTGCTGGCCACCGTGCTCAACCAGGCCCTGCCGCTGAAGCTGTACCCGGCGCTGGTCAACGTGGTGATGCTGGCGGTGTTCGGCACCAGCCTGCGCTTCGGGCCACCGCTGGTGGAGCGCCTGGCGCGGCTGCAGGAGCCGGACCTGCCGCCGTTCGCGGTGGCCTATACCCGCCGCGTCACCCAGGTGTGGTGCGGCTTCTTCGTTCTCAACGGCAGCCTGGCCCTGCTGACCGCGCTGTACGCGTCGGACCGGGTCTGGATGCTCTACAACGGATTGTTGGCGTACGTGATGATGGGCGTGTTGTTCGCAGGGGAGTGGCTGGTGCGGCGGCAGGTGAAGGCGGCGCACGCGCATGGCTGAGTGGATTGCCCTGGACCGGCTGCTGCTGGAGGCACGGCCGCAGCGCAGCGTCGGCCTGTGCGACGGCGAGGTGATCGACCATGCCGGCTTCCGCCAGCGCGTACTGGCCTGGCGCGCCGCCTTTGCGGCCGCCGAAGGCCGCGACTGGGCCCTGTACTTCGATGATGCCGTGGCCTTTGCCGCCGCGCTGTTCGGTGCCTGGCATGCCGGCAAGCGGGTGTTCCTGGCCGCCGACAACCTGCCAGCCACGCTGCAGGCGCTGCAGCCGCAGGTGAGCGGCTTCGCAGGCGACGTGTCCGCCGACTACCGCTCGCTGGTGACGCTGGACGCCGCGCTGGACGATGAGCTGCAGGCGCTGGACGAGCGCGCCTGCGAGCTGTGCGTGTTCACCTCCGGCAGCACCGGCCAGCCCAGTGCGATCGGCAAGCGCCTGGACCAGCTGGCGCGCGAGGTGGAGGCGCTGCAGGCCGCGTTCGGTGCGCAGATGGAGGGTGTGCAGGTCCATGGCACGGTGTCCCACCAGCACATCTACGGGCTGCTGTTCCGCGTGCTGTGGCCGCTGGCCGCCGGCCGTCTGATTCATCCGCGCCGGTTCTTCCACGAAGACCTGGTGGGTGCGCTGGCCGGTACCGATACGGTGCTGGTGGCGACGCCGGCCCACCTCAAGCGCCTGCCCGGGCAGCTCGACTGGGCCAGCCTGCATGGCCGCCTGCGCGCGGTGTTCTCCTCCGGTGGTCCTCTGCCGGAAGACGCAGCGCGGCAGGTGCGGCAGTGGCTGGGCGTGGCCCCGACCGAGGTCTATGGCAGCAGCGAGACCGGCGGCATCGCCTGGCGCCGCTGGGACATCGACCTGCCGCCGTGGCAGCCGCTGCCGGGCGTGCAGTGGCGCATCGACGATGGCTGCCTGGCGGTGGCCTCGGCGCACCTGGACACCCCCGGTTGGTGGCGCACCCAGGACCGTGTCGAAGCCATGGCCGACGGCCGCTTCCGCCTGCTGGGCCGGGCCGACCGCATCGTCAAGATCGAGGAACGCCGGGTGTCGCTGGATGCGCTGGAACGCGCGCTGCGCGAAGACGCCGAGGTGGATGACGCGCGCGTGCTGGTGCTGCCCGGGCAGCGCGAGCAGCTGGCCGCCGTGGTGGTGCCGGCCGATCCGGCGCTGCTGGAGGGCGGCGACGCTGCGCGGCGGGCGCTGGGCCAGCGCCTTGGCGCCCGCCTGGCGCATGCGCATGACGCAGTGACCCGGCCGCGTCGCTGGCGCCTGGTGCAGGCGCTGCCGATCAATGCGCAGGGCAAGGTGACCCAGGCCGCGCTGGCGGCGCTGTTCCAGCCGTTGATGCCGGTGCCGGCGTGGGATCACCGCGATGCCGCCAGCGCCACCCTGCGCATGACCCTGGACCCGGCGCTGCGGCCGTTCCAGGGCCACTTCCCGCAGGCGGCAATCCTGCCCGGCGTGGCGCAGCTGGACTGGGCGGTGCGCTTCGCCCGCCAGGCGTTTGTGATGCGGGGCGCGTTCGTGCGCATGGATGCGGTGAAATTCCAGCACGTGGCCCGCCCCGGTGACGAGTTGACCCTGCAGCTGGACTGGGATGCCGCACGCAACGTGCTGGCCTTCCGCTACACCTCCAGCCACGGTGTGCATGCCAGCGGCAGGGTGGTTTTCGCTGATGCGGACTGACCCGGCCGTTGCCGGTGCCGCATTCGCGCCACTGGTGGTGATCCCTGTCTACGACCACGAGCACGCCATCGCGGCGGTGGTCGATGGCGTGCAGGCTGCGGGACTGCCCTGCCTGCTGGTCGACGATGGTTCGCACGATGGGTGCGCGGCGGTGCTGCGCGCGCTGGCACAGCGCCAGGGCGTCGACCTGCTGCGCCTGGACGTCAACCAGGGCAAGGGCGGGGCGATGCTGGCCGGCTTTGCCGAGGCCGGCGCGCGTGGCTACAGCCACGTGCTGCAGATCGATGCCGACGGCCAGCACGATACCACTGACCTGCCACGCTTCATCGAAGCCGCGCGCGCCCATCCCGAGGCGGTGATCTGCGGCATTCCGGCTTACGACGCCAGTGTTCCCAAGGCGCGCCTGTATGGCCGCTACGCCACCCACATCTGGGTCTGGATCAACACGCTGTCGCTGCACCTGCGCGACACCATGTGTGGCTTCCGCGTGTATCCGCTGCCGCCGGTACTGCGCCTGATCGGTGAAGAGACCATCGGCCGGCGCATGGATTTCGATACCGAAGTGATGGTGCGGCTGTACTGGCGGCAATTGCCGGTCGAGCACCTGGCCACGCGTGTGACCTATCCATCCGATGGCGTGTCGCACTTCGATGTGTGGCGCGACAACGTGCGCATCAGCCGCATGCATACCCGCCTGTTCTTCGGCATGCTCTGGCGTGCGCCGCGGCTGCTGTGGCGCCGCCTGCGGGGGCAGCGCTGAGATGGCGGCCGCGCAGGGTGCCCCGCACTGGGCCGACATCGGCGAATCGACGTCGGTGGCCGGCGTGCTGTTCCTGTGCTGGGTGCACCGCTGGTTCGGGCGCTGGCCGTTCCGCCTGTGCGTGTGGCCGGTGGTGGCCTGCCATTGGCTGGGCAACCGTATAGGGCGCCAGGCTTCGATGCAGTACCTGCAGCGGCTGCAGGCGCACAGCGGCGTGCTCGGCCGCGCGCCGACACGGCGTGACAGCCTGCGCCACTTCTTCGCCTTCGCCGATACGATGCTGGACAAGATCCTCGGCCTGGGCGGGCGCTACCCGGCCGAGCGCATCCACCTGCATCGTGACCTGGTGCTGCAGAAGATCGCGCGCCGCGAGGGCGGGCTGATCCTCACCGCGCACATCGGCTGCCTGGAGCTGTGCCAGGTGCTGGCCGAACAGGTGCCGGGGTTCCGCATCACCGTGCTGGTGCACACCGCGCATGCGCAGCGCTTCAACCGCCTGCTGCAGCGGCTGGACCCGCTGGCGGCGGTGGAACTGGTGCAGGTGACCGAAATGGGGCCGGCCACCGCGGTGATGCTGGCCGAGCGCGTGGCGGCGGGGGGCTTCGTTGCCATCGTCGGCGACCGCACGCCGGTACAGGGTGGCCGCAGCGTCACTGCCGATTTCCTGGGCCACCGCGCGCCGTTCCCGATCGGCGCCTATGTGCTCGCCGCGGCGCTGGGCTGCCCGGTCTACACCATGGCCTGCCTGCACGAGGGCGACGGCTATCGGGTGGCATTCGAACAGTTCGCCGAACGCATCGTGCTGCCGCGTGGCTCGCGCGACGCCGCGCTGGCCGAACAGGCACAGCGCTTCGCGCGCTGGCTGGAACTCCAGGTCATCCAGTCCCCGTTGGACTGGTTCAATTTCTTCCCCTTCTGGGATCAGGCTCCGCATGACGACTGACGCCGTACCCGTGTGCCGCTTTGGCGACGCACCGTTGACCATCGAAGACGTGGTTGCCCTGGCCCAGCGCCAGTGCGAGGCCGCACTGAGCGACGCGCCGGCGTTCCGCGCGCACATCCAGCGCGGTGCCGACTTCCTCGACCGCCTGCTGCGCGAGGACGGCGTGATCTACGGCGTGACCACCGGCTACGGCGACTCGTGCACGGTGAACATCCCGCCGGCGCTGGTGGCGGAACTGCCGCACCACCTGTACACCTACCACGGCTGCGGCCTGGGCCGTTACCTGGACCCGGTCGAGACCCGCGCGGTGCTGGCCGCGCGCCTGGCGTCGCTGGTGCGCGGCATGTCCGGCGTCAGTGTGCCGCTGCTGGAAGGCCTGGCCACGCTGCTGCAGCACGACGTGCTGCCGATGATCCCGGCCGAAGGCTCGGTCGGTGCCAGCGGCGACCTGACTCCGCTGTCGTACGTGGCGGCGGTGCTGTGCGGCGAGCGCGAGGTGCTGCATGACGGCCGCGTGCAGCCGGCGGCCGAAGTGCTGGCGAAGATCGGCATGACCCCGCTGAAGCTGCGGCCGAAGGAAGGCCTGGCGATCATGAACGGCACCGCGGTGATGACCGGCCTGGCCTGCCTGGCCTGGCAGCGCGCCGATTACCTGGCGCGCATGGCCACGCGGTTGACCGCGTTCAACGTGCTGGCCAGCGACGGCAACGCGCACCACTTCGACGAAACCCTGTTTGCCGCCAAGCCGCACCCGGGCCAGGGCCGCATCGCTGCGCGCCTGCGCAGCGACCTGCACAGCGAACGCCCGCCGCGCAACGAACAGCGCCTGCAGGACCGCTATTCGCTGCGCTGCGCGCCGCACGTCATCGGCGTGCTGGAAGACAGCCTGCCGTTCCTGCGCCAGCTGATCGAAACCGAACTGAACAGTGCCAACGACAACCCGCTGATCGACGCCGACGGCGAGCGCATCCTGCATGGCGGCCACTTCTACGGCGGCCACATCGCACTGGCGATGGACACCCTGAAGAACACCGTGGCCAACGTTGCCGACCTGCTCGACCGGCAGCTGGCGCTGGTGGTGGATGCCCGCTACAACCACGGCCTGCCGGCCAACCTGTCGGCGGCCACCGGCCCGCGCGCGGCCATCAACCATGGCCTGAAGGCGCTGCAGATCAGCGTGTCGGCCTGGACTGCCGAAGCGCTGAAGCAGACCATGCCGGCCAGCGTGTTCTCGCGTTCCACCGAGTGCCACAACCAGGACAAGGTCAGCATGGGCACCATCGCCGCGCGCGACTGCCTGCGCGTGATCGAGCTGACTGAACAGGTGGTGGCGGCAATGCTGATCGCCGCCCGCCAGGGCCTGGCGCTGCGCGAACGGGTTGGCCTTAACGCGCAGCTGCATGGCAGTCTGGCCGACATGTACGCCGACCTGGGGCAGCGCATCGCCCTGGTTGAAGAAGACCGCGCGCTGGATCGCGAACTGCGGGAACTGCTGGTGGAGATCCGCGCGCAACGTTGGGAGCTGTATGCCGGTGAATGAGGCCATCGAACGGGTTGGCGAAATTGCGTTGACCCCTGCCTTCCATGACTGCGATCCGATGAACGTGGTCTGGCATGGCAACTATTTCAAGTACTTCGAGATCGCGCGCTGCGCGCTGCTCGGGCGCTACGACTACGACTACCCGCAGATGCTCGAATCGGGCTACCTGTGGCCGGTGGTCGATGCGCGGGTGAAGTACGTGCGGCCGCTGCTGTTCAACCAGGCGCTGCGCGTGGTCGCGCGCATCGTGGAATGGGAGAACCGGCTGAAGATCGAGTATGAAATCCTCGATGCGCAGAGCGGCCAGGTGCTGACCCGCGCGATGACCATCCAGGTCGCGGTGGACGCGGCCAGCAAGGAAATGCTGTACCAGTGCCCGCCGGTACTGTGGGAACGCCTGGGAGTACCTGCGCCGTGAACCCCCTTGTCCGTCTTTCGAGCGTGCTGCTGTGCGCGCTGATCTTCGTTGCCGCACCGCAGGTGCAGGCGGCCGACCCCGCCATCGATGCGATCACCCAGGCGGTGGCGCGGCCCGATGTGCTGCGTGGCCAGTTCAGCCAGGAAAAGCAGGTCAGCGGCTTCAGGAACCCGCTGCGCTCGCAGGGCCAGTTCGTGGTCGCGCGCCAGCACGGCGTGATCTGGGCCACGCTCAAGCCGTTCCCTTCCGAAGTGGTGGTCACCGCCGACCGCATCCTGAGCCGCCAGCGCGATGGCAGCACCCGTGTCGAACTCGATGCACGGCAGCAGCCGGCGATGCGTTCGGTGAACGCGATCATGTTCGCGCTGATGAGTGGCGACGTGCAGGCGCTGTCCAGCCAGTTCAACGTGGCGGCCAGCCGTGAAGGGCAGGGCTGGCGGCTGCGGCTGACGCCGAAGTCGGCGATGCTGGCCAAGGCGTTCCAGTCGCTGACCCTGCAGGGTGACCGCTACGTGCGCCAGGTCGAGATCGTCGAGGCCAACAAGGACCGCACGCAGATCCAGTTCAGTGCATTGAGCGAGGCGCCGGCCACGCTCACCGCCGACGAGGCACGCCGCTTTGAGTGAGGCCGTCGCATCGAACGCACCGGAGCGGCTGCGGCGCTGGTGGCACTGGCTGGGCATCGCCTGGCTGTTGCTGCTGCTGGTACTGGGCGCGCAGCAGTGGCACCTGTGGAGCCAGCAATCGCGGATCGATACCGACATCCTCGCGCTGCTGCCGCAGGATGCGCATGACCGCCTGTTGAGCGACGTCACCCGGCGCATCGCCGACGGCAGCTCGCGGCAGGTGGTGGTGCTGCTGGGCAGCAAGGACGGCGCTGCCGCCAAGCGTGCGCAGGCGGCCTTTGCCGCGGCCATGGCCAAGGACACTGACCGAGCCCTGCTGGTGCCCAGTGGTTCGATCGAAGGCTGGTTCGATGAGGCGCGCGCGTTCTACGCGCCGTACCGCGACCGCCTGCTGACGCCGGCCCAGCGCGAGCAGCTGCAGGGCAGCGAACCGGGCGCGTTGGCCGAGCAGGCGTTGGCCGCGCTGTACGGCCCGATGGGCGCTCCGCGCCTGACCGACTGGCGGCAAGACCCGTTGTCGTTGTGGCCGCAATGGTGGCAGCAGCAGTCGCAGGGGTCGGGGTTGCGGCTGGGCGATGACGGCCTGCTCGAAGCCGAGGGCAGGCACTGGGCCGTGCTGCAGTTCGATACACCGGGTTCGGCGTTCCAGCTCGACGGTGAGCGTCATCTCGACGGCCTGCTGGAACGTGCCGGGCGGGCTGCCAGGGCGGCAGCGCCGGAGCTGGAAATCCTGCATGCCGGCGTGCCGCTGCACGCCGAGGCGGCCGCGGTGCAGGCCAACCAGGAGATCAACACGATCGGCTGGGGCTCGCTGGCCGCGGTGCTGCTGCTGGTGTGGCTGGCGTTCCGTTCGCTGCGGCCGATCCTGCTGGTCGCCGCGTCGTTGCTGATCGGTTGTGGCGTGGCGCTGGCGGTGACCGTGCTGGTGTTCGGCAAGGTGCACGTGCTCACCCTGGTGTTCGGTGCGTCGCTGGTGGGCGTGGCCGAGGATTACGGCATCCACTGGTTTGCCTCGCGCCAGGCCGAGCCGGCCGATCGCCGCTGGAAGCTGCTGCGGCACCTGTTGCCGGGCCTGTGGCTGGCCTTGCTGACCAGCGCGCTGGCCTACCTGGCCCTGGGCCTGGCCCCGTTCCCGGGCCTGCGCCAGATGGCGCTGTTCTCGGTGGTCGGCCTGGCCGCCGCGTTCCTCACGGTGATCTTCTGGTTCCCGTGGCTGGATGGCGGCGAGATCCGCCAGACCCGTTTCTCGCAGTGGCTGGGCAACACGCTGGAGCGCTTCCCGCGGTTGCATGGCCGCCGGCCGGTGACGGTGTTCGTGGTGATCACGCTGGCGCTGTCTGCCATCGGCATCGCCCGCCTGCACAGCAATGACGACCTGCGCAGCCTGCAGTCCTCACCGCCGGCACTGATGGCCCAGCAGATCCGCCTGAGCCAGCTGCTGGGCATGCCCAGCCCGGCGCAGTTCTATCTGGTGCAGGGCAGTGACGCTGCACAGCTGCTGCAGCGCGAAGAAGCACTGACCGAACGCCTGCGTGTACTGGCCAACGACAAGCGCATCGGCGGTTACCGCGCGATCAGTGACTGGCTGCCGTCGCCGGCACGCCAGCAGGCCGATGCGGCGCTGACCGCCAAGGTGGAACCGGGCGTGCTGCAGGCCGTGTCCGATGCGGTCGGAGAACCCTTGCCGCGCCCCGACTTCGCCACCACGCCGCTGACCGCGGAGGCGTTCCTGGCCTCGCCGGCCTCGCAGCCGTTCCGCCACCTGTGGGTGGGTGAGGTCGGTGGGCAGATGATCAGCGTGGTGATGGTCGATGACCTGTCGCGCGCCGATGCGCTGGCGACCCTGCGCGGGGCGGCCGAAGGCCTGCCCGGCGTGCGCTGGGTGGACCGCACCGCCGACTTCTCGCAGCTGCTGGGCCACTACCGCAAGCTGATGGGGGGGCTGCTGCTGGTCGGCATCGTGCTGGTGTTCGGCGCGCTGTGGCTGCGCTACCGCCGCCAGGCCTGGCGCGTGTTCGCGCCGACCCTGATTGCCGGTGCGTTGACCCTGGGCCTGCTGGGCCTGTTCGGCCAGCCACTGCAGCTGTTCAACGTGCTGGCACTGATGCTGCTGCTGGGCATGGGCATCGACTACGGCATCTTCCTGATCGAGCACCGCGGCGATGCCAGTGCCTGGCTGGCGGTGTGCGTGGGCGCGGCCAGCACCTGGCTGTCGTTCGGCCTGCTGGGACTGTCGCAGACCCCGGCGCTGCGCGCGTTCGGCCTGACCCTGCTGTTCGGCATCGGCCTGGTCTGGCTGATCTCGCCGCTGTTCCGGCCGCCGCCGCATGATCTGCCGCGGGCCTGAGCCAGCTTCCGACTTCCTTCTTTCCACTTGATCGAGCAACAAGGACGCACCGATGAATACTGCTGTGGATGCTGTCGAACGTACTGAAATCCTGATCATCGGTGCCGGCCCGGCCGGCTCCGTGGCTGCGGCGATGCTGCGCCAGCAGGGCCGCCAGGTGCTGATGCTGGAGCGCCAGCAGTTCCCGCGCTTCTCCATCGGCGAAAGCCTGCTGCCGCAGAGCATGGAGTACATCGAGGCCGCCGGCCTGCTGCAGGACGTGGTCGAAGCCGGCTTCCAGCACAAGAACGGCGCGGCCTTCGTGCACGGCGAAGCGCGTACCGCATTCGACTTCAGGAAGAAGTTCTCGCCGGGCTGGGGCACCACCTACCAGGTGCAGCGCGCCGACTTCGACAACGTGCTGGCGCGCGGTGCCGAGCGCATGGGGGCCACGCTGCGTTTCGGTGATGAAGTGCTGTCGGTCGAAGCCGGCGAGCAGCCGGCGGTGACGGTGCGCCGCCCGGACGGCAGCGAGTACCGCATCGAGGCCGATTTCATCCTCGACGCCTCGGGCTTCGCACGCCTGCTGCCGCGCCTGCTGCAGCTGGAATCCCCGTCCAACTTCCCGGTGCGCGGGGCGATCTTCTGCCACGTGCGCGACAACATTCCGGCCGAAGCGGACTTCGACCGCAACAAGATCCTGATCACCACCCATCCCGAGCACGTCGACGTCTGGTACTGGACAATCCCGTTCTCCAACGGCTGCTGCTCGCTGGGCGTGGTCGCCGAACCGTCGTTCTTCGAGCGCTACGAGGGCGACGACCTGCAGAAACTGCAGGCCATCGTCGGCGAGGACCCGAACCTGACCCGGCTGCTGGCCAATGCCGAATGGGCGGTGCTGCCGGTGCGCCGCATCACCGGCTACTCGGCCAATGTCAGTTCGTTGTGGGGGCCGGGCTATGCCCTGCTGGGCAATGCCGGCGAGTTCCTCGACCCGGTGTTCTCGTCCGGCGTGACCATCGCCTTCAAGTCCGCGCAGCTGGCCAGTGCATGCCTGGCGCGCCGCTATGCCGGCGAAGCCGTGGACTGGGAAGCGGAGTTCTCGGTCCCGCTGCGGGCGGGCGTGAAGACCTTCCGCCGCTTTGTCGAAAGCTGGTACGAAGGCGGTTTCCAGAAGATCATCTACCACCCGCAGCAGCAGCCCGAAGTGCGCGACATGATCAGCTCCATCCTGGCCGGTTACGCCTGGGACACCAACAACCCGTACGTGGCCGATGACAGTGGCCGCCGCATGCGCGTGCTGGAGCAGCTGTGCGGCGCCTGATCGCCCCTGCGACAGCACTGCTGCTGAGCCTGCTGCTGGTGGCCTGCGCCGGCCGCATGCCGAAGCCGTTGGTGGAACTGCCGCCGCTGCGCCTGTCGCCGGCCAGCCTGCCGGCGCCGCTGGCGTTGCAGCAGCAGTTGCATTTCCGGTTCGGCACGCATGAGCGCGACCTGGATGCACTGCTGGAAGCCGATGCGCAGCAGGTGCAGCTGGCGGTGCAGGCGATGGGCCAGACCGGCGTGCGCCTGCAGTGGGACGGCCGGCAGCTGACCCAGCAGCGCGCGCCGTGGCTGCCGCCGCAGGTGCGCGCCGAGCGCGTGCTGGATGACCTGCAGTTCGCGCTGTGGCCGACCGCAGCCATCGCGGCCGCGCTGCCAGCCGGCTGGCAGGTCCGTGACGATGGCCATCAGCGCAGCCTGTCGCGCGACGGCACGGTGTGGCTGCAGCTGCAGCGCCTGGACGATGGCAGCGTGCAGCTGGACAACCGCGCCGAAGGCTATGCGCTGCGCATCGAATCGATCGACATGGCCGGGCCGGATCGATGAGTGCACCGATCTATCTGAACGATCTGGGCGTGGTCTGCGCGCTCGGCGATGGCCGCGACGCGGTGGCTTCGGCGATGTTCGCCGGCGTGCCGGGCGGGCTCAGCGACAACGATACCCTGCTGCCGGGGCACACCCTGGCGCTGGGGCAGGTGCGTACACCGCTGCCGACGCTGGAAGAACTGCCGGCCGCCCTGCGCGGGCGCAACAACGCCCTGCTGGACGTGGCACTGGCGCAGATCGCACCGGCGGTGGCCGCCGCGATCGCCCGCCACGGCGCCGAACGCGTGGCGGTCGTGCTGGGCACCAGTACCTCGGGCATCGGTGAATCCGAGCAGGCCCTGCGCACCCATGCCGAACAGGGCCAATGGCCGCCCGGGTTCGATTACGCCCAGCAGGAAATGGGTACTGCCGCGCAGTTCGTGCGCCAGCGCAGCGGCGCTCAGGGGCCGGCGTGGACCCTTTCCACCGCCTGCTCGTCCAGTGCCAAGGCACTGATGTCGGCGGCACGCATGCTGCGGGCCGGTATCGTCGACGCCGTGATCGCAGGTGGCGCGGACTCGCTGTGCCGCTTCACCGTGGCCGGCTTCAGCGCGCTGGAATCGGTGTCGGCCCTGCGCTGCAATCCATTCTCGCAGCACCGTGCCGGCATCAACATCGGCGAGGGTGCCGCGCTGTTCCTGCTCACCCGCGAACCCGGCCCGGTATGCCTGGCCGGCTGGGGCGAATCGGCCGACGCGCACCATATGTCCGCCCCCGATCCGCAGGGCCTGGGTGCCATCGATGCCCTGCAGCAGGCGCTGCAGCGCGCCGGCTGGGCGGCCGATGAAGTGGACTACGTGAACCTGCATGGCACCGCCACCGGCCACAACGATGCGATGGAAAGCCTGGCGGTGTCGCAGGTGCTGGGCAACCAGGTGCCTGCCAGTTCGACCAAGCCGCTGACCGGCCATACGCTGGGTGCTTCAGGCGCGATCGAAGCTGCACTGTGCTGGATCGTGCTGGCCGGGAACCCGCAGCAGCAGCTGCCACCGCACTGGTGGGACGGCGTGGCAGACCCCGCGCTGCCGGCACTGCCGCTGGTCGCACCGGCCACCCGCCTGGCACAGGCACCGCGGCGGGTGCTGAGCAATTCGTTCGCCTTCGGCGGCAGCAATGCCGTGCTGGCGCTGGAGCGTCGATGAACACGCTGTACGCGATCGAAGAGGTGGTGCCGCACCGCCAGGACATGTGCCTGCTGGAGCGCATCACGCACTGGGACCAGGACACCATCGAGGCCGAACTGGTGGTGCCCGACGCGGGCCTATTCGTCGAGGAGGGCCAGGTGCCGGCGTGGGTCGGCATCGAATACATGGCGCAGGCCATCGCGGCCTGGGCCGGTTGCCGTGCGCGTGCGGCGGGCAAGCCGCCGCAGTTGGGCTTCCTGCTTGGCAGCCGCCGCTACAGCAGCCCGCGCAGCAGCTTTCCCAGCGGATCGCGGCTGCGCGTACAGGCGCGCTGCGAGCTGTTGGGTGACAATGGATTGGGGATGTTCGCCTGCCGCATCCTGGCAGGCGAGGACGAATGGGCGACAGCCAACGTGTCGGTGTTCGAACCGGCCGATGCGATGGCCTATCTGGAGAGTGGACAGGCATGACAGGGAATCGAAGCGTGCTGGTGACCGGCGCCAGCCGGGGCATCGGCCGGGCCATCGCGCTGCGCATCGCGCGTGACGGCTTCGACGTGGTGGTGCATTGCCGCAGCCGCCTGGATGAGGCACAGGCCGTGATGGCCGAGATCCACGCGTTGGGCCAGCAGGCCCGCGTACTGATGTTCGACGTGGCTGATCGCGAGGCCGCACGCGCTGTGCTGGAGGCCGATGTCGAAGCGCACGGCGCGTACTACGGCGTGGTCTGCAACGCCGGCATCGCCCGTGACGGTGCCTTCCCGGCACTGTCAGCGGAGGATTGGGACCAGGTCATCCACACCAACCTGGACGGTTTCTACAACGTACTGCATCCGCTGATCATGCCGATGGTGCGCCGGCGCAAGCCTGGCCGCATCATCACGCTGTCGTCGGTGTCCGGACTGGCCGGCAACCGCGGGCAGGTCAATTACAGTGCCGCCAAGGCCGGCATCATCGGTGCCACCAAGGCCCTGGCGCTGGAACTGGCCAGCCGCCAGATCACCGTCAACTGCGTGGCCCCGGGCCTGATCGAGACCGAAATGCTCAACGATGAAGTGGTTGAACACGCGCTCAAGCTGATTCCCGCCGGCCGCGTCGGTCGTCCCGACGAAGTGGCGGCCACGGTGGCGTTCCTGCTGTCCGAGCCGGCCGGCTACATCACCCGCCAGGTGATCTCGGTGAACGGAGGCATGATCTGATGGCCGCCGATCGTCGCGTGGTGGTCACCGGTGCCGCCGCCATCAGTCCGCTCGGCCACGACTGGCCGACCATCGAGGCACACCTGCGCAGCTGCCGCAATGCGGTGCGTGCGATGCCCGAGTGGGATGTCTATGCCGGGCTGAACACCAAGCTGGCCGCGCCGGCGCAGGATTTCGAGCTGCCGCCGAACTACAACCGCAAGACCACCCGCTCGATGGGCAAGGTCGCGATCATGTCGGTGCGCGCCACTGAGGTGGCACTGCGTGAAGCCGGCCTGCACGAGCATCCGGTGCTGCGCAGCGGCCGTACCGGCGTGGCCTACGGCTCGTCCTCGGGCAGCCACGAGGCCACCGGTGAATTCGGGCGCATGCTCAATGAGTTCACCACCGATGGCATCAGTGCCACCACCTACCTGAAGATGATGAGCCACACCGCGCCGGTCAACATCGGCGTGTTCTTCGGCCTGTCCGGGCGCGTGTACACTACCTCCAGTGCCTGCACCTCCGGCAGCCAGGGCGTGGGTGCGGCCTATGAAGCGATCCGCAGTGGCAAGCAGACGGTGATGGTGGCCGGCGGTGCCGAGCAGCTCGATGCCACCGCAGCGGCGGTGTTCGACACCCTGTTCGCCACCAGCGTGCGCAACGATGCGCCGCAGACCACCCCGCGCCCGTTCGATGCCGGCCGTGATGGCCTGGTGCTGGGCGAGGGCGCCTGCACGCTGATCCTGGAAGACCTGGAGCACGCGCAGGCGCGCGGCGCCACCATCCTTGCCGAGGTGGTCGGCTACGGCACCAACAGCGATGGCCAGCACGTCACCCAGCCCAGCGCCGACACCATGGCCCAGGCCATGCGCCTGGCGCTGGAGGATGCCGGCCTGGACGCGGCGCAGATCGACTACGTCAACGCCCACGGCACCGCCACCGACCACGGTGACATCGCCGAAACCCAGGCGACCGCGCAGGTGTTCGGCAACCGCGTGCCGATCAGCTCGCTGAAGAGCTATGTCGGCCACATGCTGGGTGCCTGTGGCGCGTTCGAGGCCTGGCTGAGCATCCAGATGATGCGCGCCGGCTGGTTCGCGCCGACCCTGAACCTGGCCGAGGTCGACCCGCGCTGTGGCCAGCTCGACTTCATCACCGGGCAGGGCCGCGAACTGCAGGCCGAGTACGTGATGAGCAACAACTTCGCCTTCGGCGGCATCAACACCTCACTGGTGTTCCGCCGCTGGAGCGAGTGATCCACCGCCCCACCGCACTGTTTCCGCCATCCACCCGCACCCCTGACAAGGAGAAGTTTCGATGCGCCGCACTCTCATGCTCGCCACTGCCACCGCGCTGCTGGCCCTGACCTCCACCGCCTCTGCCCGCGATACCCGCGTCGAGCAGTCCCTGCAGGAGCTGGTCAGCTCGCAGGCTGCCAAGGACGCCGGCATCGACGGCAGCGTGCGCTTCTACCTGGCCGGCCAGCCGGTCAGCGTGCAGCAGCGCCTGGGTGAAGACGTGACCAACAAGAAGACCAACGCCGCCAACAAGAGCGATGCCGAGGCCTGCCGCTGGGTCGCGCTGTCGGCGCTGCGCGCGCTGCAGGACGGCGCCAGGTCGCGCGGCGCCAACGCCGTGGTCGACATCGTCAGCTACTACAAGAAGAACGAGTTCAAGAGCAGCACCAATTACGAGTGCTACGCCGGCACCATCCTCGCCGGTGTCGCGCTGAAGGGCACCTACGCCAAGGTCAAGTAAGCGCCCGCGTGGCGGCGGCGTTGGCTGAACGTCGCCGCCACATTGCTGAACCTCGCAAGGGAAACGCCGCCGATCGCGCCGCCATCGTCGGCTGACGGCTTTCCCCGGTGTCGGCTTTCCGACACAATCATGGCTCTTCCCGGGTTATCGTCCCGCGGACATGCACGCCTACGTCTATAAAAGCCAACTCAAGCCGGACACCTACGTCTACGTTCCCCGACGCGATGATTTCAGCGCGCTGCCCGCGCCGCTGCTCACCTCGCTGGGGACGCTCACCTTCGTCCTGGAGGTGGCCCTGGATGTCCAGCGCCGCCTGGCCCAGGCCGATCCTGAAAAGGTCCGCAGCGAAATGAGCGAACGCGGGTTCTACCTGCAGGTACCGCCGTCGGTGGCCAGCCTGATGCCGCGACACTATGACTGACACCTCCCGTCCGCGTGCCCTGTCGATCGCCTTCGCCGTGGGTGCCATGCTGGCGTTGGGCGCCGCGGTGGGCGGTGTGCCGGGTGCCATCCTTGCCGCACTGGCGCAGCCGGCGTTCGCGCTGGGCGTGTCGTGGTGGCGTCGCAGCCGTGCGCTGCTGCCGCTGAAGGTGGTCGCACGCCAGGACCTGCCCGCACTGCTGGCGCTGTGGGCTGCCGCGCCATTGCTGCTGGCGCTGCTGCTGGCCTGGCCGCTGGCGGCCCTGCGTGACAGCGGCAGCCTGGCGGCGGTGCTGGGCCTGAGCGTGCTGGTCAGTGCCGGCCTGCTGGCGGCCTGGCGCACCTGGCCGCTGTGGAACGATGTCGAACGCCTGGATGGCAGCCTGGCCCAGCACTGGCAGGCGCTGGCCGGCCGCGACCTGACCGCCTGGCGTGGTCTTGGCGTGGCGGCGCTGGTGATCGCCTTGGCCGCACTGGTGGTGCTGCCGGCCTGGCCGGGCCTGTTGCCGGACGGCGCACGCTGGCCCGCCGCACTGGCGGTCGTGCTGCTGTCGCCGGCGCTGCACCTGCTGCTGCAGCGGGTCGCGCCCGCGCCGCTGGTGTCGCTGCGCCCCAGCCCGTTCGCCGCTGCCAGCAGCGAACAGGAACCGATGTTCCCCGCTGCGGCCGAAACCGCGCCGCTGGAGGCGATGGCGCCGCAGGAACTGACACCGGCCCTGTATGAGGCCGCGCGCCAGGGCCGCGTCGACCGTGGCCTGCAGCTGCTGCAGGCCGGTGCTGATCCGTATGCGCTGCCGGACCCGAACTGGCGTGACCAGCGCAGCCTGGCGGTGCTGGCGGCGGTGCTGCCGGACCTGCGCCTGCTGCGCGAGCTGATTGCCCGCGGCGTAGATGTGAACGCGCCGCACCGGGGCATGACCCCGCTGCTGGCCGCCACCCGTGACAGCTGGCATGGCCGCCCCGAAGCGGTGATGACCCTGCTCGCCAACGGTGCCGATTCGCGTGCCACCGACAGCGATGGCAACACCCCGCTGCACCATGCCGCACGCAGTTCCGACCCGGGCGTTGCCGCGCTGCTGCGCGATGCCGCTGCCGAAGTCGATGCGCTGAACCGCGAGGGCTGGTCGCCGCTGGCGGTGGCCTGCCAGGTCGGCAACTGGCGCCTGGCCCGCTTCCTGCTCGAGCGCGGTGCACGCAGCGAACCGGCCGATGGCACCCCGGTGCTGCTGGCCGCCGCCGCCACCGAGGACGACGATCCGGCCGGCGTGCAGCTGCTGCTCAAGCACAAGGCACGCGCCGACGCGCGTGATCGCCAGCGCCGCAGCGCGCTGCACGAGGCAGCGCTGGCCGGCCACGTGGAGATCATCGGCGTGCTGCTGGGCGCCGGCGCCAACCTGGAAGCGCGCGATGCACTGGGCCGCACGCCGTGGCTGGAAGCCGCCCGTGCCGGCCGTGCCGCCGTGGTCGAGCACCTGCTGCCGCACAAGCCGGACCTGGTCGCGGTGGACGGCGAAGGCCGCAATGCGGTGCAGCTGGCAGTGATGGCCGAGGATGTCTCGCCGCTGCTGATCAAGCGCCTGGTGGAACTGGGCATCGCCGCCGACGCCACCGACCCGGTTGGCCGCCGCGCGGTGGACTATGCGGCCGAAGCGGGCCGCTGGGCGATCGTGGCCCTGCTGGACCCGTCTTATCCGCTGCCGGCAGCCGTCAGTGATGGCCTGGCCGAGCGCGGTGAAGCGGCCAGCGCCAGCGGCCTGTTGCCGGACCGTCCGCCGCTGACCCTGCTGCGCGAAGCGCTGGGCTTCGGCAACACCGATGGCATGGCCGCGCTGGCCAGGCTGTGCCAGCCGGAAGAACTGGGCGGCCTGCTGCTCGATCCGGAGTTGGCCCTGGAGCCGCGCGCGGTCGATTGGCTGCTGGCCCACGGTGCCGATCCCTATGTGCGCGACGCCTGCGCCGATACGCCGATGTTCGCGCTGCTGTCGCGCGGCATCGACGCGGTGCCGGCGCTGCAGGTCATGCTGCAGCGCGGCCTGTCGCCGGCCGGGCGCGGTGGGCTGGCACGCTTCCTGGCCGCCTGCGCACAGCACGACCAGGCCGCCCGCGGCCTGGAACAACTGGCGCTGGAACTGCTGGAGCGTGGCGCCGATCCGTTCGCCGCTTCGCCGGCCGGTGACCCACCGCTGTCGCTGGCGGTACGCCTGGGCTGGCTGCGCCTGCAGCAGGCCCTGCTCAAGGCCGGTGTCGATCGCGAGGCGCGCGACAGTCATGGCATGACCGCATTGCATCTGGCCACCGCACTGGCCCGCGAAGGCGCACTGAAGCTGCTGGTGCAGCACGGTGCCTCGCCGGAAGCACGTGCCGCCGACGGTCAGACGCCACTGGGCGTGGCGCTGTCGATCGGTCGCCGTGACCTGGCCGACTGGCTGGACTGGCGGGTGTGGCCGCTGCCGCGCCGTACCCTGCGCGAGGCCGATCTGCCGGCCGCTGCGATGGCCGGTGATGTAGACGCCGTGCGCCGCCTGATCGATCTGGGATTTGCCGTCGACGCGGTCGACGCACAGGGCTGCACCGCGCTGCTGCGTGCGGCCGGTGGTGGTCACCTGGCCGTGACCGACCTGCTGCTGGCGCGCGGTGCCGATCCGCAGCACGCCGCTGCAAGCGGTGCGACGCCGCTGTCGGCGGCGGTCAGCATGCGCCAGGTCGACATCGTTTCGGCCCTGCTCGATGCCGGCGCCAAGCTGGAACACCGCCTGCCGGGCGGGGTGACCGTGCTGATGCTGGCCTCGGCGCTGGGCCTGCCGGACATCGTCGCGCGCCTGCTCACTGCCGGTGCCGACGTGCATGCCGGTGACGCGCAGCAGCTGGGCCCGCTGCACTGTGCCGCGCTGTACGGTTTCAGTGCCCGCGACCGCTCGCGCCTGCTGGCCCTGCTCGACACCCTGCTGTTGGCGGGCGCCGAGCCGGACCAGGCCGCCGCCGGTTCGGTCACGCCGCTGCTGCTGCTGCTGGGCGCACGCGCCGAGCCGGGAACCGCCTGCGACGAGCAGGTGGTGATGGCGGCGGTAGAGCGCCTGCTGGATGAGGACGTCAGCCTGGACGTGCGCGATCCGCGCGGCTTCGGCCCGCTGCATCTGGCCGCCCTGCATGGACTGCCGCTGCTGGTGCAGCGCCTGTTGCGCGCCGGTGCCGATCCGGAAGTGCGCGACAGCCTCAACCGCAGCCCGCGCGAGATCGCGGTGATGCGCGGCTTCATCGACGTCGCTGGCGAGTTCGAACCGCGCGTGCCGGGCGTTTCGTCGATGGCGCGGTTCCTGCGCGACAACGGTTGAGCATCGGGATCGGAATCCGCAGTGGGTAGTGCCGGCCGCTGGCCGGCAACCTGCTGAGACCTCCGGGATACCGAGGCTGCCGGCCAGCGGCCGGCACTACCGGGTCCGCCATCGATCGGGTCGGTGCCAACCCTGCCCCCGGTGGGTGCCGATCGTGCCCCGGTGGGTGCCGACCGTTGGTCGGCACGCCTACTTGCCGTCGCTTTCCGCGTCGGCCTCGAACAGATGCATCAGGTCGTTGCGTGCGTCGCGCGAGGTCTGGATCACCGCTGCCTCGTCGTCGTACACCAGATACTGGTCGCGCAGCAGCTGCTCATCGTGCTCGCGGAAGCGCTGCACATGGCGTTCGGCCACGTCCGGTGCCACGCCCAGCGCGGTCAGCACGCGCCCGCTCATCTCAAGGCTGGTGCCGAACACTTCGCGGAACGGCTCGGCCGACATGTCCATCAGGCGCCAGGCATGCTGGCGGTTGCGTGCACGCGCCAGCACCGTCGCGTCCGGGTACAGCCGGCGCACCATGCGTACCGCGCGCAGGTTGGTCTCCGGGTCATCCACGGTGATCACGAACACATCGATGTGCTCGCCCCCCGCCGCACGCAGCATCTCCGGCCGGGTCGGATCGCCGTAGTACAGCTGGTTGCCGAAGCGGCGCAGGTCGGCAACGGTGTCCGGGTTCGCCTCCAGCGCCACGAACGGCACCTTCTGCGCGGTCAGCAGGCGCGCGATCACCTGGCCGAAGCGTCCCATGCCGGCGATCAGCACCTTGGGCCGGTTGTCCGGCGCCACCTTGTCGGCCTCGGCCGCCGCGCGTGGTGCGGCTTTTTCCTGGCCGAGCAGCTTGAGCAGCGCGATCATCAGCAGCGGCGTGATCGCCATCGACAGGCCGACGATCGCCACCAGCCGGTCGTGGTTGGCGTTGCCCAGCAAGTGCGCGCGCTGTGCCTCGTTGAATACCACGAAGGCAAACTCGCCGCCCAGCCACAGCACGCTGCCCAGCAGCAGCGATTGCCGCGAGCTGAGCCGGGCGACACGTCCAACCGCGTAGAGCAGGCTGAACTTGACCACCAGCAGGATGCCGACACCCGCGGCGATCAGCCACGGCTCGGCGGCGATGCGGTCCAGGTCGATGCCCATGCCCACTGCGATGAAGAACAGGCCCAGCAGCAGCCCCTTGAACGGTTCGATCTGCGCTTCCAGCTCATGCCGGAACTCCGAATCGGACAGCAGCACGCCGGCCAGGAACGCGCCGAGGCTGGGGCTGAGGCCGGCTTCCTGCATGAACCAGGCGGTGCCCAGCACCACCAGCAGGGCGGTGGCAGTGAATACTTCCGGGCTGCGGGTCCGCGCAATGATGCTGAACACCTTGCGCAGCACCGGTCGTCCGCACAGGATCACCACCGCCAGCGCACCCAGCGCCACGGCCGCATCTTCCCAGCGCAGGGTCTCGTTCTTCACTCCGCCCAGCAGCGGGATGGCCGCCAGCAGCGGGATCGCGATCAGGTCCTGGAACAGCAGGATGGCGAACCCGAGCCGGCCATGGTCGCTGTTGATCGCCTTGTGCTCGGACAGCAGCTGCAGGCCGACCGCGGTGGATGACAGCGCCAGCGCCACGCCGACCACCAGCGCGCTCTTCCACTGGAAGTGATCGAGCAGCAGCAGGCCGCCCAGCACCAGCCCGGACAACGCCACCTGCGCCGCGCCGGCGCCGAACACCGAGCGCCGCATCACCTTCAGGCGTGCCGGTGACAGCTCCAGGCCGATCACGAACAGCAGCATCACCACACCGATCTCGGCGGCACCGAGGATGCGGTCGGCGTCCTGCACGAAGCCCAGCCCGTCCGGGCCCAGCACCACGCCGGCCGCCAGGTAGCCCAGTACCGCGCCGAAGCCGAACTTCTTGAACACCGGCACGGCGATGACCGCCGCCAGCAGCAGCACCAGGGCCAGTTCCAGACCACCGCTATGCATGGGAATACCTGGTCATCGGGGGAGCCCGCTGTGCGTCCGTTCGGATGGGGGAGGGCGTGGCGAGCGCCACCACGACATTATGCGCGCCGGCCTGTGTATGCACGAGAACAACCGGCCGGGCGGCCACCCAGCGCGGGGCGCCCAGGTTGACCTGCATGGCCCACGGGTCCAGACTGCCCGCCGCTGGCGGCGCGTCCGTTGGCATACGCATCCCGGAGTCCCCAACCCATGTCCAGCGACAGTAGAAGTCGACCTCGTTCGACGCCAGCGATGGCCACCGCCTGACACCGGGACGGTTTGCCTGCGTTGGCGTTGCGCGAGGTCGCATCCCCACAAGGCAAAACCGATGAACCAGAAGCAATTGCTGCGCCCGGTGGCCGATGCCGCCGCACTGGCCGCACCGCTGGCGAACTACAACACCGCCGACGCGGTGGAATTCCTCAACACGCTGGACCTGACCCGCGCCGCGGAAACGCTGGCTGCGCTGCCGTTGCCGCGTGCAGTGAAGATGCTCGAAGCGCCGGAGCTGCACCGCAGCGGTGAGCTGGTGGCCGCACTGCCACCCGCGCGGGCTGCGGCGCTGCTGGGCCTGATGGCCGACGACCGCGCCACCGACATCGTCCACGAGCTGGATGAGGAAGAGCGCGCGCGGTTGATCCCGCTGCTGGGCACCGACGCCCGCCAGGTCATCCAGAAGCTGCTCAGCTACCCGCCGAACACCGCCGGCGCACTGATGACCACCGAGTACGTGGCGGTGCCCGCCAGCTGGACCGTGGCGCAGACCCTGCAGCACATCCGCCAGGTCGAGCGCACCCGCGAGACGGTGTACGCGATCTACGTGCTGGAGCCGGCCAGCCAGCAGCTGCAGCAGGTGGTGACCATGCGCCGGCTGATCACCGGCCTGCCCGAGGAATCGATCCTGGACGTGGCTCAGGTCAATCCGCCGGTAACAGTGGATGCGCTGATGGACCAGGAAGAGGTGGCACGGCTGATCCGCCGCCACGACCTGCTGGCGATTCCGGTGGTCGACGCGCAGCAGCAGATGCTCGGCATCGTCACCGTGGACGACGTGCTCGATGCGCTGATCGAGGAATCCACCGAGGACGCGCACAAGTTCGGCGGCATGGAAGCGCTGGACAAGCCGTACATGCAGATCGGCTTCTTCGAGATGCTGCGCAAGCGCGCCGGCTGGCTGAGCGTGCTGTTCCTGGGCGAGATGCTGACGGCCAGCGCGATGCAGCACTACGAGGACGAACTGGCGCGCGCGGTGGTGCTGACCCTGTTCATCCCATTGATCATGAGTTCGGGTGGCAATTCCGGCTCGCAGGCCACCTCGCTGCTGATCCGCAGCCTGGCACTGCGCGAACTGCGCCTGCGCGACTGGTGGAAGGTGGCCCTGCGCGAAGTGCCGACCGGCATGGTGCTGGGCGCCATCCTCGGCTGCCTGGCCATCGTGCGCATCGTGATCTGGCAGCTGGGCGGCCTGCACGACTACGGCGAGCACTGGATCCTGCTGGCGATCACCATCGGCGCCGCGCTGGTGGGCATCGTCACCTTCGGTTCGCTGTCCGGCTCGATGCTGCCCTTCATCCTGAAGCGGCTCGACTTCGACCCGGCCAGCGCCTCGGCCCCGTTCGTGGCCACCCTGGTGGATGTGACCGGCCTGGTGATCTACTTCAGCATCGCCGCGATGATCCTGCACGGCACGCTGCTGTAACAAAACGTGCACGCCGGGGTCGGATCCCTTCGCGCAGCGAAGGGCTCTGACCCCGGATATCCGCAGCAGGGGTCGGAGCCCTTTCCTGCGAAAAGGGATCCGACCCCGCCTCCGACCCCATCGCCACGGAATTTGGGTACCGTAGGCGCATGAGTACCTACCACCTGCAGTCCGTGTTCCGTCCGCAGTCGGTCGCGGTGATTGGCGGCAGCCCGCGCGAGCGTTCGGCCGGGCGCGCGGTGATGCGCAACCTGCGTGGCACCGGCTTCCCCGGCAAGGTGGCGTGGATCAATCCGCGGCATGCCGAGATCGATGGCATCCGCACGGTCAAGCGGCTGAAGGACCTGGACTGGGTGCCCGACCTGGTGGTGATCACCGCACCAGCGGCGATCGTGCCGCAGGTGGTGCGCACTGCCGCCGAACGTGGCGTGCAGGCGGCGATCATCCTCACCGCGCACCTGGGCGAAGGCCCCGGTTCGTTGTCTGCACAGGTAGAGGCGGTGGCGCGCAAGCATGGCCTGCGCATCCTCGGGCCGCATTGCCTGGGCGTGATCGCGCCGCACGCGCGGCTCAATGCCAGCATCGCCGCACATTTTCCGCAGGCCGGCGACCTCGCGCTGATCTCCGAATCCTCGGCCATTGCCGCCGCGCTGGTGGAATGGGGCGTGGCGCGCTCGGTCGGGTTCTCCGCCGTGGTCTCGCTGGGCGATACGATGGACGTCGACTTCGGCGACCTGCTCGACTACTTCGCCACCGACTACCGTACCCGCGCCATCCTGCTCTACGTCGAGCAGATCAAGGACGCGCGCAAGTTCATGTCGGCCGCGCGTGCCGCCGCCCGCGCCAAGCCGGTGGTGGTGGTGAAGTCCGGCCGCGCCGAGCGCGTGCAGCCGGGCAGCCGCGATACCCATGTGCAGGCCCTGGCCCGCGCCGATGATGTGTACGGTGCGGCCTTCAACCGCGCCGGCCTGCTGCGCGTCGGTGCGCTGGACGAGCTGTTCACCGCCGCCGAATCACTGGGGCGGCTGGGCACCTTCCCTGGCCGCCGCCTGGCCATTCTCAGCAATGGTGGCGGCGTCGGCCGCCTTGCCGTGGACCAGCTGATCGCGCTGCGTGGCACGCTGGCCACCCTGTCCGACAGCACGGTGCAGAAGCTCGATGCGGTATTGCCACAGGGCTGGTCGCGCAGCAATCCGGTCGACATCGTGGTCGACGCCGATGGTGACCGCTATGCCGCGGCCATCGAAGCGCTGCTGGCCGACAACGAGAATGACGCGGTGATGGTGGTCAACGTGCCGACCGCGTTCACCTCATCGGCGGACGCCGCGCAGGCACTCACCCGCACGCTCGGCCTGCGCCCGCGCCACCACCGCGACAAGCCGGTGTTCGCGGTGTGGCTGGGCAACGACGACCAGGCCACCGCCACGCTCAACGCGGCGCGGGTGCCGACCTATCCGACCGAGGCCGAAGCCGTACGTGGCTTCCAGCATCTGGTGCGCTACCGCGAAGCGCAGAACGCGTTGATGGAAACGCCGCCCAGCCTGCCGCAGGACTTCAGCGTCGACACGGCCGCCGCGCGCGCACTGGTCGATGCCGCGCTGGCCAACGGCCAGCAGTGGCTGGACCCGCTGGCTACGCATGAACTGCTCAAGGCCTACGGCATTCCCTCCGCGCCGGTGATGCATGCGCGTGATGCGCACGAGGCGATGGACCTGGCGCAGCCGCTGCTGGAACGCGGTGCCACGGTCGCGCTGAAGATTCTCTCGCCGGATATTCCGCACAAGTCGGAAGTGGATGGTGTGCGCCTGAACCTGTCCACGCTGCCGGCGGTGCAGAGCGCGGCCAACGCGATCCTGTCGCGCGCACGCCAGCTGCGGCCGGATGCGCGTATCGACGGCCTGCTGGTGCAGCCGACCATCGTGCGTCCGAAGGCGCGCGAGTTGATTGTCGGCATCGCCGATGACGCGACGTTCGGCCCGGTGATCGTGGTCGGTCGCGGCGGCACTGCCGTCGAAGTGATCAACGACAAGGCGCTGGCGCTGCCGCCGCTGGACCTGCGCCTGGCCCACGAGCTGATTGGCCAGACCCGCGCCTCGCGCATCCTCAAGGCCTACGGTGACGTGCCGGCGGCTGACGAGCGCGCACTGGCGCTGGCGCTGGTGAAGCTGGCACAACTGGCCGCCGACATTCCCGAAGTGCGTACGCTGGACATCAACCCGTTGCTGGTCGATGGCAAGGGCATCCTCGCCCTCGACGCCCGCGTGGCGGTGGCGCCGTCGCGCATCCTGCACAAGGGCCGCGGCCATCCACGTTTCTCGGTGTTCCCGTACCCGAAGGAGTGGGAGCGCACCATCGAACTGTCCGATGGCGGCCGTGCCTTCGTGCGCCCGGTGCGGCCGGAGGACGACGCGCTGTTCCGTGCGTTCTTCGCCCGCGTCAGCGACGAGGACCTGCGCCTGCGCTTCTTCCAGTCGGTGAAGCACTTCAGCCACGAGTTCATCGCGCGCCTGACCCAGCTCGACTACGCGCGCTCGATTGCGCTGGTGGCGATCGAACCGCGCAGCGGCGAGATGCTGGGCGCGGTGCGCCTGCATGCCGATGCGGATTACCACCGCGGCGAGTACGGCATCCTGATCCGCTCGGACCTGAAGGGCCATGGCATCGGCTGGCGGCTGATGGCGATCATGATCGAGTACGCCAAGTGGCTGGGGCTGGACGTGGTCGAAGGCCAGGTGCTGCGCGAGAACAGCACCATGCTGGCGATGTGCCAGAGCCTGGGCTTCAAGACGAAGCTGGACCCGGACGACCCGACGGTGATGATGGTGACCCTGCCGGTGCAGCAGGTCGAGGTGCCCGACGTGCCATTGTAGAGCCGAGCCCACGCTCGGCTGCCTTGCATCACACGGGCACGCCTGAGCCGGGCATGGGCTCGGCTCTACAGCTTCAACGCATCGGTTCCACCACCACCGCCGTGCCATAGCACAGTACTTCGGTCAGCCCGGTCATCACATCGGTGGCGTCGTAGCGCATGCCGATGATCGCGTTGGCACCCAGCTGCCGCGCATGCTTGACCATGTCGCGGTAGGTTTCCTCGCGGGCCTGTTCGCACAGTTCGGTATAGATGGTGATGTTGCCACCGAAGAGCGTCTGGATACCGCCGAGGAAGTTGCCGACGATCGAGCGCGAGCGCACGGTGATGCCGCGCACCACACCGAGGTTGCGCACGACGCGGTGCCCAGGCAGCTCGAAGGCGGTGGTGACCAGCGCATCATCGAAGCGGAGCGCGGGTGGGGTGGGGGTGCCGCTGTTGTAGGGGTCTGCCATGGTCGCGTCCGTATCGCTGCCTTCTGAGAGTCGAGCCATGCTCGACGGGCCGTGCAGCAGTCGAGCATGGCGCGACCCTACAACGCAACCGCCTGTTGCGGCATGGTTCCGTCACCGTGCTGGCGCGACAATACCCCCATGACCGACCGTATTCCCCTGCTGCTGCTGCCCGGCCTGCTCAACGATGCCGAGCTGTGGCGCGCGCAGCTGGCCGACCTGGCCGACATCGCCGACTGCACAGTAGGCGACCAGACCCGTGGCGAGACCCTGCAGGCGGTGGCCGAGGACGTGCTCGCACAGGCACCGGAGCGCTTTGCGCTGGCCGGTTTCTCATTGGGCGGCTTCGTCGCCCAGCAGATCCTGCGCATTGTGCCGGAGCGCGTGCTGCAGCTGGCGCTGATCGATACCTCGATCCACGCCGATTCACCGGAACGTGCCGAGCAGCGCCGCAGCCAACGTGCCAGCGTGCGCCTGCCGGGGAAGTTCCACGGCTTCGGCGATGTGCTGATGCGCAGCTACATCGATGCGTCGCGGCTGGATGACTACGTGCTGGTGCAGCGCGTGCGCGACATGACCGCCCGCCTGGGCGCGGACGTGTTCCTGCGCCAGAGCGCGCTGGAACGCCGCGATGGCCATGATGTGCTGGCCGGCTACCGCGATCCGCTGCTGATCGTGTGCGGCGCGAACGATCGCATCACGCCGCTGGCGGTGAGCGAGGAAATGCACGCGATGGTGCCGCACTCGCAGCTGGTGGTGGTGCCTGACTGCGGGCACCTGGCACCGATGGAGAAGCCGGACGAGGTCAGTGCGGCGATGCGTGGGTGGTTGCTGCAGGGCAGGGGATGATCCCCGCCCTCTCGTAGGTGCCGACCTTGGTCGGCACGGTGTTCCAACGATCGATCAGGGCTCAGTGCCGACCAAGGTCGGCACCTACCTGTAGAGCCGAGCCATGCTCGGTTCCGGGGAGGCAGCAGCCGAGCGTGCGCTCGGCTCTACAGCACCACTGCCTCAATCCCAGGCCGGGGCGATGCCTTCCGGGTTGGCCAGGCGATGGCCGCGGTCGAGCTTGGCGATCTGTGCCATGTCTTCGTCGGTCAGGCGGATCGCTGCCGCTTCCAGGTTGCTCGCCAGGTTCTCGCGCTTGGTCGAGGACGGAATGACCGAGAAACCCTGCTGCAGCGCCCAGGCCAGCGCGACCTGCGCCGGCGTGGCCTGGTGGCGTCCGGCAATGGCCTGGATCACCGGGTCCTTGATCACCTCGCCGTAGGCCAGGCTCATGTAGGCGGTGATGTGGATGCCGTTGTCCTGCAGGAACTTCACCAGCAGGCGATTCTGCAGGTAGGGGTGGATTTCGATCTGGTTGGTGGCAATGGCACCGGCGCCGAGGATGCCGATCGCCTTGCGGGTCTGCGCGATGGTGAAGTTGGAGATGCCGATCTCGCGGGTCAGGCCCTGCGCCTTGGCTTCAGCCAGTGCGGCCAGGTACTCCTCCATCGGCACGTCGACCTTGTCGTTCGGCGATGGCCAGTGGATCAGCGCCAGGTCGACGTACTCGGTTCGCAGCTTTTCCAGGCTGGTGCGCAGGCTGGCCAGCAGCGCATCGCGCTTGAACGCGGTGATCCAGACCTTGGTGGTCAGGTAGATGTCGTCGCGCGGCACGCCGGAATCGGCGATGGCCTGGCCGACCTCGGCTTCGTTGCCGTAGATCTGCGCGGTATCGATGGCGCGGTAGCCGACCGCCAGCGCGTTGCGCACGGAGTCGATCACGGTCTGGTCTTTCAGGCGGAAGGTACCGAGACCGAAGGCGGGGACAGTCATGGGGGCTCCAGCAGAGGGGGAGGGAGGCGGGAATGTCCACGAAAGGGTAGGCCAGCGGCCGTGTGCATGCCGGCAACGGTGCATTGCATCGACGTGTACGACGGCAGGTGGTGGTGGGTGCGGACCGTTGGTCCGCACTGTTCATGCCGCCACCCATGCAGCGTTGGACGCTGCCGGCCAGCGGCCGGCACTCCCCCTGTCTGCGCTCGACGGTAGTGCCGGCCGCTTGCCGGCAACCGGATCAATCAAGCCGCGCGTGCCAGCCCGCCCTTCGCCGCCGCCGTGGTCGACAGGTCGAACACATCCACCGCATCGATCAGGCGGTTGGCCTGCTGCTCCAGGCTGCGCGCGGCGGCGCTGGCTTCTTCCACCAGCGCGGCGTTCTGCTGGGTCGTGCCGTCCATCTGGATCACGGTCTGGCTGACCTGTTCGATGCCCGCGCTCTGCTCCTGCGAGGCCGCGGAGATCTCGGCCATGATGTCGGTCACGCGCTGCACCGATGCAACGATCTCGGCCATGGTGTCGCCTGCCTCGCGCACGCGCTGTGCGCCATGGCCAACCTGTTCCACCGAGGCTTCGATCAGTGACTTGATCTCCTTCGCGGCTGCCGCCGAGCGCTGCGCCAGCGTACGCACTTCGCTGGCGACCACCGCGAAGCCGCGGCCCTGTTCGCCGGCGCGTGCCGCTTCCACCGCAGCATTCAGCGCCAGGATGTTGGTCTGGAACGCGATGCCATCGATGACGCTGATGATCTCGGCGATCTGCCGCGACGAGGTCTCGATCGCGCCCATCGTTGCCACCACCTGGCCGACCACGCTGCCACCGTGCGAGGCGACCGTATGGGCGCCGATCGCCAGCTGGTTGGCCTGGCGCGCATGTTCGGCGTTCTGGCGCACGGTGGAGGTCAGCTCCTCCATCGATGCCGCGGTCTCCTCCAGGTTGGCCGCCTGCTGCTCGGTGCGGCGCGACAGGTCATTGTTGCCGGCGGCGATCTCCGCGGCGGCGGTGTGGATGTTGCCGGAGGCGTGCTTGATGTCGGTGACGATGGTGGCCAGCTGCGTGGCGGTGGTATTGGCATCGCCGGCGATACGGGCGAACACCCCCTGGAAATCACCGTGCATGCGTGCACCGAGGCGGCCATCGGCGATCGCGCGCAGCATGCTGGAGACCTCGCCCAGGTTCAGCTCCGTCGTCTGCATCAGGCGGTTCAGGCCTTCGACCATTGCACGGAAATCATGCTCGAAGCGGGCACTGTCGCCGCGCTGGCTGAAGTCACCGGCGGCCGCCGCCTCGGCCAGGCGGCGGATCTCGCCATTGATCAGGCCGAGGTTGTGCTTGGCCATGTCCAGCGCTTCGGTGATCACCGCCTTCTCGCCGGGCAGGCGTTCCATGTCCTGGCTGAGGTCGCCGACCGCGTAGCGGCCCATGATCGAGATCGCGCGCATCTTCACCCGGATGTGCGCATCGACCAGTGCGTTGCAGTCGGCCACCATGGTGCCGAACGCGCCGGGGAAGGCAGCGGCGTCCATGCGATGGCTGATGGTGCCGGCTTCGTGCGCCTGCGCCATCGCGGCCTGTGCATCCAGCACGCTGCGCAGCGTGGATTGCACCGCCTGCATGGCCTGCGCGAGGCGACCGATCTCGTCGCGGCTGCGCACCTGTACTGCGTGCTGCAGGTCACCGGCGGCCACCGCGCGCGCCGCTGCTTCCACTGCCAGCACCGGCTGCACCACCGCACGCCGCAGCCACCAGGCCAGACCGATCAGCAGCAGCACGGCGGCCAGCACGGTCAGCGCCGCGCACAGCAGCAGGGTCTGCCGGGCCTGCTGCGAACGTGCCGCCAGCGCCGCTTCAGCCACCTGCGTGGCGTGCGTGCTCAGCGCATCCAGAGCCATCGCCACCGGGCGATCCTTGCCGCGCACCAGGTTGTCGCCGGCCGCGGGATCGTAGCCGGCCGCGGCAAATGCCTGCAGCGCCGCGTGATAGTCCTGCTGCAGCTGCGCGTGCAGGCCAACGAACGCCTGCGCCAGCTCACGCGTGCGCGGGTCCGGGCTGGTGGCCAGACCCTTGGCCAGTTGCCCGACCAGGCGGCCTTCGCTGTCGAAGCCATCCAGGTGGCGTTGGCGCAGCGCATCGTCGTGCCCGCGCAGCAGCACGTTCTTCCATTCCTGCACCTGGCCACGGAACTCACGCTGCAGGCGTTCGGCATCGCGGCTGTGCGCGACTTCGGGCGGGACCTCGGTGGACAACTTCAACCAGGCGGAGGCCAGGCCTGCCAGCGCGCACAGCAGGACCACGGCCAAGCCAACAGAAACCGCGCCGAGCAGCTTGGACTGCAGGCGCGGAGCACGGACAGACGCATTCATCGGGAAGCACTCTCGGGAAGGGGCAATGCGGTATCGACCCGCTACGCTTCCGCTGAAGTGCGACGAACATCACATTAGCGTTTCGTTTAGTGATGTGAAGGAAGTGTTTCATAGGACAAATGTGTCCATATGGAACAAATACGGACCCTGGACAGGGGATATAAATGTAACTAATGTAGTTACATGAAATCCGCGAACCCGCTCTCTGACGCCCTGCACGTGATGGCGCATCTGGTCGGCCAGGATGGCCCGCGCACGTCCGGGCAGCTGGCGTCCTGCCTGCCGACCCATCCGGTGGTGATCCGCCGTCTGCTGGCGCAGCTGCACAAGGCCGGCCTGGTACGCAGCACCCGCGGTCATGGCGGTGGCAGCCAGCTGGCCCGCGACGCTGCAACGATCACCCTGCATGACATCTACCTGGCCGTGGGCGCACCACCGCTGGTGCAGGTCGGCGCCCGCGACGCCGGCGGCGGCTGCCCGATCCAGCAGCTGGTCAACAGCGCGCTGCTGGAGGGAGCACGCGAGGCACAGCGGTTGCTGGAGGCGCGCCTGCGGGCGACCACGCTGGACCAGCTCGGCGCCGACTTCGCCCGCCATCTCGCCCATCACCGTTCCCTGGAAGGTCCTCATGAATCCTGATGTGCTCATCGTCGGCGGCAGCTACGCCGGCATTGCCGCCGGCCTGATCCTGGCCCGCGCCCGGCGGCCGGTCACCGTCATCGACGCCGGCTCGCCGCGCAACCGCTTCGCCAGCCATTCGCACGGGGTGCCAGGGCTGGATGGCATCAGCGGCGCCGAGCTGCTGAAGACCGCGCGCCAGCAGCTGCTGGATTACCCCAGCGTGCGCTGGGTGCATGCCGAGGCTGTGCAGGCCAACGCCAGCGCAGAGGGCGTGGAAGTACGTACCGCCGATGGCCAGGTGCTGGCCGCGCGCAAGCTGCTGCTGGCCAGCGGTATCGCCGACCAGCTGCCGGAACTGCCCGGGCTGGCCGAGCGCTGGGGCAGCACCGTGCTGCACTGCCCCTACTGCCATGGTTACGAAGTGGGTGGCGGCGCCATCGGCCTGCTTGGCGGCCATCCGATGTCCGCCGGCAAGGCGCCGCTGTTTGCCGACTGGGGCAATGTCACCTTCTTCAGCCAGGGCCTGCCGATCACCGATGAGGAACGGGCTGCCATGCAGCAGCGCGGCGTGCAGATCGAGACGTCGCCGGTGCTGGGCGTGCAGGGCGACCAGCCGACCTGGCTGGAAGTGGAGCTGGCCGATGGCCGCCGCATCGCCCAGCGTGCGCTGTTCGTACCGGCCACCCAGGCGATGGCCACGCCATTGGTGCAGCAGCTTGGCTGCACCTTGGTCGAGAGCCCGCTGGGGGTGCTGATCGAGGTCGACATGATGAAGCAGACCTCGGTGCCGAACGTGTATGCCGCAGGCGATGCGACGACGGTCGGCAACATCACCCTGGCCATGGCCGAAGGCGTGCGCGCGGGCATCGGCGTGCATCATGCGCTGGTGGCCGAAGACAGCGTGCCGCGCTGAATGTGCCGGGGTCAGATCCCTTTCGCAGAAAGCGATCTGACCCCCGACGCGACGTGCTGCTCTGGTAGAGGCCGGCCTTGGCCGGCACCGCTCCGTTACCCCTTCACGCACAGCACCTGGCGCAGGGTGTGCACCACCTCGACCAGGTCCAGCTGCGCTGCCATCACATCGTCGATCGACTTGTACGCGGCCGGTGACTCGTCCAGCACGCCGCTGTCCTTGCGGCATTCCACGTGCGCGGTGGCCTCGCGGTGCTGGGCCAGCGTGATCTGCTGGCGCGCCGTGCCACGGCTCATCACCCGGCCGGCACCGTGGCTGCAGCTGTGGAAGCTGTCGGCGTTGCCCTTGCCGCGCACGATGTAGCTGCGCGTGCCCATGCTGCCGGGAATGATGCCCAGCTCGCCTTCGCGCGCACTCACCGCCCCCTTCCGGGTCACCAGCAGTTCCTGGCCGTGGTGCGTCTCCTTCTGCACGTAGTTGTGGTGGCAGTTCACCGCCATCGCTGCCAGCTGGAACTTCGGCAAGCGGTGGCGCATCTCGGCCAGCACGCGCGACATCATCGCCTCGCGGTTCTGCCGGGCGTAGTCCTGCGCCCACGACACGGCTTCGACGTAGTCATCGAACAGCGGCTCGCCTTCCATGAAGAACGCCAGGTCCTTGTCCGGCAGGTGGAAGCCGAGCACGCGCCGGGCCAGTTCCTCGCGCGCCTTCTCGATGAAGTAGGTGCCGATCAGGTTGCCGGTGCCGCGCGATCCGCTGTGCAGCATCACCCACACCGTGTCCGTCTCGTCCAGGCACAGTTCGATGAAGTGGTTGCCACCACCCAGCGTACCCAGCTGGCGGTCGAGCTTGTCGGTGCGGATTCTGCGGTGCCTGTCCTTGATCTTCTCCAGGCCGGCGGCCAGCCCGGACTGCACGAGCCGCGTGTGGATGCTGTCGGGCATGCGGTGATGCTCGCCGCCGCGTCCGTTGCCGACCGGAATGCTGCGCTCGATGCTGTTGCGCAGCTGCCGCAGGTCGTCGGGCAGGTCGTTGGCGCGCAGCGTGGTGCGTACCGCCGCCATGCCGCAGCCGATGTCGACGCCGACCGCGGCCGGGATGATCGCACCGCGGGTCGGGATCACCGAGCCGACGGTCGCGCCCTTGCCCAGGTGCACGTCCGGCATCACGGCCACCCACGGCCCGACGAACGGGATCGCGGCGATGTTGCGCAGCTGCTCATGCGCCTGCGCTTCCAGCGGCACACCGTTGACCCAGCCCTTGATCGGCGTGGTGCCCTCGGCGTGCAGCCATTGATAGTTGTGTTGAGTGTCCATGTCTTCGTGTATGTCCTTGATGGGCCGGCGGCGCGTCCCTGCGCCGCCGCTGCCCCCTACCTGATCGTCACCAGCTGCTTCAGCACGCCATCCAGGCCGCCGAATACGGTGAGCGTGTCGATCTTCTCGGTGACCTTCTCCAGTGCCTCCAGCTCCTTCAAGCGCATCAGCACCGGGTTGTCCTCGATCAGCTTTGCGGTGTTGAGCTGCGAACGCGTGGCGTTGGCCTCCTCGCGTCGACGGATCACGCTGGCCTGGGCCTGCTTCTCGGCCAGCACCACGCCATTGAGGATCTCCTTCATCTCGCCCGGCAGGATCACGTCCTTGATGCCCACGCCGAGCAGCCGCACGCCGTGGCCCTCGATCGCGGCCTGCACATGGGCGGCGATCTCGCCGTCCAGCGCCGCCTTGTCGCCCAGCAGCTCGTCCAGGCTGCGCGCGGCAATCGCCTGGCGCAGGCCGAACTGCAGCTGCCGGTAGACGAACTCATCGGCATTGCTGAGCGTGCGGTGTGCACGCACTGGGTCGATCACCTGCACGGTCGCGGCCAGGTTCACCCGCAGGGTCACCTTGTCGCGGCTGAGCAGCTCCTGGCCGGACACGTCCAGCGAACGTGCACGCAGTTCCACGCGCTCCACCGACACGTTGCCGTTGAAGTTCCAGAACGCGTGCAGGCCGGCGTCCAGCGTCTGCCGCAGCGTGCCATCGATGAACAGCAGGCCGACCGACTCGCTTGGCACGGTGCTGATCACCGCCACACGCGGCAGCACCCCCAGCTGGCCCAGGCGTTGCTGCACGTCCGCCGGGATGCGCGGCTCGTCACCCAGCGCCATCACGCGTACCTGGGTGTCGACCGAACCCCGCCAGTACAGGCGGCGGCTGCCCGGCGGCAGCACTTCATCGATGCGGCCGTTGCGCAGCAACAGGCCGACTTCGGTGGCGCTGACATTGGCCAGCACGAAGTGCGTGTCCAGCGTCGCGCCCAGTGCCTCGATCAGGCTGTCCTGGTCGCTGCCGGTATAGGCCGCGCCCTTCGATGCGGTGTGGATGTCCACGTGCGGGCGGCCGCCGAACGGCGACAGGCGGTGCACGCCCGGCAGCAGGATCTGCTGGAAACGACGGTTGCGATACACCAGGCCGCGCTCGCCGTCGCCGATCACGACCTTGATGGTCCAGAACATGGGAGTCTCTCCTTGTATGGCTCTGGTGGTTCGACCCGTTGCGGATGAATCGCCATGACCCGGGTCGATCAGGTCGTGGCGCGGCCGCCTGCACACCACGTGCAGGCAGCGGAAGAGGGCGGCCATCGGCGGACGGTCCGCGCGCGGAGCCTTCGGTGCGCCGGCAGTGCTGCCATCGCCGTTCCCGGCAGGCAGCACCGGGGCGGAACGTGGCTGGCAGTGGCGGCGGGCCGGGGCCCGGCGTGCGGTCCGTTGCCTTCCACGCCCCGCCCGAAGGCGATGGCGGTGGACGGCGACAATGGCCGCTGGGGCTTGCGCCCCGGGTGTTGCTTCAAGTCATGACGTGACAGGTCATGTGGTTTGGAGTGGGAGTCGAACCCACGACAGACGGAATCAGGATCCGTTGCTCTACCCTGCTGAGCTATCCAGTTGGGGACCGCGCGGAATCGAACCGCGTACCGGCGAACCGGCGCCTGCCTCCAGCAGGCGATCCAGGCGATGGCATGTCCGCGACCTCCGGCATACGCCACGGCAACGCCGCGCGCACCAGCCCGTGATGGAAACGGGACCGTTGGAGAATCGAGGGTGCAGGCCACCGACATTATCGACGAGCGATAATGTTTTGATGCGATGCAGATAATGTCCTGGCGCAGCCGATCGCGCGAAGTAAATCCTTCGGCGGGGCGGGAGAAACCTGGGTCAGTGAGCGGCGGGTTGCCGCGCGGGGTGCAGTTCTGGCATCGCGGGTCCTTGTGCCGACGCAAACGAAAACGCCCCCGGGACTTGCGTTCCGAGGGCGTCGTCAGGCCTCGGAGATCGGGGTGGCCGATCTCCGCAGGGCGGGTATCAGGCCGTTGTCAGCTGGTCTTCCTTGCCGAACGCGCGCGCCAGCCCGTCCATGCGCAGGCATGGCAGCAGTTTGGCGATGGCGACGGAATGCGCGTTCAAGGGAAGTTTACAGAGGTTGTTGAAACGAGGTGCGCACGATAAACCACGATTTAGTCGCGTGCAACCATTTTGTTCAATTGTTTTCTTCGGCACGTGGGCAATGCCGGCCAGCGGCCGGCGCTACCGGGCCTCACGCTTCGGCGCTGGCGGCATCCAGCTGCGCGACATCCTGCACGCTCAGCGACACGTTGGCCGCTGCCAGCAGATCGTGCAGCTGTTCGACGCTGGTGGCGCTGACGATCGGCGCGGTGATCGACGGCCGCGCGATCTGCCATGCCAGTGCGATCTGTGCGGCGCTGGCACTGTGCTTGCTGGCCACGTCATCCAGCGCCTGCAGGATGCGCAGGCCGCGCGGGTTCAGATAGCGCTTCACCACCGTTTCGCCACGTGCCGGGCTCTTGGCCGCATCGGCCGGTGTGCGGTACTTGCCGCTGAGGAAGCCACTGGCCAGGGCGTAGTAGCCGATCACGCCGATCTGTTCGCGCTGCACCAGCGGTTCCAGCTCATTCTCGTAGCCGGCACGGTCGTACAGGTTGTACTCCGGCTGCAGGGTTTCGTAACGCGGCAGCTTGTAGTCGGTGGACACCTTCAGCGCATCGGCCAGGCGCGTGGCGCTGTAGTTGGAGGCACCGATGGCGCGCACCTTGCCGGCTTCGATCAGGCGGCCGAACGCGGCCAGGGTCGCTTCCAGTGGCGTCGACTCATCATCCTCGTGGGCCTGGTACAGATCGATCACGTCGGTCTGCAGGCGGCGCAGCGAATCCTCGACGGCCGCATTGATGTTGTCCGGGGTCAGGCCGGGGCGTTCGGCCCATTTGGCCACCTTGGTCGCCAGCACCACCTTGTCGCGCTTTCCGCTGCGCGCGAACCATTTGCCGATCAGCGTTTCCGATTCGCCGCCGGCGTTGCCCGGCACCCAGGCCGAATACACATCGGCGGTGTCGACCAGGTTGAAGCCGGCGTCGACGAAGGCATCGAGCAGGGCGAAGCTGGCCTTCTCATCGGCGCTCCAGCCGAACACGTTGCCACCGAAGGCGAGCGGACGTACATGCAGGCCGGAACGGCCCAGTTCGCGGGTTGCCGTCATGGGCACGGACTCCTTGGGGGAAGTGCTCCAGAATAGAACGCGTAGTGTGACCGTGCTGCGGCGGCGACCACAAAACAGTGTTCCGCGATACGCACGCGGCTAACGTTTTGTGAACACCTGGGGCGCCGCGGCTGCTAGTCTCGCCGCATCTTCCGCTGGAGTCGCTCCGATGATGCCTGCTTCGTCCCTGCGTGGTTGCCGCCTGCTGCTTGCTTCGGCCCTGCTTGCCGCTGTTCCCGCGTTTGCCGCACCGGCCACGGTCGCGCCGGCGAAGATCCAGGTGTCGCCGGCCATCGACGCGGCGGTGAAGGCGCCCACCCGCGATGCCAACAACGTCAAGCGCGACGGTTTCCGCCACCCGGCGCAGACGCTGTCGTTCTTCAAGGTGACGCCGGAAAAGACCGTCATCGAGATCACCCCCGGCAACGGCTGGTACTCGGAGATCCTGGCGCCGCTGCTGCACGACAAGGGCCACTACGTTGCTGCGGTGGTCGATCCGATGGCGGTGCCCGAAGGCCGCGGCCGTGACTACCAGCAGCGCAGCCGCGACAGCCTGGAAAGGAAGTACGCCGCTGCACCGGCACAGTTCGGCAAGACTGCCGTGGTCGCCTACGATCCGGCCAAGCCGGTGTTCGGCCCGGCCGGTTCAGCCGATGTGGTGCTGACCTTCCGCAACGTGCACAACTGGCGCAAGGCCGGCCAGGCGCAGGGCATGTTCCAGGGCTTCTTCAACGTGCTCAAGCCGGGCGGCGTGCTGGGCGTGGTCGAGCACCGCGCCAAGGCCGACGTGGCTGACGACGATGACACCGGCTATGTCGGCCAGCAGCAGGTGATCGCGATGGCCGAGGCCGCCGGCTTCAAGCTGGACGCGCGCAGTGAGGTCAACGCCAACCCGCGCGACACCAAGGACCACCCGAACGGCGTGTGGACGCTGCCGCCGACCAACCAGCACGACAAGGCCGATGATGCGAAGTACCAGACGATCGGCGAAAGCGACCGCATGACCCTGCGCTTCATCAAGCCGTAAGAGGGGTGCCGGGCTGGCGCATGCTGACTCTGTAGAGCCGAGCCCATGCTCGGCTGCTGTTGCGTTCCGCCGTGCTGTGCGCGATGAGCCGAGCATGGGCTCGGCTCTACAGCCGAGTGGCGCGTGGCGCGGCATGGGACAATGCGCCACCCGCCGACTGCCGTGCCCGCAATGCTGATCGCCTTCAACAAGCCCTTCAACGTGCTCTGCCAGTTCACCGACCGCAGCGTACCGCCGCGACCGACGCTGTCCGGGTTCGGCCTGCCGCCGCGCGTGTATGCCGCCGGTCGCCTGGACCATGACAGCGAAGGCCTGCTGCTGCTGACGGATAACGGCACGCTGGCGCACACGTTGACCGACCCGAAGCACAAGGCCGACAAGACCTACTGGGTGCAGGTGGAAGGCACGCCCAGCGATGAGCAGCTGCAACGGTTGCGCGATGGGGTGGAGCTGAATGACGGGCCGACCTTGCCGGCGAAGATCGAGCGCCTCGATCCGGCGCCGTCGCTGTGGACACGCGATCCGCCGGTGCGCTTCCGCAAGACCGTGCCCGATGCCTGGCTGGCGATCACGATCCGCGAGGGCCGCAACCGCCAGGTGCGGCGGATGACCGCGGCAGTGAACCTGCCAACGCTGCGGCTGGTGCGGGTGGCGATGGGGCCCTACCGGCTGGACGACCTGCAGCCGGGGCAGTGGCGGCAGATCGGTTGAAACAGAAAGGGCCGGATACCTCGCGGCATCCGGCCCTCTCGTAGCTGGTAGGGTCAGAGCCCTTCCTGCGGAAGGGCTCTGACCCGGGCAGCTTCACGCGTCGCTGCCGATATCGCTGTGCTCGTCCACCACGGTGTCGTTGCGACGGTCGCGTGCGTGGATGCGCTGCGCCTGCCCATTCACCACGTGGCCATTGGCAGCCTTCTTCTTCTGCTGCTTGCGGTACAGCGCATAGCCGAGCAGGCCGACGCCGACGGCAGCCGCGGCAATGGTCACGGCCGGGTTGCGGCGGGCGAACTTGGTGGCGACCTTGCCGCCGGTCTTCACTGCGCCGAGGGCGGCGCCGGTCTTGATCCAGTCCGCGTTGCGCAGGCTGCCACCGGCGCTCTTCAGGCCATCGCCGGCGGTGTGGGCCAGCTCCAGGGCGCGCTCCAGAGCGCGGTCGGTGATTACGGTCAGCTTGCTCATGCGGGGGTCCTTTGCCTCGGGTCGAAGTCCAGTGTCGCGTGTTGCCCGTAAACGGTATGTCAGTCGGGGACGCACGTGGTGTGACTTTACCGCAGCCATTCAGGATCAGGCAGGCTCCGCACCCGGTAGTGCCGGTCGCTGGCCGGCAATGCTCTCCGCCTGGTGCCAGGGGGCTGTCGGCCAGCGGCCGGCACTATCAATCAGGTTCCGCGCGGCTTGGCCCGGTGCGTGGCCGTCGCCGTCCACGGATCATCCGGCCATGGGTGGCGCGGGTAACGGCCCTTCATCTCCTTTTTCACTTCGGCGTAGGTGCTTTCCCAGAAGTTGCGCAGATCCTGGGTGACCTGCAGCGGGCGGCCGCCGGGGGAGAGCAGGTGCAGGGTCAGCGGCACGCGGCCATCGGCGATGCGCGGCGTGTCGGCCAGGCCGAACAGTTCCTGCAGCTTCACCGCCAGCACCGGCGGCAGCGGATCGCCGCTCTCGCTGTCCAGCGCATAGGTGATCGGCCGCTCCAGTCCGGACGGCACGGTGATGCGGGTCGGCGCATGACGCTCGACCAACTGCCGTTGTGACCACTCCAGTGGCGATTTCAGCGCCTCGCCGAAGCTGGATTCATCCAGCGCATCCAGTCGCGTCCTGCCGGCGAACGCGGGCTGCAGCCATTGCGCGCGCGTGGCCAGCAGGGCATCGTCGCTGCAGTCGGGCAGGCCGAGCTCGGGCATCCAGCGCCGCAGCGATTCCACCCGTGCCTGCCACTGGCGCAGGCCCTCGGTCCACGGCAGCGCCTGCAGGCCGAGCTCGGCCACCGCATCGGTCAGCGCCTGCGCGGCGTGCTGCGGATCGACCCGGCCGGCCGAGCGGCTGTCCAGCACGATCCGGTCGAAACGGGTCTCGCGCAGCGCCACCAGGGCGCGTCGCTCGCTCTCCCAGCGCACCACGTCTTCGGTGACGAAGCGCTCCGGCCATGCCTTGCGCAGCTGGCCTTCATCCACCGGTGCGGCACGCAGCAGCAGCGCATCGCGCGCCTCGAAGCGCAGTTCGCTGGCCACCAGCCACGGCTCACCGCGCAGGTCACTCAGTTCGTGCAGGCGCGCGCTGCGGCCATTGGCCAGCAGGTAGCGCAGCGGATCGCCGGGATGCTGGAAACCGATCCGGTCGGGAAAGGCGTGTGCAAGCAGATCGCCCAGTTCGTGCGCCTCGATGCTGGCCGGCGGCGTAGCCTCGCAGCGCAGGCGGCGACGCCACTGCTTGGCGGCGGCATCAATGGCGGCCAGCCCGCTGCGGTTGGCATCGCCCGGCGCGCGGCCAGTGCGGAACGCGGCCAGTGCGCGCCAGCGGGCCGCCAGCGCGTCACCGCCCTGGCGCAGCGGGTCGCGCGCTTCCAGCAGGGCGGCCAGATCGGCGGCCAGCGCCTGCGCGCGGGCATCGGGCGCTGCCAGCAGCATCGCCGCCATCCGCGGGTGCGTACCCAGCGCCAGTACACGGCGCCCGAGTGCGGTGATCGCGCCCGAGTCCGACAGTGCACCCAGGCGTTGCAGCAGTTCGCGCGCCGCACCCATCGGGCCGGCTGGTGGCGGGTCGAGGAAGCGCAGGTCGCTGCTGCCCCACGCGGCCAGTTCCAGCGCCAGTCCGGCCAGTTCCACCTGGTCGATCTCCGCGCGGCGCTGCGGCTCCAGCCGCTGCGACTGCGGCCACAGCCGCCAGGCCACGCCCTCGGCCACGCGACCGGCACGGCCCGCGCGCTGGTCGGCCGACGCCTGCGCGATGGCCACCACGTCCAGCCGGGTGAAGCCGCTGTTGGGGTCGTAGCGCGGCTCGCGCGCCTGGCCGCTGTCGATCACCACGCGCACGCCGGGCAGGGTCACCGACGACTCGGCCACGTTGGTCGCCAGCACCACGCGACGGCGGCCATCGCTGGCGGCCTGCAACACGCGCGCCTGTTGTTCGACCGGCAGCTCGCCATGCAGCGCCAGCACCTCGACGTTGCCATCGAGTGACTCCTGCAGGCCGGCCTGGACGCGCGCGATCTCGCGCTGGCCGGGCAGGAACACCAGCAGGTCACCGGGGTGCTCGGCCAGTGCCTGCTGCACCGCGCGGCGCACCTGCAGTTCCAGGGCTTCATCGCGGCGCGCCGGGAAGTGGCTGATCGCCACCGGATAACTGCGGCCCTCGCTGCTCAGCCGCGGCGCATCGAGGAAGCGTGCCAGCCGCTCGCCGTCCAGCGTGGCCGACATCACCACCAGGCGCAGGTCGTCGCGCAGCTGCGCCTGCACGTCCAGCGCCAGCGCCAGGCCCAGATCCCCACTGAGATGGCGCTCGTGGAATTCATCGAACAGGATCGCGCCGACGGTTTCCAGCATCGGGTCGTCCTGCAGCATCCGGGTCAGGATGCCCTCGGTGACCACCTCGATGCGGGTGCGCGCGGATACCTTGTTCTCGAAGCGGATGCGGTAGCCGACCGTGCCGCCGACCTCCTCACCCAGCTGCCGTGCCATGAACAGCGCCGCGCTGCGCGCGGCGACCCGGCGTGGTTCCAGCAGAATGATCTTGCGGCCCTGCAGCCACGGCGCGTCGAGCAGCGCCAGCGGCACCTGGGTGGTCTTGCCGGCACCGGGCGGGGCCTCCAGCACCAGCCGTGGTTGCACGGCCAGCTGCTGCTGGATCTGCGGCAGCAGCGGGGAAATCGGGAAGAGCGGGGCGTTCATATGCAAAGGATAAGGGGCCACGGCAGGCGCAGGTACAATGCGCGGGCACTTTTCCCCCGCGATGACCATGCACCTGATCGATATCGGCGCCAACCTGACCCACGACTCCTTCGACCGCGACCGCGATGCCGTGCTGGACCGCGCGCGCCAGGCCGGCGTGGTGCAGATGGTCATCACCGGTGCCAGCCGCGAGCACTCGCCACTGGCCCTGCAGTTGGCCCAGCAGCACCCCGGCTTCCTGTACGCCACCGCCGGCGTGCACCCGCACCACGCGGTGGAATACACCGAGGAATGCGATGCCGAAATGCGCGCGCTGCATGCCCACCCGGAAGTAGTGGCGGTGGGGGAGTGCGGGCTGGACTACTTCCGCGATTTCTCGCCGCGCCCGGCCCAGCACCGCGCGTTCGAGCGCCAGCTGCAGCTGGCCGCGGACAATGGCAAGCCCCTGTTCCTGCACCAGCGCGATGCGCATGCCGATTTCATGGCACAGATGAAGAACTTCGAAGGCCGCATCGGCCCGGCGGTGGTGCATTGCTTCACCGGTGAGCGTGACGAGCTGTTCGACTACCTGGACCAGGACTGGTACATCGGCATCACCGGCTGGCTGTGCGACGAGCGCCGTGGCGCGCACCTGCGCGAACTGGTGAAGAACATCCCGGCCAACCGCCTGATGATCGAGACCGACGCACCGTACCTGCTGCCGCGCACGCTGAAGCCGATGCCGAAGGACCGCCGCAACGAACCGATGTTTCTCTCGCACATCGTGGAAGAACTGGCGCGTGACCGTGGCGAGGACGTGGCAGTTACCGCCGCGAATGCAACGGCCGCGACGCGTACGTTCTTCCGCCTGCCCGGCGCAGGTTGATGGTAGTGCCGGCCGCTGGCCGGCAACACGGTTGATTGCCGGCCAGCGGCCGGCACTACCGGAGCAGGTCGCGCAGGCCCTCACGGTAGCTGGGGAACCGCGGCGCCCACGCCAGTGCTTCACGCGTGCCACGGCTGTCGATGCGCTTGTTGCTCTGGTAGAAGCGTCGCAGGGTCGGGCTGAGTGCAGGGTCGTCCCATGCCACGGCAGGTGGCATCGCAAACCCGCCCAGCTGCGCGGCGAAGGCCAGTACCTCCTGCGGCGGTGCCGGCTCGTCATCGGCCGGCAGATACAGGCCATCCACGCACGGCCGCTGCATCGACGCGATAACGACCGTCACCAGGTCATCCACGTGCAGCCGGTTGAATAGCAGCCCGGGACGCACTACGTGGCGGGCACGTCCCTGCGCCAGCTGCAGCAGCGCATTGCGCCCCGGCCCGTACAGGCCGGGCAGGCGGAACACTGCCGATGCGATGCCGCGTTCTCCTGCAAGCGCACGCCATTGCGCTTCGGCCCGCAGGCGCTGCACGCCGGCTGCTTCAGTGGCATCGGCTGCGCTGCGCTCGTCGACCCAGCCGCCGGCGCGGTCGGCATACACCGAGGTGGACGACAGATAGCCCACCCAGCGCAATGCCGGGCTGGCCCGCAGCGCGGGCAACAGCAGGCGCAGTGCAGGATCGCCATCGGCGTCGGGTGGCACACTGCACAGTACGGCCTCGGCCTGCGCGATCTCATCGAGCAGGGCGGGCGATGGCGTGGCATCGGCACCCAGCGGATGGCGACGCAGACCATCGCGTGGTGCCGATGCGGGATCGCGTACCGTGCCGGCGACGTGTGCGCCCAATGCCTGCAGATGTCGGGCCATCGCACCGCCACTCCAGCCCAGCCCGAGGATCAGCACCCGCGAGGGCGATGCACTGGCGGCGGAGATGATGCTCACGCGCCGCGCAGTGCCTGGTAGGCCTGCAGGCTGCTGTAGGCGACCTGCAGCAGCAGGGCTTCCTGGTCGGCCTTGCGCGCGCGGGCCAGCATGTCGCCGACGATCTGTTCGGCCTCCACCTGTTGGCCGGCTTCCAGGTCACGCAGCATCGATGCCTTCAGTGCCGAGCCGGCCTGGGTCAGGGTGTCGCGGGCGGTGTCCTGCGCGGCCACGGGAACCGGTTCACCGGCGGCTTCGGCCACGGCCAGGCATTCGTCGTACAGGCCGCGCACGATCGCCTCGCCATCATCGGTGGCAACGATGGTGCCGATGTCGGCGCGCAGCAGGCAGGTCGCCGCCGCCAGCGCGGTAAGGAAGGTGTACTTGATCCATTGTTCCTGGCCGATGTGTTCGCTGGCCAGGTGATCAAGATGGGCCTGCGCGCAGACCGCAGCGAAGGCGCGCACGCGCGCCGAGGCCGCGCCGCTGTCGCGCTCGCCGAAGGTGAGCTTGGCCGGTTTGCCCAGGTGCAGCACCGCACCGTCGGGGGCCTTGGTGGCGCTGATGAAGCACAGGCCACCAAGCACGGCGTCGCGGCCGAAGCGCGCGTCCAGTGCGTTGTAGTGATGCAGGCCGTTGAGGATCGGCAGCACGGTGGTGCCTGCGCCCACGGCCGGGGCAATGGCGTCGATCGAGCTGTCCAGGTCGTAGGCCTTGCAGCTGAGGATGACCAGGTCGAACGGCTTCTGCGCGGCCAATGCGGGCAGTGCATCAGCGGTGACATGCTGCACGGGGAAGCTGGCATCGCCGAGCGGGCTGCGGATGACCAGGCCGTCGCGATCCAGCTGGGCGGCGCGCGCGGGGCGCACGAGGAAGGTCACGTCCACACCGGCCTGGGCCAGGCGACCACCGAAGTAACCGCCGGTACCGCCGGCGCCGAGGATCAGGATGCGCATTGCACGTTCACCGTGTTCTGGGGAATCAGGATTTCGATTGTGCCGGAGATCGCGGCCAACGGCGGTGCCACTCGTGGTGGTTCGCGGAAAGCACGGTTCAGTGGGGTTGGCCGGGTGCGGCCACCACGGAAGACAGATCAGGAGCGGAAGCGGGCCGCTCGCTGCGCGAGCGCGTGTAGAACCGCGCTCAGGGCAGCTGTTCGCTGAAGCCTTCGGTGTATCCCAATAGAAGCGTGGTGCGGGAGGACAGCGTTGCAGCCAGTTGTGACCAGGTGTCGTGCGTTCCGGCAGCGTAGACGCGCTGCAGGTCCGCGACCAGAGCGTCCGCTTCCGCAGGCGACGGCGCGCTGTCACGCTGGAAGCCCAGCCACGATGCGCCAAGCCCGAACAGGCGGTAGTCGTAATGCTCTTGCAGGTGCCGGATCAGGGCGTGGTTCTGGAAGATGTTCCAGTCCGCGCTGAAGTAGCCGTTGGGCAGGGCGGCGATCAGCAGGTCGTCACGATCCACGGGCACCTGTTGCACGTAGACCACCTCGTCGACGATGAGATCCGGTGCGGCATTGGCCGCGACCAATGCCTCGATGTCCGCGTCATTGCACATCAGCGTGCCCGCCAGCGTGCTCCATTCCAGCCGATGCGTCGAATGCTCAAGCTGCGCGACCACATGCGCCAGCAACCGCCCGCGTGCCGCCAACGCATCGTCGGGGGTTGCCGGGTCTTCGTTCTCGTAGAGCGCGATGCGCGCGTCGTCTGACGCGTGCATGCTGGTGTAGCGGCACTGGCCGGCATCATCGAGCGTGCACAGGTAGCGATACCGGGGATCAGCCGCGTGCCGCGAGGCCAGGTATTCCAGCACCTCATCCAGCGTGGGTGAATCGCCCAGCAACGCATGGCTGAAGGCATCGATGGGGCCGTCCGACACGGCTTTGTCCAGCGCAATGGAAGTGATCTTCATCGCCACAGCCTAGCTGCAATCCCGAACGAGAAAAGCGGAACATCGGCTTTGCCGTGAAAGCTCCATCCACGCATGGCGTCGATCCATCGTGTCGACCAAGGTCGACACCTACCAGCAGCAGCGGAGAACGACATCCCGGCAGATCGCCGGAATTTGTCGAAGGCGGGGTGGGTCCGATTGCGGGGGTGTCCGCGGCATGGATGCCGCGGCCAAGCCCCCAGGGATGGGTTTACGGCGTCCCCCGCAATCGGACCCACCCCGCCATCCCCCGGATAGTCAGCTTTTGCCGTTGCCGTTGAAGTTGACGTTGATTCGGCGGGTGCAGGGCCGCAGGCCCTGCAGGCCACCCTTAGCTGCGCATGCCCACGCCACGGCGCAGCAGCCACAACGCCAGCGCCGTCAGCGCCACCACGAAGCCGATCATCAACCCATAGGCCACCGGCAGCGGCACATCGCTGCTGCCCAGCAGGCCATAGCGGAACGCATTGACCATGTAGAAGATCGGGTTCGCGTGCGTGGCCGCTTCGGCCCAGCCCGGCAGCAGCTTCACCGAATAGAACACGCCACCCAGGTAGGTCAGCGGGGTCAGGATGAAGGTCGGCACGATCGCCACGTCGTCGAACTTCTTCGCATACACCGCATTGATGAAACCGGCCAGCGAGAAGATCGTCGCGCCCAGGATCACCGTGGTCAGCATCACCAGCGGGTGCGGAATGCGCACCGGGGTGAAGAACATCGCGATGATCAGCACGATCACGCCCACCATCAGGCCGCGCAGCACGGCGCCGGCCACGTAGCCCCACAGGATCACCCAGTTCGGCATCGGGCTGACCAGCAGCTCTTCCACGTGGCGGCCGAACTTGGCACCGAAGAACGAGGAACTGATGTTGCCGTAGCTGTTCTGGATCACGCTCATCATCACCAGGCCCGGCACGATGAACTGCATGTACGTGTAGCCGCCCATGTCACCCACGCGCGACCCGATCAGGTTGCCGAAGATCAGGAAGTACAGGGTCATGGTGATCGCCGGCGGCACCAGGGTCTGGCCCCAGATGCGCATGATGCGGGCGACTTCGCGGCGCACGATGGTCATCAGTGCGATGCGGTTGCGCTGGCCGTCGGTCAGCTCGGTGGTGCTCATGCAGGCTTCTCCAGGTTGCCGGTGAGGCGCACGAACAGCTCCTCCAGGCGGTTGCTCTTGGTACGCATCGAACGCACGCGGATACCGGCCTCGTTGAGCGTGGCGAACACGCGGTTGAGGTCCATTGCGCGCGGCATGTCGATGTCCAGCGTGTGCGGGTCCGGCGCGGTCAGGGTCGCGCCCTCGATCACCGGCAGCTGCGCCGGCAGGTCACCGTCGATGTCCAGCAGGAAGCCCTCCACGTCCAGCTTGGCCAGCAGGGTGCGCATCGGCCCCTGCTCGACGATCTGGCCATGGTTGATGATCGCCAGGTGGCGGCACAGGTACTCGGCTTCTTCCAGATAGTGCGTGGTGAGGATGATCGTGGTGCCGGCAGCGTTGATCTCCTTCAGCACGCGCCACATGTCGCGGCGGATCTCGATGTCCACGCCGGCGGTCGGCTCATCCAGGATCAGCAGGCGTGGGCGGGTCATCATTGCGCGGGCGATCATCAGCCGGCGCTTCATGCCGCCGGACAGCGTGCGGCTCATCACCTGCGCCTTTTCCCACAGGTGGGCCCGCTTCAGTTCCTCTTCGGCGCGCTGCTCCGCTTCCTCGCGCGGCACGCCGTAGAAGCCGGCGTAGTTCACCAGGATGTCGAAGGGCTTTTCGAACAGGTTGAAGTTGATTTCCTGCGGCACCAGCCCGATCAGGCGCATGGTGGCGCTGCGGTTGCGCACCAGGTCGCTGCCGAACACCTCCACCTGGCCCTCGCTGAGGTTGACCAGGGAGCTGATGATGCCGATCAGGGTCGACTTGCCGGCACCGTTGGGGCCCAGCAGGGCGAAGAAGTCGCCCGGGGCCACTTCCAGGGAAACCCCCTTCAGGGCCTGGGTGCCGTTGTCGTAGGTCTTGCGCAGGTCGCGCACGCGCAGGGCGGGCGCCGTATCGTTCTGGGATGCCAAGCTCGAAGCCTTCGCGCCCATGGGCTGGCGCTGGAGAGGGGCGGGGAGGGGCTATTATAGAAGACCCCGAGGGCTTGCCCCGGCTACACACTGTCCCGAAAAGTCGTGCCTGTTCAATTCCCCCTCAAGCTGGTCGGCCGCCGCATGCTGGCCCCGACCGTCGGCCACTACCAGTTCGTGCGTGACGATGGGCAGCCGCTGGATTTCCAGCCCGGCCAGTTCATCCAGGTCCATTTCAGCTACGCCGATGGCACCGAAACCAAGCGCAGCTACTCGCTGGCGACCATTCACGACCACGCACTGGGCCCGGGCGAGGCGGTGGATATCGCGGTCAGCTTCGTGCCCGGTGGCGCCGCCACCGCGCTGTTCGAGGCGCTGGAGCACGGCGGCCAGATCAGTGCATCCGGCCCCTACGGCCGCTTCTGCCTGAATCCCGGTGACCACAATGCCCGCTACCTGCTGATCGCCACCGGTACCGGCGTTACCCCGTACCGCTCGATGCTGCCGCTGCTGGAAAAGGCCATGGCCGAACGTGGTGCGCAGATCGTGCTGCTGCAGGGCGCGCGCAGCCCGGGCGAGCTGCTGTACAGCGAGGATTTCTACAGCTTCGCCGAAAAACACCCGAACTTCCGCTATGTTCCATGCCTGTCGCGCGAACTGCCCGCCGATCCGCATCCGGACGTGCAGCACGGTTACGTGCAGCAGGCGCTGGCCGGTTTCACGCCGGACCCGGCCACGGACATCGCCTACCTGTGCGGCAACCCGGACATGGTCGATGCCTGCGCCGAGCTGCTGAAGGCCGCCGGCCTGGGCAACCCGCAGATCCGCCGCGAGAAGTACGTCAGCAGCAAGTAAGTCCGGCTGGTGCCGGCCGCTGGCCGGCAACCCCACGAACCTGGTAGTGCCGGCCGCTGGCCGGCAACCCCACGAACCCCGGTAGTACCGGCCGCTGGCCGGCAACCGCATGAACCCCGGTAGTGCCGGCCGCTGACCGGCAACCCTGGAAACCGGAGGCGACCCCACGCCGCCCCCGGTGCCCTGCCTTCAGTACTCGATCCAGGCATCACGCCAGGCAGAGCCGGTACCCGGGCGGTAGGCCTCTGCATTGATGTTGCACCAGGCGCCTTCCGGGAACGGGCGGCAGGCATACAGCTTGCCGTCGGTGCCCTTCACCACGGTCTGGCCCGGCGTGTAGCTGCCGATACCCGCGGGGTATACGAAGTCGTAGTCGTCAGCCGGCGGCGGATCGATCGGATCGACCGGATCCGGCACGCGGGTATCGAGCTGGAACAGGTGGCCTGGCTTCAGATAGACGCGGTTCCCGGTAGCCGAGGCGACGGGCGTGATCACGCCGTTCTTCATCACCCCCACGCGCGCCTGCTGCGCAGTGCCATTGACCTTGTGGGCCAGTGCCAGCGGCCACTGGTTCGCAGCGGTCTGGCCGGCGGCAAGGGTGATCTGCGGGCTTTCCAGATCGTTGCCCTGGGCGTTGAAGACCCGCAGGGTCAGGATGGTGCCCACGTCCAGCGCACCACGGGCAGTGACCGGACCCGCGTCCTGCCACTGCGGCGGCGGGGTCACACCACCGCCCCCCTCGAAGCGCACGTCTGCGCAGGTATAGAACGCCTCGCCCGAATCCGAGCGCTGCCAGGTGTTGTAGATGATGTGCTGGCCGCTGCGCTTGGGTAGCGGGCAGTCCAGCTTGTAGACGTCACCGGAGACCGGCACGTTGCCCAGCGTGCAGAATTCCTGCAGGTCGGCCCAGCGCAGCGGGCTGCCCGGTTGCCAGCCATCGCGGGTGACATAGAACTTCCACTCGCGGGTGGCATGCGGGGCCGGCGCCTTGAACTCGAACGTGTAGCGGCCACGGGCGTCGGCTCGGATCGGCGAGGTCTCCCAGTCACTGCGGTTCAGATCCAGGCCGCGGTATTTGCTGTTGCCGCCGCTGCACAACTCGCCATCGGGCACGACGGCCTGGTGGTTGCCATGGGCCTCGGCCTGGTTGATCCCGGCCCAGTCATAGAACGGTTGCGCACCACCGATGGCCTTGGCGGCAGCGCAGGCGGGGTTGGTCGGATTTTCGGGATTGCCCTGGTAACAGGCATAGACACGGCTGGCGGGTTTGGACAGGGTGCCGTGGGCGAACGCGCTGCCAGAGGTGGCAATGCCTGCGATCACAGACAGCGCGATGACGGTCCGGTGTGACAGATGCATGGAGATCTCCTGTGGGTGGTGAAACCCCGCGAAGTCTCGACATCCCGCCCGCCCGCATCCATCGGATTACGTTCAAAAAAGCATCGCGTGGTTGCATATGGGAACGGCTTCCCACTCACACGCTGGCGCGTCTCACGCTATGCAGGGAACGGCGCTCTGCCACCGTTCCCTGTACCCGGTCTCAGTATGCAATCCATGCATCGCGCCAGGCCGCACCCACACCCGGCCGGTACGCCTCGGCGTTGACGTTGCACCATGCACCTTCCGGGAACGGGCGGCAGGCGTACAGCTTGCCGTCGCTGCCCTTCACCACGGTCTGGCCCGGCACATAGCTGCCGATGCCCGCCGGGTACACGTGGTCGAAATCACCGCCCGGTGACGGTGTACCCGGGTCGGGCACCTGGGTATCGAGCTGGAAGCGGTTGCCGTCCTTCAGGTACACGCGGTTGTCGGTGGCCGAGGCGGTCGGCGTGATCACGCCATTGGCAAGCACGCCCACGCGCGCGTGCTGGGCACTGGCATTGACCTTGCGGGCGAGCACCAACGGCCACTGCGCGGGTGCGGTCTGGCCGCTGGCCAGGGTGGCCTCCACACGTTCGACGTCATTGCCGTTGGCGTTGAACACGCGCAGCGCCAGCGTCGTGCCAACCGGCAGCTCACTGCGTGCGGTGACCGGGCCGGCGTCCTGCCATTGCGGTGCCGGTGCGGTCCCTCCGCCTCCCTGGAAGCGCACGTCCATGCAGGTATAGAACGCCTCGGTCGAATCCGAGCGCTGCCAGGTGTTGTAGATCACATGCTGGCCGGTGCGCTGCGGCAACGTGCACTGAAGCTTGTAGGTGCCGTCGGCCGACAGCGGCGTATTGCCCAGCGTGCAGAACTCCTGCAGGTCGGCCCAGCGCAGCGGGCTTCCCGGCTGCCAGCCTTCGCGGGTGACGAAGAAGCGCCAGTCGCGCGTGGCGTGTGGTGCGGTCGCCTTGAACACGAAAGTGAACTTGCCATTGGCATCGGCCTGGATCGGCGTGGTCTGCCAGTCACTGCGGTTCACGTCCAGGCCGCGGAAGGTCGGGTTGTTGCCGCTGCACAGCTTCCCGTCGGGCACCACGGCCTGATGGTTGCCGTTGGCGTTGGCCTGGTTGATGCCGTTCCAGTCGTAGAACGCCTGTGAACCGCCAATCGCTTTTGCAGCGGCGCAGGCCGGGTTGGTCGGGTTCTCGGGATTGCCCTGGAAGCAGGCATAGACGCGGCTGACCGGCGTGGTCATCGTGCCGTGGGCGAACGCGCTGCCGGCCAGGCACAGGCCCGCAGCGGCGAACGAGGTGGCCAGCAACAGCGGTGTGGATCGTAATGACATGGCGCATCCTTGTGGTCGTCGAAAGGGAACGGTGACCGCAGGAGCTGCGCTGCGCGGCGGACTTTCGGCGGCACCACGGCGAGTATCGAGCCGCACTGCAGGGGACGGAACCATCGCAGTGCCGATCCGTGACTGCGCATGTGAAGCCCTTCCCGCAGGCTTCACGCAGGGCTGAACGGATGCGCTGGACGTCACGTGACCGGCGTGGCATCGATCACGTCATGGAGATCACGCGACGCAGTCCCGGTACCCACCCGATCTGCCTGGCACGAGAAACAGCCATGCGCCGCGTTGTGCAGCTGCACGAACGCCACCGACGGGTCGGCAAACAGTGCATCCAGGTGGTCGGCCACCTCGGTGCCCGCGCAGACCTGGGCACCGCACATCAGCGCGGCGTGGTCATAGGCACGCATCGAGATCATCCGGCGCTGCACATACGGGGGCACCTCGCCCGGCGGCAGGACGCAACGGGTCACGCCGCGCTGCACGAAGATCGGGCCGGCGGCGCGGTACGGCGAATGCAGCGGCAGGTGGACGTGGGACAGCAGGAGCAGCTCGCTGCCAGGCGCGGGGTCGCTCAGGCTGATCCGGCAGGGATGTCCGCCGTTGGCGCCGGCCCAGCGACGCTGGATGCCGAGCGTGGCGAGCGCGCTGTCGCTCATCTCGAACAGGTGCAGGAAAGGGCGGTGGTCGATGCCGCCGAGGTACCACGCGTGCATGGGCGTCTCCTTGGGTTTTCCGCGGATTGTGCGCATGCGCCGGTCGCCGTGCTCGCCGTTTTCAGACCCCGCATCGCCGTCGGGCCGGAACACTGGCCCTTGGGGTGCTGCTGGCCGCCGCCGATGCCGCCCTGCACGGGCCAAGGCCGAGCGCGGGACTGCCAGGTCTGCGCGCCGTCGGCGGCGGATTCGTCATTGCCCATCGCCGTCGGCGCGCTGCCCGTGTAAGTTGGGTCACATCTTCCGCGGCAGCCCGTCGTGGTCGACAGGAACGTCCTCCAGGGGAAACGAGCACGATGCAAAGACACCACCTCGCGCTGGCCGGGATGCTGGCCAGCCTGATGCTTGCCGGGTGCAGCCAACCGCCGCCGGCCGCCGCCGGAAGCGCCAGCGATGCACCCAGCCGCCGCTTCGGCACGATCGACTTCCAGCCCTGCACGTTGTCCACCGAAGGCGCCAGCGCCAACGTGGAGGCGCAGTGCGCCACCCTGCAGGTGCCGGAGAACCGGGCCCAGCCCGATGGCCGCCGGATCGGCCTGCGCATCGCCTGGCTGGAATCGGGCAGCAGCGGCGCCAGCCAGCCCGACCCGGTGTTCTTCCTGGCCGGCGGCCCCGGCCAGGCGGCCAGCGAGGTGGCGGTCATCGTCGATACCGCACTGCGCCAGGTGCGCAAGCAGCGCGACGTGTTCCTGATCGACCAGCGCGGCACCGGCGGCTCCAACCCGCTCAGCTGCCTGGGCGCGGACGGCAAGCCGCTGCAGATGGACGAGGATGCCGCGCCTTCCGAGGCATCGCTGCGCGACTACGCCCAGCGCTGCGCCGCATCGCTGCAGGGGCGTGCCGATGCGCGCTTCTACACCACCACCGAGGCGATCGCCGATCTGGATGCGGTGCGTGCGGCGCTCGGTGTGGACCAGCTGAACCTGGTTGGCGGCTCCTACGGTACCCGCGTGGCCCAGCGCTATGCCGGGGCCTATCCGCAGCACACCCGCAGCATCGTCATCGATGGCGTGGTACCGAACGAGCTGGTGGTCGGTGGCGACTTCGCGACCACCTTCGAGGATGCGATCGCCCTGCAGTCGGCGCAGTGCCGCAAGGATGCCGCGTGCAGCAAGCGTTTCCCGACCGACACCCGCGCGCAGCTGCGCAGCGTGGTCGACACCCTGCGCCGTGCACCGGTCTCGGTCGAGTATCGCGACCCGGGTACCAACGCACCGCGGCAGGATGTCCTGACGCCGGACAGCGTGGTCGGCCTGGCCTTCGCCTTCTCCTACGTGCCGCAGTATTCCTCGCTGCTGCCACTGGTGCTGGATGAAGCCGCGCACGGTCGTTATGCCCCGTTGGCATCGCTGGCGCGCGGCGCGAACCGCAGCATGGATTTCCAGATCAACCGCGGCATGCAGTGGTCGGTGATCTGCAGCGAGGATGCGCCGCGCTACCACGCGCCGGCCGAGGACCCCGAGCGGCTGTTCGGCAACGAAGTGGCCAGCGCCTTCTTCGCCGCCTGCCCGGTGTGGCCGCACCGTCCGGCGCCGGCAACCGATGCCGTGCCGCTGCGCAGCGACGTGCCGGCACTGCTGCTGTCCGGTGAGCTGGACCCGGTGACCCCCCCGCGCTACGCCGCACAGGTGCTCAAGGGCCTGCCCAATGGCCGTGCGCTGGTCGCCCGTGGCCAGGGCCATGGCACGTTGACCGCCGGCTGCATGCCGCGGCTGCTCGGCCAGTTCATCGACAAGACCGATGCCAAGGCGCTGGATGCCGGCTGCCTGGACACGCTGAGCTACGTGCCGGCGTTCACCTCGTTCAACGGATGGGAACCATGATCGTCGCCGACAACCTGCACAAGGCCTTCGATACCCGCACGGGCCGCATCCAGGCGGTCGCCAACGTCGGCTTCCGCGCCGGCGATGGGCAGATCACCGGCCTGCTCGGCCCCAACGGTGCCGGCAAGACCACCACCATGCGCATGCTCTACACGCTGATGACCCCTGACCAGGGCAGCATCAGCGTCGATGGCATCGATGCCGCCGGCAATCCGGTGGAGGTACGTCGCCACCTGGGCGTACTGCCCGATGCGCGCGGCGTCTACAAGCGTCTGACCGCGCGCGAGAACATCGCCTACTTCGGCGAGCTGCATGGCCTGTCGGCCGAGCGCATCCGCGAACGCATCGAGGTGCTGTCGCACGCGCTGGACATGGGCGACATCCTCGACCGGCAGACCGATGGTTTCTCGCAGGGCCAGCGCACCAAGACCGCGATTGCCCGCGCGCTGGTGCACGATCCGCGCAACGTCATCCTCGACGAACCGACCAACGGCCTGGACGTGATGACCACGCGCGCGCTGCGCCGCTTCCTGCTGGGCCTGCGCGAAGAGGGTCGCTGCGTGATCCTGTCCAGCCACATCATGCAGGAGGTGGGCGCGTTGTGTGACCACATCGTGATCATCGCCAAGGGCACGGTGATGGCCGCCGGCAGCGCCGACGAACTGCGTGCACAAGCCGGTGAAGCCAATCTTGAGGACGCGTTCGTGAAACTGATCGGCAGCGAAGAGGGCCTGCACGCATGAGCATGATGTCGACCCTGATGACGGTGATGCGCAAGGAACTGCGCGACCTGTCGCGTGACCGCCGCACGCTGCTGCTGACCCTGCTGTTCGGGCCGCTGCTGTACCCGGTGCTGCTGCTGGGCATGGGCAAGCTGGCCGAGAGCCGGGTGCGCACCCAGATCGAGGAGCCGTTGCAGATCCCGACGATCGGCGCGGAGAACGCGCCGAACCTGGTGCGCTTCCTCGCCGCACAGGGCCTCAATGCCGCGCCGGCGCCGAAGGACCTGGCCGAGGCCATCCGCAGCCAGGATATCGATGTGGCGCTGCGCATCAGCGGGGACTTCGGCAAGGACTGGGCCGAGGGCAAGCCGGCGCTGGTGGAGGTGATCAAGGACAGCACGCGTCGCGCGGCCGAGGTACCCAGTGCACGCCTGGAGGCGGCGCTGGCCACCTACAACGGCCAGGTCGGTGCCTTGCGCCTGATGGCACGCGGCATCGATGCACAGGTGGCACGCCCGCTGGACGTGGCACGCCAGGACCTGGCCAGTGCCGAAGCCAAGCGCGGCATGATCCTGTCGATGCTGCTGCCGGTACTGCTGACGCTGACCTCGTTCATCGGGGGTGCCTACCTGGTGATGGACGCCACCGCCGGCGAGCGCGAGCGGCAGTCGCTGGAACCCCTGCTGGCCACGCCGGGCTCGCGCAGCGCGATCGTCAGCGGCAAGATCGCCGCCGCCTGCGTGGTCGGTTTCGTGTCGCTGCTGCTGACCCTGGTCGCGTTCAAGGTGAGCGCGCAGATCGCACCCGGCAACATCGGCCGCCAGTTCAACATGAACGTCGGCTCGATGCTGCAGATGCTGCTGGTGATGCTGCCGATGCTGCTGATCGGTACCTCGCTGCTGACCTTCCTGTCGGCCGCGGCCAAGAGCATGAAGGAAGCGCAGAGCCACATGACCTGGCTGATGCTGCTGCCGATGCTGCCCGGCTACGCACTGGTGGCCTACCCGCTGAAGAGCGAGATGTGGCAGTACGCCGTGCCGTTCCTGTCGCAGAACCAGATGCTGCTGAAGGTGATCCGCCACGAGACCATCACCCCGACGGTCTGGGCGATCTACCTTGGTGCCAGCCTCGGCCTGGCCGCCGTGCTGTGGTTCGCCGCCGTGCGCCGCTACCACAACGAGCGCCTGGCCATCTCCGGCTGACCCCAAAAAAGGGGACGGAGGGGATTAAGTCGTTTCTGCCCCTCCCGTCCCCTCCTTGCGTGGGCGGCCTTGTCTTCGCATCGCCACCGGGCGCCCGAGCGTCTTCTCTACCATCCGCAGGAACGCAGCATCCCCCAACGGACGCTGTTTGGCGCTATGACTGCGGATTGCGGGCAGATCGGCGGACGCATTCACATCGCGCAGGAATCGCGCATACACCGTCGTCCTGTTGCGAGCGGTCGCGGCCAACGCTCTGAATGCGGGATGCGGGGTCAGCATGGGGTCATCGCGTCGTTGAAGGTTGCCGTGCACGCTGGACCACGGATGATCTTCAGCACTGACCGCAATGCCGGCACGAACGGGATTGCGTTCGATGTAGCGGTATACGCTGAGCAGGTAAGCGTCGCTGTCGATCATTGAGGAATGGAAGCGGCCCTGCCACAGGGGACCGGTGCGGCCGTGCCGCTGGTTGAAAGCCTGCACATAGTTGTTGCCCTGCATGCGCATTGCATCGGCCAGCCCACGCTGCGTGGATGGCGTGGCCAGCAGGTGGATGTTGTTGTCCATCAGTACGTAGGCATGCAGTGCGACGCGGTGCTTGAGGAAAGCGCTGTGCAGCAGATGCAGGAACAGTTGCCGGTCGATGTCGTCGACAAAGATCGCACCCTTGTTCACACCGCGCTGGATCACGTGATAGGCCTGGCCGGCCAGCATCAGGCGCGCTTGTCGGGGCATGGGATTCCCAGGTCGAAGGGGGCCTCAGCCTGGCATCGGCACCGTGGCGTAGGGCATCAGGTAATGCCGCGCAGGCGTATCGGAGGAGTCAGAAGCGACTTAATCCCCTCCGTCCCCTTTTGCGTACCGCGCGGGCGTTACCCCCATCTCGCGCTTGAACACGTTGATGAAGGAACTGGGCGTGTCGTAGCCCATCGACAGGGCGACGCTGATCACCGGCTCGCCTGCCAGCAGGCGTGGCAGTGACAGCAGCACGCGCAGGCGCTGCCGCCACTGGCCCAGGGCCATGCCTGTTTCGGCCTGCCAACGGCGGGCGAGGCTGCGGCTGGACAGTCCGCTGGCGGCTGCCCACGCTTCGACGCTGCGCAGGTCGTCCGGCGAACGCGCCAGCGCCGCCGCGATCCGCCGCAACCGGCGATCCCGCGGCTGTGGCAGGGCAAATGGCAAGGGAGTGCTGGCACGGATCTCATCGGCGATGACGCCGGCCAGGCGTGCCTGCGCAGCGTCCAGTGCCTGATGCGGCCAGCGCAGTGCGCGCGTCACCGCCGCCTGCAACAGCGCATCGGGTTGGAAAATACGGGGCAGCGGGGGCAGATCCAGGCCGGCATCGGCGCGGACGTACAGGCTCCAGCCATCGAACCCGTCTGCCCCGAGCAGCGCATGGGGCAGCAGCGGCGGTATCCAGGCAACGTGCCCGGCCGGAAGCAGCCACTGCAGATTCCCGGCTTCGATCCGCAACAGGCCCTGATGGGCGCCCAGCAATTGACCGCGCCGGTGTTGGTGGCGGGCGGTGCGCCGCCTCCCGGGCACGCGCAGCTGGCCGGCCAGCACGATGGGGCCGTCGTCGGCGTCCGCCAATGCCGGATCAATCAAGCCGGTCGGTGTCTGATCTGCCATATCCATTGGCAGTTATACGGCAGAAGCGCCGATCCGGGCGCGCCACACTGGGCGCCCATTTCAACACGAGCCGCCCCGATGCAGCCCCAGGACATCCTTCCCGACCACCAGAACGAAGTACAGGTAAACGGCCTCACCGTGCGCAAGGGCAGCGTCGGCGCCTTCCTCGCCAGCGTCCGTGACTGGCAGGACCCCGCCAGCGATGACGCCACCCGGGCCACCGCCGAAGCAGATCTGCGTGGGCTGCTGCCGGGCCTGCATGCGCTGGGCCTGTTCCAGGTGCTGGCCGCGCGCGATCCGGCACTGCAACGCCTGATCGACAGCCTCTCCTGAAACGAACACGGCCCGGACATGCCGGGCCGTGTCCTCATTGCGGGGGCGGAAACGACTTAATCCCCTCCGTCCCCTTTTTGCGGTCAGGTGCCGCCCGGGGCGAATACCAGGGTACGGCGGGTGGTGACCGGTGCGCTGACCGGCTCGAAGCGCCAGCGCTTGACCGCGTTCATGGCTTCGCGATCGAAGACGCGCGACGGTGTTGCGCGGAGCACGCGGGCGTTGGTCACCGAGCCGTCGGTGCCGACGGTGATTTCCACCAGCACTTCGCCGGAGGTGCCTGCACGCAGTGCCTCGGACGGATAGCGCGGCGCCGGGGTGCTGACCGGGCGCAGGTTCGGCGCCGCAGCGGCCGCTGGAGCCGCGGCCTGGCGTGCGGCACTGGCCTGCTGGGCGGCGGCCTGCTGCTGCTTCAGCTCGGCTTCGCGGCGCGCGGCGGCCTGGCGCTCGGCTTCCTGGCGCTCGTTGTCGCGGCGGGCGGCATCCTGCTGCGCAGCGATCTGCTTGGCCGCGTCGGCTTCCTTGGCACGCTGCTCGGCCAGGCGCTGCTGTTCGGTCTGCTGCTTGCTGCGGTCCTCGGCGTCCTTCTTGGCCTTCTCGGCTTCGGCCTCGGTGCGCTTGGCCGCGTTCTGCACGCCCTTGGCCAGGCCGTCCTTCAGGCGCGGCAGGGCCGGCGCGGATGCATCCACCTTCTCGATCAGCGCCACCAGCCGCTGCGCTTCGGTGTAGTCCTCGCGCCCCAGGTGCTGCTCGGCGGCGATCAGGGTGTACGGCAGCAGGTCGGTCAGCGCGCTCTTCACCGAGGCGTCGTCCGGGGTCTTGTCGCGCAGGGCGAGGTAGTACTCGATGGCGTTGTCGCCGGCCGGCGCGTACATGCGGTTCTCGCGCAGGGCCTGGCTGGCCGACTCACGCAGCTGCTCGGTGCCCATCGACTGCACCTTGGCGGCGACCACCGGTGCGGCCGGTGCAGCGGCGGTGGGGGCGGCGGCCGGAGCCGGTGCTGCGGATTCTTCCTTGCCCGAGCAGGCGGCCAGCGCCAGTGCCAAGGCAACCGGCAGCCACCGGCGCGCGGCGGTGATCGTTGAGACGTGCGACATCCTGCTCCCCTTTAGAAGACGACGTGACGTAAATCATTGATATGCATGGCCGGGACCCGTGGTCCAGGCGCGGCAGGGTGGCGTTTCCCGACGCCACCGCCGGCAACGGCGAGGATGCAATCTAGCATCCCGGCCACCGCCCCGCACAAGGGGTGGTGGCCGGGTGGGGCCGCGGCGATCATGTCGTGGCCGGCGGCGACCTCAGTGGTCGTGTGCCTTGTCGTGCGACTTGCTGTGGCCGTTGGACATCAGCTTGTCGGTCCAGGCGATGCCGATCGCCGACAGGATGAACACGCAGTGGATGATGGTCTGCCACAGCACGCCTTCCTGGGTCAGCATCGAGCAGCGGGCGACACCGATGTTGGCGGCGGCCACGCTCATCTGCTCCGGCGTGCACAGCGGGATACCGCCCAGCGCACCGCTGGCGATGAAGGTCTTCAGCAGGTGGATCGAGGAGATGCCGATGATCGCCATCGCCAGCTTCACCTTCAGCACGCTGGCATTGACGTGGCTCAGCCATTCCGGCTGGTCCGGGTGGCCTTCCAGGCGCAGGCGCGAGACGAAGGTCTCGTAGCCGCCGACGATCACCATTACCAGCAGGTTGGAGATCATCACCACGTCGATCAGGCCCAGCACGATCAGCATGATCTGCTGCTCGCCCATCGAGGCGGAATGCGAGATCAGGTGCCACAGTTCCTTGCCGAACAGGAACACGTAGACGCACTGCGCCACGATCAGGCCCAGGTACAGCGGCAGCTGCAGCCAGCGCGAGGCGAAGATCAGCGTGGACAACGGGGAGAGCGGCGGGCGGTTTGCACTCATGCGGGGGATGCTGCGTTTCGGGGGAGAGGCGAGGTTACCGGCCCGCCATGACGGTGCCAACCCAACTCACGCACTAGACTTCAGGTTCCTTTCCGCACCCCGAGCCGACGCCATGATCGACCTGTATTACTGGCCCACCCCGAACGGCCACAAAGTGACCCTGCTGTTGGAGGAAGCCGGCCTGGAGTACCGTATCCACCCGGTCAACATCGGCTCGGGTGACCAGTTCAAGCCAGAGTTCCTGGCCATCTCGCCCAACAACAAGATGCCGGCCATCGTCGACCACGCCCCGGCCGATGGCGGTGCCCCGCAGAGCGTGTTCGAGTCCGGTGCGATCCTGCTGTACCTGGCCGAGAAGACCGGCCGCTTCCTGCCCAGCGACCCGCGCGGCCGCGTGGCCACCCTGGAATGGCTGTTCTGGCAGATGGCCGGCCTGGGTCCGATGAGTGGCCAGATGGGCCACTTCAACGTGTACGCACCAGAAAAAATTCCCTATGCCATCGAGCGCTACGACAACGAAGTGCGCCGCCTGCACGGGGTGATGGACAAGCGCCTGGCCCAGCACGCCTTCCTGGCCGGCGACGAGTACACCATCGCCGACATGGCCAGCTACCCGTGGATCGGCGCCTACGACAAGCTGCCGGTGGACTTCGCCGCGTTCCCGAACCTCAAGCGCTGGCACGAGGCCATCGCCGCGCGCCCGGCCACCCAGCGCGCCTATGCGCTGCGCCAGCAGGTGAACCCGAACGCCGGCAAGCCGCTCAGCGACGAAGAGCGCAAGCACCTGTTCGGCCAGCGCTGACCCGCCGCGGGGTCGGATCCCTTTGCAACGCAAAGGGCCCTGACCCCAGCACCGCAGCATGGGCAGAAGGTCATGCTGCCTTCCTGCACGGGCTTGGTTAGGATGGGGGAACGACCGCCCCGCGCCCGCCGCCGGGCGGACCTGCCGTTTGCCGGGATCCTCCATGCGCCACCTGTTCGCTTCGCTTGCCCTCATGCTCGCCACCAGTACCGCCGCCCACGCCGAAAAGCTGACCCTGGAGGCCATCACCGGCCCGCTGCCGCTGTCCGGCCCGACCCTGATGAAGCCCAAGGTGGCGCCGGACGGTTCGCAGGTCAGTTTCCTGCGCGGCAAGGACAGCGATCGCAACCAGCTGGATCTGTGGACCTACGACATCGGCAGTGGCCAGACCCGGTTGCTGGTTGATTCCAAGGTGGTGCTGCCCGGCACCGAGACCCTCAGCGATGAGGAAAAGGCGCGCCGCGAGCGCCAGCGCATCGCCGCGATGACCGGCATCGTCGATTACCAGTGGTCGCCGGACGCACAGCGCCTGCTGTTCCCGTTGGGCGGCGAGCTGTACCTGTACGACCTCAAGCAGCAGGGGGCGGCGGCCGTGCGCCAGCTGACCCACGGTGAGGGCTTCGCCACCGACGCCAAGCTGTCGCCCAAGGGCGGCTTCGTCAGCTTCATCCGCGGCCGCAACCTGTGGGTGATCGACCTGGCCAGTGGAAAGCAGCTGCAGCTGACCCGCGACGGCAGCACCACCATCGGCAACGGCGTGGCCGAGTTCGTCGCCGATGAAGAGATGGACCGCCACACCGGTTACTGGTGGGCACCGGACGATTCGGCCATCGCGTTCGCGCGCATCGACGAGGCACCGGTGCCGGTGCAGAAGCGCTACGAGGTCTACGCCGACCGCACCGATGTGATCGAACAGCGTTACCCGGCCGCCGGTGACGCCAATGTGCGCGTGCAGCTGGGCGTGATCGCACCGGCCGCCGAGGCGCAGCCGCGCTGGATCGACCTGGGCAAGGAACAGGACATCTACCTGGCCCGCGTCGATTGGCGCGATGCGCAGCACCTGAGCTTCCAGCGCCAGTCGCGCGACCAGAAGCAGCTGGACCTGGTGGAAGTGGCACTCGACTCCAACCGCCAGCGCGTACTCGCCCACGAAACCAGCCCGACCTGGGTGCCGCTGCACAACAGCCTGCGCTTCCTTGAAGACGGCAGCGTACTGTGGTCGTCCGAGCGCACCGGCTTCCAGCACCTGTACCGCATCGACAGCAACGGCAAGACCACCGCGCTGACCCACGGCAACTGGCCGGTGGACGAGCTGCTGGCGGTGGATGAGACGGCCGGCAAGGCCTACTTCCGTGCCGGCATCGAAAGCCCGCGCGAAAGCCAGATCTACGCGGTATCGCTGCAGGGCGGTGAGCCGCAGCGCCTGTCGAAGGCGCCGGGCATGCACAGCGCCACGTTCGCCCGCAATGCCAGCGTCTATGTGGACAGCTGGTCCAACAGCACCACGCCGCCGCAGATCGAGCTGTTCCGCGCCAACGGCGAGAAGATCGCCACACTGGTGGAAAACAACCTGGCCGATCCCAATCACCCGTATGCGCGCTACCGCGACGCGCAGCGCCCGGTCGAGTTCGGCACGCTCACCGCCGCCGACGGCAAGACGCCGCTGCACTACAGCCTGATCAAGCCGGCCGGCTTCGATCCGTCCAGGCGCTACCCGGTGGCGGTGTATGTCTATGGCGGCCCGGCCAGCCAGACTGTCACCGACAGCTGGCCCGGCCGTGGCGACCATCTGTTCAACCAGTACCTGGCCCAGCAGGGCTACGTCGTGTTCTCGCTGGACAACCGCGGCACCCCGCGCCGCGGCCGCGACTTCGGTGGTGCGCTGTACGGGAAGCAGGGCACGGTGGAAGTGACCGACCAGCTGCGCGGCGTGGCCTGGCTCAAGCAGCAGCCGTGGGTGGACCCGGCGCGCATCGGCGTGCAGGGCTGGTCCAACGGCGGTTACATGACCCTGATGCTGCTGGCCAAGGCGTCGAACCAGTACGCCTGCGGCGTGGCCGGTGCCCCGGTCACCGACTGGGGCCTGTACGACAGCCATTACACCGAGCGCTACATGGACCTGCCGGCGCGCAACGACGCCGGTTACCGTGAAGCGCGCGTGCTGACCCACATCGATGGGCTGCGCTCGCCGTTGCTGCTGATCCACGGCATGGCGGACGACAACGTGCTGTTCACCAATTCGACCAGTCTGATGAGCGCGCTGCAGAAGCGCGGACAGCCGTTCGAGCTGATGACCTACCCGGGTGCCAAGCATGGCCTGTCCGGCGCCGATGCCCTGCATCGCTACCGTGTGGCCGAAGCCTTCCTGGGGCGCTGCCTGAAGCCTTGAAACACAGACGGGAAGGAGCCCGCCGATGACACTGCCGCCGCCAATTCCCACCCACGGCCCGAAGCCCGCCGGCTGGTGGTCCCGCCACTGGCGCTGGGCGATGCCCGTGGCCGTGCTGCTGGTGCTGGCCGGGGCCGGTGGCACGGTGGCCTGGAGCGTGCTGCGCTGGAGTGAGGCGGCACGCGAGAGCCCACCGATGCGCGAGGCGATGCGTCGCGCCGGCTGCAGCATCGAACTGGTGGAAGCCTTCGGCGAGCCGCTGCGTACCGAATCGATGCCGCTGGGCAGCATGCAGACCGCGCTCAACGGCCAGCGCGATGTCGGCCTGACCGTGGCCCTGGAAGGCCCCCGCGCACACGGCCGGTTGTTCGTGAAGGGCACCCGCAGTGACGACGTGTGGGACTACCCGGTGATGTACGTGCTGGGCGAGAACAAGCAGACCTTCGACCTGACTGCGCTGGATGACGATGAGGCCGCGCAGGAATGCGAACTGCAGGCCTGCCGCGAACGCGGCGAATGCCCGCTGACCGCAGCGTTGTGACCTCCGGCCGATTGTCGCCACCGCGCTGAGCGCGTAGGGTGCGGGCAACCCTGTCCTGGAGTGCACCATGAAGCCGATCGCGTTGGCCGTTGCCCTGGCCCTGACCGCCGCCCCGCTGCTGTCCGCACCGCCGGCGCTGGCGGCACCCGCCGCCAAGGCCGCCACACCGGCCAGCCCGGCCTGGGTCGCCCGCAGCAACGCACTGGCGCAGATCCTGCTCGATGCGCAGGGCCCGTTCCAGCCGGAAGAAACCGGCTTCTTCGGCGTGCCCGGCTACGACGACAAGGTGGCCGACCTCGGCGCGGACAACGGCAAGCGCTACCGCGCCGCGATGGCCAAGGCCCGCGACGAACTGAAGGCGAAGCTGGCCACCGAGCAGGATCCCAACGTCCGCCAGGACCTGGAGATCATGATCCACGCCGCCAACCAGAACATCGAAGGCAGTGAGCTCAACGAGAAGTACCTGTTGCCGTGGAGTGACGCGCCGCAGACGGTGTTCAGCGGCCTCAACCTGCTGCTGTCCGACCAGGTGCCGGCCGAGCGCCGGGCCAAGGCGATCGACCGCCTCAAGGCTTACGCCGGCCTGCAGCCGGGCGGCACCGCGTTCACCGCGCTGGCCCGCCAGCGCTACGAAGAGCGCTTGAAGGACAGCAGCCTGCTGCAGCCGACGAAGATCGAAGTGCAGCAGTCGCTGGACAACGTCGAGACCTACATCAGCGGCATCGAGTCGCTGCTGAAGAAGTACCAGATCGCCGGCGCCGATGAAGCGATGAAGGCCCTGGCCGGGCAGATGAAGGACTACGCCAGCTGGACGCGCTCGACCGTGCTGCCGAAGGCGCGCACCGACGCACGGCTGCCGGCGCCGCTGTACGCCTACCAGCTCAAGCAGGTCGGCATCGACATCGACCCGAAGCTGCTGATGCAGCGTGCGCAGCTGGAGTTCATGGAAACCCGCTCGGCGATGCAGCAGCTGGCGCCGCTGGTGGTGAAGGACAAGGGCCTGAAGGTGGCCGACCCGAGCGACCCGGTGGCGGTGATCCGCGCGCTGAAGGCCGACAAGATCGCCGACGACCATCTGGAAGGCCACTACCGCAAGGTGATCGATGCGATCGATCCGCTGATCCGCGAGCACGCCATCGTCGACGTGCCCAAGCGCGCCATGCAGATGCGCCTGGGTTCGGCCGCCGAGAGCGCGGCCAGCCCGGCCCCGCATTTCCTGCCTGCGCCGCTGGTCAACAACACCGGGCAGCAGGGCACCTTCGTGCTGCCGCTGGGCAACCCGGCCGCGGGCCCGGGCGCACAGTACGACGACTTCAACTTCGGTGCGGCGGCGTGGACGCTGAGCGCGCATGAAGGCCGCCCCGGCCACGAGCTGCAGTTCACCGCGATGGTCGAGCGCGGCGTGTCGCTGGCACGCACCATGTTCGCGTTCAATTCGGTGAACGTGGAAGGCTGGGCGCTGTATGCCGAGGCCGAGATGGTGCCGTACGAGCCGCTGGACGGGCAGATGATCGCACTGCAGTTCCGCCTGCTGCGCGCCGCACGCGCGATGCTCGACCCGATGCTCAACCTCGGCCTGACCGACCGCGCCAACGGCGAGCGCGTGCTGATGGAGCAGGTCGGCCTGTCCAAGGCGATGGCCACCCAGGAACTGGACCGCTACATGGTGCGCATGCCGGGCCAGGCCGGCAGCTACTTCTACGGCTACACCCGTATCCTGGAACTGCGCATGCAGACTGAGCTGGCACTGGGTGCGAAGTTCGACCGCCTGGCGTTCAACAACTTCCTGCTCGACCAGGGCCTGCTGCCGCCGGACCAGCTGGCCGACGCGGTGAACAAGGTGTTCGTGCCGAAGTACAAGCGCTGAACACCCCCCGGTAGTGCCGGCCGCTGGCCGGCATTCCCCTGACGTCGGGAGGATTTCTGAGGTTGTCGACCAGCGGCCGGCACTACCCGCGGTGATGCTGCCGCGTCACCGCTGCGGGGTGATCACCTGCGTCGGCAGTCGTGCCGGGGGTTCCGGGTTCGGCACCCAGATCGCCACGCCGGCGGCGCGCTTCTGCGTGGTCGGAATACCGATGCCGACGCCACCGCCGACATGCGAGCCGAACGTGCCGGCACCCACCGACATGCCCACCGGTGAGCCGCTGCTGCCCACGCCCATCAGCACCACGCCATTGGCGCCCAGCGCTGCGGCCTCGCGCTTCAGGCGCGCCACCGCTGCATCGGTCTGGCCCTGCGTGCCGAAGCCCACGGCAGACGCCGATTCCAGCTGGGCGATTTCCTGGGAGCCGGCCGGCGGCGTCGAATAGATCTGCACCAGTGCCGGATCGATCGGCGCGCGGGCGCGCCCCAGCATGACCTTGGAGGTGCTGGCACAGCCAGCGGCGACCAGCAGGATGGCCGCCAACGCGGCCCAACGGATGTTCATGGCACGACCCCTGTAGGACTGGTTGCGATCATCGGCGGGCCACTCTGAATCGGCGCCAACACCCGGCCCAGAGCAGGCACGGCGGCACGCTAGCACGCTGCTGGTGACAGCCCCGCCAACGGCAGTAGGCGGCGACGGCGGGAACGACTATGGTGCACAGACAGGAACCAACTGCGGGAGAGTGGAATGGGCGTGATCAGTCTGTTGTGGGGCGTACTGGCGCTGTTGTGGATGATCCTGGCGCTGATTCCGCTGCTGGGCTGGGGCAACTGGTTCCTGATCCCGTTCGCCGCCGTGGGCGCGGTGATCGCCGCGCTGGGCATCCTGTTCACCCACCCGACCAAGCGCGGCCGGGCCTGGGCTGGGCTGGTGCTGAACGGCATCGTGGTGGTGGTCGGCATCCTGCGCCTGGGCCTGGGTGGCGGCGTGATCTGAGCCGCATCGCCGGGTGCGACAGGGCGTCGCAGGTACACGGCCGCGGGCCGGGCAGGGGCGTACAATGAACGGCTGCGCGAGCCCCCCGCGTGCCTGTGAATCCGCGCCCGGCGCGGCTGCCCCATGATCATCCGACCCCGTCCCCACGGCTGGCAACTGCTGTACATCCTGCGCGGCTCGATCGTAAAAGCGATCGCGCCGAAGGTGCTGGCCATCCTGATCCTGTCCATCGCGGTGGCCGCGGTGGTGGAGCTGGCGCCGCCGACCGGCATCGAGCGCGTTTCCGTCACGCCGTTCACCCTGCTCGGCCTGGTCCTGTCGATCTTCCTCAGTTTCCGCAACAGCGCCTGCTACGACCGCTGGTGGGAAGGCCGCAAGCTGTGGGGCCAGCTGGTCTACGAATCGCGTTCGCTGGCCCGCCAGGTGAACCTGCTGCTGGCCGATGACGCCGGCAGCCGCCGCCGCATCGCCTACCTCACTACGGCTTTTGCCCATGCGCTGGCCGCGCGCCTGCGCGGGCGCATCGTGGCCCTGGCGGCGTTGCCGTGGCTGGACAAGCCGCAGCGCGAGCAGCTGGGCCAGCGCGAGAACGTGCCCGACGCATTGCTGTCGATGATCGCTGCCGAGCTGGCCAACGCCCTGCGCGCCGGCGAACTCGACCCGATCCTCTACACCCAGCTGGAAGAGCGCCTGCACGCGATGTCGTCGATCCAGGCCGGCTGCGAGCGCATCCTCACCACGCCGCTGCCGTTCGCCTACACCCTGCTGCTGCATCGCTGCGCATGGATGTTCTGCGTGCTGCTGCCGTTCGGCCTGGCCAGCTCGCTGGGCTGGGGCACGCCGGTGCTGTCGGCGGTGCTGGCCTACGCCTTCTTCGGCCTGGACCAGCTGGGCGAAGAAATGGAAGACCCGTTCGGCCTGGAGCCGAACGACCTGCCGCTGGACGCGCTGGTGCGCACGATCGAGATCGACCAGCTCGACGCGCTCGGCGAACGCCCGTTGCCCGAACCCCTGCTGCCGCAGGGCTACCTGTTGCAATAGCCACTCCTCGGAGCCTGCCATGTCCCACCCGCTTTACCGCCCGCGCCGCATGCGCCACGACGAGTTCTCGCGCCGCCTGATGCGCGAGAACACGCTGACCACCGACGACCTGATCTACCCGGTGTTCGTGCACGAACGTGCGGGCCGCACCGCAGTGCCGTCGATGCCGGGCGTGGAGCGGCTGTCGATCGAAGAGCTGCTGAAGGTGGCCGAAGAAGCGCTGGAACTGGGCATTCCAGTGATCGACCTGTTCCCGGTGATCGACCCGTCGCTGAAGTCGCTGGACGCGTCGGCGGCGTGGGCCGAGGACGGCCTGGCGCAGCGTGCGATCCGCGCGCTGAAGTCGCGCTTCCCGGAACTGGGAGTGATGACCGACGTGGCGCTGGACCCGTACACCACCCACGGCCAGGACGGCATCATCGACGACAAGGGATACGTGCTCAACGACATCACTGTCGAAGCGCTGGTCAAGCAGTCGCTGTCGCACGCCGAGGCCGGTGTGGACATCGTCTCGCCGTCGGACATGATGGACGGCCGCATCGGCGCGATCCGCCGTGCGCTGGATGCCGACAACCACATCAACGTGCGCATCATGGCCTACTCGGCCAAGTACGCCTCGGCGTTCTACGGCCCGTTCCGTGATGCGGTGGGCAGCGCGGCCAGCCTCGGCAAGGCCGACAAGAAGACCTACCAGATGGACCCGGCCAACGGCGACGAGGCCTTGCGCGAGATCGCGCTGGACCTGGAAGAGGGCGCCGACATGGTGATGGTCAAGCCGGGCATGCCGTACCTGGACCTGGTGCGCCGGGTGAAGGAGACATTCGGTGTGCCGACCTTCGCCTATCAGGTGAGTGGCGAGTACGCGATGATGAAGGCCGCCTTCGCCAACGGCTGGCTGGACGAACGCGCCTGCGTGCTGGAGTCGCTGCTGGGTTTCAAGCGGGCCGGCGCCGATGGTGTGCTGACCTATTTCGCGCCGCAGGTGGCGCGATGGCTGCGCGAGCGCTGACAATAGCGCCACGATAGACGGAGGACTGCGCGATGGGACCCGAACTGGGATGGGTGCAATGGCTGATCTGGGGCACCGGTACGCTGGTGTTCGGCGCCATCATCGTCGCTGTCTTCATCGCCGCCTGGCGGGCCGGCAAGCGCCCGCCGGAACAGCTCTCCGCTGCCCGCCACGTGGCCCGTGAGCAGGCGCTGCCGGAGACCGTGCAGGCCGAGCTGGCCGCGTTGAACCAGCGCAAGGACAACGGCCAGCTGAGCGAGATGGAGTACGAGCAGTTGCGCGCCAAGGTGTTGTCGCGCTGACAGGGCGTTTCATCCACGCATGGCGTGGATCTACTGGTAGTCGCCAACCTTGGTTGGCGCTTTCACGTATGCCAACCAAGGTTGGCATCTCCCAAACGGCCATCCACGCATGGCGTGGATCTACCGCGCGCACCCGGCCACCGCCGCCACCTTCGGCACCGCCAACCGGTACACGTCCACGCCACCGGCACGCGGCGCCTTCGCTGCACTGCTGGCCACCATCATCTCGCCCGGCTTGGCGTTGTCGACCACCGGCGCACCGGTCCAGCCGCCGGCCTGGTTGAACGACAGCCCCAGCGGCTGCAGCGCTACACCGCTCCACGCACAGCCGCTGCTCCAGACCTGCGCGGTACTGCCATTGCCGCGGCTGAACACCACGGCGCCGTCCTGGCCCAGCCAGTCGCCGTCGGTCTCGTCGTCGGCGCTGTTCAACGCGCTCAGTGCGCTGGCCGGGCCGCGCAGGCCCTGCGCATCCAGCGTCGCCACGAACAGGTCCCAGCCGGCGCCACGGCCCTGCTGGCGGGCAAACAACAGCTGCTTGCCGTCCGCGCTCAGGGCCGGCCCGCGCTCTTCCCGGCGCCCGCCGTCACCGGCCAGCGGCTGCGCCGGGCCCAGCCGGCCGTCGGCGGCCAACGCGGCGCGGTACAGCGCCAGCGCGCCCTCGCGGCCGGCCGCGAACAGCAGCCAGCGGCCGTCACGGCTGAAGTAGGGATCGCGGGCTTCACCGGCCACACCTACCGGCAGTACCTTTGCCTGCTGCCAGCGACCGTCCACCACGCGCGCCTCCCACAGGCCCCAGCCGGCCTCGCCGCGGCGGGCGAAGACGATGCGCTGGCCATCGGCGCTGATCGTGGCGCGACCCTCGTCGGCGCGGGTCGAGACCACGCCCATGCCTTCGATGCCGTACTCGTTCAACGCCATCGCCACGGGGGCAGAGAGTAGACTGGCGGCGAGCACCAGCAGGGGCGGGGTGATGCGCATCATCCGGTTCCGTGCACGAAAGAGCATCAGTCTAGCCAGCTTGAGGATTCCATGACCGACCGTTACGCCGTCTTCGGACACCCCGTTGCCCACTCGAAGTCGCCGCAGATCCACGCGACGTTCGGTCGCCAGGAAGGCATCGCCATCGACTACCGCGCGATCGACCTGGCCCCGGATGCGTTCCTGGCCGGACTGGAGGCCTTCGCCGCCGAGGGCGGTGTCGGCGCCAACGTCACCCTGCCGCACAAGGAAGCCGCGTTCTCGGTGTGCACCACGCTGACCGCGCGCGCGCGCCGCGCCGGCTCGGTCAACACGCTGCTGCGCAAGGGCGACCGCTGGCACGGCGACACCACCGATGGCATCGGCCTGGTGCGCGACCTGACCGACCGCCACGGCCTGGACCTGCGCGGCCGCCGCGTGCTGATGATCGGCGCCGGTGGCTCGGCGCGCAGCGTCGCCCCGGCGCTGCTCGATGCCGGCATCACCGAACTGGTGGTGGTCAACCGCACGCCGGAGCGCGCCGACGAACTGATCGACGCGATGGGCGAGCCCGGCCGTGCGATCAGCCGCTACTGGGAAGACCTGCGCGACCTCGGCGACTTCGAACTGATCGTCAATGCCACCTCGGCTGGCCGCGACCGCGACGTCGAGTTCAAGCTGCCGCTGTCGCTGGTCAATTCGATGACCACTGCCGTCGACCTGAACTACGGCGAGGCGGCCATCGCCTTCCTGGCCTGGGCCCGTGCGGCGCAGTGCCGCAATACCGTCGACGGCCTGGGCATGCTGGTCGAGCAGGCCGCCGAGAGCTTCCTGCAGTGGCACGGCGTGCGCCCGCAGACCGGCGAGGTCTACCAGTCGCTGCGCCAGGGCTCGGCCGTGCTGGCCGGCGAGGACTGACCGATGGACAGCACAACCCTGATGGTGACCGTGCTGAGCATGGTCGGCGTGCGCTTGCCGGTGCTGATCGCGCTGTGCGTCGGCCTGGTCTGGGTGGTCGGTGCGCCGCGCGATGCCACCCGCACCGGCGCGCTGGTCGGCCTGCTGCTGTTGCTGCTGTCCAGCCTGGGTGGCCTGGCGGCGGGCATGCTGCCGATGTGGCTGGTCAGCAGCGGCAACTTCAGCGCCATCTCGGGCATGAGCGCCATCTTCGGCGTGGTGCACTTCGCGCTGGCGATGGTCGAGGCCATCGGCGTGGTGCTGCTGGTGTGGGCGCTGGTGCGCCTGCTGCGTAGCCGTCCCGCCCTGGTCGCCTGAGCGCTGGCGCCGGGCCACGCCCGGCGTGTTTCGCCCCTGTGCGGCGCGGGCTTCGGACCGTGCGCGCCGGCGGGCGTCGTCGCTGGCTCGTTCAGGGTGCCAGCAACAGTGAACGCGGCCGGCCATGCGACAATGACCGGCCTGATCCAGCTACGGTAGTTCCCGGCGTGACCGAAACCGTCGCCGCTCCGCGCACGCTCGATGACACCTTGAAGGACGCGATCCGCAAGGCGTACACGACGCTGCAGGCCAACACCCCCGGCTTCTCCACCCGTCGCTCGCAGAGCCAGATGATCGGCGTGGTGTCGCGCGCGCTGTCGAAAAGCGGTGGCGTCGGCGTGGTCGAGGCGCCGACCGGCGTCGGCAAGAGCCTGGGCTACCTCACCGCAGGCGTGCCGATCGCGCTGGCCACCAAGAAGAAGCTGGTGATCAGCACCGGCACCGTGGCGCTGCAGTCGCAGCTGGTCGAGCGCGATATCCCGAATTTCCTGAAGGCCACCGGCCTGGAAGCGACCGTGGCGCTGGCCAAGGGACGCACCCGCTACCTGTGCACGCGCAATGCCGCCGAGGCGCAGGGCGAGGGCTCGCAGGGCGGCATGTTCGAGGATGACGCGCCACTGTTCGACCGGCCGCTGGCGCCGATCGAGATGGACATCGCCAAACGCCTGACCGACGCCTTCACCAGCGGCAGCTGGGATGGCGATATCGACAATGCGCCGGAGACCATCAGTCCCGGCCTGCGCAGCCGCATCACCACGCCGGCCTCGGGTTGTGCCGGGCGACGCTGCGCCTATTCGGCGCAGTGCGCGGTGCTGCGCTCGCGCAATACGGTGCGCGACGCACAGATCGTGGTCACCAACCACGCGCTGCTGCTGTCGGCGCTGTCGATCGGTGACAGCGACAACGGCCAGCCGTTGATCGCGCCACCCTCGGACATGCTGCTGGTGCTGGACGAAGGCCATCACATCGGCAACGTGGCGATCGACCAGGGCGCGGCCAGCCTCGCGCTGGACGAGATGGCCAAGCGCACCGGCCGCCTGCAGATCTTGATCGCCGGTGCGTACCGCGCGGTCGACAAGGACCGGCTGGGCAACCTGCTGCCCAACGAAGCGATCGAAGTCGCCAGCAACGTGGCCAAGCAGCTGCGCGCGTTCCGTGATCACATCGAGCGGGTGTGGATGCCGGCGCCGGCGGACGAAGAGCCGATGTGGCGCGCGGCCAATGGACGCCTGCCCGAGGCCTGGCGCGAGCCGATCGAGGCACTGGCCGACGATACCCGCAGCCTCTACAACTGGGCGCATGCGGCCACCACGCAGGTGGCCAAGGGCAAGCCGGACGATGCCGCGCGCGAGCGCCTGCAGCGCAACCTGGGCATGGCGCTGGAGATGATCGAGCAGCAGTACAACCTGTGGCAGGCGTGGCGCCGCGAAGACAAGGACGGCGCGCCGCCGATGGCGCGCTGGGTGACTGCCACCCGCGATGGCGACCTGGTGCTGCACGGTTCGCCGGTGTCGGCCGCGCACGTGCTGCGCAAGCTGCTGTGGGATGAAGTGGACTCGGTGGTGATGACCTCGGCGACGCTGACCGGCGGTGGCGACTTCCAGGCGCTGGCGATCGACAACGGCATTCCGGAAGAGGCCGAGATGGTCTCGCTGTCGTCGCCGTTCGACCTGCCCAACCAGGCCGAACTGATCGTGCCGAAGTTCCCGGTCACGCCGGACGACCGCGAAGGCCACCCGCGCGAAGTGGCGCGCTACCTGGACACCGAACTGGACTGGGCCAAGGGCTCGATGGTGCTGTTCACCTCGCGCTGGAAGATGGAGAAGGTGGCCGGGCTGATGCCGGCCGCGCGCCGCAAGCAGGTGCTGGTGCAGGGCGAGATGTCCAAGACCCGGCTGATCGAGGAACACCTGCGGCGTGTCGAGGCAGGCGAGGGCTCGGTGCTGTTCGGCCTGAACTCGTTCGGCGAGGGCCTCGACCTGCCCGGCGAGGCCTGCACCACGGTGGTGATCACCCAGGTGCCGTTCGCCGTGCCGACCGACCCGCAGACCGCCACCCTCAGCGAGTGGTTCGAGGGACGCGGGCTCAACGCGTTCAACCTGATCGCCATTCCGCATGCGCTGCGCACGCTGACCCAGTTCGCCGGCCGCCTGATCCGCACCTCCACCGACACCGGCCGCGTGGTCATTCTTGATTCGCGGCTGCTGACCCGCCGCTACGGCAAGCGCATCATCGACGCGCTGCCGCCGTTCAAGCGCGTGATCGGCTGAAAAAAGGGGACGGAGGGGATTAAGTCGTTTGAGGCACAAACGACTTAATCCCCTCCGTCCCCTTTTCCCAGATGGCGGCCAGCGGCCGGCACTACCGGATCGGCATCAATCGCCGAGCAGGGCGGTGTTGCGTACGGCGCCCTTGTCGGCGCTGGTGGCCAGCAGGGCGTAGGCCTTCAACGCGCTGGTGACCTTGCGCGGGCGTGGCGCGCGCGGTTTCCAGCCACGTGCGTCGGCGTCGGCGCGGCGCTGGGCCAGCGTGGCCTCATCCAGCAGCAGGTCGATGCGGCGGGCCGGGATGTCGATGCGGATGCGGTCGCCGTTCTCCACCAGACCGATGACACCGCCGCTGGCGGCTTCCGGCGAGACGTGGCCGATCGACAGGCCCGAGGTGCCGCCGGAGAAGCGGCCATCAGTGAGCAGCGCGCACTGCTTGCCCAGTCCCTTCGACTTCAGGTAGCTGGTCGGGTAGAGCATTTCCTGCATGCCGGGGCCGCCCTTCGGCCCTTCGTAGCGGATCACCACCACCTCGCCCGGCTGCACCTCGTCGGCGAGGATGCCGGCGACGGCCGCGTCCTGGCTTTCATAGACGCGCGCGGGGCCTTCGAACACGTGGATCGATTCGTCCACGCCGGCGGTTTTCACCACGCAGCCATCCACGGCCAGATTGCCGCGCAGCACGGCGAGGCCGCCTTCCAGTGAGTACGCATGCTGCAGCGAGCGGATGCAGCCCTCGGCGCGGTCCACGTCCAGGGTCGGCCAGCGCGTGGCCTGGCTGAAGGCCTCCTGGGTGGGGATGCCGGCCGGGCCGGCCTTGAAGAAGGCATGCAGGGTGTCGTTGTCACTGCGCACTACGTCCCAGCGTTCCAGCGCGTCGGCCAGGCTGGCGCTGTGCACGGTCGGCACCGTGGTATCGAGCAGGCCGGCGCGGTCCAGCTCACCGAGGATGCCGAACACGCCGCCGGCACGGTGCACGTCCTCGATGTGGTACTTCGGCGTGTTCGGCGCCACCTTGCACAGCTGTGGCACGCGCCGTGACAGCGCGTCGATGTGGGTCAGGTCGAAGTCGACCTCCGCCTCCTGTGCGGCGGCCAGCAGATGCAGGATGGTATTGGTGGAGCCGCCCATGGCGATGTCCAGGGTCATCGCATTGGCGAACGCGGCCTGGGTGGCGATGCCGCGCGGCAGCGCGCTGGGGTCTTCGCCGCCGTACCAGCGATGGCAGAGTTCGACGATCAGGCGGCCGGCGCGGCGGAACAGCGCCTCACGGTCGGCGTGGGTGGCCAGCGTGGTGCCGTTGCCGGGCAGCGACAGGCCCAGCGCCTCGGTCAGGCAGTTCATCGAGTTGGCGGTGAACATGCCCGAGCAGGACCCGCAGGTGGGGCAGGCGCTGCGCTCGAACGCGGCGACTTTCTCGTCGGAGGCGCTGTCATCGGCGGCCACCACCATCGCATCGACCAGATCCAGCTTGTGCTCGGACAGCCTGGTCTTGCCCGCTTCCATCGGCCCGCCGGAGACGAACACCACCGGGATGTTCAGGCGCAGCGCGGCCATCAGCATGCCGGGGGTGATCTTGTCGCAGTTGCTGATGCACACCAGCGCGTCGGCGCAGTGCGCGTTGACCATGTACTCCACGGCGTCGGCGATGATCTCGCGGCTGGGCAGCGAATACAGCATGCCGTCGTGGCCCATCGCGATGCCGTCGTCCACGGCGATGGTGTTGAATTCCTTGGCGACACCGCCGACCTGTTCGATCTCGCGCGCGACCAGCTGGCCGAGATCCTTCAGGTGCACGTGGCCGGGCACGAACTGGGTGAAGGAGTTGGCGATGGCGATGATCGGCTTGTGGAAGTCGCCGTCCTTCATGCCGGTGGCGCGCCACAGGGCGCGGGCGCCGGCCATGTTGCGACCGGCGGTGGAGGTGCGGGAACGGTATTCGGGCATGGCGGGCGGAACGGGCGGGCCGTACGACGTGGGGGTCAGCCGATCATGGCCAATTTTTTCGGTTGCTGCTGCAACCACCTTCACCGCTTGCAGCGGCTTGGCGGTCCGCGCATTTCCCCTTATCCCCGCGCCTTCGGCGCGCCCCCCTTGAACAACAAGGGGGCTTCTTGCCGGAGACTTGGCTGCGCGCGCCGGGCATGACCGGGCGCCGCGGGATGTGTGCCAACCAAGGTTGGCACCTACCAGAGCGGTGCGTCGCCTGGGGTCGGATCCCATCGCGGCGCGATGGGCTCTGACCCCAATGCCGACGAAAATGAAAGTCCGTTCATCTTTCGGACTTTGCCGATTCCGGTTGCTGGCCCGGATTTGGCATCATTGGGGCATTGATCCGTCGACAGGGCATGAGGCCATGAAACGTTCCCGCACCACCGCGCTGCTGCTGATGAGCGCCGCGCCGCTGCTGTTCACCGCCTGCCAGAAGGAGCCGGAGGTGAAGGTGCAGGAAGGCCTGTATACCTCGGTGGAGGCCTGCACCGAGGCCACCGGCGATCCGTCGTCGTGCCGCAATGCGTTCGCTGAAGCGCAGAAGCAGGCCGCCGATGCGGCGCCGAAGTACGCCAGCAAGGAAGCCTGCGAGAAGGACTACAAGCCGGAACAGTGCGTGCAGCAGCACACCTCGGCCGGTACCTCGTTCATCGGCCCGATGATGATGGGCTTCTTCATGTCGCAGATGCTGAGCAACCGCGGCGGCCTCGCCCCGCAGGCGCCGGCGTCGGCACCGGCTTACCAGGACAAGAATGCGGGTTGGGCGCGCCCGGCACCGGGCGGCACCGGTGGCCTGAACACCGCCAGCGGCATCGGTGCTGGCAAGGCCGGCCTGGCCCCGGTCACCAGCGAGCCGAACCGTGCGGTCACTGCCAGCCGTGGTGGCTTCGGCAACACCAGCGCACGCCGCAGCACCAGCGGCAGCTACGGCGGCTGATCAACCCATGCAGCGCATCCGGATTGCCGAGCGTGCCCAGTGGCGGGCGCGCGCGGAAGAGGCGGGTTTCCGCTTCCACACCATCGACGGCCAGCCGTACTGGGATGAACGCGCGTATTACGCCTTCACCCTGCGCCAGATCGAACAGGACATCGAAGACCCCAGCGCCGAGCTGCACCAGATGGCGCTGGATCTGGTCGGTGATGTCATCGGCAGCGAACGCTTGATGGACCAGCTGGCGATTCCGTCGCACTACCGCGACTGGATCGCCGACAGCTGGCGCCAGCGCCAGCCGCACCTCTATGGCCGCCTGGACCTGGCCTACGACGGTACCGGCCCGGCCAAGCTGTACGAATTGAACTACGACACGCCGACCTCGCTGTTCGAAGCCAGCTTCTTCCAGTGGCAGTGGCTGGAAGACCAGCGCAATGCCGGCCGCCTGCCGCAGCATGCCGACCAGTTCAACGCCATCCACGAAGCGCTGGTCGAGCGTTTCGGCGACCTCGCCACACAGCTGCCGCCGCCGCTGTACTTCAGCGCGGTCGGCAGTTCGGAGGAAGACCGCGGCACGGTCGAGTACCTGCGCGACTGTGCGTCGCAGGCCGGCCTGCATGGCCAGGCCATCGCCATCGAGGACATTGGCCTGTCCGAGGACGGACGCTTCACCGCGCTGGACGATTCGGTGATCGGCACGCTGTTCAAGCTGTATCCGCTGGAAGACCTGATGGCCGAGGAATTCGGCCGCGCGCTGCCCGGTTCGGGCGTGCAGCTGCTGGAACCGGCCTGGAAGGCGGTGCTGAGCAACAAGGGCATCCTGCCGCTGCTGTGGCAGCGCAACGTGGGCCATCCGAACCTGCTGGAAGCGCATTTCGATGACGGCAGCACGCTGGCGTCGGGCTGGGTACGCAAACCGCTGTTCTCGCGCGAAGGCGCCAACATCGAGATGCACCTGGCCGATGGCAGCACCCAACGCAGCGACGGTCCCTACGACGGCCCGGCGATCATCCAGCGTGCGCATCCTCTCACCCGCTTCGAAGGCGGCTATCCGCTGATCGGCAGCTGGGTGATCGGTGACCATGCCTGCGGCATCGGCATCCGCGAGGATGACAGCGCGATCACCCGCGACAGTGCGCGCTTCGTGCCGCACGCGATCGTCGACGAGGCGCCGACGCGGATCTACGTCTGATGACGGTGCGGCGCAATCGCGACCTGCGGCCTGCGCCGCTGCCGGGCCGGCATCTGGATGACGGCCACGCCCTGTGGCGCTATTCGGACCGCATCGCGGTGCGCTGCCACCGCTGCGATACGCCCGGCTGGGTGGTGCGGACGCCGGAATCGCGACGTTTCCGCTGCCTGGGCTGCAGCGCAGCCCTCGACAGTGGATGCGGCTGCGGTTGCTGTGCCGCGGGCGACTGGGTCGGGCCCGTGCGCTACAGCGGCTATCGTCCCTGCGGATACTGCGGGCACAAATGGGTCCGCGCCGAGCTGCACCGTGCGCGTGCAGTGTCGCCGTTGCGGACGCTGGCGGCGGACTGCAGTCAGTGCGGACGCAGCAGCGAGGTGGAGGTCACGTTGTCGCGATGGCGTGGCAATGAGGCGATCGATCCGCATTTTGGCTTGCCGCTGCGGCTGGTCGAAAAGACTGCGGCCGGCGTGCTGTGGGCCTACAACGAAGCCCATCTGCAGGCACTGCACGACTACGCTGCCGCGCCTCTGCGCGAGCGCGCGGGCGTTACCAACGGTTCGATGTTCTCGCGCCTGCCGCAGTGGATGAAGCTGGGCCGCAACCGGGTGCTGCTGCAGCGTGCGGTGGAGCGGTTGCAACGTCGGTTGCTTCAGGGGTAGTGCCGGCCGCTGGCCGGCAACCGGTTTTGGTAGATGCCGACCTCGGTCGGCGCTGTGGATTTCGTGCCAACCAAGGTTGGCACCTACCAGGGCGATGCATCGGTTGCCGCAGGGGTAGTGCCGGCCGCTGGCCGGTAACCGCCGTTGGTAGATGCCGACCTTGGTCGGCGCTGTGGGCGGGCCAACCAAGGTTGGCACCTACCAGGGCGATGCGGCGGTTGTTGCAGGGGGTAGTGCCGGCCGCTGGCCGGTAACCGCCGTTGGTAGATGCCGACCTTGGTCGGCGCTGTGGGCGGGCCAACCAAGGTTGGCACCTACCAGGGCGATGCGGCGGTTGTTGCAGGGGGTAGCGCCGGCCGCTGGCCGGCAACCGGTTTTGGTAGATGCCGACCTCGGTCGGCGCTGTGGGTTCGTGCCAACCAAGGTTGGCACCTACCAAGGCGATGCGGCGGTTGTTGCAGGGGGTAGCGCCGGCCGCTGGCCGGCAACCGGTTTTGGTAGATGCCGACCCTGGTCGGCGCTGTGGATTCCGTGCCAACCAAGGTTGGCACCTACCAGAGCGATCGCGGGTATCAGAGCAGCCCTTCGCGCTTCACCGCCAGATAGCGTTCCACCAGCGCGCCGGGCAGGGCATCGGCGGTCACGTCCAGCACCATCACCTTTTCGCTGCGCAGGGCCTCATGCGCCTTCGCGCGTTGCTGCAGGTACAGCGCGGCGGCACCGGCCTGGGTGGCGTCTTCCAGTGTCTGCACCTCGCCCTCCAGTGCGCCGTCCAGCTCGCGTTCGCGCAGGCTGGCCACGCACACCAGGTGGCGCCGCTGCAGCAGGCGCACTGCCGCCAGCAGGTCTTCGATGTCCTCATCACGCACGTTGCTGACCAGCATCACCAGCGCACGCCGGCGCTGGCGCAGCGACACCTCGGTGGCGGCGGCCAGGTAATCGGTGGCCACCGCGCGTGGCTGCAGGTCGTAGCTGGCGCGCAGCAGGTGCTCGACCGTACCCATGCCGCGCTGCGGTGCCACCCAGCGGCGTTCGCCACCGGCAGCGTACAGGCCGGCAGCGTCGCCCTGGCGCAGCGCCAGGTAAGCCACCACCAGCGAGGCATTCAAGGCATGGTCGAAGTGCGAGAGCCCGCCTTCGCTGGCCAGCATGCGCCGGCCACTGTCCAGCATCAGCAGCAGCTGCTGGTTCTTCTCGTCCTGGTATTCGCGCGAGATCAGCTTGCGCGCACGCGCGGTGGCCTTCCAGTCGAGCTGGCGCAGGCTGTCGCCGATGCGGTACTCGCGCATCTGGTGGAAATCGGTGCCTTCGCCACGGCGGCGCTTCACGTGCGCACCAACCAGCCGCGAGGCCTGGTCGGCACTGAACAATGCGAAGCGGGTGAGCGGCACGAAGTTCGGATAGACCCGCACCTCCAGCGCCGGCGGCAGCGTGCGTTGCTGCCACCACAGGCGCCACGGCGAACGCATGCGCAGGTGCACCCCCTCGAAGCGGAAGTGCCCACGCTGCAGCGGCTGCAGGTGGTAGTGCAGGGTGGACGCCGTACCGGCCTGCAGGCGCACGCGCTGCGGCAGCGCTTCCAGCGGCCAGCCGCCGGGCACCAGGTCGAACACCTGCACCGTCATCGATTGCTCGGCCTGCAGGCGCAGCGCCGCCTCGCGGCGCACGCCCAGCGCCAGCGCTTCGGGCAGTTCGCGCTGTACCTGCGGCGACGGACGCCGCGACTGCCGCCACAGATCCCACAAGGCGGGCAGCGCGATGACGACGGCTGCCAGCGCCCAGCTCCAGCGCGGCAGCCACCCGCCCAGCACCAGGCCGCCCAGGGCAGCCCAGGCCAGCAGCAGCGCCAGCAGCAGCGGGGCCGGTCTCATCGGCGCGGTGCTTCCACCTTGGCCAGCAGCGCGCCCAGCACGTCGTCGGCGTCCTGGCCTTCGATCTGCAGCTCCGGGGCCAGTGCAATGCGGTGGCGCAGCGCCGGGCGCGCAATGTCGCGCACGTCGTCCGGCGTGACGAAGTCACGGCCGGCCAGCACCGCCTGAGCGCGCGAGGCACGCACCAGCGCGATGCTGCCGCGCGGGCCAGCGCCGACCGCGATGCCCGGCCACTGCCTCGTGGCCGCCACAATCCGCACCGCGTAGTCGATCACTTCGTCATCGACGGTGATCGCCGCGGTCGCGCGCTGCAGTTCCAGCAGCTCGCCGGCCCCCAATACACGCGGCACCTGGCTCAGGTCGAAATCGCTGGCGGCACGGCCACTGGTGATCGCGGTCACCATGCGCTTCTCGTCCTCCAGCTGCGGGTAGTCGATCAGCACCTTCAGCAGGAAGCGGTCCAGCTGTGCTTCCGGCAACGGGTAGGTGCCTTCCTGTTCCAGCGGGTTCTGCGTGGCCAGCGCCATGAACGGCGGCGCCAGGGTGAAGGCCTTGCCTTCGATGGTCACCTGGCCTTCCTGCATCACTTCCAGCAGGGCCGACTGGGTCTTGGCCGGGGCACGGTTGATCTCGTCGGCCAGCAGCAGGTTGGTGAACACCGGGCCGCGACGGATCTTGAAGCTCTCGCTCTTCGGGTCGTACACCGCGTGGCCACTGACGTCGCTGGGCATCAGGTCGGGGGTGAACTGCACGCGCCCGTAGTCCAGCTCCAGGGCCTGTGCCAGTGCACGCACCAGCAGGGTCTTGCCCAGACCGGGCACGCCTTCGATCAGCACGTGGCCACCGGCCAGCAGCGCCACCAGGATCTGGTCCAGTACATCGGCCTGGCCGATGAAGGCGTGTCCAACGGCGGTGCGGATGGCATCGACGCGTTCGATCAGGCGGGCGTTGGCGGCCGCCGGCAGCTCGGGGACTTCGGTCATAGCAGGGATCTCATCTGGAGCAGCAAGCGGATGCGCTCGCGCAGGGCGGAGGAATCGTGCGGTGGCGGGGGCGTGAGCGCGCTGGCAACACGGCCTTGCGGCCATTTCAGCAGTTCGGCGATGGCCTGATCGCGCGGCGCACCGTCCAGTGCAGCGGCTACCGGTGCGCGCAGGCGCAGGCGATGCAGGAACAGGGCGAACACGGCGTCGTACAGGCGCGTGCCGTGGCCGAAGCGCAGCAGCAGCTCGCCACTGGCACGCACGTGCTCCAGCAGCGAGCGGCGTTCCAGCACCGGCGACGGCAGCAGGCTGCCGAAGCGCTGCGAGCGGCCCCACAACCAGCCCAGCAGGGCCAGCAGCAGCGGCGCCCACAGCGGCCAGCCCTGGTAGAACAGGCGCGCCCACAGTGACGGCGGGCGGCTGGCATAGACCAGCCAGAACGCACCCTTGCCGTAATTCGGGTCGAGCAGATAACGGGTCAGGTCGCGGTGCGAGAGATCGTGCAGGCCATCACTGGCCTTGCCTGCGGCCGACGCCAGGCGTGCCGCCGGCGAATCCACCTCGCCGCGCATGAATTCCATGTCGGCCAGCACGCTCACCTTGCCCTGGCCATGGTGCAGGCGTGCGAACACCAGGCTGTGCTCGTTGCCCCAGCGCCGTTCGGCCCGCGCATTGGCGGCAAAGCCCAGCGTGAAGCGACGGCCACCGCAGAACTCGACGTGGCTGGGATCATCGATGACGTGGAATGGCTGGCAGTCGCTCTGCTGATACAGGCTGTCCACGCCCAGCTGGTCCAGCAGGGGCCCCTGCGTGCTGCTGGCGTCGTCCTCGGCGGGCGGCGGCGTACGCACCAGCAGATGGCCACCACCATCAACCCAGGCCAGCAGGGCCCTGGCCGCCGGTGCCGGCAGTTCGCTGCTGTCCTGCAGCAGCACCACCGTATCGTGCGGGCCCAGCGCCATCTGCTGCAGGTCCAGCCGCGGCCGCGAGTGCACCTCGATGCCATCGGCACGCAGGGCCTGGCCCAGCACGTACAGCGGGTTGTAGCCAGCTTCGCCCTGCGGCGGCAGTTGCACGGTCTCGGTCACGCGTTCGTGCGTGCGCAGGTAGAGGATCGTCAGCGGCACGCCGAACAGCACCAGCCCACCCAGCAGCAGCGACCAGAACAGGCGCGGACTCATGCCAGCCACCTGTACTGCCGGCGCAGGGTATCGGCCAATGCATCGAAATCGGCGCGGCTGGGCAGGCGGCCACCGTAGGCGGCGTACTGCCACATGCGCACGATGCGCGCGAACAGGTCACGGTCGGTGGCATCGGGCATGCGCCGCGACGCGCGCAGGCATTGCGCTTCGGTGGCACCGGGCGGAAGCGCGATGCCGCTGCGCTCGCCCACCGTGCGCACGCTGGCGCGGTACAGCAGGGCCAGCGCCTGCCGCGGCCGCCCCTGGTCCCACAGCAGGCCGGCCTGGGTGGCCACGTCCGGCGGCAGCACGACCGGCAGTTCCACCGGTTCTTCCACTACCTGCGGTGTGGCCTCGGCCTTGCGCCGGCCACTGCCGCGCAGCCACGGCAGCCACAGCCGTGCGGTCAGCAGCAGCACCAGCAGCAGGACGCCCAGCAGGCCCCACAGGCCCCACTCGGCCAGGCGTGCCAGCCAGGCGATGCCGTCCTTGCGCGTTTTGCGTTCACCCTTGCTGTTGGTGTCACGCTGCAGCTGCTTGTCTTCCTTCTTTTTTTCCTCGGCCTGCTCGATCGGCTTCCAGCGCGTGACCTGGCGGGTCGGGCGCTGCAGCGGATCTTCATAGGCGCGGTTCACCGCCTGGCGGAAGCCGGCGGTGTCCACTGGCGCTGCACCGAAGATCATGGCCGGTGCATTGGCCGGATCGTTCGCCGCAGTGGCCGGTTCCTCCGCGCTGTCCTCGTCCTCTCCGGCATCGTCTGCCTGTTCTGCGGCCGTCTGCGCGTCCTGCGCATGCACTGGCGCGTAGGCCAGCGGCAGGGCAAGGCACAGCAGCAGGGCCAGCGTGGATGCCGCCGGCAGCAGCCGCTCGCGCAGGCGGCGCAGGGCGATCTCCACGTCCCACGCTTCCATCTGCGTGCGCCGGTTCAAGTACAGGCCGAAGCCGGCGCCGACGTAGAACGGACCGATCAGCACCGAGGCCAGCCAGCACGCCAGGTTGAAGCCGGCCCGCGCCCAGGCGGGTGTGTCCTGGCCGATCATGTCCCACGCGGCACGCCATGATTCGGACATCAGCTCCAGCGGCATGAACATGAACACCGCGCCGATCGCACCGGACACCAGCACCGCTTCAAACGCCATGCAGCCCACGGTCAGCACGGCGGCGGCACCCGCCGCACCAGCGGCCACAGCGCGGCGGCGTGCACCGCGCTGGGCCGGCGCATTGCCCTCCAGCAGGTTCACCGGCAGGCACAGGCTGCGCAGCACGCTGAAACGGCGCCAGCCCAGGTAGCCCCAGAAACCTGCATTGCCCCAGCTGCGTTGCGCGCGCAGGGCCGCCAGCGTACCGACCGGCTCGCCGAAGATGCCACGCGACAGCACGTACAGCGGCGCCCGTTCGAACAGCGGCTTGCACCACCACATCGCCAGCCACGCCCAGCCGAATGCATCCAGCCACCAGCCCAGCGCGTTGAAGACCACGAACAGCGGCGCACTGGCCAGCAGCCAGCTGCCCCATACCGCGCGTGCGTGGCGGCGCGACAGGGCGCTGCCCAGCTCCATTGCTTCCCAGCCGCTGCGCGCGCGCAGCACCACGTCCAGGTGATCAATGCGCATGGCCGCCTCCGCGTCCGCCGCGCCACAGCCACAGCAGCACGCCGGCCCACAGCATGCCGGCCACGCTGAACTTGCCCCACGCCGGCACGTCGGCAATCGACGACCAGAAGGCTTCGATGAACGCGGCCACCAGCAGCATGAACGCCACGCCCAGGCACAGGCGCGCACCGATGCGGCCGCCCTCGACCAGTGCATCCAGGCGGCTGCGCCGGCCGGGTGCCAGCAGTTTCATGCCCAGCTGCAGACCGGCACCGCCGGCGATCACGATCGCGGTCAGCTCGAAGGCACCATGGCCTGCGACGAAGCGCCAGAACGGATCACCATGGCCGATGTGCTGCAGGTGGCCCGCCACCGAACCGATGATCACGCCGTTGAACAGCAGCACCAGCAGCGTGCCCAGGCCGGCCAGCAGGCCGCTGGCGAAGGTACGCAGGGCGATGCTGATGTTGTTGAGGATGTAGTGGCCGAACATCATCCAGTCGGTGCCGCTGTCGCGTCCCAGGCGCTCGGCGGCCGGATCGTACATGCGCTCCATCTCGGCGATCTGGCGGTTGTCCATCACCATGTGGATCAGGTCCGGATAGACCTGCACCAGCACGAAGCAGGCCAGCGCCGGCAGCGCGAACATCGCCAGCGCCACCCACATGCTGCGCGCCTGGCTGCGCACCAGCAACGGGAAGTCGGCCACCAGGAATTCCAGCGCACCGCGCCAGCGCGTCGGCGGCGTGCGGTACAGCACGCTGTGGCCCTGCTGCATCAACTGCTGCAGGCGCTGCACCAGCTGCGGGCTGTAGCCGCGCTCGCGGGCCAGCGCCAGCTGCTGGCACAGGCGCCGGTAGCGCTGCGGGAAGGCGGTATCGTCGAGCGCGAGCGCGCTGGCCTTGCGCCGCGTGCGGCGCGAAGCACCGGCGCGCAGCAGCAGCCAGTGTTCCAGGTCCTGCCATTCCTGCTGGTAGCGGGCGACGAACTGTTCCTGCTTCATCGCCGCCCCAGCAGCCAGTTGGCCATGGCATACAGGCGCAGCACGCCGACCTGGCCGTGGGTGCCGGTCAGTGGCTCGGCAATGCCGGCCAGTTCCTGCTGGCGTGCCGCCGACAGCCGCGGCGCGCGCTCGGCAAAGGCCATCAGCGCCGCCTGTTCTTCCGGTCGCAGCGGCTGCGGCGGGGCCAGCACGCTGTCGATGGTGGGCGGAGGCGGCAGGTACAGCACCGGTGCATGCACCACCACGGTACCGGCCACCAGGTCGCCGAGGCGGCGGCCGTGGGAATCGAACAGGCTGCTGATCAGGCCCAGTGCATAGCCGAACGGCAGCATGTCCACGGTGCGCAGCAGGTTGCGGGTGATGGCGGCCATCCAGCCCACCGGCGCGCCATCGCGCGCGAGCACGTGCAGGCCCAGTGCGCGCTTGCCCAGGGTGCGGCCCCACCGCGCTTCGCAGACGATCGGGTAGGCCCAGTAGACCAGGAACATCAGCACCAGGCCGAGCCCGGAGCCGAACGAATCCAGCAGTGCCAGCGGAATCGACATCAGCACCAGCACCGCGATGCGCACGCCCAGATCGATCAGCCAGGCCATCGCCCGGGGCACCGGGCCGGCCGCCGGCAACTGCAGCGGCACACCCTCCGGCGTCACCACCTCGCGGTAGGTATCGAGCATCGGTGCGGCCATCAGTGCGATGGCCTTCGTTGTGGGCGGCGGAGTCCTCTCCGGCAGGCAGCCACAGGCATGGGGGTCTCGACAGGTCCTGGTCGGGCCCAGACTTTAGCAGAGCCGCATGGCGGCGTTGGCCGTTCAGCCCAGGTATTCGTCCTTCAGCCGCACGTAGTGGTCGGCCGAATAGTGCAGCGACTCGATCTCCCTGTCGCTCAGCGTGCGCGCCGGGCGGGCCGGGTTGCCCACCCAGAGCTCACCTTCACCGACCACCTTGCCCGGGCCGACCACCGCTCCGGCACCGACGAAGCCATGGCGTTCCACACGGGCGCCATCGAGGATGCAGGCGCCCATGCCGATCAGGCTGTAATCACCGATGGTGCAGGCGTGGATGATGCAGCCATGGCCGACGGTCACGCCTTCGCCGATCAGGGTCGGGTAACCGGCCTTGTTGTACGGGCTGTGGTGGCTGACGTGGATGATGGTGCCGTCCTGCACATTGGTGCGCGCACCGATGCGGACGTAATTGACGTCGCCGCGGATGATCGTACCCGGCCACACTGATACGTCCTCGGCCAGTTCCACGTCACCGATGAGGGTGCAGGCCGGATCGATGTACACGCGCTGGCCGAGGACGGGCATCTTGTCGCGGAAGGGGCGCAGCGGGTTCATCGGTGTCTCCGGAAATCAGGGCGTTCACCGCGATGATACCTGCGTGGTAGTGCCGGCCGCTGGCCGGCAACGTCATGGGCGTACCTGGAATTCTGCGGTTGCCGGCCAGCGGCCGGCACTACCCGAGTCAGGTGCAGCCGCTCAGATCGGCGCGTGCTCGGCCAGCATCTGCCGGAACAGCTCATCCAGCCATGCCGCATCACCGTGTCCAGCGGGCAGCTGCGGCGCCTGCGCAGTCCGGATGGCCAGTTCACGATCGATGAAATCGCTGATCGCCGCGACGCGTGGTCCGGCACTGACCTCGGCACTGGCGCGTTTAACCGCCAGCAGGCCATCGATGGCTTCACGCACCGGGCCGTGCGGCAGCAGCCGGTCCAGCAGGTCCTCGAAGGCCATCGGCGGGGGGGGGCTGTTCGTGCTCGATCCACTGGCAGGCCAGCAGTGGGCGCAGCACGTACAGGTACTTCTTCGTGCGTACCGTTTCGCCACGCAGGTAACCGCGATGGTTCGAGCGCGCCATGTTGAAGTAGTGCCACCACGTGCCCAGTGGTGAATAGAACGACTCAGCTGCCTTCCAAAGCTGCGACACTGCGGTGTGATCCTGCTGGTAGATGATCGGCGAGCGCAGCCATTCAATCAGTGTCGGATTGGATTTTGAAACCAGGCGCAATGCCTTGCGCAGGTCCCAGCCGCTGACATCGAGCTCATCGTCGATCGGCAGTTCGATCACGTCCCGCTGCGCATCGCCGGGGCCGGTGCTCTCGTTGACGGTGAGATACCACGGCTGGCGATGCACGTAGATGAAGCGTGCATCGTAATCGCTGTCCGGCGAAGAGAAGCCCCAGCCACGGCTGCCGGACTCGCACGCCAGCAGAACGCGCACGTCGTGTCGCCGTTCGATGTCGGCGAGGCTGGAAAGAATGGCGGCGCGCTTGCCCGGCGCGATCGGGTGGATGTCGTCCATGCAGTCGTGATCCGTTGATGTCGAGCGTGCTCGACTGTAGCGCAGTTGCGCACGGGTAGTGCCGGCCGCTGGCCGGCAACCTCAATGGGCGCACCTGGAATTCTGCGGTTGCCGGCCAGCGGCCGGCACTACCGGCTAGGGTTCGTAGCTGTAGCCCATGCCGTACACCGAACGGATCGGTTCGCCTTCCATGCCGGCGTCGGCCAGCTTGCGGCGCAGGTTGCGCACATGGCTGTCGACGGTGCGGTCGACCACCACGCGGTGGTCCAGGTAGAGGCGGTCGAGCAGCTCATCGCGCGCCCAGATCCGGCCGGGCGTGGCCAGCAGGGTGCGCAGCAGGCGGTATTCCACCGGCGTCAGGTCCAGGCCCTTGCCGTTCCAGGTGGCGCGTGCCGCCGGTTCGTCGATGTGCAGCCCGCTGTTGGCGCGTGCAGCGGGGTCCGGGCGGTAACGGCGCAGCACTGCCACCACCCGCGCCACCACCTCGCGCGGACTGAACGGCTTGCAGATGTAGTCGTCGGCACCGATGTCCAGGCCCAGCAGGCGGTCGATCTCTTCCACCCGCGCGGTGACCATGATCACCGGTACGTCGCTGCCGGCGCGCAGTTCGCGGCACAGGTCCACGCCATCGCGTTGCGGCAGCATCAGGTCCAGCAGCACCAGGTCGGGCTGGTAGCGCGCGAATGCGTCGATCACCTGGCCGCCATCGTCCACCCATTCGCTGGTCATGCCGGCGGCGGCCAGGTAGTCGCGCAGCACCGAGGCCAGGCGTGGCTCATCCTCGACGATCAGGATCTTCGCGGACGCGGCGGGGGACAGGCTCATGCGGACTCCGGCAGGGTGACGACCACGCGCAGCCCGCCCAGCGGCGAGGGCTCGGCGTGGATATGGCCGTGGTGGGCGAGGATGATGTTGTGGCTGATGGCCAGGCCCAGCCCGCTGCCGCCGCTGGCGCGGTTGCGCGAACTCTCCACCCGGTAGAAGCGCTCGAACAGCAGCGCGCACTTGTCGGCCGGTACGCCCGGCGCGGTGTCTTCCACGATCAGCTGCACGCCGGCGGGCACGCGCGCAGCCTGCACGCGCACGCGGCCGCCGCCATGGGTATAGCGCAGTGCGTTTTCCAGCAGGTTGGCCAGCACCTGCTGCAGGCGGCGCTCGTCACCGGACACCTGCAGCGGTGTGGCGGGCAGCGCTTCTTCCAGTGCCAGCCCCGCCGTGGAGAAGCGCACGCGCATGCCATTGAGCTCGCTGCGCACCAGCGCCACCAGGTCCAGCGGGGCGAAGCGGTAGGCCAGGCCGCCGGACTGGGTCATCGACAGGTCGTGCAGGTCGTCGATCAGCTTGCCCAGCTGGCGGATCTCGCCCTGCAGGGCACCCAGGTTGGCGCGGTCCAGCGGGCGGATACCATCCTCGATCGCCTCCAGTTCGGCGCGCACCACCGCCAGCGGCGTGCGCAGTTCGTGCGAGATGTCGGCAATGAAGGCGCGGCGGTTGCGCTCGGTGTCGTCCAGCGCCTGCGCCATCCGGTTGAAGTCGTTGACCAGTGCATCCAGCTCGTCATCGCTGGTGCGCTCGATGCGGGTGGCGTAGTCGCCGGCGGCGAGCCGGTGGGTGGCGGCGGCCAGCTTGGCCAGGCGCTGGCGCAGCGCGCGCGACACCAGCCAGGCCAGCACTACGGTCACCAGCAGCAGCGAGATGCCGATCACCCACCATGCGCGCATCTGGGTGTTGTAGAAATTCAGGTCGTTGGTAGCGATGACGGTCTGGAACGGCACCATGCCCAGCCAGCCGACGGTGTGTCCGTCCACCTGCACACTGTGCGGCTCGTCGTCGCTGATCGCGTCCGGGTTGCCGGCCACGAACCGATGCTGCGCATCGAACAGGCCCAGCCGCGAGGGAACGCCGGTCTGGTCGGACAGCGGCGGCACGGGCCCCTCGTGCCCATGGCCCAGGTCCGGGCGCAGCAGCCGCGCCCAGCGGTCACTGTCACCGCGCAGATGCTCCCAGCCGCCTTGCGTGCGGTACTCGCGCTGCAGGTGTGGCATCACGCGCTGCATGCGCAGGTCGCCCTGGTCGTTGAGGTAGTCCAGGAAGCCGGTCTGGAACGCCACGCGGCTGGCAATGCCGTTCACTGCCAGCACCAGCAGGCAGGCGGTGAAGATCGCGAGGAAGGTCTTCGCGGTCAGGCCGAATTTGAATCGAATCTTCGCCATCGCCGGGCCATTAGCGGCGCATGCGGCGCCGAAAGCAAGCGCCCGCTGAGCCGGTCGCACAATCTCCATATTCTCTGCACACTTTCACGGCAGCGTGCACGGGTCAACGAAAGGCCCCCACGCCCCCCATGTCACTCCTGCGTCCGCTGTTCCGCTCCCCCCGTGCGTTGTTGTTGCCCCTGCTGCTGGGCCTGGCGGCCTGCTCGGCGGGCAGGACCGAGGCCCCGGCCACCCCCGAAGTCGGCGTCATCACCGCCCGCGCGCAACCGCTGGCACTGCAGCGGACCCTGCCCGGCCGGGCGGTGCCGTTCGAGGTGTCCGAGGTGCGGCCGCAGATCGGTGGGCTGATCCGCCAGCGGTTGTTCACCGAAGGCCAGCAGGTCAAGGCCGGGCAGCTGCTGTACCAGGTCGATCCGGCGCCGTACCAGGCCGCCTTCGATACCGCGCGTGGCCAGCTGGCGCAGGCCGAGGCCGCTGTGCTGTCGGCGCAGCCGAAGGCCGAGCGCACCCGTACGCTGCTGGGCATGGACGCGGCCAGCAAGCAGGACGCCGACGATGCCACCTCGGCACTGAAGCAGGCCCAGGCCAACGTGATTGCCGCGCGCGCGGCATTGCAGGCCGCGCGGATCAACCTGGACTACACCCGGGTGACCGCACCGATCGACGGCCGCATCGGTACCTCCAGCGTCACCGCCGGCGCGCTGGTCGCCGCCGGCCAGGACGCGGCGCTGGCGACCATTCAACGGCTGGACCCGGTCTATCTGGATGTGACCCAGTCCAGCACGCAGATGCTGGCGCTGCGCAAGCAGCTCGACGCCGGCCTGGTGAAGGCCATCGATGGCAAGGCCCAGGTGAAGGTGCTGCTGGAGGACGGCAGCACCTATGCCCATGAGGGCACGCTGGAGTTCGTCGGCAGCGCAGTCGATCCAGGCACCGGCAACGTGGTGCTGCGCGCGGTCATTCCGAACCCGGAGGGCCTGCTTCTGCCGGGCATGTACCTGAAGGCGGTGTTGCCGATGGCCACCGATGCGCGTGCCCTGCTGGTGCCGCAGAAGGCGGTGCTGCGCAATGAACGTGGCGAGCCGCTGCTGCGCCTGCTCGACGCAGAGGATCGCGTGGTCGAGCGGCGGGTCAGCACCGGCCAGGTGGTGGGCAACCAGTGGCAGATCACGCAGGGCCTGAAGGCTGGCGAGCGGGTGATCGTCAGCAACGGCAGTGCGGTAGCGCTGGGCCAGCAGGTGAAGGCGGTGGCGGCCACCACGGCGCAGCTGGCGGCGATGCCGGCGGTCGACCCGAACGGCAACACCGACGAAAAGTCGCACTGAGGCCTGCCGCGCATGGTTCGTTTCTTCATCGACCGGCCGATCTTTGCCTGGGTGATCGCCATCGCGGTCAGCCTGCTCGGCCTGCTCGCGATCCTGATCCTGCCGGTGGACCGCTACCCGCAGATCGCCCCGCCCACCATCACCATCCGCGCCACCTACACCGGCGCCTCGTCGCAGACCGTGGAAAACGCGGTCACCCAGGTCATCGAGCAGTCCCAGCAGAGCCTGGACCACCTGATGTACATGACCTCGACCAGTGCTTCCGATGGCTCGGCGCAGGTCAACCTGGTGTTCGCCACCGGCACCAACCCGGACACCGCGCAGGTGCAGGTGCAGAATCAGCTGCAGGCCGCGATGGCGACGCTGCCGCAGGCGGTGCAGCAGAACGGCCTGACCATCACCAAGTCCAGCGGTTCGATCTTCGAGGTGCTGTCGTTCACCAGCGAAGACGGCAGCATGGACAACTTCGATGTCGCCAACTTCATGGAAGCGCGCATCGACGACCAGATCAGCCGCGTCAGCGGTGTCGGCAACATCCAGCCGATCGGCCAGGAATACGCCATGCGTATCTGGCTGGACCCGGAAAAGATGCGCCAGTACGCGCTGATGCCGTCGGACATCGAGACCGCACTGCAGGCGCAGAACACCGACGTGTCGGCCGGTGAACTCGGTGGCCAGCCGGCGCTGAAGGGCCAGCAGCTGGACGCGACCGTGACCGCGCGCAGCCGCCTGCACACGCCCGAGCAGTTCGCGCAGGTGGTGCTCAAGGCCGATGCCAATGGCAGCGTGGTGCACCTGGGCGACGTGGCGACGATCGGCCTGGGCCCGGAAAGCTATGACAGCATCAGCACGTTCAACGGCAAGCCGTCGGCCTCGCTGGGCATCGAGCTCAACGCCGGTGCCAACGCCATCGCCGTCTCCAAGGCCGTCGAGGCACGACTGCAGCAGCTGCAGAAGTACTGGCCGCATGGCTACACCTACCACGTGGCGTTCACCACCACGCCGTTCGTGACCATCTCGCTGAAGGAAGTGGTGATCACCCTGATCGAGGCGATCGCGCTGGTCGTGCTGGTGATGTACCTGTTCCTGCAGAACTGGCGGGCCACGCTGATCCCGACCATCGCGGTGCCGGTGGTGCTGCTGGGCACCTTCGGCGTGCTGGCCGCCTTCGGCTATTCGATCAATACGCTGACCATGTTCGCGCTGGTGCTGGCCATCGGCCTGCTGGTGGACGACGCCATCGTGGTGGTGGAGAACGTGGAGCGGGTGATGACCTTCGAAGGGCTGGCACCGAAGCCAGCCACGTTGAAGGCGATGGGCCAGATCACCGGCGCGCTGGTCGGCATCGTGCTGGTGCTGACCGCGGTGTTCCTGCCGATGGCGTTCTTCAGCGGTGTCACCGGCGTGATCTATCGCCAGTTCTCGGTGACGATCGCCGCTGCGATGATCCTGTCGGTGCTGGTGGCGATGACCATCACCCCGGCGCTGTGCGGCAGCATCCTGCACCAGATTCCCAAGGGCGGCCATCCGCATGGCGACCACGCTGGCGAGCCGGGCCTGCTGGGCAAGTTCTTCATCTGGTTCAACCATCGCTTCGAGCGCACCTCCAACCGACTGCGCCATCGCGTCGACCGCTTCCTCGGCCGGCGCACGCTGGGCGTACTGTTCTACCTGGTGCTGAGCGTGGCCACCGGCCTGTTGTTGTGGCACCTGCCGGGCGCGTTCCTGCCCGATGAAGACCAGGGCATGCTCAACGCGCTGGTGAAGCTGCCCGCCGGGTCCACCCTGGAGCAGACCCGTGCCGTGATGGATCGCCTGAGCGCCGCCGCGGTGAAGGACGACAGCGTACTGTCAATCCAGGCCACCGCAGGTTTCAGTGTCAGCGGCAGTGGCCAGAACGTCGGCCAGGCCTTCATCCGGCTGAAGGATTGGGACGACCGCAAGGACGATGCCGATACCATCGCCGCGCGCTTGACCGCGGCCATGGCCAGCGTGCCCGATGCGCAGGTGTTCATCACCTCGCCACCGGCCATCCTCGGCCTCGGCGATGCCGGTGGCTTCACCCTGGAACTGCAGGACGAAGGCGGTGCCGGCCATGCCGCCGCCGTGGCCGCGCGCAACACGCTGCTGAAGGACGCTGCCAAGGATCCGAAGCTGGTCAACGTGCGCTACGCCAGCCTGGAAGACGCGCCGGTGTACGCGGTGAAGGTGGACGACGCCAAGGCGCAGGCGATGGGCGTCAATCCGCAGGACATCAATGACACCTTGAACGCCGCGCTGGGTGGCGACTTCGTCAACAACTTCATCTACAAGGGCCGCATCAAGAAGGTGTTCATCCAGGGCACGGCCGAAGCCCGCATGCAGCCGCAGGACATCGAGCGCTGGAGCGTGCGCAACCAGGCCGGCCAGATGGTGCCGCTGTCGTCGCTGGTCAGTGCGCACTGGACCAGTGCACCGGCCGCATTGCAGCGCTACAACGGCGTGTCGGCGATGGAGATCACCGGCCAGCCGGCGCCAGGCGTCAGTTCCGGCGAGGCGATGGCCGAGATCGCGCGCCTGGCCGACACACTGCCGGATGGCTTCAGCCACGCCTGGTCGGACATGGCCTACCAGGAACAGCTGTCGGGCAACCAGGCGCCGATGCTGTACGCCATCTCGCTGCTGTTCGTGTTCCTGTGCCTGGCCGCGCTGTATGAAAGCTGGGCGGTACCGTTCGCGGTGATGCTGGCGGTGCCGGTAGGCGTGTTCGGCGCCGTGCTGATGATGAACCTGCGTGGCCTCAACAACGACGTGTACTTCCAGGTCGGTCTGTTGACCACGATTGGCCTGGCTGCGAAGAACGGCATCCTGATCGTCGAGTTCGCGCGCATCCTCGAGCAGCAGGGCAAGCGCACCCGCGAAGCGATCCTGCAGGCGGTCTATCTGCGGCTGCGCCCGATCGTGATGACCTCGCTGGCGTTCCTGATGGGTGTGTTGCCGCTGGTGTTCGCCACCGGCGCCGGTTCGGCCGCGCGCCGTTCGCTGGGTACCGGCGTGGCCGGCGGCACGGTTGCCTCGATGGTGCTGGGCATGTTCTTCGTGCCGTTGTTCTACCTGCTGGTGCGCCGCCTGTTCCCGGGCCGTGCGCCGGCCGACGCCACTGCCCCGGAGGCACGCCCATGAAGCCGATGCTGCTGCGCGCCCTGGCGGCCGCAACGATGACCACCGTGCTGGGCGGCTGCGTGAGCATGGCCCCGCACTACCAGCGCCCCGAGGCGCCGGTGCCGGCACAGTTCGCCAATGCCGCCACCGGCGAGACCGGGCCAGCACTGGCGATGCCGGCCTGGCGCGAGGTGTTCCTGGAACCGCGCCTGCAGCAGGTCATCGCGCTGGCACTGCAGAACAACCGCGACCTGCGCGTGGCGGTGCTGCAGGTGGAGAAGGAACGCGCGCAGTACCGCATCCAGCGTGCGGCGCTGCTGCCATCGGTGGATGCCAGCGGCAGCATCACCCGCTCGCGGGTGAGTGATGCCAACAGCGAGATCGGCGTCAGCCAGGTGACCGAAGCCGATGCCGTGCAGGTGGGCTTCAGCAGCTGGGAACTGGACCTGTTCGGGCGCATCCGCAGCCTGAAGAACGAGGCTCTGCAGAACTGGCTGGCCAGTGCCGAGAACCAGCGTGCGGCGCGCACCAGCCTGGTCGCCGAAGTGGCCACGGCCTGGCTGGCGCTGGCGGCCGACGAGCAGTCGCTGGCGTTCACCCGGCAGACGCTGGACAGTCAGCAGCAGACCCTGCAGCGCACCGAGGCCCGCCATGCACAAGGCCTGGCCTCGGGCCTGGACCTGTCGCAGGTGCAGACCAGTGTGGACGCCGCGCGCGCTGCGCTGGCCAGGCTGCAGACCCAGCAGGCGCAGGATCGTGATGCGCTGCAGTTACTGGTGGGTGCTCCGCTGGACGCGGCATTGCTGCCCAGCGCACAGGCACTGGACGGCACCGTGGGGCTGGCGCCGTTGCCTTCCAACCTGCCCTCGAGCGTGCTGCTGCAGCGTCCGGACGTGCTGTCCGCCGAACACGCGTTGCAGGCGGCCAACGCCGATATCGGCGCCGCGCGCGCCGCGTTCTTCCCGACGCTGACGCTGACTGCCAACTACGGCCACAGCTCCACCGCGTTGTCGACGCTGTTCTCGGCCGGCACCCGCGGCTGGTCGTTCGCGCCCAGCATCACGGCGCCGATCTTCCACGCCGGTGCGTTGAAGGCCTCACTGGATGCCTCGAAGATTGGCAAGGACATCGGCATCGCGCAGTACGAGAAGGCGATCCAGCAGGCCTTCAGTGAAGTGGCCGATGCCCTGGCCACGCGCGATCACCTGGGCGCGCAGATGGAGGCACAACGGGCACTGGTCGCCGCCAGCCAGCGCAGCTACACGCTGGCCGAGGCGCGCTATCGCACCGGGCTGGACGGCTATCTGCAGGCGCTGGATGCGCAGCGCAGCCTGTTTGCCGCGCAGCAGGACCTGATCGCGCTGCAGCAGCAGGAAGCGGGAAACCGGGTGACGCTGTTCAAGGTGCTGGGCGGTGGCGCAGACGCACGGTAACGCGCCCTGCTCTGGTAGGTGCCGACCTTAGTCGGCACGGAAGCATGGAGTGTCGCGATCTGATGATTCGTGCCGACCAAGGTCGGCACCCACCAGAAGCGGACGGTGCTGCCTACGCCACGCGGCCCCGGCGTGCACGCTCCAGGTGCACCAGCAGCAGCGAGATTGCCGCGGGGGTCATGCCCGGGATGCGCTGCGCCTGGCCGATGGTCTGCGGGCGCACGCGCTCCAGTTTCTGCAGCGCTTCGGCCGACAGCCCGCGCACCGTGGCGTAGTCGAAGCCTTCGGCGATCGGCGTGGCTTCATGCCGCTGCTGGCGCTCGATCTCCTCGCGCTGGCGGTCCAGGTAGCCGGCGTACTTCACGCCGATCTCCACCTGCTCGGCCACCTTGGCGTCGGCCACGGCCGGGCCCAGCGACGGCACCTGCATCAGCTGCGCGTAATCCAGCTCGGGGCGCTTGATCAGGTCCAGCACGTTGGTTTCGCGGCTGACCGCCACGCCCAGCGTGTCCTGCACTTCGCGGCCCAGCGCATTGGCCGGGGTCGCCCACAGCGCGCCCAGGCGCGCGCGCTCGGCGGCGACGGCGGCCTGCTTGGTCTCGAACGCGCTCCAGCGCTGGTCATCCACCAGGCCCATCTCGCGGCCGGCCGGGGTCAGGCGCTGGTCGGCGTTGTCCTCGCGCAGCTGCAGGCGGTATTCGGCGCGGCTGGTGAACATGCGGTACGGCTCGTTGGTACCGTGGGTGATCAGGTCATCCACCAGCACGCCCAGGTAGGCCTCGTCGCGACGCGGGCACCAGCCGTCCAGCCCACGCACCTGGCGTGCGGCGTTGAGGCCGGCCAGCAGGCCCTGCGCGGCGGCTTCTTCATAGCCGGTGGTGCCGTTGATCTGGCCGGCGAAGAACAGGCCGTTGACCAGCTTGGTTTCCAGCGAAGCCTTCAACCCGCGTGGATCGAAGAAGTCGTACTCGATCGCGTAGCCGGGGCGGGTGATGTGCGCGTTGCCGAAGCCGCGGATGCTGCGCACCATCTCCAGCTGCACGTCGAACGGCAGCGAGGTGGAGATGCCGTTGGGGTAGATCTCGACGATGCCCAGGCCTTCGGGTTCGACGAAGATCTGGTGGCTGGCCTTCTCGGCGAAGCGCACCACCTTGTCCTCGATGGACGGGCAGTAGCGCGGGCCGATGCCTTCGATCTGGCCGCTGTACAGCGGCGAGCGGTGCAGCGCGTCGCGGATGATCTGGTGGGTCTGTTCGGTGGTGTGGGTGATCCAGCAGCTGACCTGCTGCGGATGCTCGTCCACCGAACCCAGGAAGGACATCACCGGGCGCGGCGAATCGCCGGGCTGCTCGTCCATCACGCTGTAGTCCAGCGAGCGGCCGTCGATGCGCGGTGGCGTGCCGGTCTTCAGGCGGTCCACCTGGAACGGGCGCTCGCGCAGGCGCGCCGCCAGCGTGGTGGCCGGCGGGTCGCCCATGCGGCCGGCGGCGTACTGGGTCGGGCCGACATGGATCTTGCCGGCCAGGAAGGTGCCGGCGGTCAGCACCACGGCCTCGGCATCGAAGCGCAGGCCGGTCTGGGTGATGACCCCGCGCACGGCGTCGCCGTCGATGACCAGGTCATCGACGGCCGCCTGGAACACGGTCAGGTTGGCCTGGCCTTCAACGATGGCGCGGATCGCCATGCGGTACAGGTTGCGGTCGGCCTGGCAGCGGGTGGCGCGCACGGCCGGGCCCTTGGAGGCATTGAGGGTGCGCCACTGGATGCCGGCACGGTCGGCGGCATGCGCCATCGCACCGCCCAGGGCGTCGATTTCCTTGACCAGGTGGCCCTTGCCGATGCCTCCGATGGCCGGGTTGCAGCTCATCGCGCCCACCGTTTCGATGTTGTGGGTCAGCAGCAGGGTGCGCACGCCGGTACGGGCCGCGGCCAGCGCGGCTTCGGTGCCGGCGTGGCCACCGCCGATGACGATGACGTCGTAACGATGGAAGGACGGGTTCATGGGGCTGTTCAGCTGGGGGCAGGCGCGGCCGGGGCGGCGCCGGGGTGGCGATTTTAGCGCCATTCGGGGCCGCGGCGTCGGTGCCGGCCGGCCGGCGTCGAAATCAGCCCTAAAGTTGGCAGGATTATTGCAGATAACCCAATAGCACCCACCGTGGCTGGCGCCGCAGGCGCCCGTGACCGGAATTGGAACAGGGGCCGGTACAGGCGCACGGTGGGGGAGCAGAGGGCCGGCAGTCGGGGGACTGTCCGGCCCTGTTTTTTTGGGATTGCCGGGAAAGGCCCGACCACGCATGGCGTGGATCTACCGACGCTGGGGCTCTCTCCGGTTGGCGACCCGGCAAAACAGACGGCCCCGCAGTGCGGGGCCGTCTGTCTTCAGAGGTGCCGACATCCGACAGGGCCGGAACAGGGGGGATCCAGATGTTCCTGTCGGATATCGACGTAGAGATTTTTGCGGCGGCCCGTCTCGCTTTTTGTCACTTTGTGACGCGGGCCGTCACCGGTTCCGTAGAGTGCAACCTGGACCGGGTGAAATGCAAGACGGTTCAGCGCTCAACTGTGCGCTGCGTCCCACGATCCATGTTGCGCCACGGGGAACCGTTCATCCTCGGCGCGCTCGGCGCCGGGGTCGGACGGGCCGGCGGCGGCGGCGCCGACGGCTGGATGTTCGACTGCGGCGGGCGACGCATCGAGTCCATGTTCCGCCACGGCGAACCGCCGTTGTACGACGGCCGCGGCGGCGGCGGCGGACGGTTCTCGCCACCGTTGCCGGGCGGGCGCGGTGGCGGACGGTGGTTGTGCGGCGGGCGGTAGATCGGGCGCGAGTAGTACGGATTGCCATAGCCGCCGTAGTAGCCGCCATAGCCGCCGTAGTAAGGGTAGCCGTAGTTGTAGGGATAGCCGGCCGGGTAGCGGTACTCCACCGACGGCGCACCGTGGTAGTAGCTGCCGCTGCGGCCACCGCCGACATAGTCGTAGGTGGTGCAGCCGGTCAGGGCCAGCAACAGGCCACCGGCAAGCATCAGGCGCGTTTTCATGGTGGGTCCCCCCAGAGGACGGGTTGTGCAGTCAGCTTCGTGCGCAGGCGTTGAATCGGCCCTTAACTTCACTGCCCAGGATGAATGGAGGTGAAGGCCCTCATGCTGGCATGACCTGTGCCGGGGTCGCCAGCGTGGGGCCATACGTTAATCTTGCGTCATGAGCGATTCACTGTTGCCCCGTGCCGACGATGTCCTGGCTGCCGCTGCGCGGATCGCGCCGCACGCCAGCGTGACCCCGGTGCTGCGCTCGCGCACGCTTGATGCGCTGGCCGGCGCGCAGCTGGCGTTCAAGGCCGAGCACCTGCAGCGCGGCGGCGCATTCAAGTTCCGCGGGGCCTGCAACGCGGTGTGGTCGCTGGATGCCGATCGCGCCCGTGCCGGCGTGGTCACCCATTCGTCCGGCAACCACGGCGCTGCCCTGGCCCTGGCCGCGCGCACCCGTGGCATTCCCTGCCACGTGGTGGTGCCCGAAGGTGCGGTGGCGGCCAAGCTGGCCAACATCGCCCGCCACGGTGCCACGCTCTGGCGCTGCCCGCCGACCATCGCCGACCGCGAGGCCGCCTGCGCCAAAGTACAGGCCGATACCGGCGCGACCCTGGTCCATCCCTATGCGGACCCGGCGGTGATGGCCGGGCAGGGCACCGCGGCCCTGGAGCTGCTGCACAGCGACGGTCCGTTCGACGTGCTGGTAGTCCCAGTCGGAGGGGGCGGCCTGGCCAGCGGTACCGCCCGGGCCCTGCAGTTCGCCAGTCCCCAGACCCGGCTGGTGCTGGCCGAACCGGCCGGTGCCGACGACACCGCGCGCTCGCTGGCCGCAGGCGAGCGCCAGGGCGCGTTCACCCCTGACACCATCTGCGACGGCCTGCGTACCCTGATCGGCGCCCCCAACTTCGCGCTGCTGCGCGCGGCCGGCGTCGAGGTGATCGTGGTCGACGACGCCGCCACCATGGCCGCGATGCGCCTGCTGTGGGAGGTGCTCAAGCAGGTGGTCGAGCCGTCCTCGGCCACCGTGCTGGCCGCGGTACTGGCACAGCCGCAGCGGTTTGCCGGCCTGCGGGTGGGCCTGGTGCTGTCCGGTGGCAATGTCGACCTGCCCGCGCTGCGTTGGGGGGCGCCTTGAGCCGCGACGGGCACCGGCCCCGCACCGGCCTGCTGGGCTGGCTGTGGCGGCTGTTCGTGCTGCTGGTGGTCTGGCTGCTGGGCGTGACCGCCTGGATCGTCTGGGTGGGGGAGCGCGACCAGGCAGCCAAGGCCGACGCCATCATCGTGCTCGGTGCGGCGGCCTATGACGCCAAGCCGTCGCCGGTATTCGAAGAACGCATCCGTCATGGCCTGGATCTCTATGAAGCCCGGTACGCGCCACTGCTGATCTTCACCGGCGGCTACGGTGGCACCGGCGCGCGCTTTTCCGAATCGCAGGTGGCGCGGCGCTATGCGCTCAAGCATGGCGTGCCGGACGATGCGATCCTGATCGAGACCGCCTCGCGCAACACCGTGCAGAACCTGGTCGAGGCCAAGCGGCTGATGGACCAGCGCGACCTGCACCGGGTGATCATCGTCAGCGACCCGTTGCACATGGCGCGCGCGCTGCGCCTGAGCAAGGCGCTGGGCATCGATGCGCTGGCCTCGTCCACGCCCAGCACGCGCTTCCGCAGCTTCCACACCAGCTGGCGCTTCCTGGTGCAGGAAATCTATTTCTTCCACCGCGACCTGGTGCGGCCGCCGCTGAGTTCGCCGGCCAATACCTGAGGGCGGAAACCTGATCTGGGCAGACGCCCATCGTGGAAACGTGAGGTTGCCGGCCAGCGGCCGGCACTACCAGCCGGTCAGGTCTGCCTGCGCCGGATCGGAATCGCCGACACCGGCACCGAGGCCACGTCATGCCCGCCTTCGCGGATCGGTGCGCCCGGGTCCGGTGCCCAGGCGTGGGCGTAGATTACTTCCCAGCTGCTGGGCAGCTTGCCGTCGGCGCGTCGCATCGGTTCATACGCCGCTGCCGCCGCGGCGAAGCGGCCACGCCCGGTCAGCGTGTGGCGGCGGTCCACCCGCGCATTGGTCGCGCCCATCGCGCGCAGCTCCCGCATCAACGAGGGCAGGTCGTCGTAGGTCAGGGTGAACAGGTCGCGGTCCAGCACCGGGTCGCGGAAACCGGCCATCATCAGCGCATCGCCGAACTGGGCGATCTGCGCGAAGCGGCTCACGTGCGGGCGATCATCGGCGGCTGCGAAGGCCTCATTGAGTTCGACCAGCGTGTCCGGGCCGAAGGTGGAGCACAGCAGCAGGCCGCCGGGCTTGAGCACGCGACGGAAGCCGGCGAACACTGCCGGCAGGTCGTCCACCCACTGCAGGCACAGGTTGCTGAAGATCACGTCCACGCTGTTGTCGGCCAGTGGCAGCGCGGCGGCGTCGCCGCACAGGCGCTGGAACGGCTTCCACCAGCCGGCCTGGCGCTTGGCCTGGTCCAGCATCGGCAGCGCCAGGTCCAGCGCGATCACCTGCGCCTTCGGCCAGCGCTTCTTCATCAGCGCACTGGCGTGGCCGGTACCCGCGCCGATGTCCAGCACTACCTCGGGCTTGCGTGCCTCCAGGTAGTCCAGCGATTCCACCAGCCGCGCCTGCACCTCGCGCTGCAGGGCGGCGGCGGCGTCGTAGCTGTTGGCGGCGCGGGCGAACGCGCGGCGGACATGGCGGGCATCGAAGTGGGACGGCATTGCGAAAGTCTCTTAGAACGTACCGGGGTAGGCGCCGCCGTCGATCAGCAGGTTCTGCCCGGTGAGGTAACCGGCCTGTGCGCTGCACAGGAAGGCGCAGGCCGCGCCGAATTCATCCGCCGTGCCGAAGCGGCCGGCGGGGATCTGCTGGCGGCGGCGTTCGGCCACTTCGGCAGCATTGCCGTCCTTGCCCGCACTGTGGGCGAAGTTGGCGCGCAGGCGGTCGGTGTCGAACTGGCCGGGCAGCAGGTTGTTGATGGTGACATTGTGTGCCACGGTGCGGCGCGACAGCCCGGCGACGAAGCCGGTCAGGCCGCTGCGCGCGCCGTTGGACAGCGCCAGGATGTCGATCGGGGCCTTCACCGCCGAAGACGTGATGTTGACGATGCGGCCGAAGCCACGCGCGATCATCGCGTCCACGGTGGCGCGGATCAGCGCGATCGGCGCCAGCATGTTGGCGTCCAGTGCGGCGATCCAGTCGTCGCGCTCGAAACTGCGGAAGTCGCCCGGCGGCGGGCCACCGGCATTGGTGACCAGGATGTCCACCTGCGGGCACGCGGCGAGCGCTGCGGAGCGACCGGCCTCGGTGGTCACGTCGGCGGCGGCCACGCGGACTTCGGCGGCGCCGGGCAGGGCGCGCAGCGCTTCGGCGGCGGCCTGCAGCGCAGCCTCACCACGGGCCACGATCACCACGTTGACGCCCTCGCGCACCAGCGCACGCGCGCAGCCCAGGCCCAGCCCCTTGCTTGCGCCGCAGACCAGTGCCCAGCGGCCGTTGATACCCAGATCCATGCATCAATCCTGCGGAATGAGGAAGGCGCTCATTGTCCGCCATCGGCCGGTGACAGGCCGGCAACGAAGTGTTGCAGGGCGGCGGCCACCTCGTCGGCATGGCCGAGGAAGGGCGCATGGCCGCCGTGGGCGATGGTCAGCGCCTGCGCACCGGGGGCCAGTGCCGCGGCGGCCTGCATTGCCGCCGGAGACACCAGCCGGTCACGCTGGCCGGCGATCCACAGGCTGGGCTTGGCCAGCGTCGGCAGTGCGCCACGCAGGTCGGTGCTTTCCAGCAGGCGCAGGCCTTCCAGCAGGGCGCGTTCGGTGGGTGCACCGCGCTCGACCAGGCGCTGGCGCAGCGTGCGCAGCTCCTCGCGGGCGTGTGCCGAGCCCATGACATCCAGCGCCAGGAAGCGTTCCAGGGTGCCACCGAAGTCGGTGGCCAGCTCGCGCCCGAACTGCTCGAACACCGCCGGCTCCACCGCATGCGGCCAGTCTTCGCCACGCACGAAGCGCGGCGTGGCCGCGATCATCGCCAGCCCGCGCACCTTCGGCAGTGTCGCGGCGGCGTGCAGCGCGAACAGGCCGCCCAGCGACCAGCCGCACCACACCGCAGGCGGCGTGGCCGCGGCAATGGCATTGACCACGAACGGCAGGCGCAGCGGCGTGGTGTCCTCGCGGCTGTGGCCATGGCCCGGCAGATCAACCAGATGCAGGGTGAAGTGATCGGCCAGGCGTTGCACCAACGGCGCGAACACGCCGCCCTGCAGGGCCCAGCCATGGATCAGTACCAGGTCCGGCCCCTGGCCGGTGACGTCGATATGCATGGGGAAACGGCAACAGGCTCAGGCGAAGACAGGCAGCGGCGGTGGCGCGGCCTCACGCGCGGCCAGGTTGACGCGATCGCGCGCGCTGGCAATGGCTTCGACCAGGCCACGCACCTGCTCGGGGGTGTGCAGCGCGGACAGCGTGACGCGCAGGCGCGCCTTGCCTTCGGGAACCGTGGGCGGGCGGATCGCGCCGACCAGCCAACCGGCCTGTTCCAACGCCTGGGACATCGCCACGGCGCGATGGTCATCGCCACACAGCAGCGGCTGGATCGGCGTTTCCGAGGCCATCAGGTCCAGGCCATGGCGGCGGGCTTCGCCGCGGAACAGCGCGATCAGATCGGTCAGTTTCGAGCGCCGCCAGTTGTCACGGCGCGCCAGGCGCACCGCTTCCAGTGCTGCGGCGGCCAGCGCCGGCGGCATCGCAGTGGTGTAGATGTACGGGCGTGCGGTTTCGGCCAGGTGCTGGACCAGGTCGTCGCGGCCCAGCACCAGCGCGCCGGAACCGCCCAGTGCCTTGCCCAGCGTGACCAGCTGCAGCGGCACATCGTCCACGCCCAGCCCGGCGGCGGCCACGGCACCACGGCCATCACCGACCACGCCCACGCCGTGCGCATCGTCCACATAGAACAGCGCCTGCTGCAGGCGTGCCACCAGCGACAATGCACGCAGCGGTGCGATGTCGCCATCCATGCTGAACACACCGTCGGTGGCCAGCATCGCCGCGCCATCGGGCGCGTGCTTGAGCTGGCGCATCGCGCCTTCGGCGTCGAGGTGCGGATAACGGCGCAGGCGCGCACCCGCCAGCCGCGTCGCATCGAGCAGGCTGGCGTGGTTGAGCTTGTCCTGCACGCACACATCGTTCTCTTCGCCCAGCAGCGCCTGCTGCACGGCCAGGTTGGCGGCGAAGCCACTGCCGAACAGCAGCGCGCGCGGGTAGCCCAGCCACTCCGCCACTTCGCGCTCCAGTGCCTCATGCAGAGCGTGGTGGCCGCAGACCAGATGCGAGGCGCCCGCGCCGGAGCCTTCGCGTGCGGCCGCATCCTGCAATGCGTTGACCACGCTGAACTGCTGGGCCAGGCCCAGGTAATCGTTGCTGCAGAAGCCGGTCAGCCACTGGCCGTCCACCTCCAGGCGGACGCCATCACGACGGCTGACCGTGCGCCGCGTGCGGCGACGGCCTTGGGCATCGCGCAGGGCGCGTTGGGCGTGGAGGCGGGCGGTCAGGTCGGGGCGGGCCATGGCGGCTGAATGCGGCGACGGGGCGGCTAGGGTAGCGCGTTGCCGCGGCGCCTGCTTGCGGCCCGTCTCAGGCCGCGTGAGCGCAGCCACAGGCGGGCGCATCGGCGCTGATATCAGCGTGCACGGTGCCGCCGTGGTCGTGGCCCTCGGCATCCACCTGCACCGCCATCGGCTGCAACCCCAGCCGCGCGAACAGGGCCAGGTCGTGCTCGCTCTCCGGGTTGCCGGTGGTCAGCAGCTTGTCGCCGTAGAAGATCGAGTTGGCACCGGCCACGAAGCACAGCGCCTGCAGTTCGTCGCTCATCGCCTCGCGACCGGCCGACAGCCGCACCATCGAACGCGGCATGGCGATGCGTGCCACCGCGATCATGCGCACGAACTCGAACGGATCCAGTTCGGCACTGCCATGCAGTGGCGTGCCCGCCACCTGCACCAGCCTGTTGATCGGCACCGAATCGGGATGCGCCGGCAGCGTGGCCAGCGCCAGCAGCAGGCCCACGCGCTGCGCGCGCGTCTCGCCCATGCCGACAATGCCGCCGCAGCAGGTTTTCAGACCGGCATCGCGCACGTGCGCCAGCGTGTCCAGGCGGTCCTGGTACTGGCGCGTGTGGATGATCGAATCGTAGTAGTCCGGCGCGGTGTCGAGATTGTGGTTGTAGTAGTCCAGGCCGGCGTCCTTCAGCGCACGCGCCTGCTCGCCACTGAGCATGCCCAGCGTGGCGCAGGTTTCCAGGCCCAGCGCCCTCACCCCGGCGATCATCGCCGCCACCTTCGGGATGTCGCGGTCCTTCGGCGATCGCCACGCGGCACCCATGCAGAAGCGCGATGCGCCGGCAGCCTTGGCCTGGCGTGCCTTGGCCAGCACCGCGTCGGTGTCCATCAGCTTCTGCGCGTTCACCCCGGTGCTGTAGCGCTGTGCCTGCGGGCAGTACGCGCAGTCTTCCGGGCAGCCGCCGGTCTTCACCGACAACAGCGTGGACACCTGCACCTGCGCTGGGTCGAAGTGCTCGCGATGGACTGCGGCGGCGCGGAACAGCAGCGCGGGGAACGGCAGATCGAACAGCGCCTGCAGTTCGTCGTGTTGCCAGTCGTGGCGGATGGCAGCAGCCATGGCGGGACCTTGGGGTACGAGTGAAGCGAGGGCGGCAGTGTGGGTGGGTTGGTGAGTCATGTCAACTTGGCTGCTTCTCATCTGGTTTACATTGGTTGACCGCCATGAATGGGCGCTACGGTGTAAGTTCATTGCTGCATACGGACGCGCGAGCACGTGCCATGAACAGCTACCAGCCCTACCCGATCCGCCGCGACGCGGTGCTGTGCAGCCTTGCCGAGCTGCCCGACGGCGGCCTGCGCGTGGTGCTGGATGATCTGCGCCAGTCCGACACGCCAGGGCAGTGGAAGAACCACGTCTTCGTGACCTTCAAGGACTACCCGGCAGGGCAGCTCGATCCGGCGACGTTGCCGAAGGAGGAGCTCGAGGCTTTCGGCCACTATGTGCTGGTTCGCCTGTTGGCCATCAATGGCTGCCTGCGCGATACGGACGAGCGCTCCGACAACGATGCCCATCTCACTGACCTGGCGCGGCAGAACATCGCCGCGCTGACCAGCGAGGACATCGCCTCGATCGATGAGCAGCTGTTCTCCCTCTGCGACGGGCAGTTCCGAAAGATCGCCTACATTGTGGGGATGGTCATGTCGCTGCAGCCGAAGTGCCGATCGGGAATTCCCGATGTGTTCTATGCAGGGCGTGTACGCATGCTGGTGGAACGGGGCATGTTGCAGGCGCAGGGCGACCTCACGCGGATGGGCTGTTGCGAAGTGCGCGTCCGGCAGTAGGCTTGCGCCCACCAGGACCTGGCTGGAACTGTGCTTACATCTACCTGCTGGAAGGACACATGCTGAAGTCCATCCAGAAGATGGCGGCAGCTGAGGCAATGAAAGAAGGATGCGCATGGAACCGGACACGATGCCGCAGGGCGGAAAGCTGCTGATACTCGATCTGGATGAGACGCTGGTGCATGCCAGCGAGCGTGAACTGGAGCGAGCCGCGGATTTCCGCCTCGTCGGCTACCACGTCTACCTGCGGCCCCATCTGCAGGCATTCCTCGACTATGCCTTTGCCCATTTCACGGTGGGTGTGTGGACGTCGTCCGGGCAACTGTACGCCGAACCGCTGGTGGACCGGCTGATGCCGGGGCGTCCGCTGGCGTTCCTGTGGTCCGCGCCGCGGTGCAGCACGGCCCGTGATTGGGAAACCGGCGGTTACACCTCGCAGAAGCGGCTGGGCAAGCTGAAGCGCCACGGCTTCCGTTTGGAGCAGATGATCGGTATCGATGACACGCCCGGCAAGTACGCCAGAAACTACGGAAATCTGGTCGCGGTGCGTGAGTTCACCGGGGATCCGGCTGATGACGAGCTGGCCCATCTGCAGCTGTATCTGGAGTGGCTGCGGCAGCAGCCCAACGTGCGAGCGGTGGAGAAGCGCCGGTGGCGGGAGCGCCTGCACGCATAGGTAGCTGCACAGGGCAGGTGCTATCGGCGAGCACCCGCACTCGCGCGTTTCACCGCATCCTGCAAGGCCTGCAGCCACAATAACCGCTGCCCAACGCAAGCGCTGGCGCGCAGACTGTGCCCCATGACCGATCTCCATCGCCTCCGCGGCCGCATCACCGCGCTGGTTCTCAGCGAGGCCTGGCGCCGCCGTGCCGCGCTCTGGGGCGGCGCGGTGGCCGTGGCGTTGGTGGCCATCCTGTTCGCCAAGGCCAGCGACGCGGCCTTCCATCTGTTCCAGCGCATCACCGCGCACTCGCCGTGGTGGGCCCTGCTGCTCACGCCGGGCATCTTCGCGCTGCTGGCCTGGTTGACCAGTGGCGTGCTGAAGCCCACGCGGGGCAGCGGCATTCCGCAGGTCATCGCTGCGTTGGACAAGCCCGATGAGCCATTCCGGAAGACCAATCTTTCGCCTGCGGTCTCAGCCGGCAAGCTGCTGCTGACCTCGTTGTCGCTGCTCGGCGGCGCGTCCGTCGGACGCGAAGGTCCCACGGTGCATGTGGGTGCCAGCCTGATGTACCTGTTCGGCCGCTGGTTCGGCTTCAAGGATCCTCGCGAGCTCTCGCACTTCCTGCTGGCCGGTGGTGCAGCGGGCATTGCCGCGGCGTTCAACACGCCGCTGGCTGGCATCGTATTCGCCATCGAGGAGCTCAGCGGCCGTTTCGAGCATCGCTTCTCCGGCACCCTGCTGACGGCGGTGATCGTCGGTGGCGTGGTGTCGCTGGGCCTGCTCGGCAACTACACCTACTTCGGCCATGTGAGCGCGCGGTTGCCGCTGGGGCAGGGCTGGCTGGCGATCCTGCTGTGCGGCGTGGTGGCCGGGTTGCTGGGCGGCCTGTTCGCGCGCGCGGTGCTGGCCAGTGCGGCCGGCCGCCCGCGTTGGCTGGGCCAGCTGCGCCAGCGGCATCCGGTGCTGCTGGCCGCAGGCTGCGGCCTGGCGGTGGTGGCACTGGCTTTGACGTTCGGCGACGGCGCGTTCGGCACCGGCTACGAACAGGCGCGCAGCCTGGTGCAGGGGCAGGCGTTGGTCGGCCACGAGTTCGGGTTGATGAAGCTGCTGGCCAACCTGGCATCGTACGTGGCCGGCATACCCGGCGGCCTGTTCTCGCCCGCGTTGGCGGTCGGCGCGGGGCTGGGCCACAACCTGGCGGTGCTGATGCCGGGCGTGGATCCGCGCGCGTTCGTGCTGCTGGGCATGTGCGCCTACCTGACCGGCGTCACCCAGGCACCGCTGACCTCGGCGGTGATCTCGCTGGAGCTGACCGACAGCGGCGATCTGCTCCTGCCGATCCTGGCCACGGTGCTGATCGCGCGGGGCGTGTCCGGTCTGGTATGCCGGGTGCCGATCTATCGTGGGTTGGCGGAGGTGTTGACGGCGTCGGCCGTTGCATCAACCGGGCCTGGGCAGGGCGGACGCCTTTCCTGATCGGCAGCACCCTCTGCAGTTGCGGGCAGTCCCGACACTGCGATCGGTGCTTCGCCGATGGCCGCACATGGGCAGCGCGATGAAGTATGGGCAATGCGTATTGATCTCCTGCATTCGGCAACCCGTGTCTCCCGCGCACTGCTGGGTGTCCTGCTGCCACTGCGCTGCCTGGTCTGCGGCGATCCGGGCCATGATGATCTCGATCTGTGCCGCGCCTGCCTCGCCGGACTGCCCTGGGCCGGTCGCGCCTGCCTGCGGTGTGCACTGCCGTTGCCGGATGAGGGCCTGATCGTCTGCGGCAGCTGCCGCGAGGAAGCACCACCGCAGACGGCCACCCACGCCAGCCTGCTGTACCTGCCGCCGGTGGACCAGCTGCTGCTGCGCTACAAGTTCCATCAGGACCTGGCGGCCGGTCGCCTGCTGGCGCAGTTGATGCAGCGCGCACCACCGCCCTGGTCCTGCCCGCCGCTGGTGCCGGTGCCGCTGCACCGCCGGCGCCTGCGCCAGCGCGGCTACAACCAGGCTGCCGAGCTCTGCCGGCTGCTGCCGTTGCCGGTCTGGCAGGGGCTGTACCGGCGGCGGCACACCGCACCTCAGTCCGAACGCACGGCCGAACAGCGCAGGGAAAACCTGTTCGATGCGTTCGATGTCCACGGGCCGGTGCCCACGCATCTGACCGTGGTCGACGACGTGATGACCACCGGCAGCACGGTGATGGAAATCGCCGAAACCCTGCGCTGCGTGGGCGCCAGAGAGGTGCGGGTATGGGTGTGCGCGCGGGTGCCGTGATCGCTCCCTTCATCGCCACGGGCTAGGATGAACCCGGTTCCGGATCGAAGGAGTGACCATGAATTCCCCCTTGTCTCCCTTGTTGTCAGCGGTTGGCCGCAGCTGGTGGATCCTGCTGCTGTATGGCCTGGTCGCGCTCGGCTTCGGCATCATCGCCATCGGTTGGCCGCTGTCCGCAGCCATGGCATTGGCCTGGACGCTGGGCGTGATGGCCATCATCGAAGGGGTCATCAGCCTGTTCGCACTGATCAGTGGTGGCAGCGGCGCCTCGCGCGGCTGGCTGGCGCTGTATGCCATCGCTTCGCTGGGCTTCGGCATCCTGGCGGTGATCAACCCGCTGGCCACCGCCAGCGTGCTGGTGCTGTTCCTGGCGGCGTGGCTGCTGGTAGCCGGCATCTATCGCATCGTCTTCGCGATCCGCGTGCGCAAGCAGATCCAGGGCGAGTGGCTGCTGATCCTCAGTGGCGTGCTGGCGGTGGTGCTGGGGTTGCTGTTCGCGGCCAATCCATACGCAGGCGTGGCGGTGACCACGCTGTGGATCGGCATTGGCAGCCTGCTGTACGGGCTGCTGCAGGTGCTGGTGGCGTTCAAGCTGCGGAAGCTGAAATGAGGGGCGCGCTTCCGCTCCTGCTCGGCGCGGCGCTGGTGCTGGCCGGATGCATGCCGGGTGCCACGCCCGGTGCGCTGGCAGGCAAGGATCATGCGCCGCGCGCCGGCGTGGACGTGCGCCTGAGCGCGGTCGATGCGGCTGGCAACGGCACTCCGGCGCACTGGCAAGGTGAAACCCTGGCCCTGCGCGAGCCGCCGATTGCCGGCAGTGCGGACATCGCCGATGTGCGCTACGTGCTGGACGATGCCAAGCAGCCAGGCCTGCAGATCCGCTATCGGCCAGAAGCGCATCAGCGCATCCACGATGGCACCTCGGCCCTGGTGGGCCAGCGCGCGGCGATCAGCGTGGACGGCCGCGTGCTGATGGTGGCGACGGTGAAAGGCCCCTTCGGGGAATCGATGATGCTGAGCGGGCTGCCGAGCATTGCCGAGGCGCAGGCGCTGGCCAGGCACATCACCGGTCAGTGACGGGCGCGCCAACACCACCGCGCTACGCGCGGAGGTCGACCAAGGTCGACCGCTACCGTGCGAACCGTGCCTCGATCTCCTCCAGTGACTTGCCCTTGGTCTCCGGCAGCCAGAACGCGGCTACCAGGAAGAACACGAACGTGCACGCCGCCCAGAACAGGAACATGCTGGCGTAGCCGTAGTGGCCCACCGTGGGCAGGAAGATCGCCGCGATGGTGGTCGACACGAACTGGTTGATCAGCAGGGCGATGCTCATGCCGTTGGAGCGGATGCGATTGGGCATCAGTTCCGACAGTGCCAGCCACACGCAGACGCCGGGGCCGACCGCGAAGAACGCGACGAATACCAGGATGCAGGCGGCTACCGCCCAGCCATGCGCCAGCGGCGGCACCGGGCCGATGCGGGCCTGCTCGATGCGCAGCGGTGCCTGTGCGGCCTTGGCCGGGTCGGCGAACGGGTTCAGATGCAGCTTGCGGAAGAACGCGCCGATCACACTGTCCGGCTGCACGGTCCCGGCACGCTCGATGCGCAGCTCGCGGTCGGTCAGGCTGTCGCTGCGCAGGGCGCGCACATTGGTGAAGTCACCGTAGGCGTACGACACGGTCAGCTGCATCGGCCGGCCTTCGCTGTTTATGCCACCGCCCAGGCGCTGCCACTGTGCGTCGTCAAGCACCAGCCGCAGGCCGTCGCCGCTGACCGCCGCCTGCAGTTGCGGCTGCACGTCGGCGCGGCCACGCTCGGCCTGGAAGAACAGCGTGGCGGCAGCCAGCAGGGCCACGCAGATGCCGCCGCTGCCGAGCATCAGCAGGAACTTGCGGCCCTTGCGGTCGACCAGCAGCAGCGCGACCACGGTCATCACCGCGTTGAGCAGCTTGATCGCCACGTCGGCACCGTTGGCCACCGAGCCGGACAGGCCGGCCTGATTGAGGATGTTCACCGCGTACGCCAGCACCGAATTGATGCCGGTGGCCTGGGTGCAGGCCAGCACCACGCAGGCCAGCACGAACGGCACCACGTAGCGGCGGCTGAGCAGTGGGTCGCGCTTGCCGTCGCTGCTGCTCGATTCCGGCGCCTGGATCTGTGCAAGGGTGGGTTCCACGTCGGCAGCAGGCAACACCCGCTGCAGGCTGCGGCGGGCATCATCGACGCGGCCGCGGCGCACCAGCCAGCGCGGCGATTCGGACAGCCAGAAGATGCCGGCACAGAACAGCAGGCCTGGCGCCAGGCAGCTCCAGAAGATGGTGCGCCAGGCCTGGTCCTTCACCGTGAACAGTTCCTGCGCCTGCTGCGCCAGCGGCAGCGAGCGCACGGCTTCGGCGGCGGCATCCACCGCATGTGCGTGGTACAGCCCGATCAGTGCCGCCAACACCAGGCCGATGGTCAGCAGCAGCTGGAACATCGCCGCACCGCGCCCACGCCGCTCGGGGCTGAGCACTTCGGCCAGGTACAGCGGGATCACTACGCCGATCAGGCCGCCACTGATGCCCTGCAGCAGCCGCCCGAGCAGCAGCGGCGTGTAGCCGGAGGCCAGCGCCATGATCGGAATCGACGCGGTGAACAGCAGGCCGGCCAGCAGCATCGCACCGCGGCGACCGATCAGGTCGGCGACCATGCCGGCGAACAGCGAGGACAGCACGCTGCCCAGCAGTACCGCCGCCACCACGAAGCCGAGTTGCTGGCTGCTGAGCTGCCAGGCGTGGCTGGCCGTTGCCTCCAGGTAGGGCAGGGCACCGGCGATGATGCCGATGTCGATGCCGTACAGCAGGCCGCCGAGGCCGCCGATGAAGAGCAGGTAGCGTACGGGCCAGCGCGGGGCGGTGCTTGCAGTCATCGGCAGTTCCTGTGGTAGCGCCGGGCCAGGCCCGGCGGCGGTTCGTCGCAGAGTGCATTCTGTAGAGCCGAGCCATGCTCGGCTGCTTTCCGTTCCGATATCGAGGTTCCCCATGCCGCGCTTCGCGCGGTGAGCCGAGCATGGCTCGGCTCTACAGGGAGCCCGCGCGGCATCCGGGCCGCATCGCTTGCGTCAGGTCAGATCGACCACGCGCCCACCAATGACCACCTGCTGCAGGCGCAGTTCGGCGTCCAGCACCACCAGGTCGGCGCGGGCGTCGGGCGCGATGCGGCCGCGATCGCCCAGGCCCAGATAGTCGGCCGGGAAGGTGGAAACCCGCTGCGAGGCGTCGGCCAGGTCCAGGCCGACGCGCACCAGGTTGCGCAGCGCCTGGTCCATGGTCAGTGCGCTGCCGGCCAGCGAACCCGTCGCCAGGCGCACGCAGCCGCCGCACTTGTGCACGCGCTGCTCGCCCAGCGCGTACTCGCCGTCGGGCATGCCGGTGGCGGCAGTCGCGTCGGTCACCGCGTACAGGCGCGGGATCGCGCGCGCGGCCAGCCGGATAACGCCGGGGTGGATGTGCTGCAGGTCGGGGATGATCTCGGCGTACTGCGCATGCGCCAGCGCCGCCGCCGCAATGCCCGGGCGATAGTGGTCAACGCCGGTCATGCCGTTGAACAGATGGGTGAAACCGGAGGCACCGGCCTGCAGCGCCGCCACGCCCTCCTCGTAGGTGCCGGCGCTGTGGCCCAGCTGCACGCGGATGCCCATCGCCGAAAGCGCGGGTATCAACGCGGTGTGCTCGCCGATCTCCGGCGCCAGCGTCATCACCCGGATCGGCGCCAGCGCGTGCAGCTGCTGCACCAGTGCCACCGTCGCCTCGATCGTGCGATTGGGCTGTGCGCCCAGCCGCTGCGGGCTGATGAACGGTCCTTCCAGATGCACGCCGACGATGCTGGCGGCGTCGGTATCAGGCGCCGCCATTGCCGCAGCGACGCCGTGCAGCGCGTGCTCGATCTCGTCCAGCCCGGCGGTCATGGTGGTCGCCAGCAGCGTGGTGGTGCCGAAGCGCAGATGGGTGCGGGCGATGGTGCGTGCCACGTCGCCGCCCTGCATCAGGTCCACGCCGGCCGCGCCATGCACATGCAGGTCGACGAAGCCGGGCAGGATCACCGGCAGCTGCAGGTCGTCGGCGCCGCTGTGGTCGTCCACCTGCAGCCGGCGCACGCGTGAATCGAAGTGGACGTGCCCCCGCCGCCAGCCCAGCGGGGTGAGGATGCGGCCATGCAGGGTGCGGGTCTCGGTCATGCGGTGGGCTCGGCGATGATCACTTCGATGCCCAGCCGCTGCAGCCCTTCGCGGGTTGCATCGTCGATGCCGGCGTCGGTGATGATGGCGTGGATCTGGTCCAGCAGGGCGATGCGGTGCAGGCTGACGCGGCCGAACTTGGAGGCATCGGTCAGCACCACGATGCGGCGCGCACGCTCGACCATGCGGTGGTTGAGGCGGGCTTCGGCCTCGTCGTGAGTAGTCAGGCCGAACTGCAGGTCCAGGCCGTCCACGCCCAGGAACAGGGTGTCGAAGCTGTACGAGTTGAGGCTGGCTTCGGCCTGGCTGCCCTGCAGCGACAGCGACTGCTGGCGCAGCAGGCCACCGGTCAGCAGCACGGTGATGCCCGCGGCATTGGCCAGTTCCCAGGCGATGTTCAGGCCGTTGGTCATCACCGTCACGTCGCGATGCGCGCGCAGGTGGCGGGCCAGCGTCATCGTGGTCGAGCCGGAATCGATGATGATGTTGTCGCCCGGCTGCACCAGGCGCGCAGCGCGCGCACCGATCGATTCCTTCAGTGGCAGGTTCAGCGCGTCCTTCTCATGGATGTCCTGTTCCTGCGGCGGCGTGCGCACCAGGGTCGCGCCGCCGTGGGTGCGGTTGGCCAGGCCCTGCGATTCGAAGTGGGTCAGGTCGGCACGGATCGTCACCGCCGACACGCCGAAGCGCTCGACCAGATCGGCCACCTGCACCGAGCCGTGCTCGATCAGCAGCTGCAGGATCTGTTGCCGGCGGGAGCGGGTGTTGCGCATGGCCATTCTCGGTTTTGCGGGAAAAGGTAGAGATTAGCCGTTCGCAGGAACGCCGGCAGCCGAACCTGCGTTCTGCGTGCGGGGTCCGGCCTGGTTGGCGCTGCAGGCACGGGCGTACTCACCCAGGCACAGGCCGATGCGGTGCTGCACCAGCGCGGTGGGGGTGTTGGCCAGGCTGCCTTCGCGCACGGCGCGGTACTGCTCCGGCAGGTACTGGCTGAGCAGCACCAGCGGCGGCGCATGCTGCTCCAGGTTGGCGAACAGGGTCTGCACCGCCTGTACCAGCGCCGGCTCGCCCCAGTAGTAGCGGCAGCGGTCGCTGAAGGAATAACGGCGCAGCAGGCGCAGCGCGGCGGCATCGCCCTGGTAGTAGGACTGCCAGTACTTCGGCTGCGCCACCATCACCTCGTCCAGCACCTGCGGCAGGTGCGAGCACTGTGCGGCCGGCAGCAGTTCGGCCTCGATCGCGGCCAGCGCGAACAGCGCCTCGCGGTAGGCGAAGGTGGCCGCCGGGCCGACCTTGAGGATGGCGAAGTGGTCGCGTACCAGCGCATGCAGGCCGCTTTCGCGCTGGTAGTCGGTGGAATGCGCTTCGAACACGATGCGCGGCTGCCGCTCGAGGAAGTCGGCCAGCGCATGGGCGGCGTCCGGGTTGTACTCATGCACGCTGCTGTGGTCGAAGTCCACGCCCGGCTGCACCACCATCGCGATCACGCGCTGCCACGCATCGCGCAGCTGTGGCGTGTCGAACGCCTGCTGGTGGATGGCCAGGGTCTGCGCGGCGGCAGCCGGCGTGGTCACCTGCAGGCCTTCGGCCAGCGAGGCTTCGCCGCCGGGAATCGGCACCTCGGTACCGATCACGTAGACCGGCGGCGGCAGGCCGTGTTCGGCGGCGGTGCGTTCGGCGATCTCGGCAAGCTCGGCCGAACGCGCAGCGACGATGGCATCGGGCAGCGGCACCGGGTCATCGGCGCAGGACATGCTGCAGTCGAGGTGGATCTTGTGGAAACCGGCGGCGACGTAGGCTTCGATCAGCACGCGCGCGTGGGTCATCGCTTCGGCCGCCGGGCGCTTCTGCCAGGCATTCGGGCCGAGATGGTCGCCGCCCAGGATCAGCCGTTCGCGTGGGAAGCCTTCCTCATCGGCCAGGGTGCCGACGTAATCGCGGTACTGCGGCGGGGTCATGCCGGTGTAGCCGCCGAACTGGTCGACCTGGTTGGAGGTGGCCTCGACCAGCAGCACGGTGCCATGTGCCTGTGCCACGTGCATGGCCGCGCGCAGCACCTGCTCGTTGCTGCAGCAGACGCTGTACAGGCCGACATTGGCACCGGCGCGGTGGGAAGCAAGCAGGGTCTGCAACGGGGACATGGTCAGGCTCCGGACATCAGGAAAACGAGGGTTGGCAGGCGAGCAGGGCGGCACCACGTGCGCCACCGGCATCGCCGAAGCGTGGCGGCACGATCGGTGGCACCTGCACACCCTTGAACAGGTGGGCGGCGATGGCGGCGGGCAGGTGCTGGTACAGCGGCGCGTACTGCGAAAGGCCGCCGCCGAGCACGATCACGTGCGGGTCCAGCGCCAGCACCAGCGCGGCCAGGCTGTGGCCGAGCAGGTCGCGATGGATGTCCAGCGCCTTGCGCGCGCGGGCATCACCGGCTTCGGCCAGGGCGATCACCGCGCTGGCGTCGGCGGCGCTGCCACCAAGGTGGCGCTCGATCATCGCCACGCCACTGCCGGACACATAACGCTCCACGCAGCCCTGCAGGCCGCAGGCGCAGTCGATCAGCGGCAGGCCGTGGCGCTGCAGCAGATGACCGGGCACGCTCCAGTGGCCCCATTCGCCGGCCAGCCCGTTGAAACCGGTCAGCAGGCGGCCCTGCACGCAGAAACCACCGCCAGCACCGGTGCCGAGGATGGCGCCGAACATGCTGGGGTAGCCGTCGGCGGCACCGCCGTGTGCTTCAGACAGGGCAAAACACTGCAGGTCGTTGCCGAAATGCAGCGGGCGTTGCAGCCGCGCCTGCAGGTCCGCGGCCACGCTGTGGCCGGTCAACGCAGGCACGTTCGCGCTGAGCTGGCGGCCGCTGCGGCGGTCGCGCACGCCGGGCAGGGCGATGCCGATCGCCGCATCACTGCGGCCCAGTGCGGCATCGGCCTCGGCGACCAGCGCCACGACTGCCTGCAGGAAACCGTCGTAGTCACCCTGTGGGGTGGCCACGCGGCGGCGCCAGGTAACCTGCATCGCCACATCGCACGCCACCAGCTCGATCTTGGTGCCGCCGATGTCGATGCCGTAGCAGGCGTGGGCGATCAGCTCAGCCATGGTGGATGGTGACGCCCTTGACGACGCGGTTGACGGTGCCGTCCGGGAACGGGTTGTCCGGGGTCAGGCCCAGCGCGGCCGAGCGCTGTAGTGCGAACAGCTGCGCAAAGCCCAGCCACACCGGTGCCAGCCACGGATCGTCCAGTGCCGGCACGGTGAGGGTGTATTCGTCGTCGGCGCCGATGTCCGAATGCGGACCGATCGCCAGCACCTGGCCGGCCACGCCGTCGCGGCGCAGTTCTTCCAGCAGGTCCTGTTCGTAGCGGCGCGCCAGCGGCTGCACGCTGCGCAGCACCACCACCAGGGTGTTGCCATCCAGCGTCGACTTCGGGCCATGACGGAAGCCCAGGGGTGTGTTGGCCAGCGCCAGCACGCGGCCAGCGGTGAGCTCCAGCACCTTCAGCGCGCACTCGCGTGCCAGTGCTTCCAGCGGGCCGCTGCCGAGGTAGATGATGCGGTTGAACGGGCGCTGCGCCAGTGTCGCCACCGGTGCATCCCACTGCGCCAGGCCTTCGCGGGCCAGTGCGGCGATCTGCTTCAGGCGCGTCACGCGCGCATCCCACGGCGAACGATCGAACACGGTCAGCGCGGCCAGCAGCATGCAGGTCAGGCTGCTGGTCATGGCGAAGGCGCGGTCGCAGCTGGCCGACGGCATCAGCAGGGTGCAGGTGTCGGCACGGCCGGCGCCACGGCGGGCCAGCTCGCCATCGGCGTTGCAGGTGATGTCGAGGAAGCGCGCGTCATCCACGTCGCTGCGCACGCGGTCCACCGCCGCCACGCTCTCCGGGCTGGAGCCACTGCGGCCGAACGAGACCAGCAGGGTCGGACGGTCGCGCTGCAGGTACAGCGCCGGGTGGGTCAGCAGGCTGGTGGTGTGCACCACGCGCACCTCGGCGGGCCATTGCGCGTTGATCGCGTCGGCCACCATTTCGGCGATGAAGCCGGAGCTGCCGGCGCCGGTGAACAGCACGCGCTGGTTGGGATCGTTGAGGCTGTCGCCGAGGAAGGCCTGCAGGCGGTCGCGGGCACGCGACAGGTCCTGTGCCAGGGCTTCCCACAGCGCAGGCTGCTGGGCGATTTCGGTAGCGGTATCGGCTCCGCCAAGGCGCTGCCAGGCGGACACATCGGAAAGCAGGGTGACGTCCATTCGGAGGTTCCAGTTGGGCCAGCGCACCATCTGCGTTTTCTTTCGAAATGTCAAACATCGAAAGTAAAAAGAAAGAAAAAAGGTGGGTGGCTTTGCCTTGCCCGCGATGCCGGGAAAAACGAAAGGACCGACGGAATTCCGTATCGCACAATGCTTAACAGGCGCCTGCAAGCGCTTACACAAAGTATTGCGGCGCAGCAACTTTCGTTTCAATGGAATATATCTTCCTTTTTCCTTTCAATTTGTTGACATCTTTCGAATCGCTGCCCTAGAGTCGGCCCAACCGCTTTCGAAACGCCCGGTGAACGGGTTGGGAGTCCGCGTGGAAAACTGCGTTCGTCGCTCGCCGCTGATGCTGGCCCTGGTGCCGGCCTTGATGCTGGCGTCCATGACGGCCCGCGCCGAGCCGGTCGGCAACCTGCGTACCGTCCGCGCCAGCGCCAGCCGCGACGGCGTGCAGGGCTGGGACCTGCAGACCGACAAGGGCGCGCGCATCCGCATTGAACTGCCGGCGACCGACATCATCCGCGTGCAGGCCGGCCGCAACGGCACGTTGACCGGCGCCGGCGACAAGGCCGCGCCGATCGTGCTGCCGCAGCCCAAGGCGAGCGTGCAGGCGCAGCTGGAAGAAGACGCACAGGAAATCCGCGTGCGTACCGAGGCACTGGTACTGCATGTACAGCGGCAGCCGCTGCGCCTGCGCCTGGAACGGCTGGACAATGGCCAGCCCACCGCGCTGTGGCAGGAACTGCAACCGCTGGACCTGGATGCCACGCAGAGCGTGCAGGTGCTGTCCTCGCAGGCCGATGAGGGCTACTTCGGTGGTGGCCAGCAGAACGGCCGTTACCAGTTCAAGGGCCGCGAGCTGGAGGTGTCCTATTCCGGCGGCTGGGAAGAAGGTGATCGGCCGAGCCCGGCGCCGATGCTGCTGAGCAGCCGTGGCTGGGGCATGCTGCGCAATACATGGAGCGATGGCAGCTACGACCTGCGCCAGAGCGACCAGGCCACGCTGCTGCATCGCGAAGACCGCTTCGATGCGTACTACTTCGTGGGCGCCGACCTGCCCAAGCTGATCGAACGCTACACCCAGCTGACCGGCCGCCCCAACATGGTCGCGCGCTGGGCGCTGTCCTACGGCGATGCCGATTGCTACAACGACGGCGACAACAGCAGGAAGCCCGGCACCGTGCCCGAAGGCTGGAGCGACGGCCCGACCGGCACCACGCCCGATGTGATCGACAGCGTGGCCAAGCAGTACCGCGCCCACGACATGCCCGGTGGCTGGATCCTGCCCAACGATGGCTACGGCTGCGGCTACAAGCAGTTGCCGGAAACCGTGCAGGGCCTGGCCAAGTACGGCTTCCGCACCGGCCTGTGGACCGAGAACGGCGTCGACAAGATCGCGTGGGAAGTGGGCAAGGCCGGCAGCCGCGTGCAGAAGCTGGACGTGGCCTGGACCGGCAAGGGCTACCAGTTCGCGATGGACGCCAACCGCCAGGCATTCAACGGCATCCTCGACAATTCCGATTCGCGCCCGTTCCTGTGGACGGTGATGGGCTGGGCCGGCATCCAGCGCTACGCGGTGGCATGGACCGGCGACCAGAGCAGCAGCTGGGATTACATCCGCTGGCACGTGCCGACCCTGGTCGGTTCGGGCCTGTCCGGCATGGCCTACGCCAGCGGCGATGTGGATGCGATCTTCGGCGGAAGCGCCGAGACCTTCACCCGCGACCTGCAGTGGAAGGCGTTCACGCCGGTGCTGATGGGCATGAGCGGCTGGTCGTCGAACGCGCGCAAGCACCCGTGGTGGTACGACGAGCCCTACCGCAGCATCAACCGCGACTACCTGAAGTTGAAGATGCGCCTGACGCCATACATGTATGGGCTGGTGCACGAGGCCGCGCAGACCGGTGCACCGCCGGTGCGTGGCCTTATGTGGGACAACCCGCGCGATCCGCATGCGCAGGATGAAACCTACAAGTACCAGTTCCTGCTCGGCCGCGACCTGCTGGTGGCGCCGGTGTACCGCAGCCAGGCCGCCAGCCGTGGCTGGCGCCGCGACATCCACCTGCCGGCCGGCGGCTGGATCGACTACTGGGATGGCCGTCGCGTGCAGGCCGCCGCCGATGGCCGCCAGCTCGACCGCCAGGTGGACCTGGCCACGCTGCCGGTGTTCGTGCGTGCCGGTGCGATCCTGCCGATGTACCCGTCGATGCTGTTCGATGGCGAAAAACCGCTCGATGAAGTGACCTTCGACCTGTACCCGCAGGGCGACTCGCAGTACACGTTGTACGAAGACGATGGCAACACGCGCCGCTATCAGCAGGGCGAGTCGAGCACGCAGGTAATCCGCGTGCAGGCGCCGGCGCAGGGCAGTGGCCCGGTGCAGGTGCAGATCGACGCCGTGCAGGGCCAGTACAACGGCCAGCTGGCGCAGCGCCGCTACGGCCTGCGCGTACTCAGCCGGCAGGCACCACGTGCGGTGCAGGCCGGTGGCCGCGCGCTGCCGGCGCTGGCCGATGCTGCCGCCTTCAACAGCGCCAACGAGGGCTGGTACTTCGATGCCAAGGACCGCCGCGGCACCGTGCATGTGCGCACTGCCACCCAGGATATCCGCCAGCCACTGCAGCTGCAGCTGGACTTCGCAGTCGCTGCCGCAGCCACCGATGATGCCTATCCGGCCGCACCGGTGCTGGGCCGCGAACTGCCGGCCGACAGCCTGCTGGTGGTCAACCGCCCGGCCGAAGAGCCTGGCCATGCGTTGGAGAACGCCTTCGACGACGATCCGGTCACCTGGTTCCGCAGCGTGCGCAACCAGGCCGTGCGCACCGGCGCCCACGAGTGGGTGATCGGCTTCGGCGAGCGGAAGATGATCGATGGCATCGACATCGCGCCACGCAATGACAAGAACTGGAAGCACGGGCAGGTACGTGACTATGAGGTCTACCTGGGCGACAGCAACGGTGAGTGGGGCGAGCCGATCGCCCGTGGCCGCCTGCAGTTGAAGGAAGGCGTGCAGCGCATCGACTTCCCGGCCCACGCCGGCCGCCTGCTGCGCTTCCGCGTGCTGAGCGTGCAGAACCCCGAAGGCGACGGCGCCAGCAGCACCGACCCGATGGTCACCGCCGCACAGGGCAGCGCCCGCGCGTTCGATGCACTGCAGCCGCGCGATGTCGGCCCGATCGCCCTGTCCACCTTCCACATTCTCGAACATCAGGAACCGGAGCGACCGGCCCGGCAGCGCTATCTCTCCGAGCTGCCGGTGCCGGCCGCGCTGGCCAGCCAGCTGCGTACCGACCAGTCCTTCCGTGGCGACGCCGGCATGCGCATGAACGGCCTGCAGTTCCGCCGTGGCCTGGGCGTCGGCGCCAGCAGCCGCATCGACCTGCGCCTGCAGGGCGGCTGGCACCTGCTGCGTGCCGACCTCGGCATCGACGACGCCTGCCGCAACGCCGGCGGCCTGCAGTTCCAGGTATGGGGCGACAACCGCCTGCTGTACGACAGCGGCCTGGTGAAGGCGCCCGGCGTGGTCAAGCCGGAGCTGGACATCCGTGGCCTTTCCACCCTGAGCCTGCGCACGCTGGGTGCGCAGGGCAGCCAACCCGCCCAGGTCTGTGCCAACTGGGCCAACGCCGTACTGATCGGCCAGGAGGGCGACTCCGCCAGCATCGTCGCCCCATGACCCCCACGTAACACCGCTCCTCCCCCGCCCCATCCCGACTACGGCCCTCATGGCCGTGGCCCGGGAGCGTTTTGCCCGCCGAACGCCCACGCGCTCACTCAGTTGCGCCGCACCCTTGCCAGGAGAGAACCCCGATGTTGCCCGCCCGCCACCACCGCCCCCCCTGCCGCCCGATCGCTCCGCTGACGCTGGCCATTGCCGGCGCGCTGTTCTCGCTTGCCGCTCCTGCCTTCGCCCAGGAGAGCAAGGACAACGCCACCGACCTGGCCCGCATCGAGGTCACCGGCTCCAACATCCGCCGCACCGACGTTGAAACCGCCTCGCCGGTGCAGGTGATCAGCAAGCAGGACATCCAGAACATGGGTGCGCGCACGCTGCTGCAGGTGCTCGACAACCTGCCGGCCGCACGCCCTGCGCAGCAGGACGCGCGCTCGCTGTTCACCGGTTCCGATGGTGCCTCGCAGGCCAACCTGCGCGGGCTCGGCGCCCAGGGCACGCTGGTGCTGCTGAACGGTCGCCGCCTGTCGTACTACGGTGCGCCGGCCGGCTTCCAGACCCAGTTCGTCAACATCGATGCGATCCCGGCGGCGGCCATCGAGCGCATGGAAGTGCTGACCGACGGCGCGTCGGCCGTGTACGGTACCGACGCGGTGGCCGGCGTGATCAACGTGATCACCAAGCGCAACTTCCAGGGTGCCGAGATCAGCTTCACCAACGACACCTCCTCGCGCATCGATTCCTACGGTGAGCGCCAGGCCAGCATCACCGCCGGCTTCGGTGACCTGGCCGAGAACCGCTTCAATATCTATGGCGCGGTCAACATGTACCGTCGCGACGCGATTCCGCTGAGCGATTTCTACGACAAGCGGCCCGACCAGTACTACGTCAACAATCCGAACTACCTCAACAACCTGCGCCTGGGCGTGGGCAGCAAGCCGGGTGAATTCAATCCGGGCACTTACTTCGCCTTCGATCCGGTCACCGGCCGCCGCGTGCAGGAAGCTGCGCCGGGCTGCAGGAACGTGCTGACCAGTGAAGCGGCCGGTCCGCGTTGCGTCTGGGAAACCTGGATGAACAACGAGATCGATGCCGGTGCCAAGTCCGAGCGCAACACCGCCTACCTCAACGGCACCTTCCTGGTGGGTGAGAGCACCGAGATCTTCGCCGAGGCGACCTACACCGACATCGACCTGCGCGCCAACGGTGGCACGCCGCGCACCTACGGCACCACCACCGGCAACCCGACCAGCTGGTTCTCGCGCAATACCGGCAACACCGTCAACCAGTTCCTGTACCCGTTCCTGGGCCCCAACAACGAATACAACCATGCCAGTCCGCAGTTGAAGGCGATGATGGGCGGGGTGGTCGGCCTGAACTACCTGCTGCAGGATGCCGGTCCGAACTACTTCGGCCAGCGCAATACCGACAAGAGCTACCGCGTGCTGGCCGGTGCGCGTGGCAACCGGGGTGACTGGAACTGGGAAACCGCCTTCGCCAGCGCGGGTACCCACTCCACCACCTACCAGACGATCAACGTCAACACCAAGGGCTTCGAGAAGGCCTTCGGCCCGTACACGATCGATCCAGGTACCGGTCGGGTGATCATCTCCGACCATCCGGCGTACAAGTTCGGCGAGATCAGCGACGCCAACGCCGCGCTGATCCGTGAAGCGTTCCCGACCTTCGACATCCAGTCGTGGACCCGCCTGCACACCCTGGACGGCAAGATCGAAGGCCCGCTGTTCCAGCTGCCGGCCGGCGAGATGCGCGCCGCATTCGGCTTCAACGCCAGCCGCGAAACTTTCTACACCCCGGGCAACGCCGATGCAGCCAACGGCCTGATCACCCAGCAGGGCGGCTCGTGGTTCGACGGCAAGCGCAACACCTACGCGCTGTTCGCCGAGACCGTGGCGCCGATCACCGACAAGCTGGAGCTGGATGCGGCGGTGCGCGTGGACAAGTACCCGAACTTCAGCGCCAACATCGCGCCGAAGATCGGCTTCAAGTACCAGGCGTTCGATCAGCTGATACTGCGCGGCACCTATTCCACCGGCTTCCGCGCACCGAGCCTGGCCGAGTCCGGCAACGGCGGCGTGTTCGCCCAGCTCGGTGGCTTCCGTGACGAACTGCGCTGCGGCGAGACCAACGCCATCGCCAACCTGCTGCTGAAGTCGCAGCGGCCGGGTGACGTCGACCTCGGCAAGACCCTGCTGAACGTCGACTGCAGCCGCACCGTGGCGCGCATGACCCAGCCGAACAAGGACCTGAAGCCGGAGAAGGCGAAGATCGCCACCCTCGGCTTCGTCTACGAGCCGGCCAGCTGGCTGTCGGTGTCGGCCGACTACTGGTTCATCTACCGCAACAACGAAATCGTCGCGCCGGACTATCGCCGCATGGAAGACATCATCTCGATGTCGCGCTCGCCGATCACCGACAGTGACCGTGCCAACCTGGCCCAGCTGGCGGCAATGTGCGCCGATCCGGCCAGCGGCGTGAGCTGCCCGGCCACTCTGCCGGGCTACTCCGCCGGCAACGTGGCCAGCGTGGTCGGCCAGTACAAGAACCGCGGCAAGACCCTGATCGACGGCTTCGACATCGATGCGCGCAGCCGCTTCTCGCTGGGCGACTGGGGCAACCTGAACATCGGCCTGGCCGCCACCATCGCCAACCGCAACCGCTTCTACATGGACGCGGAGAACGGCTGGTACTACGGCGACGTTGTGGGTTATTACAACAATCCGCGCCTGCGCGCCACGCTCAATGCCGACTGGACCTACAAGCAGGTGACCACCAGCATGTTCGTCAATTACGTGGGCGGCACCAAGTGGGCCACCGACCAGATCGACGAAGAGAGCAACAACAAGGAAACCTGCACCGGCGGCTACCTGGCCCTGCAGAAGAGCAAGTGCGATGGTGCACCGTCGTGGTGGACCGCCAACATGAGCGTCACCTGGCGCCCGGACGATGCGTGGAACCTGAGCTTCACCGTCAAGAACCTGTTCAACCGCCTGCCGTTCTACGATCCGAACAGCTTCCTGGGTGACTCCAGTGACTACGCAACCATCTTCGGCCGTGGTTACAGTGTGACCATCGGCTACCGGTTCAAGTAATTCCGTTTGCGTGACCTGGCGTGCCGGCTGCGGCCGGCACGCTGCCAAGAGGAGAGATGTTTGCCATGAAGCGTAGGGAATTCATCGCGGCCAGTGCCGCTGTTGCCGCCAGCAGCCTGCTGCCGCAGACCCCCGCCTGGGCACGCGGACGCAAGGTGCGTCTGGCCATGATCGGCACCGGCATGCGCGGGCTGGTGCTGCTGAAGGAGCTGGTGCGTCGCGACGACGTCGAAGTGGTTGCCCTGTGCGACATCGAGCCGATCATGCTGGGCCGTGCCACAGAGATGGTGGCGAAGGCCGGCAAGCCCGCGCCGAAGACCTATGGCCAGGACCGCGACACCAACGCGTGGAAGCGCCTGCTGGAACAGAAGGGCATCGATGGCGTGATCATCGCCACGCCGTGGGAATACCACGCACCGATGTCGATAGCCGCGATGCAGGCCGGCGTGGCCGTCGGCTGCGAAGTGGTGGCCGGCATCACCCTGCAGGACCACTGGGACGTGCTGAAGACCCAGCTGAGTACCGGCACCCCGTACATGCTGCTGGAGAACGTCTGCTACCGTCGCGACGTGATGGCGGCGTTGCAGATGGTGCGCCAGGGGCTGTTCGGCGAACTGGTGCATCTGCAGGCCGGCTACCAGCACGACCTGCGCGGCGTGAAGTTCAATTCCGGCGACTCGAACCAGCCCTACGACAGCGGCGTGGAGTTCGGTCCCAAGGGCTGGAGCGAAGCACGCTGGCGCACCGAGCATTCGGTGGAGCGCAACGGCGAGTTGTATCCCAGCCACGGCATCGGCCCATGCGCGATGTACACCGGCATCAACCGTGGCAACCGCTTCACTCACATCAACGCCTTCGCGACCAAGGCGCGTGGCCTGCACGAATACACCGTGGCCAAGAGTGGCGGCACCACCCACCCCAGCACCAAGGTGAAGTTCAAGCTGGGCGACATCGTCACCACCACGCTGGCCTGCGAGAACGGCGAGACCATCCTGCTGCAGCACGACACCTCGCTGCCGCGCCCGTACTCGATGGGCTTCCGCGTGCAGGGCACCAAGGGCCTGTGGATGGACGTCAACCATTCGATCCACATCGAAGGCCGCAGCCCGCCGCACCAGTGGGAGGAGTTCAAGAAGTACCAGGATGAGTACGAACACCCGCTGTGGAAGCAGAATGCCGACACCGCCGCCAGCGCCGGCCACGGTGGCATGGACTGGTTCGTCATCCATGCATTTGTTGAAGCACTGAAGGCCAAGGCACCGATGCCGATCGACATCTACGACGCGGTGACCTGGAGTGCGATCACCCCGTTGAGCGAGCAGTCGATCGCCAACAGCTTCCAGACGCTGGAGTTCCCGGACTTTACTGCTGGTGCGTGGAAGACGCGCAAGCCGATCTTCGCGTTCGACGGTAAGTATTGAGGTTTACACCCTTCCACGCTGTGACGGAGACGCCGGGCACTGCCCGGTGTTTCTGTTTCTGGAAGCATTCGCCTTGTAGAGCCGAGCCCACGCTCGGCTGCATTTTCGACACGCCCTCCTGCATCAGAAAACTCTGAAATCCGACCCACTCCACAGTTTCTGACTTGAATGTGTAAACCACATCGGAGATAACGTTCCCCGTGCGGTCAGGCCGCATTCCGGACCAGGGACGATCCGAAGCATGACGTGGCGAGGCATTAGCCCCACGTTCTCGTTCCTGCCGGTGCTGCGTTCGTCCAGGAAGGAGAACAGGGATGTTGGAACGACTGAAGACCATTTCGTGTGCCGCACTGGCGATGATCGCGCTAGGGAGCTTGGCTCCTTGGGCTGCGCAGGCGCAGGAGGTGCAGAAGAAGTGGGAGAGCTACCTGTCGATGGGCCAGCCGCGAGCCACCGAAGCGGCGGTGCAGAAGGACATCAAGTCGCTCTTTTCCCAGTACGAAAAGGACAAACCCTTCGATTGGCATGTCAAACGCCAACGCGTCCTTGGAAAGAAGGTCATCTACGACTACCGGGTGAGACCCGAGAAGATCGTTACTACCGACTGGGTCTACATCCACTCAGGGCAGGAGTACTCCTCCGAAGATCAGATTCGTAGCGTGATCCTCGCTACCCGCGTCAGCGACCCGCAGTGCCCGGCGACTTCACTCACGGAGGATCCTTGGGTGGAGCTCCTTGGACTTGGCAGGGGCGACGACGGTAGCGTCACCAACGAGGAGAAGGATTTCCATTACACCTTGAACTTCTATCATCAGAGCACCCAAGAATGCTCGTCGATAGTGGGGTGGGAGCGTGTGCGCCGGGCCAGAACGGCGCTTTGTCCGAATCGACCGTCCCTGACGTGGAATGAGGCCCTGCAGATGTGCTCACTGGTCCAGCAGGACGAGCCGCACATGTCGCCCATGCTCTCCTACACAAGCGCGCCGCTGCCGCCGCAGCAGTGTCCTGTTGGTAACCCGTGTGACCCGACCACTGGCGATAAATCCCAGCCTGAGCCGGATCTCAACCTTGGATGGGTGAGCTTCCAACGCCACTATCACTCCCTGACAAGCACGGCGGGCGGCGCGTTGGGCACGGGCTGGACCCATTCCCACAACCTGCGGCTTACCGCAGGCGTAGACGATTCCACCTTCCCTCCCAGCCCCGAACTGAAAGTTGGGCTGATCGGCGCCGATGGCGGGCAGACCGCATTCCAGAAAGTGGGGGCAAGCTACGAAGCCATGGACGGAAGCGGCGATCGCGCGGTCCAGCAGGGCACCAACTGGCAACTCTCACGTGCCGGAGAGCGCATTCATTTTGATGCTGATGGCTTGATGCAGCGCCGCGATTTCGAAGACGGAACGTCGCTGACCTATGCACACGACAGCCGTGGTCGCCTGCTCAGCATCACCCATTCAACCGGTCGGCGCGTAGACGTCCAGTATCTCGCGCCGGGCGACGATTCGCTGATCTCGGCCCTGGTGGTCGCCGGCCAGCCTGTGGTGAGCTACACGTACTCTCCTGCTGGCGAGCTGACCACTGCGACCTATGCAGACGGCGCCAGCCGTACATACCACTATGAGGACACACGCTTCCCGGGCTACCTGACCGGCGTGACCGCCGAAGACACCCGGCGCTACAGCTGGTTTGGCTATGACGCCAAGGGGCGGGTCAGCTGCAGCCGCCATTCCGGTGATTGCAGTCAAGCCGACGTGGGCATTGATGGCGTGCGCCTGGAGTACACCCCGGCAGGCACCACCATCGTCACCGACGCGCTGGGCAAGCAGAGTACGTACGCATTGACTGCCACCGGCAGCAGTGGCCTTCCGCGCAAGGTCAATGGCATCACCGAAAGCAATGGCAGCATCACACACGCCTATCTGCCCGAGGGCACCGATTTCCGGCGTCGGCTGCAGTCGGCGACCGACCGCCGTGGTGTCGTCACCAACTACGCCTATGCGGAGGCCAGCGACGCTGTCGCAGGCACCGTCAGCGTGACCACCACCACCGAAGCGGCCGGTACTCCGGATCAGCGCGTCAGCGAAACGCGCGTGGCCATGGACAGCAATCGGCTGGTGCAGCAGACCGTCGGTAACCGTGAGATCCGCATCGCGCGCAATGCACGCCTCCAGCCGACCACCATCACCGTGCGCGACAGGGTGACCGGTGATACCCGCATCACCACGCAGACCTACTGTGAGGCCGAAGGGCCGGAGTGCCCGCTGGTGGGACTGCTGCGTAGCGTGGATGGCCCACGCAGTGATGTGGCGGATGTGTCCACCTATGCCTACTACACTGCGGACGACGCGGGATGCGCGGCCAATGGTGCTTGCAGTTATCGCAAGGGCGACCTGCGCAGCGTGACCAATGCGCTGGGCCAGACGGTCGAGACTCTGGCCTACGACGCGTTCGGACGGCCGTTGTCGGTCAAGGATGCCAACGGCGTGGTCACCGACTACACCTACCATGCGCGCGGCTGGCCGACCTCGGTCACCGTGCGCGGTGCCACCACAGCCGAGGATCGGGTGACCCAGATCAGCTACTGGCCGACCGGCCAGGTGCAACAGGTCACCGAGCCTGACGGCAGCAGCGTCACCTATGTCTACGACGCCGCCCAGCGGCTGACGGATATCGCGGACAGTGCGGGCAACACCATTCACTATGCGCTGGACAACGCCGGCAATCGCCTCAAGGAAGACACGCTGGATGCAGGCGGCACGCTGCGCCGTACCCTGGCACGGACGTTCAACACACTCGGCCAGCTGACCGCACTGAAGGACGCAGGCAATCACGCTACCGGCTTTACCTACGATGCCAACGGCAACCCGCAGACGGTGACCGACGCACTGCAGCGCGTGACCAGCCAGCAGTACGACCCGCTCAACCGCCTGGCGCAAATCCTGCAGGACGTTGGTGGCGTCGCGGCGGAGATCCGCAGCCAGTACGACGCGCTGGACCAGGTCACCCAGGTCACCGACCCGAAGGGCCTGCATACGACCTATGCCTACAACGGGTTCGGTGACCTGACCGGGCAGGTCAGCCCGGACAGTGGCGCCAGCAGCTTCACCGTGGACGCCGCCGGCAACCGCAAGACGGCCACCGATGCACGCGGCGTCACCGCCACCTATCACTACGATGGGCTCAACCGCCTGATCGGCATCGCCTATCCGAACCCCAATCTGGACGTGGGCTACAGCTATGACGTGGCGCCTGCCGCCTGTGCCGCCGACGAGCGCTTCGCCAAGGGACGGCTTGGGCAGGTGCTGCATGCCAATGGCAGCACCCAGTACTGCCACGACCGCTTCGGCCAGGTCACCCGTAAAGTGCAGACGATCAATGGTGTCGCCAGCACGCTGCGCTACGCCTACAGCAAGTCGGGTCGCCTGACTGCGTTGACCTACCCCGACGGCAGCGTGGCCGACTACGTGCGTGATGCCCAGGGCCGCATCAGTCAGATCGGCCTGACCCGCCCCGGCCAGGCGCGCCAGATCGTGGTGAACAACGTGACCTACGCGGCCTTCGGCCCGGCCACCGGCTGGACCTACGGCAACGGCCGCCAGCTGCAGCGTCCGTTGGACCTCGACTACCGCCCGCAGGCGGTGCATGACCCAGCCGCAGGCGGCCTGTCGCTGGGCTACGGCTATGACCCGGTCGGTTCGGTCACCGAGCTGAAGAACGGCGCAGGCTCGACGGTGCTGGCCCAGTACGCCTACGACACGGTGGGTCGCCTGACCCAGACCCAGGACGGTACGACCGGCACGCCGATCGAAACCTATGCCTATGACGCCACCGGCAATCGCACCGCGCTGACCACCTCGGCAGGCACGGCCAGCTACACCTATCCCGCAACCAGCCACCGGCTGACCGCCGTGGACGGCGAAGCGCGCGACCATGACGCGGTGGGCAACACCACCCGCATCGGCGGCAAGTCGTTCATCTACAACGATGCCAACCGCATGAACGCGGTGAAGCAGGGCAATGCCGTACTGGAAAGCTACACCTACAATCATCGCGGTGAGCGCGTGCTGCGTACCCCGGCCGGTGGCGCAGCGCAGATCACCTTGTACGACGAAGCAGGGCAGAGGCTGGGCAACTACTCGGCCACGGGCCAGGCGCAGCAGCAGGCGATCTGGCTGGACAACTACCCGGTGGCGTTGATCAACATGCCGGCTACCGGCGTGCCTGAACTGGCCTACGTGCAGCCGGATCATCTGGGCACGCCGCGCGTGGTGATCGATCCGGTACGGAATGTCTCGATCTGGGAGTGGAGCAACAAGAGCGAGGTGTTCGGCAACCAGATTCCGAGTACCGACCCGGATGGTGATGGAGTGGCGTTCGAGCTGGCGCTGCGCTTCCCGGGCCAGCAGGCGACGGATGCGAGTGGGTTGTTCTACAACTACCAGCGTGAATACGACCCGGCTGTGGGGCGGTATTCGCAGAGTGATCCGATTGGGTTGATGGGGGGGATCTCGACCTATGGGTACGCTAGCGCTTCCCCGGCAAGGCGGGTCGACCCTCACGGGCTCACCGACCTAAACTATATTCCACCCCACGACAATCCTGATTCTTATCTGGGCAATAAAATGATTCCGTCGCCCCCGAATATGCTTACCATTAGCATTCACCACAACGGAAATAACTTCATAGGGCCGGATGGTAGAAGCATGTCTGTTGAATCGCTGGCGCAGTCAATTCGACGCGATGCAGATCTTTCAAAGTATCTGTATATCAGGCTCTATTCCTGTCGAACAGGTAAGTCGGTAAATGGTGGGCCGATCCCAGCTCAGCAGCTATCTAAGGCGCTGAATATGACGATTCAGGCGCCTACCGAGTACACCTGGGCAAAGAACGATCCTTTGTATCCGGATCAAGGAAACTATGGAAAAACACCTGAAGGGAAGAAAGATAAAAGCAATCCTGGAGAGTGGGTGAATTTCATGAAGGAGGGTGGGGTCAAATGAGCATGTTCAAGAAGACTGGTCTTCTCCTGTATCTGGTGGGTGCAGGGTATGTAAATGCACAGGTGCCCCCTCAGCCGGAAAGGCCGGTGGTTGAGCTTGACGGCTCGATCGCGACGGATAGTGGCGCTGAGCTTGATGATAAGCAGCTACTTGCGTTGACTGGCCGCGCAGACGCGGGCGACGCTGAGGCAGCGTTTCGAATCTCACGCCACTTTGAGGGCAGAGGCACGGCTGGCAGCTCCCACATGTGGCTTGTCTATGCCGCAGCACTGGGGCACCCGATTGCACAGTACAACGTGTTCTTCATGTTGAAGGACAAGAAGGACTGCGCGTCATCAAGTGAGGCATACGCATGGCTCAAGAGTGCCGCGTTGAAGGGGGTGAGAGGCGCGGACTCTGAACTTGAGCAAGCGGCCCGCATAGCAGCTCAACGATGCGGTAGTAAACGATAGGGAGAGAGAGGTCACTTGCCGATTGAGGGCTAACAACGTCCAGCTACGCACTAAGTCCCCAGGCTCACATGGTGCGCAGAGGATGGGCGTGGGCTTTCGGCTACCGGTCGTATGTCAATAGATGGGAATGACAATGGAATTCTCATCTTGTACGGGGTAATGGGACGTTGTGGGGAGCAAGTGCATCGAAGTGGTTGCTGTGAGCCTGAATAAGAGGCCTGCCAAGGTCTTCGGAGGGTGCTCAGGAGCGCTTTGAAGATTCTTAAGTGAGTGGGTCTGAGGCGGGAATAGGGAAGTGGGAATTTCATTTGCGAGCGTTCTGTTGGTGTGCTTGCGGGCGGGGCAGAGATTGCAGCTGTTGAGCCAGCTTGTAGCATTGGCCAAAGAGAAGGAACTTGTGAGTATTGATATTCATGATCTCCAGTTAGCTGGAATTCGTCTTGATCCGGTGTCCGGAGTGACTGTTTCTCTGTTCGATGACTCTGTGCAGGGATCCTATGATTTGGTCTTTGGTCGAGTCAGGAAGGCGAGCATTGATGGTTTCTCTAGCCAGAATGTCGTGCTCGATCTTAAGGTCTTCAATCGAAAGGATGATTCCTTTGAATTCCAGCGGTGTTGCTTCCTCCTTGGTCTAGACCCAGTGGCTGCCCGGGAAATTGTCGATGGTGACACCTTGGTCTTCATTGAGGCCTCTGTCGGCGCAGAGATTGCACTTCTAGTAGAGGGCACTTGGGAAGGCCGGTTGATTCCTGTCAAATCATGATTCCTGAGCAGAGCTTCCCGGGGCGATCGAGCTATCGATCACCGGGGGCAACAGCAGACGGATACGCCGGATGGGGACGGAATTTTCATTTCCACGCGAATCCATCGTGGGTGCGGAGTGATCTGTTGAGGGTATCGCTCCACGACGCACGCTCCGCCTGGCTTGAGTGGGTGCGGGCTGCGGGGCATCTAGGTCGACACGGAGCTGACGGAGGGATGGATTACAGGACGGATCACCATCGGGCCAACGCAATGGGCTCTACCGTGCGTGCAGCCCGATGAACATCATCGATCCTGTACTCAGCGAACTGCTTTCCCGGCTCAGTGTCGACACTGACTTCGGCGATACGGTGCTGACTTGTCCGGAGACCCAAGGGGCCTATGAGGACACGTCCCTGCATGTGGTGGCCTATTACAACGATGTGGCCCTCCTCAGCGCATTGATGCCCTTCGTGACCAACATCGATGTGCGTGGTGATCTTGATCTGACGCCGCTGGCAAGCGCGGTGGCACATGGCAGCGTTGCGGCAGCAGCCTATCTCCTCTGGTGCGGTGCAGACCCACACGCCGAAAATGAGCTTGATCGGACACCACTGGAGATGATGTGCCAGGACCCAAGGTTTGATGATGTGGTGCGTATGGTCGACGCCGCAGATGGAGCCTGGTGATGGAAACTTCCGAAAAGAGGTTCTACCGATGCGCCTGATGACCTTCATCTGCCCACTTTGTGGCGCTAGCGGACAGAGCTTCCCCCTGCGATTTGCTGGAAAGCGTCAAGCGAAGACGTCCTGCCGGGGGTGTCGCGTCGAGCTTCGTTCAGACCCGCGGTTGGGCACGTACACGCTCTATCTTCTGTACACACAGGTCATCATCCTGGTGGCAGCATTGCCGCTGATCGGGGCCAGTGTCGCGGGTGAATGGGCGCGGCTGGGAATGATCTGTGCGGTGGTGCTGGTGCTGTGCTGGTTCCCCGGCGCGATCAGGCACGCACGAAGTCCGATCGTGCGCGCTTGCCGGGATCCCGATTACAGTTATGCGCGCAGGCCGGGTGTTTCGACTACGCACGCTGCCGCAAACCCGGGGCAGAGTAGCGACACGCCAAGCGCCAGCCCATGATAGGGAAGTCAAGAAATGACATGCCATCTTGGGCACGAGGTACAAATCATAGATCATTTTGCAGAACGGGTTGCAGATGATAATTAGCATTTGGCCGGCCCTTTCTGGGGCTTTCATGTCTATGCCGAAGGCTGGTATCTTGCGTGCAGCGGTGCTGCTCTTGCCAATGCTAGGGGGCTGCAGCATTCACCAGTTTCAACATACGGAATGGAAGTCGGACTGGGTAGATGTTTCGTCCGATGCGATTTTCCCTGGCAATTCAACGACTCTGCCGCTTGACCGCATTTCCACGCTTGATCCTGATAGTGAAGCAGCCATTGCGGAGTGGATGTTGAAGCATTCGCTGGCCGTGGTATCGGCATCAGAGGTTAAAGGGAAGATCGGTCCAATGCCGTTGAGTGACCTGAAGCCAGCGCCCGGGGAGAGCGTCTACTTCGTCAGGGCCGCTTCGGATGAAAGTAGGGGCAAGTTCATCGGCTACGTCAACGACAAGGGACTTCTCATCATGTATGGGGTGATGGGGGGCTGCGGTGAGCAGAAGCAACGGGTGGTTGCCGTGAGCCTTCGGGAGAAGCCCGCCAATGTATTCGGTCGATGCTCGGCGGCGCTATAGTGCGCTGAAGCGCCGAGCTCCGCCTACTGCCTGGCGGATGACGCCAGGTGTGCGACCAATGGCGCGCTCGGCAACCGCAAGGGAGATCGGCGCAGCGCGACCAATGCGTTCGAGCAGATCGTTCTGGGGAGGTAATGGAAAACAGTCAAAGGAAATCGGGGTTGCTCAAGAGTTCTCTCGATGCCAAAGGCTTCTTCCTGCGCGCTTTGTCTGTCGCGTCCGTCTGTGTGCTCGCCCTGAGCGCATGCGAGAATGACCGCTTAGGGGAGCTGCAGCTGAAACCCATCTACGCGGAACTGAGTAGTGCGTATTACGGTGGGATGTGCGAGGGTGCAGCCGGTCCAGACGCCAGTATCGAGAAGGTTCGTGCGGTGCGCATTGGTACGATCGCTGGTGATTGCGCAGTGCTCTATTTGGACGGAGTAGATAGGAAGGGTGAGCCCGTGATCTATGGAGCGAAAACTGGGGATCGGCCTGAATGTGCTGGATTGATACGAAAGCTCGAAGTCGGACGGGCAAGCGCGGCAGTTCTCGGCAGGGCGCGGGAAATATGCAGATAGTGATTTTCAGATATTCTCCGTATGACCTCCACTGTTGGGGGGCGCAGATGCCCGCTGTGGGCCGGCAGTCGCAATCTTCTTCTCAGTGCCAGCCTGGCCTTAATAAACTCGAATTCGGCGTCTAGTATGAAGATGAATTTGGATACCTTGGAAAAGGTCTCATCAATATTGTTCGACGCGCTCCGCTCCAGGGGCTTGCAAGAGAACTGGCCGCACTGTTCAGGAGGTATCGGATTCCACTGGCCCAGCTGCGAACGCTGGAGGCAGGCAGGTACTCTCGAGCGCTGCGCGATGCGTTGCGCGAGTAGGGCGCCAAGCGGGATGCAAGGTGCATGAGCTCCCGCGCTCCTCCACCAAAGAACGCGATCGGCCTGCACGCCCTCGGAGAGGTACAAGATGAAAGCCAGGCAGATTCTTCGGTACGGGCTGGCCTACGCGGTGTCGTGTGGAGCACTCTGGCTGTTCCTGCACTTTGTGGGCAGGGCGCTTTACGCCTTCGACTCACATCAGGTTTTCTTCTGGCTGTATGGGCCGTCAGCCTTCTGTTGCTGGGAATTGGCGCACGGGTTCCCGCCGCTGGCCGCCTGACGATCAGGCGGCTTGCCAAGGGGGCTGGCTTGGGGCTGCTTGCGGGCCTTCTGGCCCAGGTCGTGGTGCTTGTACTGGAAGCCTATAGATTCAGCGGATTCAGGCCATCGCTGCTCTGGCAGGTAGCGGTTTCGCTGATGGTGATGAGCGTCGTGCTGCTCACGCCGCTCTGGGGCGTAGTGCTGGTTGCCCTCACCGTCGCATGCCGCCGCGACAACAACCCACATCAGGCCTCGAACCCATGAAGCGCCTGACTGCCTTTTGCCTCGTGGTTGCACTGACATCCTGTGCGGCGCATCCGAACCGCACCACGAAGTGTCCACCGGCCCATTTCACCTACGTCGGCACCGAGAGAGTCGACGGACTGACCTACGGGCGCTTCCAGATCACCCACAACGCTGATCAGCCGCTTCAGCTGTGGGTGGATGAGAGACGCAGGTTGAACTCAAGGACCGCTCGCGCAGAGATGAGGCGTAAAGGCGAGGATGCCTGGCGACCTTACAACGTGATCCTTGAGGAAATCACACCGGGAGCGATCGGGCTGTCGATCGGGCAGGGTGAACAGCAGAGCGTTTTGTTCGATGGTGATGGCGTGTTCCTGCCCGGCCAATCCAGTGCGGACACGGAGTACTCCATCGTGGTACGGGATGCAGCCGGTTGCGAACATCGCACCGCGTCATTCATTCCCTGACGTTGCCGCCGCTGTGCGAGATTCTCGGTCACCCCCGCTCAGCGGCACCCACTGCATGCGCAGCGGGTGCCCCACAGCGGTCTGCGCGATCTCAATCGGCACGCCATCCCGCAGCCACGCGGCCCGCCAGCACCAGCTCGGTATCTGAGGTCAAACTACAGCAAATGCCAATGTCCCGCGAACTGATTTTCATAAGGTGCATGAAGGGCGCAGCTGCAGTTGGAGCGTTGGCGATCTGCTGCGCGCTGATTGCGTCCATGATGAATATGGGCTGTCCAGTCGTTGGGTACTCTCCAGCAGTCATGTTTGCTCTTTTTTTCGCATTGCTGGTGCTGCTTGTGTATTCCAAGTTCGAACTGGCGGGGAGGGGAATTCTGTCGGTTGAGGTTGGGCGAGTGCGATTCGCATTCGCTATGGCTTTCCTGGCCGAGATGTTCATGATTGGGTTGCTGGTCGCCCGCAACCTCGAATGCGATAGCTTCGTTCGCGCGATTCCCATTCCTGGGGCACTACTTGTCTTCTATACAGCTGCCGCCTTCTCATTTGTATTCAGTGACTTCTACCTTGGTGCAGCGCGAAAAATCATCAGACTTGGTGCTCGGCCGAGGAACTTCTTAAGAGACAAATAGTTGGAACTGCCTTTGTGGTGCGTGAGCATCCGCCACGTGAGTGGCGGGTGCTCCGCAGGGATAGCGCCAGTTCTGACTCAATCGGCACGCCATCCCGCAGCCACCCGGTCCGCCAGTACCAGATCGGTATCCACCTGCCGGCCATCGCGCAGATAACGGATGCCCACGCGCGTCCCAACCGGACGCTCACGCAACAGCGCACGCCAGTTCGCCAGCATCCGCGTGGCAATCGGCTCGCCTGAAACCATGACAATGCGATCATCCCTGCGCAGCCCAGCGCGTGCCCCGGCGCTGGACGGCGCCACATCGGCCACACGCAGTGCATCGTGTTCAGCCTGCAGCCACAGCCCGCTGCGATCGAAGGCATCGGCCTGCGTGCTTTCGGTATTGGGTACCAGATAGAGGCGCTTGGCACCGTAGTCGATGCCCATCGAGAAGCGCCGCAGCACGCCGCCACCCAGGATCGCGCCGTAGTCGGCCAGGGCCAGCGCGCCCTTGTCAGTGCTGGACAGATCACCGACCAGACCAGTGACCTTGATATCGCCCATGCGCAGCACACCGAGCCGGGCAGGTCGCGCCCGCCCCGCGCCACCCAGGCCCCATCCAAGCACCGCCTCCTCACTGGCGTGGTATTTCTCCAACAGACCATGGGTACGCACGAACGGACTGCTCAGGCTCAGCGAGTTGCGTGAGCCGGTGTCCAGCCACAGGCGAAGCAGGATGCCGTCAAGCTCGCCATTCAGTACCGGCGCGCGGTCATCCTGTTCGAACGGCAGCACCACCGCGTTGGCAGGCGGCTGGTAGTGGCCCGGCAGGGTGAAGCTGAGCACGCGCGCGCCATAGTCGAAGGTGGTGACGAAGCGCAGGAAGGTCTCGTAGCCGATGAAGCCATCATGCGGCACGCCCATCGAGTTGATCTGCTGGCCGAGGTCGATGATGTGGAACACCGGGTTTGCAAGGTGCGCGCCACCGATGCGCAGGTGGCGGGCCTGTGCCAGGCCCAGGTCGCTGGCGTTGTCGCCGGCACCATGCACGCTCAGGCGGCCCGTGGTGGTCAGCCCCAGGCGCTTGGCGGCGGTCGGTGTCAGCAGATTGATGGCGCCCGTATCCACCAGGAATCGCGCCGGCTGTCCGTCCACTTCGGCCTCGATGTAGACATGGTTGTTGATCAGGTCGAACGGAATGCGGGTGGTGCCGCTGGCATCCTCGATATAGCTGTCATGGGCCATCATTGGCGGTGCATACACGGTGTCTGTTACCGGGCCATCCACCTGGTAGCGCTGCACCTGTACATCGCTGCGCAGTCGCGGATCAGCACGGCCCCGGGCATCGAGGGTGTCGGTGATGATGCGATGGGGCAGCAACAGGCCTTCGACCGCCCGGTAGTCCTCCAGTGCGGTGGCGGTGGGTGTGCGAGCGGATGCAATGACCACGCGGCCGAGCAGGCCGCTGCCCCTATCGAACCAGAGCTCGATCGGGTCGGCGCCCTCCGGCTTCGTGGCCAGGACGGTATAGCGCCGGCCATCCAGAGCCTCGGTGCGGGGCGCGGCAAAGTGCGTGGTCGGATAGGCGTTGGACCAATAGGCACGGGTCGCCAGCCACGACTGCGTGCGCGCGGTCCGACGTGGCACGGTGCCATCCAGCAGGCCGACCTCGCCGCCATAGTCGCGCCGCCAGGACAGTTGCCCATCAAAGCCCTGCGCGACGGTGAAGTCTCCCAGTTGCGCCTGTTCGGCATAGCGCCCGGCACGCAGGTCCTGGTTGAGCTGCCAGCGCCCGTGCAGGCCGCCCACCGACTGCTCGCCCACCGCCTGCAGACGCTGTACCGACAGCCACTGCTCGCCACCACTGGCTACGCGGGCCTTGGCCAGCACATCGGCAGCATCCACCCCCGCGGCGTGTGCCGGAACCGCCAGCATCCACAGCAGGCCACCTAGCATCCATCGCAAACGCATCGCCTCACCTCCTTCGTTGGGTCAGGAGGTGATGGCAGCGCCCGGACCGGGGATATTCGACCGGGCGTGAAGGATTGGACGTTCAGTTGGACGCGGTGAGGCGGCGGTACTCGCTCGGCGTCTGTCCGGTGGCGCGCTTGAACGCGCTGTTGAAGGTCGACTTGCTGCCGAAGCCGGCGGCAAGGCCGATGTCCAGCACGCTGCGGAGGTCGGACGGATCGGACAGGCACGCCCTCGCGGCAGCGACGCGGAAGCTGTTCACGAACTCGGAGAAGCTCTGGCCCACCCCTTGGTTGAGCGCCTGCGAGACCTGGTTGGGTGACCAGCCGCTGCGCTGGCTGAGGGTCTGAAGATCCAGCCCGGGCGCTTCATGCAGGCGTTCGTCCTGCATCAATGCGGTCAGCGCGCTGGCGATGGCCGCGCATTGTGCTGCGTCGATGCCCGAGCGCTCGTAGCGTGCGTGGGTCGTATCCTCGGCGGACGCGGTCATGTCCACCATGATGGGTGCCGCAGTGCCCGCACGTACGCGCAGCTGCTGGCGTACGACCCGGCACGCCAGCAGGTACATGCCCATGGTGGTCAGCAGGCTGAGCCCGATGCTGGCCAGCAGTGGAGCAGCGTCCGGCGGCCACCGGTTCATTGCGCTGGCAAGCCAGCATCCCGCCATCACGATCGCCAGCCCGCGCAGTCCGCTGCGTTGGATGGCGGCTCCGGGCGAGGCGGGCGGCGCACGCAGCGAGAGCCACAGCGCGGCCAGCAGGTAGGGAGCACCCTTGCAGCAGCCAGCCGTGGAAACTGAGCTGGAACAGCACATCGCCCAGCGGTGAGGCCTCGAAAGGCGCGAGTGCGTTCAACAGGGAAATGGCGAACGCGAGGCCAGCCGGCAGCAGATGCGCGAGCGGCAAGGGTGTTGCAGCGGCCTGCGCGGGTGTCAGCAGCGCACGCGCATGGCCATACAGCAGTGGACCGAGCAGATAGACCAGAGGCACTTCGATGACCCGCAGCCAGCGCACGGCGTCGGGCGAGAGCCAGGCCTGGCCACCCAGCAGCACCAATCCGAACAGATTGGCGGCGGCGAAACAGGCGAGGAATGCGGTGAGCAGCGGGTTCCCACGCGATGTGCGACCGACGCTCACGCCGGTGGACAAGGTGGCCAGGCCGAGAATCGCAGCACCCGCGGCCAGCTTCAGCAGATCCGGTGGCGTCATGCGCGCAGTGTTGATGAAGCACGTGGCAACGTCCAGCGCGGGCTGGCGGCGTGCAGGCAACACAGGGGAAGATGGCGCGCCCGGAGGGATTCGAACCCCCGACCAATGGCTTCGGAAGCCACTACTCTATCCGGCTGAGCTACGGGCGCGTTGTAGAACCGCCGCGCCGTCGGCCGGTGCCGGGGCGGGCATCGCAGCGCCATGAAGCGGTGCGGGACCGGCATTCTATCCAGTTTCGCCGAACAAATCTCCCCCCACGGGCAAAGCCGTGCCGGAGGGGCAGGAGTATCCTATCGCCATGGCTGATACCCCCCTCACTTCGCCGCAGTCGCCGGCGACGCCGCGTTGGCGGCATTACTGGAGTCTGATGCGCGCTGATCGCCCGATCGGCACGCTGCTGCTGCTGTGGCCCACCTGGTGGGCGTTGTGGCTGGCCGCGGGCGGCCTGCCGCCGCTGTGGACGCTGTTCGTGTTCACCGCCGGCGTGTGGCTGACCCGCTCGGCCGGTTGCGTCATCAACGACTACGCCGACCGCTGGCTCGACCCGCATGTGGAGCGCACCAAGGCGCGCCCGCTGGCCACCGGTGCGATCAGCGGCCGCGCCGCGCTGGCGCTGTTCGCCGTACTGATGCTGGTGGCGTTCGGCCTGGTGCTGACCCTGAACGGGCTGACCATCGGCCTGAGCTTCATCGGCGTGTTCCTGGCTGCCAGCTATCCGTACCTGAAGCGCTACACCCATCTGCCGCAGGTCTACCTGGGCATGTCGTTCGGCTGGGGCATCCCGATGGCGTTCGCCGCCGTGCAGGGCGAGGTGCCGATGCTGGGCTGGCTGCTGTATGCCGGCAACATCCTGTGGTCCACCGCCTACGACACCTGGTACGCCATGGTCGACCGCGAGGACGACCTGAAGATGGGCTCGCACTCCACCGCGATCCTGTTCGGTGATCTCGACCTGGTCATCCAGGGCGTGCTGTACGCACTGTTCCTGGCCACGATGGCGCTGGTCGGCGTGCGCGGCGGGCTGGGCGGGTACTACCTGGCCGGCGTGGCCGTGGCCACCGCGCTGGTGGTGTACGAGTTCTGGATCTGCCGCAACCGCGAACGCGGCCCGTGCTTCAAGGCGTTCCTGCACAACAACTGGGTGGGTGCCGCGCTGTTTGCCGGCATCGCCGCGGACCTGGCGCTGCGTTGATTGCCCGGGGTCGGATCCCTTTTCCTGTGGGAAAGGGCTCTGACCCTTCTGCCGCGCCGATACCCGGCTCGGGGTCAGAGCCCTCTCCTGTGGAGAGGGATCCGACCCCGCCACCTACGACCAATAGGTGGCTGACAGCCTGCACCCCACCGCCCAGAATCGATCCATCGAACCTGGGAGGGTAGGCGATGGCCTCGACGGCAGCAGTACAGGACGGCTGGATGGCGCGCGCAGCGCTGCGTTCGGCCGCCTGGGCGGAAAAGTGGTTCCCCGATGCGTATGTGTTCGCGGTGCTGGGCGTGGTCATCGTCGCGCTGGCCGCGATGGGCTTCGGCTCGACCCCGCAGGCCACCGCGAGCGCCTTCGGTGACGGCTTCTGGAGCCTGATTCCCTTCACCATGCAGATGGCCTTCGTGGTCATCGGTGGCTACGCCGTGGCCACCGCGCCGGTGGTCGCGCGCTTCATCGACTTCCTGGCCCGGGTGCCGCGTACCGGCCGCGGTGCGGTGGTGTACGTGGGCCTGGTCAGCATGCTCGCCTCGCTGCTCAGCTGGGGGTTCTCGCTGGTGTTCGGTGGCCTGCTGGTGCGTGCGCTGGCCCGTCGTACCGAACTGCGCATGGACTACCGCGCCGCCGGTGCTTCGGCGTACCTCGGCCTGGGTGCGGTGTGGGCAATGGGGCTCAGTTCCTCGGCCGCACAGCTGCAGGCCAACCCGGCCAGCATGCCGCCGGGGCTGGTGGAGATCACCGGCGTGCTGCCGTTCACCGAAACCATCTTCCTGTGGCAGTCGATCGCGCTGACCTCGGTGCTGATCCTGGTCTCGCTGCTGATCGCCTGGCTGACGGCACCCGCGGCGGGTAGTGCGCGTACCGCCGAGGCGTTCCCCGGTGCTGCACAGGCCGAGCCGGAACCGCTGCAGCGACGCACGCGCCCGGGCGAATGGCTGGAATACAGCCCGCTGCTGACCGTGCTGCTCTCGCTGCTGGCGTTCGGCTGGCTGTTCAACGAGTTCGCCAACAAGCCGGTGATCACCGCCATCGCCAACCTCAATACCTACAACTTCCTGTTCATCTCGTTGGGCCTGCTGCTGCACTGGCGCCCGCGCAGCTTCCTCAACGCGGTGGCCAAGGCGGTGCCGAGTACCACCGGCGTGCTGATCCAGTTCCCGCTGTACGGCGGCATCGCGATGATCCTCACCCACGCCGCTGGTGGTGACGGGCAGACCCTGGCGCACCGGCTGTCGAGCCTGTTCGTGCACGTGGCCAGCACCGATTCGTTCGCGCTGGTGATGGGCGTCTATTCGGCCGTGCTGGGCTTCTTCGTGCCGTCCGGTGGCGGCAAGTGGATCATCGAGGCGCCGTACGTGATGCAGGCCGCCAACGAACTGAAGGCGCACCTGGGCTGGGCGGTGCAGGTCTACAACGCGGCCGAAGCCCTGCCCAACCTGATCAACCCGTTCTGGATGCTGCCGCTGCTGGGCGTGCTGGGCCTGAAGGCACGCGACATCGTGGGCTTCACCTTCATCCAATTGCTGGTGCACATCCCGCTGGTGCTGGGCCTGTTGTGGCTGCTGGGCATGACCCTGGCGTATGTGCCGCCGGTGATGCCCTGACTGCGGGGCTGGCTGCACTGCGAGCGTCATGAAACCAGCCCCGTTCAGCGCGGGTTTCCGACGGCAAGCGCCATGAATGCGCGCGGCATGGATGATGGCATGAGGACATGCCGAACCCGCATGAATCCTTCAGCCGCTTGTGCCACAAGGGCTTCTGCGCGTTCATTCACGCGCGTACACACAGGTGTAGCCGTCCGCCAACGCGCGATTAACTCTTCGCTGCAGACGATGGCCCCGTCCACCGCATTCCGCGCGTGGCTTTGGAGATCGGACATGGCACAGCAGAACCAGAACCCGAACCAGAAGCAGCAGGGCCAGCAGAACCAGCAGGATCAGCAGCAGGGCCGTGGCCGCGACCAGCAGCAGCAACAGCAGCAGGAACAGCAGCAGCGCAACCAGCGCAATCAGCAGCAAGGTGGGCAGGACGAGGAAGAGTGACGTCGGTACCCACCCTGGGCAACCCCCGAAGCCCCGCCGCGCGCGGGGCTTCGCTTATTCCAGCACGCCGATGCGTTGCAGCACCGGCGCGGCCGACATGTCATTGGGATTGGTGCCGGGCTGATCCTGCGGCACCTCCATGCCCATGCCGCGGTACAGATCGACCCAATGCTGTGCGATCTGCCCGGTCTGCGGATTGCGGAAGTTCATCGGCTGCAGCGCGAACACATGGTGCGCACGGAACGCACGCTCGATGAAGTCGGAACAGTAGTAGCTGTCCTCGTTCAACACATACGACGTGTTGTACGGCTTGCCCAGCATCATGCGCGCGGTGGCGACCGCATCCTTGATCGCCGCCTGCTGCGGTGCCCGCAGGCGATAGACCACGATCTGCCGCTGCTTGGCCCGGGCGCTCTGGCGGAACTCGACCAGCGATTGCCGACGCGATCCCTTCTCGTCCGCATGCAGTACCTCCCAGCCGTTTGGCGCCACAGCGACCAGGGCCACATGATCGAAGCTGGGCGCGCCCTGCTTGCCGGTGGCATCGTCGATGGCCGCACTTAGGCCGCTGCGGCCGGCGGTGACGAACAGCAGATCGCCTTCGTGGACATCGACGGCCATCGCCAGCGCTGGCCACAGGGCGGGCAACAGCAGGCCGATCATGAGCAGGAGGCGACGCATGGAGAGTCTCGGACAGGCGGAGTGCCGGAATTGTAGGGCGCGCGGTAGCATGGGACGACCCAACCGGATTCAGGATGAGCCCATGCGTCGAAACCGTTCCGCTGCCGTGCTGATGCTTGCCTGTGGCGTGGCCCTGGTTGCCTGCACGCCCGAGCCCCAGGTGACGCCCACGGAAGTGGCGCCTGCACATCCCGCGCCGTCGTCCACGGCGGCAGCGGTCCAGCCCGCACCGGTGCCTGCCAGCGGTGAATGCCCCTACTCGCAGTTCGATGCGTTCCTGAAGCACTTCGGCAACGAGATCGCGCTGCAGGAAAAAGCCACCGCCGATCCGCTGCTGGACAGCTACATCGATGCCGAGGCCGAGCCGGAACCGCGCAAGGTGGAAAGCCGCCTGGCGCTGGCCGATGTCGAGTGGCCGGTCATGCCCGATCCCGCCGCGTTGGCCGGGCAGGGCCGCGAGATGCAGGTCAGCACGCTGGCCGATGGGCAACGACAGGTACAGATCCGCACGCCGGACAGCAGCGACCAGCAGACCTACACCTTCGCGCAGTCGCCCTGCTGGACGCTGGTCAAGCGCGAGGATGAGTCGATCTGATGCCTGTCCCGGCACAGGCGCGGCCGGGCGGGGGCTGCTAGGCTCGGAGCCTGATCCAGGCAGGGAGACGCCGATGCAGGCTCGCAGGATGTGCACCATCACCGCCACCATGACTGTCATGCTGGCGATGGCACCCTTCACCGGCGTCCAGGCGCAGTCGCTGCCGGCCGACGATAGCGCCTACTTCGCCAGTGCGGCAGCCGAACAGGCCGCGCGCGGCGAGCTGGGCAAGCGTGTCGAGGCCCTGCAGCAGGCTTCCGCGCTTGCACCTGCGCAACGCTTCCATCAGGCCGAGGCACTGCAGGCGCAGTGCCTGCGCCATCACAGCTATCTGCATCTGCAGGCCGCACGCAACGCCCGTGACCATCGCCCGACGCAGGCGCTGGACCAGGTGATGGGGCTGTGCAGCCGCATCGCCCACACCGGCCGCGCGGCGCTGCGCGAAGCGCCCGCAGACGCGGCGTGGGCAGCACCGTATGCCTTCCTGCGCGCGCGTGCGCTGAAGGACGCCGCAGCACCGGCCAGTACCGCACTGGATGAGGCCGTGGAGGCCCTGGCCGATCCGGCGCTGGACAGTTTCGCACGGCTGCGTGGGCAGATCCTGCGCAGTGCCGAGTACCCGCAGATCGAGCGTGATGGTCGGCACTGGGACACCGGGCACGACAAGCAGGCACTGGCCCAGCAGCGGGACCGCGCGTTGCGGGAAGCGGGCTGGAAGGGTTACTGGCAGGGCCTGCACTCGCGCCGCGAGCCGATGGCCTCGGTGCTTCTGGGCCTGGTGCAGGTGAACGATGCCGCCGCGCGCCTGCAGGGCGATGGTTCTGCACCGGCGCGGGGCTACCAGCGCATGGGCCTGGATGCATCGGCGGTGGATGCTACGCTGCAGGCGATCGAACGCCATGCACGGGACCGTCGCGCCTACCAGGACATGCTGCTGCGCCACGCCGCGCGTTCAGGCATCGATGCGCCGCAGCTCTGGGATACCACGTTGCCCGATGCCGGCTATATGCCGCCGGTACTTACGCTGGCGCAGCTGCGCGACAATGCCGCCGATGCCATGCAGCACCTGGGGCCGGCATACGTCAGTGAGCTGCGTGCGCTGCTCGATCCGGCCAACCGGCGCATGGATCTGGCCACCGAACGTGGTGACCGCAGCCAGGACGCGTTCTCGGTAAGCGCTCCCGGCGTGCCGGCAATGCTGTTCGTTGGCGTGCGCCGTGGTGATCTGGAAAGCGATGTCGAGATCGCCCATGAAGCCGGTCATGCCATGCACGGTGAGTGGATGCAGCGCGGCCATGCCTCGCCGCTGCAGCGCAATGGCAGCCAGTGGCTGACCGAGGCCTTTGCCATCTACAACGAACTGCGCTTCCGCGACCAGCTGTACCAGCAGGCAGAGGACCCGCGGGCCAAGGCCTATTACCTGAAGTCACTGCTGGACGATATGGTGCTGCAGCTGTTCACGTCTTCCGAAGAGGCGCAGCTGGAGCAGTCGATCTACGAGGGCGTGGCGGACAACACGCTGGGTACCGCCGATGACCTGGACGCGTTGACCGGCCGGGTGCTGGCGCGCTTCGGTCAGGACCCGGAGCGCTATCCGCAGCTGTGCAACGGCTGGATCGGCAAGCGCCTGATGTATGACGACCCCAACTATCTGGTGAACTACCTCTATGCAGGGCTGCTGGCCGTGCAGCTGTTCGTGCAGGATCAACGCGACCCGGCAGGGTTCCGTGAACGCTATCTCGCGGTGCTGGGTGAAGGCTTTGATCGTGCGCCGACCGAGCAGGTGGCGCAGTTGCTGGGGCACGCGCCCGACTGGCCGGCGCTGGTTGATGCCGATCTGCAGGTGTTCAACCAGGCGGTCGCGCAGCTGCAGGCGCTGCATGCGCGGATCGAGGCAGGGCAGGGCACGTGAAGATGCTGCGCAGGACGACGTGCACCCGGGTCACGGCATGGCTGTTGATGCTGTTGTGCCTGTTGCCGATAAGGGTGATGGCCGGTGCTGCGGTCCCTGCGCTGGATGACCCGGTGGTGGACGCCGCCAACGCACTTTCGGCGGATACCCGCGACATACTGCGCACGCAGGCCTTCAAGTTGCAGGCGCGCACCGGCGCGCAGCTGCAGGTGCTGGTGGTCGACCATGCTGGCGACGAGGGCATCGAGGCCTACGCACAGCGGGTGTTCGACCAGTGGCAGCTGGGCCGGGAAGGCGTTGACGATGGCGTGCTGCTGCTCGTGGCCGTGCAGGACCGCCGTGTACGCATCCAGACCGGTTACGGTCTGGAGGGTGCGATTCCAGATGCCTATGCCGCCCGCATCATCGACAAGGCGATCGTGCCGCGTTTCCGCGATGGCGACCTTGACCAGGGCCTGCTGGATGGAACGAAGGTCGTGGTCGCGCTGATCGATGGCGAGGACCTGCCGGCCTGGGAAGCGCCATCGATGCGCAACGTGTTGCCGGCCGATTGGCGCAGCGCGGATTCCGTGGTTGCACTGACGCTGCTGGCCGGCTTCCTTGCGGGTCTGTGGCGCTCACCGCCCTCGGCGCCCGCGGCCAGGATGCCGGACGACCTCGCACGCAGGCATCGCGAGCGCCAGCGTGGAGCGCCACGCGAGGTCACCACGCCGCAGGCGCGCCCGAAGCGATTGCCGGCCTGGGGTCGCCCGCTGCTGGTGACGGCTGTGGTAGCCGCGGGTCTGCTGTCGGCGGCTATGTGGGCGCCACGCCAGGCATTGGCAGCGGTCTGCATCGTATTGGCGTTGTGCGTACCGGTGGCGAGCCTGCTTGGCTGGTGCTGGCGCCGCAGCCGAGGTGTGCGCGTGGTGCTGCTCGGCATGCTCGGGGTCAGTTCGGGGTTCTTGGTGGTGATGATGCTGCGTGGCCAGTTGCCGCCCAGTCTGGCCCTGCACACGTTGCTGGACCTGGCGGCAGGCATCGTAGCCATGCTGCTGTTCTTCCTCGTGCAGGCGTGCCGCGCGCGCTGGCACAAGGACCGCAGCAGCTTCGGGGTGAGGTTCGCAGTGCTCTTGCTGCTGACCGCTGGCTACGTGCTCTTCGCACTGCTGGCCATTGATCGCGCCGACCCGGTGGCACGCCTTGCCGCGACGATCGGGTGGAGTGCCGGCACGGTCGTGCTGTACTTCGCCTGGATTTTCACCATGCTGCCCTGTGAGAAGGCACGCGGCAGCCGCAGATCATCCGTCGGCCACCGCAGTGCGTCCAGCACCCCGTCGTCAAGTTCGTCTGCGAGCAGCTCCAGCAGCTGGTCCGGAGGCGGCGGCCGCAGCGGCGGAGGTGGTGCGTCGGGCAGCTGGTAGTTCAGGCTGCCTGTACCCGCCAGCCGAGCACAACGTCCTCCACGACACCGGGGCCAGCCACGTCGCCGACCTGCAGCAACAGCCCCTGCGCATTGGGCAGGTCCTTCTGCTCGGGAAACCACCGTCGATCGGCCGCGACCACGATCAGCAGGCCCTCGTCGTCGCCAATCGGTGCGAACTGCGGCGAAGCCGGGCTGATCGGCTGCAGGCCGAAACGTTGGTTGGACAGTTCGCGTACGGCCTCGACATCGCGGCTGGGCAGGCCGACTTCGCTCAGGCAGGTCAGCTCGCTGCCATGGAACACGCCTTCGCGAGCGCTGGCCGGCAGGCGGCGGCGGCCGATCAGTTCAAGGATCAGGCCGTCCGGGCCGGTGAAGTACACCGACTGCGACTGCCAGCTGCTCTCCAGCGCGAAGTAGTCCAGCCCCGCCGGATTGCGCTGCAGCGGCGTGCGCTCACGCAACCACGTCATTGCCTCGCTGAAGCGGTTGTCCGGCACGTTGAAGGCCAGATGCACGCCACCCACCGGACGCCCCGCCGCAGGCTGAAGTTCGAGGGTGCTCCAGCCGACGTGCACATGGTTGCCGACCACGCGCTGCTGCAGCACATCGTGGAAATATGTGGCCACGGAAGCGACGTCGGATACCGGCAGAGTGAGGTGCAGCAGGCGCATGATCGATTCTCCGTGGACGCGCCCACTGTAGCGCCGGGCGATGCCCGGCGGCCACTAGCGCAGCGAATGGTTGAAGAACCGTATTGCCGCGTCCGCTGCCTGCGCGTGGGTCTGCGCCTTCGGCACCGATGTGCTGCACAGGTCCTGCAGCCGCTGTTGTCCGGCCGGGGTGCATGCGGCGAGGAAATCGTAATGGCCGACACCGGGCAGCACCTGCAGTGCAGCGCCCGCAATCACCGCACGCGCAGCCTCGCCATTGGTCTGTGGTGGCGCGACCGTGTCCGCCTGGCCCAGCACGATCGACACCGGCTGTTTCAGCGAGGAGAGCTGCTCGGGCGCAAAGGCCTGCACGATTGCCGGCGCCAGCAGGAACACCGCGCGCACGCCGGGAATGGCGCGTGCGTCGTTGGCGTGGGACATCCATGGCGACAGCTCGGGCGACGCCGCAGCGGCAACGCGCGCCTCCATCGTGTGCGTTGCCGCCTCCTGTTGGGGCCGGCAGACGCCGTCATCCGGATGTGCGGTGCAGAAGTCCCGCAATCGCTGCAGGTCCGGTCGCGCACCGGCTGCCAGCAGCGCGGTGTAGCCACCGGCCGAGAAGCCGGCGACCCCCAAGCGCTCAGGATCGACATGCGGGCCCAGCACCGGATCAGCTTGCACGGCCGCCAGTGCGGCACGCAGGTCATCGGCGCGCAACCAGGTCAGAAGGCTGCCGGGCAGGGTCATGGTGTCAACGCCGTTGTTGCCTGGATGATCCACCGCAATCACCAGATACCCGGCCCGCGCCAGCGCCGTGCCCAGCCAACCCATCATGCGCGCGCTGCCGCCGTTGCCATGCGAGAGCAGCAGGGTCGGCAGGCGATCACCCGCGACCGGCGCATCCTTGGCCGACCGGCCGGCGACGAACAGCGGCGCGTCGGGAGGACCGATGGTCAGCGCGTTTTCGCGGCTGCCGGCCTGTGCCGGATACCAGGCCGTGTAGCGCAGCGCGTCGCGGTGCCCTGCGTCGCGCACGGCGGCGCTGGCCAGCGTCGTCGTGCCGTGGCGCTCGCCGGCGACGCCGCTTTCGCGGGCGGCGCCGACGCTCGCGAACGCCAGCAGCATTCCTCCCAGCACAGCAGCGGTCATGCGCATCTTCAACTCCTTGTCAGTGGGGACGTTCTTCCACCGGCAGCCAGATCTCCACGCCGCCGTTGCCGCTATGCTCATCGAAACGCAGGTCGTAGCGTTCCAGATCGGGTGCATCGGCCAGGCTGAGGCCGGAGCCGGGCAGGTAGTGATCCAGCAACCAGAACCAGGTCGAGCGGATGGCCGAGATGTGTCCGCCGTGCCAAGCCACCAGGTAGCGGCGCGCCGGGATGTCCACGCGTCGCCAGTGCGCAGGCACGCTCGGCACCGCGCTTGCCGGTAGTGCCGCAATGTAGTCGAAGCCACCATCGTCATCACTGTTGCAGCACACGCCGAAGCTGACCGGTGCCGGCGTCGGCCACTCGCGGTTGAGCTGGGCCCATTGGCCCGGAATCGCGCCGCTGCTGTCGCGGGTATGCCGCATGCCGACGCCTGCCACCTGGAACGCGGGCGTATCGAGCAGCCGGGGGGCTTCAATGCAGGCTGACGGGGCCTCGTCCAGGCGGATCGCCTGCACCAGCGTCAGCCCATCGGTGCCCTGTTCGCGTACCCGTTCCGGTGTCTGCCCGAACTGTTCGCTGAAGGCACGGGTAAAGGCAGCATGGGTGGTGTAGCCGGCCCCCAGCGCCACCTGCAGGATGTCGCCCGCGCCGTTGGCCAACCGCTGCGCGGCAGCGGTCAGGCGGCGCCCGCGCAGGTAGCGCACCACCGAGGTGCCGGTGCGGGCCTGGAACAGGCGTGACAGATGAAACGGCGACAGGCCGGCCGCAGCGGCGATGTCGGCCAGCGCCAATGGCTGGTCCGCATGGGTTTCGATGTACCACAACGCCTTGCCTGCCGCGCTCATCCTGCCGTTCCCCGCATCCAATGCCGGCACAGTAGCGGATCGGCAGGCGCGGCGTTTAGCAGTTCTTGCGCTGCCGGGGCTTTGCGTCTGCCTGCGTACCGGCAACAATGCGTGCTTCATGGACGTGATGGGGGGCAGGGAGATGCGATCGACGACGGGGGATGCCAGGCCAGCGGAGCCCGGCCGATGATCGAGATGATCGAAATGCTGCTTGCCCTCTGGGTACTTCCCAGTCTGTTGACCCTGGCGCTGATGCTGCTGATGTTGTTCGGCGCGCCACGGTGGCGCGGCAACCCCTGGGTGTACCGTGTCGGCTTCGCGTTGCTGGGCGGGTTTCTGACACCGACGTTGTTGGGGGCCGGTCACGGTGGGTTGCCGTGCGCGACTATCGGCGGGCTGGTGATGATACTGACGCAGCTGCAATGGATCGGCGATCTGCAGGTCGACTTCATGGGGATCGGGATTCGCAACAGGGGCATCTGGATCATGTCCGCCCCCGCCTTGGTGGTGTTCGCTGCCATGATGTTCGTTCCGCTGCGAACGGCACGGCCAGCCCGTTTCGGCTTTGGCGACGACGCCAACGGCTAGCCGCTGTGTGCGGAGATGGGGCGTGGGTCTGCATTGCCACCCATGCATGGCGTGGATCTACGGATGAGCCCTGGCAGGGCCAACCTTGGTTGGCGCATCAAGCTGTCGTACTGACGTCATGCCTCCTTCACACATCGCGCCGAGACTGCGCGCCTTGTCCAGGCCTGTTGTGTGCGCACAGGTGCTGGCCCTGTCGCGTCCTCCCGGAGCCCTGCCGTGCATCGTTCGAAGCTTTCGCGTTCCATCCTCCTTGCCCTTTCCATGGCCAGCGCAGGAGGCGCGATCGCAACGGAGGCCGATGCGGTCGATGCCGCCGGCGGCAGCCGCGCCGCGCCCACCCAGCTCGACGCGATGCTGGTCACCGGTACCCGCGCGTCCAACCGCACCCAGTTCGAAACGCTGGCGCCGGTGGATGTGTTCAGCAAGGAAGACATCAGGTCCGTCGAATCCACCGACCTGAAGGACGTGCTGGCCCAGCTGGTGCCGTCGTTCGTGGTGCAGCGCCTGCCGATGGCGGACGGCCAGGTGTTCGTGCGTCCGGCCACGCTGCGTGGCCTGTCGCCGGACCAGACCCTGGTGCTGGTCAACGGTCGCCGCTTCCACCGCAGCGCGCTGCTCGGCAACCGTGGTGCACAGGCCGCTGACCTGGCACAGATTCCAACCAGCGCGATCAAGCGCATCGAGGTGCTGCGTGATGGCGCGTCGGCGCAGTACGGCTCGGACGCCATCGCCGGCGTCATCAACATCATCCTGGAGGATGGGCCGGGTAGCGAGATCACCGCCGGCTACTCGCAGTACGCGCAGGGCGACGGTGCTTCGCGCGATTTCAGTGCGCGCACTGGCTGGTCGCTGGGTGACTACGGCAGCCTGGTGCTGTTCGCCGAATCGTCCACCTCCGACGCCACCTCGCGCACCCGCCAGCGCCCCGATGCCATCGCCTTCCAGGCCGCGCATCCGGAGCTGGAGGTGCCCAACCCGGTGCAGCGCTGGGGCCAGCCGGAACTGGAAAGCCGCCGCGTCGGCTTCAACGTAAAGGCCAACGCCAGCGATACGCTGGAGCTCTATGCCTTTGGCCTGTACAGCCACAGCGATGGCGTCAGCGATTTCAACTGGCGCAACCCGGACACCACCACCGGCGCGTACCGCACCACCGCCATCTTCCCGGGCTGGAACCTGCGCTCGCTGTATCCGGTTGGCTTCAGCCCGCAGTACGGCAACGTGCAGAACGACCTGCAGCTGGTCGGTGGCCTGCGCGGCGAGATCGCGCCGAAGCTGCGCTGGGATGTCAGCGCCTCGTATGGCCGCAACGCCATCGACTATCGCCTGAAGAACTCGATCAATGCCTCGCTCGGTCCGGCCAGCCCGACCGACTTCGATCTCGGCCGCCTCACCCAGACCGAGAAGAACGCCAACGCCGACTTCAACTACGAATGGGACGTGGCTGCGCTGTCCAAGCCGATCAACGTCGCCTTCGGTGGCGAGTTCCGCCAGGAAACCTACCAGGTGCGCGCCGGTGATCCGGCCTCGTACGCGGTGGGTCCGGGCGCGGCCGCGGGCCTGGAGGCCAACTCCAATGGCGCGCCGGGCTTCTCGGCCAGCCAGGCCGGGCAGTGGAGCCAGCGCAGCAAGGCCGCCTACGTGGACATGGAAGTGCCGCTGGGCGAGCGCTGGAGCATCGGTGCAGCCAGCCGCTATGAGGACTTCTCCAGCTTCGGCAGCACACTGGACGGCAAACTGTCGGCGCGCTTCGCGATCACCCCGGACGTCGCCCTGCGCGGCACCGTGTCCACCGGCTTCCGCGCGCCGACGCCGGCGCAGCTCAACACCACCAGCACCACCCAGGGGTTGGATACGCGCACGCTGCAGATCTTCACCAGCGGCCGCCTGTCGCCGAACGATCCGCTGGCGCAGCTGCTCGGTGCCAGGCCGTTGAAGCCGGAAGAATCGCGTACCGCATCGCTGGGCCTGACCTGGCGCACCGACCTGGGCCTGTCCGGCTCGGTGGATGTCTACCAGATCAAGCTCACCGACCGCTTCAGCCAGTCGGCCAGTTTCGCCATTCCGGCCGGTACGCCCAATCCGCTGGGCTATACCTCGGTGAACTACTTCACCAACGACTTCGACACCACCACCACCGGCGTGGACGTGGTCGGCAACTACCTGCGCGACCTCGGCGCGGGCCGCATGACGCTGACCCTGGCCTACAACTACAACCGCACCCGCGTGGACAACGGCAGCACCTCGGTGGCAACCAATGAGACCCAGCGCGTGCTGTTCGAAGATCGCCTGCCCGAGCACAAGGGCAGCCTGACCGGCAGCTGGGACATCGGTGCCTGGTCGCTGATGGCGCGCATGCGCTACTACGGTGCCTGGACCGATTCCAGCGGCAATGCGGTGGGCGATATCTACCAGCGCTTTGGTGCGATGAGCTTCCTCGACCTGGCCGTCGGCTATCGCATCAACGAACATCACAGCCTGCGCGTGGGTGCCGACAACGTGTTCGACCGCTATCCGGACGAAGCCACCTTCCAGGCCAGTCGCGGCCTGGTCTACTCGCGCAACGCGCCGTACGACACCGACGGTGCCAACCTGTACGCACAGTACCGGCTGAGCTTCTGATGGACCGTAACCGCCGCGTCCTGTTGCGTGCCGGTGCACTGCTGCCGGCTGCAGCTGCGCTGTCTTCACTGCCTGCCATGGCGGCCGCGGGTTACGCTGCGCCCATGCAGATTCCCGCAACGACCGTAGCGCCGGACGCGCTGGCCCGCGATGAAGGCTACTGGGCCGCCGTGGCCAGCCACTTCGACATCACCGATGAAGTGAACCACCTGGAGAACGGCTACTGGGGCGCGATGGGCCGCGAGACGCTGGCCAGCTACCAGCGCCACACCGCCGAGGTGAACCGTGGTAACGCTTGGTACGGCCGTCATGAGTTCCCGGTGCAGTACATGGCGGTGCAGCGGCAGGTGGCCGAACTGCTGGGCGTGGGCGCCGACGAGATCGCACTGACCCGTGGCGCCACCGAAGCGATGCTGGCGCTGATCGGTGGCTACAACCGCCTGCGGCCCGGCGACCAGGTGCTGTACGCCGACATCGACTACGACAGCATGATCGGTGCGATGCGTTGGCTGCAGCAGCGCCGTGGCGTGCAGGTCGAGCGCATCGCGCTGCCGGTGGTGCCCGACCATGCGCAGATCCTGCAGGCCTACGAGGCCGCGTTCGCGCGGCTGCCACGCCTGAAGCTGGTGCTGCTGACCCAGGTCAGCCATCGCCATGGGCTGGTGCTGCCGGTGGCCGAGATCGCCGAGCGTGCACGCGCACGCGGTATCGACGTGATCGTCGATGCGGCGCACGGGTTCGGCCAGATCGACTACGCGGTGCCGCAGCTGAAGGCCGATTTCGTCGGCATCAACCTGCACAAGTGGATCGGCGCACCGGTCGGTGTCGGCGCGATGTACGTGCGCAGGGGCCGCGTTGCGGACCTCGACCCGTACATGGGCGAGACCGACGACGGCCGCGTGGGCAGCCGCGTACATACCGGCACGGTCAACTTCGCCGCTTACCTGGCACTTCCGGAGGCGATTGCCCTGCACCAGCGCATCGGTGCGGACAACAAGCAGGCGCGCCTGCGTTACCTGCGCGAGCGCTGGACGCTGCCGGCGCGGCAGATGGCGCACATCGAAGTGCTGTCTTCGCCGGATCCGGCGTTGGCGAGTGCATTGGCCAGCTTCCGCCTGCGCGGGCGCACCAGCGTGGCTGACAACATCGCGCTGCAGAAGCGCCTGCTGGACGAACATCGCGTGTTCACCACCCATCGCGACGGCTTGGACTCCGGCGCCTGCGTGCGGGTGACGCCGTCGGTGTTCACCCGGCCGCAGCAGATGGATGCGCTGGTGAAGGCCCTCTCCGCCTTGGCCTGACCCTGCTTTGGTGGGTGCCAACCTTGGTTGGCACATTCCAACCGTGCCGGGGAATCTTCCGCCGGCCAGCGGCCGGCGCTACCGGTCGGGTGGGTGCCAACCTTGGTTGGCACATTCCAACCGTACCGGGGAATCTTCCGCCGGCCAGCGGCCGGCGCTACCGATCTGGTGGGTGCCAACCTTGGTTGGCACATTCCAACCGTGCCGGGGAATCTTCCGCCGGCCAGCGGCCGGCACTACCGGTCGGGTGGGTGCCAACTGTTGGTTGGCACATTCCAACCGTGCTGAGGAGTCTTCCGCCGGCCAGCGGCCGGCACTACCGGTCGGGTGGGTGCCGACCGTTGGTCGGCACATCCCATTCCAGGGCTACCGCTCGATCGCCGGCAACGCGTCCGACAACAACAACCGGTCAATCCGTTGCAGCGCACTTTCCAGCTGCCGGCGATCGGCCGCCAGCCCCAGCGACAGCCGCACGCCGTTCTGATGCTGCACCCCCGGCGGGCAGAATGCCGATGAAGGCGCGATCGCCAGCCCCTGCAGCTGTGCGGTACGCACCAGGGTGGCGTCAGTCCATGGCGCTGGTACCCGGCACCAGGCATGCAGGCCTTCGGCGCGCAGCAGCAGCGAAGGCGCCAGCAGGTAGCGCGCCATGCGCATGCGCTCGTGCGCTTCGCTGCGCACCTGCGCCAGCAGCGATTGCGCTGAACCATCCAGCAGCAGCTGGCTGGCCAGCGCCGCCACCAGCGGATGCCCCATCAACCGGGTGGCGCGCAAGGCCGAAGCCATCGCCTCGGCGTGCGCGGCACCCGGGCAGCGCACGAAGGCCGTGCGCAGGCCGGGGCTGATCACCTTCGACAGCGTCGCCACATGGAACACGTGGCGCGGTGCCAGCGTTGCCAACGGTATGGGTGCCTCTTCGGCAAGGTGCCAGTAAGGATCATCCTCGACCGCCAACAGGCCCTGGCTTTCCAACACGCGTGCCAGCGCTTCGCGCCGCTGCAACGACAGCGTCAGCGCGGTCGGGTTCTGGCAGGTGGGGTTGAGATAGACCAGCCGCGCGCCACTCCCGCGCGCCTGCCTCACCAATTCCTCGGGGCACATCCCGTACTCATCGCCGTCCACCGGTACCAGCCGCCGCCCAAGCGCCCCGGCGGCCTGCAGCAGCCCCGGGTAGACCAGCGTGTCACACAGGATCGCGTCGCCATCGTGGCCCTGGCTGAGCAGGATCGCGGCCAATGCCACCTGCGCGCCTTCGGTCAGCAACAGGCTGGCATCCTCCACCGCGCCCAGCATCGGTTGCAGCCAGCGCGCTGCCGCGTGGCGGTCGGTGGGATTGCCGCCGCCCAGGTGGTAGGTCATCAGGTTCGGCGCGTTGCTGCGCGCAAGCACGGCGGCGGCACCGCGGCGCAGGGTCTCGGCCAGCGCATCGGCATCGGGCACCGGCGGCACGTTCATGCTCAGGTCCACCACCTGGTCGAAGCCGGCCTTGGGTGGTGCGATGAAACTGCCTTGTGGCCCGCGTGCCTCGATCAGGCCGCGCTTGCGCGCTTCGTCGAACGCCCGCGTTACCGTGGTCAGGTCGACGCCGAGCTGCTGCGCCAACGCACGCTGCGAGGGCAGGCGTTGTCCTGGTGCAAGCCCACCGCGACGCACCGTGCGCTCCAGCGAATTGACGATGCGCAGGTAGATCGGCCCGTTGTGCGCGAGCACGTCCTGCACCCATTCGCGGGCTGCGACATCCGGTCGCGGCATGTACGGAGCATGTCGGGGCGTATCGTTGCTTCCAACGGCGGGAGCCTGTCCATAACCATCGGTCGGTTCGGACAGGTGACCGCCGTTGTTGCTTGTGGCGGCCACAGCGGCCAGCGTCAGTGGTGTCATTGCGCGTCCTCAGCGCTTGGCCTGCCAGGGGCAGTAGCAGCCCACGGCAAGCAGTCCTTTCGGGCGCACGGTTTCGCCGCGCACCAGTCTGTCCAGCAGTGGTTCGACGAAGCTGTTGGCCGAGTTGCAGACCATGCCGATGCTGTACGGGCCGGCATAGGCGAGGTGGCCCTGCCGGTCCCAGATCGCCACGGCAGGGCTCGCCGGGATGTGTTCGATGCCGTCGATGGTCGGCAGGTTGATCACCTTGTTGCGCAGCGGCTCAGGCAGTTCGCCGTGGGTACCGGGGCGGCGGATCGCATAGAAGTCGATGCCGGCGCGGCGGTACATGCTGATCAGGTAGCTCAGGTGTGCGCCGGTTTCGCGGTTGCAGACGGCACACGCCGGGTCCCAGAAATGCACCACGCGGATGCGGCCGGTATCACCGGCCAGATCGGACGGCAGGCGCAGCTGCGAGTCGTCGAAGACGATGGCCTGTTCGGTGAACGTCGACTGCGCGCTGTAGCCGAAGTACTGCCACAGCGCAGCCGCCACGCCGGCCATGAACAGGCAGGCGAGGGCGATCATCGTCGGCAGCAGCCAGCGGCGGCGCGGCGCGGCTGCGCCCATCAGGACGCGTCCCCGCCGAACTTGTGCACATACTGCTTGCGCATCTCGCGGCAGGAGTCGGCCTGCGCGCGGCGCTGGATCTCGCTACGCGACGGATCCTCGCTGCGCTGCACGCATTGCTCGATGGCGTGGCGTTCGGCGGCCTGCACATCCACGGTCTGCGGCTGCAGGCAGACCCAGGCCAGCGCGGCCAGCATCAACACCACAAAGCCACCACAGCCGGCCATTACCAGGTGGAACTTCAGTCTCTCGGCGCGCATCGACGCACGTCCCTTCATCCATACATTGCATACAAAATATCATCTTGTATGGATGAGGCGCCATGCGCCCGGTTCAGACGATGGCGTTGTGCCGGGCCTCGGGGGCCTCAGACAGGATCTCGTTCAGTTTGGCCAGCGCCCCGGCCAGCGCATCCTGGTCAACTGCGCCGCCCAGCGACAGGCGGATCGCGTTGCCCGGTGGCGGTTCCTCCACGCTGAAGGCGTCCGAGCTGGCGATGCCCAGCCCCTGTTCCTGTGCGGCCTGGATCAGCCGGTACTGGTCCAGCCGCGGCGGTAGCGGCAGCCATACGTGCAGGCCGGCCGGGTGCGCCCGCGCGCGGGACGGCAGGTACTGCGCGGCAATCGCCTGGCGCTCGCGCAGCTCCTGCTTGAAGCGCTGCACCATGTCCTGGGCCTGGCCGCTGCGGATCCACTGCGACGCCACCGCCACCATTGATTGGGTCGGCATCAGCGCGATCGCACGCAGGGCGTCCAGCACCGGTTCCATCGGTTCGCCGCCCGGCACCACCAGGTAGGCGGTGCGCAGGCCCGGTGCCAGGCACTTGGACAGGGTGGAGATGTAATACACCGGGCAGCCGGCGTCGCGGTGGGCGGCCAGCGGCGGTGCGGCGTCCCCGGCCAGCAACCAGTAGGGATCGTCTTCGATCACGGTCAGATCGTGGCGCTTGGCAACCGCCAGCAGGGCCTGCCGGCGTTGTGCCGACATCGTCGCCGTGGTCGGGTTCTGGATGGTCGGTACCAGGTACAGCAGGCGCGGGCGGCGCAGCTGGCAGGCCTCTTCCAGCGCGTCGGGCAGCATGCCTTCGGCGTCCATCGCCACTGGCACCACGCCCCGCTGCAGCACGCGCGCGGCGGCCAGCAGGCCCGGGTAGGTCAGCTGCTCGGCGGCGATCAGCTCGCCCGGCTGGGTGCGGGCCAGGATCAGTGCGCACAGTGCGGTCTGCGCGCCGGGGCAGATCACCACCTGGTCGGCACCCACCGTGCCCAGCACCGGTGACAGCCACTGCACGGCGGCGGCGCGGTCCTCGCGGGTGCCGGCGCCGACGTGGTAGCTCATCAGTTCGCCCTGGCCCAGCTGCTGGCCCACGTGCTGGAAACCGGCCTCCATGCCCTGTGCGAACGGCGCGCTGCCCAGCAGCGGCGGGATGTTCATGCTCAGGTCCACCGAGGTGCTGCGGTTGCCGGCCGACAGCGCGATGAAGGTGCCGCCGGCGCCCTGCGCATCCAGCAGGCCAGCCTGGCGCAGCTCGGCAAAGGCCCGGGTGACCGTGGTCAGGTCCACGCCCACCTGCTGGGCCAGGTCGCGCTGCGGCGGCAGCCGGTCGCCCGGACGCAGCACGCCGTCATCCACTGCCTCGCGCACCTGCTGGGCGATCTGCAGGTACAGCGGGCCAGCGCCCTCGCGGAAGGGGCGAACCCAGGTGCGATTGGGGTGTTTCAGGCGGCGGCCGGCGGCAGGTGGCGTCATCGGTCAGTTTTTCCATACGTGCAGATGCACAAGTCCATACAATGATGTATCTTGTATGGGCTTGATTGGAGTGGATCGCTCTCTTGTAGGCGACTTCGTACCCACAGTGTAGCCGCTCCACGCCCGGGCGCTGCGCGCAGGCGAGCCGGTCAAGCGCGCTTCTTCAACAGGGTTGACCTCCAATGAATATCTGCTGGAACCGCATCCGCCTGGCGCTGGTCGCCCTGGCCTGCGTCGGCCTGTCGGGCTGTGACTGGGTGCTGCTGGATTCGAAGGGCATGGTCGGGCTCGCCCAGCGCGACCTGATCCTGATCTGCATCGGCCTGATGCTGATCGTGGTGATACCGGCCATCGTGCTGACCTTCGTATTCGCCTGGCGCTTCCGCGCCGGCAACACCAAGGCGAAATACACGCCGGAGTGGTCGCACTCCACCAAGGTGGAGATCGTGGTCTGGGGCGTGCCGCTGCTGATCATTGCCGGCCTGGCCGTGATCGTGTGGAAGTCGACCCACGAACTGGACCCGTACAAGCCGCTGGACGTGGCCGGTGAGCCGCTGCACGTGGACGTGATCGCCACCGACTGGAAATGGGTGTTCGTATACCCGGACCTGGGCATCGCCACGGTCAACCAGCTCAACTTCCCGGCCAACCGCCCGCTGGCGTTCAACATCACCTCCAACTCGACGATGAATACCTTCTTCATCCCGCAGCTGGGTGGGCAGATCTACGCGATGGCCGGCATGCGCACGCAGCTGCACCTGATCGCCAACGAGCCAGGCCAGTTCCGTGGCATGTCCGGCAACTACAGCGGGCATGGCTTCTCGAACATGAAGTTCATTGCCACCGCCAGCAGCAACGAGGAGTTCGAGCGCTGGGTGGCCGAGGTACGCAGCGCACCACAGGCGCTGGACTTCAACCAGTTCAAGGCGCTGGCCGCACCGTCGAAGAACGCGCCGGTGCAGCACTTCTCCAGCGTCGAACCGCTGCTGTTCAAGAAGGTCATCGACCAGTTCATCGGCGTCGGTGAGAACACCGCTGCTGCGTCCCCGGCGGGTGCTGCCGGTGGTGCCCAGGTTTCCCAGGAGTAACGAACATGTTGGGTAAATTGACGTGGGAGGCCGTGCCGCTGCACGAGCCGATCGTCGTGGTCACGCTGGCGGCCATGGTGCTGGGTGGCCTCGCGCTGCTTGGCGCGGTGACGTACTTCAAGCTATGGGGCGTGCTCTGGCGCGACTGGTTCACCACCGTGGACCACAAGAAGATCGGCATCATGTACGTGGTAGTGGCGCTGGTCATGCTGGTGCGTGGCTTCGCCGACGCGCTGATGATGCGCGCGCAGTTGGCCGCGGCCGGGCCAGGCAGTGATGGCTTCCTGCCACCGGAGCACTACGACCAGATCTTCACCGCGCATGGCGTGATCATGATCTTCTTCGTGGCCACCCCGTTCGTGGTCGGCCTGATGAACATCATCGTGCCGCTGCAGATCGGCGCACGCGACATGGCGTTCCCGTTCCTCAACGCCTTCAGCTTCTGGATCTTCGTGGTTGGCGCTGCGCTGATGATGATCTCGCTGGGCGTTGGCGAATTCGCGATGACCGGCTGGGTGGCCTATCCGCCGCTGTCGGGCATCGAGTTCAGTCCGGGCGTAGGCGTGGACTACTACATCTGGGCGTTGCAGGCCTCGGGCATCGGCACATTGCTGACCGGCGTCAACCTGTTCATCACCATCCTGCGCATGCGTGCGCCGGGCATGACCCTGATGAAGATGCCGGTGTTCACCTGGACCGTGCTGGTCACCAGCGTGATCATCATCGCCGCCTTCCCGATCCTGACCGTGGCGCTGGGTGCGCTCACCCTGGACCGCTACCTGGACTTCAACTTCTACACCAACACGTTGGGTGGCAACCCGATGATGTACGTGAACCTGGTGTGGGCCTGGGGCCACCCGGAGGTGTACATCCTGGTGCTGCCGGCGTTCGGCATCTTCTCTGAAGTCACCGCCACGTTCGCGCGCAAGAAGCTGTTCGGCTACAAGTCGATGGTGGGCGCCACGCTGGCGATCGGCATCCTGTCGTTCATCGTCTGGCTGCACCACTTCTTCACCATGGGCTCGGGTGCCAGCGTCAATGCCTTCTTCGGCATCATGACGATGATCATCGCCATCCCCACCGGCGTGAAGATCTTTACCTGGCTGTTCACCATGTACGGCGGCCGCGTCGAGTTCAGCGTACCGATGCTGTGGACCATCGCCTTCCTGGTCACCTTCACCATCGGTGGCATGACCGGCGTGCTGCTGGCCATCCCGGGCGCGGACTTCCTGCTGCACAACAGCCTGTTCCTGGTCGCCCACTTCCATAACACCATCATCGGCGGCGCGCTGTTCGGCTACCTGGCCGGCTTCGCCTACTGGTTCCCGAAGGTGTTCGGCTTCACCCTCAACGAGCGCCTGGGCAAGTGGTCGTTCGCCTGCTGGGTGATCGGCTTCTACCTGGCCTTCATGCCGCTGTACATGCTGGGCTTCATGGGCATGACCCGCCGCATGAACCAGTACGACAACCCGGCGTGGACGCCGTACCTGATCGCCGCCTTCATCGGTGCACTGTTCGTGTTCGCGGGCATCATCCTGATGCTGGTGCAGATCTACGTGAGCGTGCGCGACCGCAAGCGCAACCTGGACCTGACCGGCGACCCGTGGAACGCACGCACGCTGGAATGGGCCACGCCGTCGCCGCCGCCGTTCTACAACTTCGCCGTGGTGCCCAAGGCCGATGAGCTGGATGCCTTCCACGAAGCGAAGAAGCGCGGCCTGCCGCCGCCGCCGAAGACGTACGCCCCGATCCACATGCCGAAGAACACCGGCGTGCCGCTGATCCTCAACATCTGGATCCTGGTGCTGTGCTTCGCCCTGGTCTGGCACATCTGGTGGATGGCCGCAGCCAGCTTCATCGCGATGATCGTGACCCTGATCGTGCGGTCCTACGACGAGGACGTGGATTACTACGTCAGTTCCGAAGAGGTGGCGCGCACCGAAGCGGCCAACCTTGCCAAGCTGAAGGAGGTACGCGCATGAACCTGTTGACCCGCCCGGAGCTGGCCAGCGACACGCAGGCGCACGAGGACCACCACGAGCACGACCATGGCCACGAACAGGGCGGCATGAAGGTGTTCGGCATGTGGGTCTACCTCATGTCCGACCTGGTGCTGTTCGGTTCCCTGTTCGCCTCGTACGCGGTGCTCAGCACCGCCTACGCCGGCGGCCCCACCGGCAAGGACCTGTTCTCGTTGCCGTTCGTGATGGCCGAGACCTTCCTGCTGCTGGTCTCCAGCATCACCTACGGCCAGGCCGTGCTGGCCATGCATCGCCACGATGCCTCGGCGGTGCTGCGCTGGCTGGGCGTGACCTTCGTGCTCGGTGCCTCGTTCATCGGCATGGAGATCTATGAGTTCTCGCACCTGATCCACGAAGGCGCAGGTCCGAGCACCAGTGCCTACCTGTCGGCGTTCTTCGCGTTGGTCGCCACCCACGGCCTGCACGTGGCCAGCGGCCTGATCTGGATGGCGGTGGTCATGCACCAGGTCTACCGCCGTGGCCTGACCCCGACCAACATCACCCGCGTGTCGTGCCTGAGCCTGTTCTGGCACTTCCTGGACCTGGTGTGGATCTGCGTCTTCACCTTCGTCTACCTGATCGGAGCCTTCTGACATGGCCCACGTCGAAACCTCGCGCGCCGGCAATGCGCACGGCTCCACCAAGTCCTACCTGATCGGCTTCGTGCTGTGCGCGCTGCTGACCGTGGTGCCGTTCGCACTGGTGATGAATCCGGTGCTGTCGCGGCCGCTCACGCTGTTCCTGCTGGTCGGCTTCGCAGTGGCGCAGATCCTGGTGCAGCTGGTCTATTTCCTGCACATGGACCGCAAGTCCGAAGGTGGCTGGAACCTGGCCAGCTTCGTGTTCACCCTGGTGATCCTGTTCATCGTCGTCGCGTTGTCGGTCTGGATCATCTGGAGCATGCACTACCACATGATGATCAACTGAGCTGGCGAACCGTGAAAGGCATTGCGTTCCCCCATCGTGGCCTGCGCCTGGCCGCAGGCCTGCTGCTCGGCCTGCTGGCCGGCTGCAGCGCGCAGTCGCGCATGGACTTCTATGCGAAGGACATCGCCTGCGAAGAACTTGGCCAGCAGTGGTCGATGCCCGACAGCCGCGGCACCGTGCGCGGCCCGAAGGACCTGCAGGGGCAGGTGACCTACCTGTTCTTCGGTTTCACCAGCTGCCCGGACGTGTGCCCGACCACGATGGTCGAGCTGAGCCAAGTCAAGCACCTGATGGGCAAGGATGCCGATCAGCTGCAGGTCGTGTTCGTCAGCGTCGACCCGGCCCGCGACACGCCCGAGGTCGCGCGCACCTATGTGGAAGCGTTCGATCCCAAGGCAATCGCGCTGGTTGGCAACGATGCGCAGCTGGCCGCGATGGCCAGCGACTTCAAGGCGTTCTACGAAAAGGAACCCGGTCAGGTACCGGATACCTACACCATGAGCCACATTGCCGGCGGCTACGTGTTCGACCGCCAGGGCCGCCTGCGCCTGTTCGCGCCGTACGGCATGCCGGTGGAAAAGCTGTTCTCGGACGTGCAGCGCCTGCTGCTCGAGCCCGGCCACTCGGCCGCCGGCAACGACGCGCTGGCCAGCTGCCACCTCAAGCACAGCGGCACACTCGCCGCGCGGTAATCCCGGTCCATGCCCGGCTTATGCCGACCCTTGGTCGCGCGCGCTACCCCGGTAGGTGTCGACCTTGGTCGACACGTGGGTGCCGACCGTTGGTCGGCACACCCCACACCAATCCCCGGCCGGCCAGGAGAGCCAGCCGGCCGGGGCACCGCTCAACGCCTTACTTGGTCTCTTCCCACTGCACCACGTCCGGCTCTGTGGCGCGGATACCGGCGGTGGACAGCAACCTGGTGGTCGCATCCAGTGCCGCGTTCACCGACGGGTACTCCACGATGGCCTGGCCCGAAGCCTTCGACACCTTCACCACGGTGCCACCGGTGGCCGTAGCCGCGCGCTGGGCCGATGCTGCATCGGTGAAGAACACCTTGACCCGCGAGGTCGCCACCACCGGCGCTCCGTCACGGGAGACCGCCGCCGCGAACTTGCCGGCACCGGCATCAGCAGGCGCCGCCGCGGCGCCATCCAGCGAACGCTTGGTACGCGAGCTGGTGGTCGCCGCCGCCTGCGGGGTGATCGTGAACTGGCCGCCGCTGGCCTGCTTTACCGTTGCCGAGGGCGACAGCTGGAAACGCGTGCCGCCCACATCGAACGAGCGGCCGGTAGCGGACGCCTTCAGTTCCTGAGCATCCACGGTCGACAGGGTCTTGGCCGGAGGGGTCTGTCCCGAGCTCTGTGCCCAGGCAGGGGAGGTCATCGCCGCGAAGGCGAGCGTGCTCAACAGAATGGTGGTCTTCATCATCAGTGCCCCAGAACGCGGATCTTGAAGAATTCGAGGTTGCCACGCGATGCAGCGGTCGCGGCCTGCCCCATGTCGGTCACTTCCAGCGTCCAGGTGCCCGTGGCGTTCTCATCCAGGAAGGCATTGCTGGACAGCAGGTCCCAGCTGGTGAAGTTGCTCTGCGCGCCACCCGTGCCCGAACCGATCGCGGTGAACGCCGGTTGCACCACGCTGCGGGTACCGCTGGGTGACACCAGCACGAACTGCAGCTGGCGCGTGTTGCGGTGGTTGACCCGGAAGCCCAGCTGCACGCTTTCGATGTTGCGCGCGCCGTTGGCCAACTGGAAGGTCAGGCGTGCAGCGGCGGCCGAGGTGTTGCCGATGGCCACGGTACGCGTGGTGTTGCGCCAGCCGCTGTCGACCAGCGTACCGAGCGACTGGAAGTTCTCGGCCACCTGCACCGCGCGTGCAGCGTTGACCACGCCGAAGCCATACCAGTTGCTGTAGGCACGGCCGGCAGCATTCACCGTCCAGCCTGGCACCAGCGTGCGCCCGTCGGCCAGCGTCACCGCCGGCTGGTTCGGGTGGTTGCGGGTGGCGGTGGTGGCCAGGATGTACTTCACATCGCGATAGGACAGGTTCGGATTGGCTTCCAGCACCAGTGCCGCCACGCCCGAGACCATCGGCGCTGACGCCGAGGTGCCGTTCATCTTGGCGGTGTAGTTGCAGGTGCTGTCGATGGCCGACAGGTTGCTGTCCAGCGTGTTCTGGCGGTTGGTGTTCTTGTTGCTGCCCTGCGCGCATCCGGTCACGTCGGTGGTGACGATGGCGGGGTCGTACGCGCGTGCCACCAGGCCGGGGGCGTACTGGGCCTGCAGGCCGTATTCGCCGCCGAAGGCCGACACCCACAGCGCCGAGCCGGTGGAGGAATACGACGAGCGCACGCCATCGGCACGCACCGCGCCTACCGTGATCACGTTGAACAGGTTGTTGCGCGGATCGCGTCCGGCCGGCACGCAGCCGGTGTTGCGGTTCTTGGTGTCGGTGGTGCAGACATCCTGGGTCTGGCTGATCGAGGCATTGTTGAAGTTGTTGCCCGCCGACTTCACGTAGATGCCGCCGCGGCCACCGCGCGTACCCGACAGTGCCTGCTCGTACGAACGAATCGTGTTTTCGCTGTACGCCAGCGGCAGGTTCGGATTGCCCGGGCCGGCGCCCCAGCTGTTGTTGAACACCTGCACGTCGGCCGACTCCGCGCCGTCCCACCAGGCGTACTCGATGTTGCTCTGCTGGTTGCCCAGGGCTGAGCGCGAAATCGGGTTGAAGCCCTTCAGCGTCGCCGCCGGCGCCACACCACGTACGCCCAGGTTGTTGGCGCCCACCGCGCCAGCAATGCCGCCGACCATGGTGCCGTGGTTGTCGACATCCGGGTTGGTCGGGGTGGGGTTGTTCGAGCCGTTGATGAAGTTCTTGCCGGCCACCGCGGCCACGTTGGCGGCCAGGTCCGGGTGCGCGATCTGCAGGCCATCGTCGACGATGGCGATGGTGACGCCCTGGCCGCGGATGCCGTTGCGGAACAGGCCATCCACGTTCAGGTCGTTGCCGGCCACCGGCAGGGTGTCAGCCGGGACCGTCTGCCCGGTGTTGAGCAGGTGCCACTGTATCCCCGCCAGTGGATCGGCCTGTTGGGCCTGGGCGGTGACGGCCAGGCTGCCCAGCACCAGGGCAGTGGCAAGGGCCAGGCGCGCAGAGCGCGGTGGCGCGGAGCGTTGCGTGTGTCGCTTCATACACGAATCCTTCTGTTGTGAATCGGCATGGCAGGACGGCGGGGCGGAACTGCCCCATCGCAACGAGCCAAACGCGACACAACGGAGAACCCCCTACCTCTTCACATCCGCAATGTACGAATATGCAAATTGCGTCACAAACACTTAGTACGTCAGGTTATGACAGGGCGCGCGAATGCCTTCACGCCATCTTCGCGCGTCTGCTTCGAGGGCCGGAAACGTGGTAATCACATGCAGGTGAAGACACGCATGAAGAATGGACGCCAGCGTGCACGTGCGCGCGCAGACCAGACCCCGCTCTCGGTCGCCGCCATCCGCAAGGTGGTGCTATCCGTGCATACGCGCAGCCACGACTATGGCGACGATGCCGATATCAGCGAGTTGCTGCCCGAGCTGGCCGCATTCGGCATCACCATGGTGAAACCGCTGCGGCTGTTGATGAAGAAGCACCGGCGCGCGCTGCTGCAGGAGGAACGGACCGTCATGCGACGCGCAGAGACGCTGCATCTGCGCACCGAGTGGCGGCACGGTGGCATAGACGTGCATGCAAACACCAGCCGCTACGCCATCGGCGGCCTGGTCCGCACCAGCATGGAACACGAATTCGGCTTCGAGACGATGCTGCCCTTCCACGAGGTGCGCGAGGACGAACCCGCGTAGTGCGGTGCCTGCCCGGTGGGTGTGGCAGCGTCGCCGGGGCATCATCGCGCGCCCTCACATCGCGCTGTGCTACTACAGCCCGTGCACCCTTCCGCACGGAGCACGATGATGGTAAATCCGCTCGCCCAGGCCCATCGCGGCCTCGGCACCACGCTGTTCAGCCTGTTGAACCCGATACCCTTCGGCTTCTTCGTCGGTGCACTGATCTTCGACGCGATCTATCTCAACAGCGCCGAGGTGATGTGGGGCAAGGCCGCCGCTTGGCTGATCACGTTCGGCCTGCTGATCGCCATCGTGCCGCGCCTGATCAACCTGTTCGCGGTCTGGCGCCGCAACGGCACGGCCACCCGCATCGACCGCATCGACTTCTTCCTCAACCTGGTCGCGGTGGTGCTGGCCATCTGGAACGCCTTCGTGCACAGCCGCGATGCGTATGCCGTTGCTGTGCCGGGCACGATCCTGTCGGCGCTGACCGTGGCCCTGATCGCCCTGGGCCTGATCCTGTTGTCATTGCAGCCGCCGGTGCTGCAGGGAGGTCGTCATGGCTAAGCACATCCTGCCCACCGTGGCCGCGCTGGCACTGGCCGTCACCCTGTCGGCCTGCGCCGGCAAGGCCGAATACCATCCGGCCGACCAGTCGGGACCGCAGCCGCCACTGCCCAAGCCGGCCAACTTCCTGATGCCGCCGATGCAGGTGCCCAAGGGCGTGGGCTGGGCCGACGGCCAGGCCCCCACGGTGGCCGAAGGCCTGAAGATCGAGCGCATCGCCGCCAACCTGCAGCACCCGCGCCGGCTGCTGACCCTGCCCAACGGCGATGTACTGGTGGTGGAAGGCAATGGCCCCGGCGAAGAGCCGGTCACCACACCCAAGCAGTGGATCGCCGGCAAGGTGAAGGCGCGCTCGGGCAAGGCCGGCAAGGGCGGCAACCGGGTCACCCTGCTGCGCCGCTCGCCAGGCACGAACACCTGGGCCCAGCACGTCTACATCGAAGGCCTGCACTCGCCGTTCGGCATCCAGCTGATCGGTGACACGCTGTATGTGGCCAACACCGGCAACATCATGCAGTACCACTACGTGCCCGGCGAAACCCGCATGTCCGACAAGGGCCGCGAGTTCACCGACCTGCCCAGCACCATCAACCACCACTGGACCAAGGAACTGCTGGCCAGCCGCGATGGCAGCAAGCTGTACGTGGGCGTCGGCTCCAACAGCAACATTACTGAAAATGGCCTGGCCGTCGAATACCGCCGCGCGGTCGTGCTGGAGGTGGACGTAGCCACCCGTGGCAGCCGCATCTTCGCGTCGGGCATCCGCAACCCGACCGGGCTGGACTGGGAGCCGAGCACTGGCCAGCTGTGGGCCGTGGCCAACGAGCGTGATGAGATCGGTGCCGACCTGGTGCCGGATTACCTCACCTCGGTGAAGGAAGATGGCTTCTACGGCTGGCCCTACAGCTACTACGGCCAGCACGTGGACGAGCGCGTGCAGCCGCAGCGGCCGGACCTGGTGGCCAAGGCGATCGTGCCGGACTACGCCATCGGCTCGCACGTGGCACCGCTGGGCCTGCTGTTCTACACCGGCCAGGCACTGCCGGCGCAGTACCACGGCGGCGCCTTCATCGGCGAGCACGGCAGCTGGGACCGCTCGCCACTGAGTGGCTACGAAGTGGTCTACGTACCGTTCAAGGACGGCAAGCCGACCGGGCGGCCGCAGACCGTGGTCAGCGGCTTCACCTCGAAGGACGAGAAGACCCTGATGGGTGCGCCGGTGGGCATGGCGATGGATGCCGAGGGCGCACTGCTGGTGGCCGACGACGTGGGCGACGTGGTGTGGCGGGTGTCGGCGAAATAGCTGTGTAGCGTCGAGCCACGCTCGACTGCTGTGGATCCGGCCTTTGTAGAGCCGAGCCCATGCTCGGCTTACGCGCGCAGCGCGCGGGTTTCCGTGCACCGAGCGAACAGCAGCCGAGCATGGGCTCGGCTCTACAGTTCGGCGGTACTGCTGCGGAACCCGCTGAACACCGATTCCGCAGCAAACCCCACGCCGCCCAGCAGCACGCCGAAGTACACCACCGTGGCCACCACGAAGCCGTAGCCGGCTGCCACCGCCGCACCATCGCGCTGGATGAAGCCAATCGCAAACGACATCAGCGCCAGCGCCGGCAGCGTGTTGCTGAAGGGAATCGGCCCGGCCGGCGCCATCAGCAGCAGGGTCGCAAACACCAGCATCAGGTTGTTCAGGCGCATCATCTTCTTCGAGCGCACCATCACCGCCAGCCGCATCGGCCGCGACAGCCGCTCCATGCGGTGCACCCATTTCAGCGCACGGCCCAGGTTGGCCTTCAGCTTGTCGGTGGCGATCCCGCGGCGCGCCAGCTTCTGCGGCACCCACAGCGGGCGGTCGCGCACCCGGCTCAGGCCGATCAGCAGGATCGAGGCGCCAAACACCGTGCTCAGCCCGGGAATCGACACCGGAATGATGAAGATGGCCGAGAGCAGGATCACGACCAGCAGCAGGCCCTCATCGCCCAGCGCGCTGAGCAGGGTGCCGACGCTCACCTGGTCGCCGGGCAGCTCGTCGATCATCTGCTCGATCTGCTGGGCCAGGGGGGCGCTGTCGTTGGTTTCGGGGGCACGGTAGGTCATGCGTCGCAAGGTTCTCCAGGGAAGGGCGGTCAGCGGGCCGTCCTGCGGTGGGGGACGCACAGGCTCCTGCAGTATCCCGGCCAACGTGGGCAAAGAGGTGAACCGGGCATGAGGGGGTAAACTGGCGTGCCCCGCACGAGTTGAACGCAATGGACATGGGCCGCAGGCAATCGACCATCGAACTGGTCGCCATCGACATGGATGGCACGCTGCTGGACCCGTCGCACCAGCTCACCCCCCGCGCCAGGAAGGCCATCGCGCAGGCGCGCGCACTGGGCGTGCACATCGTGCTGACCAGTGGCCGCCCGGTTCCGGGCCTGGCGCCGTACCTGCACGAGCTCGGCATCACCGGCAACGACGACTACTGCATCGCCTGCAATGGCGGCCTGGTGCAGCGCATCGGCACGCGCGAAACCGTGGTCGAGTATCCGCTCAGCTTCGACGATTTCCTGTTCTGCGAGCAGGTGGCCCGCGACCTGGGCGTGCACTTCCAGGCGCTGGACAGCCAGCGCATGTACACGCCCAACCAGGACATCAGCTACTACACCGTGGCCGACTCGCATCTTTCGCGGATGCCACTGTCGTATCGCCGCGTGGAAGACATGGACCCGTCCATGTCCTTCATCAAGCTGATGATGATCGACGAACCCGAGGTGCTGGACGCTGCCATCGCGCGCCTGCCCAGCGCGCTGACCGAGCGCTTCGCGGTATTGAAGAGCGCACCGTTCTTCCTGGAAGTGTTCGACCACCGCGCGGGCAAGGGGCCGAGCCTTCAGAAGCTGGCCGAGCACCTGGGCATTGAGCGGGCCAACGCGATGGCCATCGGCGACCAGGAGAACGACCTGACCATGCTGCAGTATGCCGGCACCAGCGTGGCGATGGGCAATGCCATCGACGCGGTGAAGGCGGTGGCGCGGTTTGAGACCAGCAGCAATGCCGATGAAGGCGTGGCGCGCGCGATCGAGCGTTTCGTCCTGCAGTAACCGCGCGTCCCTATGCTCTGGTAGCTGCCAACCTTGGTTGGCACACACAATCGGCAAGCGCCGACCAAGGTCGGCCTCTACCAGGCCCCATTCGCCCCGGCAGGTGCCAACCTTGGTTGGCACACGCAGGCGGCCAGCGCCGACCTGGGTCTATACCCACGTATAGCCCACCCATCCCCACCGCCATCGGCGCTGTACCACCGCGCAATGGCGTATGCGGCAGCGCGATGCAAGAATTTCGCACGTCGAAATTACGCCATCGAATCCCACGGCAGATGATCGTCTTCGTCTGCCACTGACCGGCGCGCACCGCGCCGTCACCCCTCAACGCAATCGCATCGCCAGCCAGGGCGCCGACACCGGCGCTGCAACGCGCTGGGCGTGCGCCTGCGCGACTCTCTCCCTGCACCCTGGATCTACTGCCATGAACACCCCACCCACGACGCGCCTCGCCCTGGCCATCATCGCGGCCACCACTGCGCCTGCCTACGCCGCAGAAACGCACGACGCCGCGCTCGACACGCCCACCACGCTCAACGCCCTGCAGGTCATCGCCACGCCGCGCGGCGCGGCCGTGGCACCGACCCAAGTGGTCGGTCCCAACCGCTACATCATCAAGGCCGAAGACCTCGACGCGATGGTCACCGGCAACAACGGCCTGGCCATGCTGAAGCAGGTGCCGGGCGCGAGCTATACCGCCACCGATGGGCTGGGCCTGGATATCTCCGCCACCAGCCTGTTCGTGCGCGGCTTCCGCATGAACGAAATGGGCATCACCTTCGAAGGCGTGCCGCTGAACGACAACGGCTTCCTCTCGCTCACCGGCACCAGCGTGGTGAACGTGGGCGTGCCCGATGGCATCGGCGCGATCACGGTCAGCCCCGGCGGCGCACCGGTCAGCGTGTTCTCCAGCAGCGTCAACGGCGGCAGCCTGGAATACCGGCTGCGCGACCTGCAGGACACGCCCAGCCTGCGCGTGAAGCAGGGCGTGGGCAGCAACAGCACGCTGGTTACCACCGTATCCGGGCAGACCGGCCAGCTCGGCGAGCATGGCCCGAAAGTGCTGGTCGACCTGCAGCGCGTGTCCGCCGACAAGTACCAGGGCGAGGGCACGCAGAACTTCCTGCGCGGCGACCTGAAGCTGCAGCAGGAGGTCGCCTGGGGCGATGTCACCGTGTTCCTGTCCGACAGCAAGGCCAAGGTCTGGGGTTACAACAACATTTCCTTCCACATGATCCGCAAGCTGGGCTGGAAGGCCGACATCTTCTACCCGGACTACCCCTGGGCGTATTACGTGGCCTCGCCGGAGAACGCAGACAAATCCTGCGGCGCCTATACCTGTGGTGAACTGTCTGGGCTTATTCCCTACGACACCGGCCAGAGCACGCGTGACCGCGTGTCCTCGATCAACCACCGCTTCCAGATCAGTCCGGCGCTGAGCGGCAACGTGCAGCTGTACAACGCCAACAGCCACACCCAGGCCACGCTGACCGACCCGAACGTGCCGTCGCCCAACGGCGCGCCGTTCTCCGAACAGGTGCAGACCCCGCGCCTCAACCGGCTGGGCGGCATGCTCAACCTGCAGTTCGAGACCGGCGCGCACACCTTCACCGCCGGTTTCTGGCAGGAGAAGAGCAAGGCCGCTGCCAAGACCGAGTGGTACCAGCAGCCGCTGCTGGGCGAGGGCCCGCCGCTGAAGGCCACCGGTCCGTTCGATGTGTACGGCCCCGCGTTCAAGACCGACAACGCATCGAGCTGGGTGACCCGCTCGCGCCAGCTCTACCTGCAGGACGACATCGTGCTGAACGACACGCTGAAGCTGGGTGTCGGCTTCAAGGCCGTGGACTTCCGCACCAGCGGCGGCGGCCTCGGTGACGCCAAGGACCGGCCGGTGAACGGCACGCTGCGCGCGAAGAGCAACTTCCTGCCGCATGTCTCGCTGTTCTGGAGCCCGACCGAATCCACCGATGCCTTCATCGACCTGGCCAATACCATGAACGGCTACCGCGTGGCCCAGCGCGGCAACATCGGCTACACCGCCTCGGCGTGGACCATCACCGACCAGGAGGAGTTCGACCGCGTGGCGGGTACGCTGCGGCCGGAGAAGAACTGGAACCTCACCGTGGGCGCATCGCATCGTTTCGACCGGCTGACGATCACCGGCGACGTGTTCTACAACGACATCCGCAACCGCTTGCTGTCGGCCGCCATCGGTACCCAGTTCGCGCAGATCAACACCGTGCGGCTGATGCCGAAGATGCACGTGATCGGCGCTGACCTTGGCATCACCGCCGACCTGAGCGACCACCTGCAGTTCTACCAGGGCGTGGCCGTGGCCCGTTCGTACTACGACAGCGATTTCGTGGTGGGTGACACGGTGTACCCGATCAAGGGCAACGCGCAGCCGGGCTACCCGCAGATCTCACTGGTCAGCGACCTGTCAGCGCATTTCGGTGACTGGCGTTTTGGCGCCACCAGCACCTCCTACCTGCGCCAGCCCTTCACCTACGAGAACGACATCCGCGTGCCGACGTTCTGGCAGGTCAATACCTATGCCGCCTACCGCTTCGGTACGGACAGCGCGGTGCCCGGCCTGGAGCTGCGGCTGGACGTGAGCAACCTGTTCAACCGCCACAACATCGGCACCGCCACCATCGCCGGCTCGTCGTTCTCGGGGGATTACCAGACCCTGCAGCGCAGCGCGCCACGGCAGCTGATGTTCAGTACCTCGATGGCGTTCTGAGGCGATGAGGGTGGGGTCAGAGCCCTTTGCTGCGCAAAGGGATCCGACCCCGCAGCCACCCCGTGATCGGGGTCAGAGCCCTTTGCGCAGCAAAGGGCTCTGACCCCCAAAACCCGCCTAGAAACCCGCCTTGCGCAAACAACAGGGGTTTTCTGGCGGCGACGCAAGGTTCCCACAATGTTGCTGGGTCATCCTGTTGGCATGGCACAGCACAACCCGCGAACCCCGTTGTTCGGCATCCGGGGCCCAGGACGGCCCCGGCAGGCTCTGTCCGTGGCGCCGGCGATCGATCTGCAGGGCGAGTACCAGTTCTGGCAGGTCTACGAACGCGTGGTCCGCCCGCTGCCCGGCGGTGGGCTGCGCCGGGCCTGGCTGGTGTGCCAGAAGGTGTACCGGGACCGCCTGCGGTTCCCGCATGACACCCGTGAAGCCGCGCTGGCGCGTGTGCTTTTCGGCAGCAACAGCACGCCCGAGCGCGCAGCCGAACTGCAGGACCTCTTCGGCCTTGTCAGCCGCCGCATGGCGTCCGTTGCCGTCCGGCGACAGGCGCCCATCCCGGGAAAGTGAATCACTGGCCAGGAATCGACACGCGTTGATGGCTTTCTCTTGGTCCGCCTGCTTTTGGCCTATTCTGGGGCGGGCTGGTAAGGACGGGAAACGATGGAAATCAGACGATCTGCACGCCTTGTGATCGTTGCTGAGGATGCGGTGTTGCTGTTCCGGTATCACGATGAACACCACGCTCCCTTCTGGGCTACACCGGGCGGGGAGCTTCTGCCCGGGGAGGGATATGCGGACGCCGCACGGCGTGAGCTCAGGGAGGAGACCGGATTGGATCTGCCGATAGGCGTGCGGCTGGAAAAGCGCGATGCCATCTACGCGGTCGCCCGATCAACGCCCGCGCGATGGCTGGAAGAATATTTTCTGGTCCGCAGCCCCAACCAGCCCGACATCCAGCGTGACGGGTGGACGGAGGAGGAAAATGCCACGATCAGGGCGTGGAAATGGTGGCGCGTAGAAGAGATGAGAGAACAGCCTGCTTCCCTGTTCAAGCCGGAATGGCTGCCGGATCTTTTTGAACGTGTGCCCGCATGACGCGGCCTGATTCTGCCCGCTGCGATTACGTGCTCGCCTTCCCCCGGTCCAGCTGCCGGTAGCCAATGGCCTCGGCCAGATGCGCCGTCTGGATCGTTTCGCAACCCGCCAGATCGGCAATCGTGCGCGCCACCCGCAGAATCCGGTGCATCGCCCGCGCCGACAGCTGCAGGCGCTCGATGGCCTGTTCCAGCATGTCCTGATCTGCCTCGCTCAGTCGGGTACAGGCCCGCAGTGCCGCCGGCGGCAGATGCGCGTTGAGCCCGCCACGCACCTGCTGCTTGGCATGGGCGGCTTCCACCCGTGCACGTACCGCCGCACTGGGCTCCCCCAGCGGCGTGCTCTCCCGCAACTCCACTGCGTCCATACGGGCCACACTGATATGCAGGTCGATACGGTCCAGCAACGGGCCGGACACGCGCGCACGGTAGCGGTTGATGCGCTCATCACTGCACAGGCAGCGGTTGCTGCGGTCGCCAGCCCAGCCGCAGGGGCAGGGATTCATCGCCGCCACCAGCTGGAATCGCGCTGGATACTGCACGCTGCGTGCCGCGCGGGCGATGCGGATGTGGCCGGATTCCAGCGGCTCTCGCAGGGTCTCCAACGCACTGCGGTTCCACTCCGGAAGCTCATCCAGGAACAGCACGCCGTGATGGGCCAACGAGATTTCGCCAGGGCAGGGCGGATTGCCGCCACCCACAAGCGCCGCCGCGCTCGCACTGTGGTGCGGTGCCCGGAAGGGCCGCTGCCGCCATCGTCTTGGGTCCAGCCCTTCGCCACTCACCGAGGCAATCGCGGCCAGCTGCAACGCCTCGGCTTCCTCGGTATCCGGCAACAGGCTGGGCAGGCGCGAAGCCAACAGCGTCTTGCCGCAGCCAGGGCTGCCGATCAACAACAGATGGTGCCCACCGGCGGCCGCCACTTCCAACGCGCGCCGTGCATGCGCCTGCCCCCGCACGTCGGCCAGATCGGGCAGGGGCAACGGTGTCGTGTCCACGCGCTCCACGGACGGCAGCAGGCGCGGATTGCCCAGACCGGCACAGCACTCCAGTAGCGTGCGCGCCACGCGCACATCCGCGTGCTCGGCCAGCGCCGCCTCGGCGGCATTGCCGGGCGGCACCACCAGGATGCGGCCGGCATCAGCCGCCGCAATCGCAGCAGGCAGCGCTCCGGCCACCGGCCGCAGTTCGCCGGTCAGCCCCAGCTCGCCCAGGAACTCGTATTGCAGCAGCGACTGCGGATCGACCTGGCCACTCGCGGCAAGAATGCCCAGCGCGATGGCCAGGTCGTAGCGCCCACCTTCCTTGGGCAGGTCGGCAGGCGCGAGGTTGAGCGTGATGCGCCGCTGCGGAAAGTCGAAGCGTGCACAGAGCAGGGCGGCACGCACGCGCTCGCGCGATTCGCGCACGCTGGTCTCGGCCAGGCCGACAATCTGGGTGGCAGGCAGGCCGCCAGAGAGGTGCACTTCCACCCGCACCAGTGGGGCATCGACCCCGGCGCGGGCACGGCTGTGGACCAGCGCCAGGCTCATGTGTGGATTCCTGCAGAGGGACGCTTGATGGTGCTGCAGGTGTGTTGTGGCGAACCATCGGGAATTGTGGGTGAAGCGGCTAGGGGGATTCCCAATGGGGTCTTTGACGGTGTCCTTCCGGCTGGCGATCTGGGTCCATCCCGAGGCTGCGGGAACTGCATTTGCTCGAGCTGTCGGTGGAAAGTGATAGAGTGCCGGAAGGCGGATGAGGGGATGAGTATCCATCCCCTCGCCCTGGTACGATAGCCACGTAGTCAGATGACGATGATGCAATGCCTAGCGGTCGCTTGCGGTAACCCCACACCGCTTCAGCTCATCGTATGTCGACCGATCCAGCACCAGGTTGAACCCGGCGGTTGTCGGCACCAGCACACGCGTGGCGCCAGAAGATATTGCAAAAGTCTTCCGCCCGCTTGGATCCTGGAACCAGCCTGCATTGATTCCTTGCGAGCTCATGCCGTTGGTGCGTTTGCGCAAGGAAGCACCAATCTGGTCGGTTGCCTGGATATCAATCAGTGAGCCACGTTGGAGATGAGCGCTCCAGAAGCCTGCATGCAGGTTGACACCACTTCTGTCGACCACCACCTTCGAGCGCACGGCCAGCATGACCGTCGAGGCTGACATCGCCAAGCCGATAGCGCAAAGGACGGCAATTCCGAATGCCTTCTTCCTGGGTTCCAGGCCGCCGTAGAATGCCAAGCCTACTGCGCAGATAAAGAGGAAAGCGGCGGGAACAAGTTCCTGAAAGAGCACGCCGCGGGTGAACAATGAGATGGGAATCGTACATTGCATCGGTTCGGATCTCCTAGCTAACGCCCCACTGACTTTTCGGTATGGAGCAGCGTTGCTTCAACCAGATCAGGCAATTCTCCGTCGTCGTAGTCGAGCAGATGCTGTTCCTTCATCGCGGCAAAGAACGCACTAAGTTCGGCTCTGGCCAAGTCGTCCTTGGTCAATTCGTATATCCCTGCCGAACCAGTAAGCCGCGCCAAGCGGGCCGCGACCTCGAGGTTCTGCCGGGCTCCCGGATCCGTGCGTTGCAGGAGCTCGCCGTACGGGCGAGCCGTCCTGCTCTCCTCGTTATCCTCGCCGCCACCGTTGACCAACACGCTGGATACGATGGCCGCAAGCGTGAACGCCACAACAGCTGAATGGACACCCACGGCGGCGACGACGGCAGCGACGACCACGGCGAAAGCGCCGAGAACCTCGGGCGTGCTGCTGCTGTCACTGAGAGAGGCCAGCGCAGCAGTGTCCAATGGCGTGGCGCCGCCTCCCGAGGTGGCCAGCAACGTCCTGTAGGTCTTCAGATCCAGCTTGGCGCCTGGTGTCAGTTCCAGCTCGTTTGCAATCGAATCCCTATTCCGCTGAATGATCTGACCGACCCTCTGTGTCAGTGCATCAGTGGACACAGGGGAGAACGTCCCGGCTGCCTGAAGATAGGAAACTACTGCGCGATAGTCCCTATCTTGGACCGCTTGCTTGACTTCAGATTGAGACATCGCGACCAACAGCGCCACGTTGACATCACTCTTCACCAGCTCTGAGCCATCCATTCCTCGAGTCTTCAGGAACGCAGAAGGATCTCGGTTGAAGTCGGCACTGGCCGTGCGATCCAGAAGCAGATCTTCAATGAGCGCGCTGAATCGAGCGTACTCAAGCCAACCCTCAGCTGGAACTCCAGCCCGCGAAATGGGCAGCAAAAGCCGGTCCGCTCCGTGGGACCCACCTGTCAGGCTCCCGGGTTTTCCATAGAGCCGCTTGCCGGCGCTGGACACAGTTGCTCCGGCTGTAGCGGGTGCCACTGTCGCGGCAACGAGGGCGGACTGGATGAAACGACGACGCTTCATTGCAATGCCTCCTTGGCAGGTTCGCTTGTGGTGAGTTTCAGGCCGGCCGCATCAACGGCTTTGGCCAGGAAGAAGCGGGTCATCACTGAGGACATGAATTTCCTGTGCCCTTCCCGCAGGCATGCGCGCACGTTCTCGTTCTTGTGGAGGATCACGCAGGCCTGGCAGATATGTACAACATCCTTCAGAAGATTCCCTACGGTGTCGCCGGGAAGAAGCTGCTCGACAATCCGGTACGGACCGTCCACATGAATCCAGTACTTGAGAAAATCGCCTGTCTGTCGCCGATAGATCTCCGAGGCCGACGCGTGCTGGACGTTGCCAAGCTTCATTTCGGGAATGTGCTCCAGTGCCAGACCACAGCATGCAGAGACCTCTCCATAGGGCGTAACAACGATGTTGTCGAAGATCTGATTGCATCCTTTGCGCAGCGCTTCCTTCGCGACTGTGCCGACGCGTACGTCACTGTTTCCCTGGAATGGCATCCATGAGTTGGACTGAATGACGATCCTCCTGTCCCGAACCAGCGCTTGAACCTCCTTCTGCTCCACCACCGCGCGGAAGTGTGGGTTCCCCTCAACATCTGCTTCGATAGTGATCAGGCAGAACAGTCCATGCTCGGCGGCGGCAACGGCGCAATGCATGATGCTCTTGGCTGAAACCCACTCCTGGTGGTCCTTGCCCGTGCTCAGATTCAGCTCTCTAAGCCCAGCACGTGCCAGTTCGGCGATCATTCTGCGTGCGCCTGCGAGCGTCTTTCCCCACGAACCGTTACTGACGATTCTGGTGGAGAGGCCCTCCTGGGTTGCATGCGCGATGGCGGCCGTCAGATCCGCTTTGAGCATCGTAGCCTCGCCGCCGCTGAACACAGCCATGAGCAGGGATGGAAAGCTCCGTTTGGCTTCAGATATGGCCTGCGTCATCGCTTCAAGAGATAGGCGGCCTTTGACTCGTGGGCTGGACTCGAAGCAGCATTGGCGACACTCAGCGGTGCAGCCATAGGTCGTGATCATCGTGATGGTGCGGGGAGAAAGATGCTGATCGAGTAACACGTCATAGCCTCCTTTTCGGACAGAAAGTACGCAGTTCAAGGGAGTGCAGAAGCATTGGTTCGTCTCTACTACGGTCGACTACTTCAGCACCGTCAGCGCGGCGTTCTGCACGATCCAGGTGCCTGTTCCATAGAGGGGTGCAGGAGAGGGGGACAGGTCTGACCGGCCTACGGATCGGATGGCTTGATCGGGAAAGGCTTGACCGTTCGCGCTGGACGGGGCGTGGCTCGAAGACCGGTTGCTAGACAAAGCCGGCGGGCATGAGGCCCCCACGTCGCGCCCGCCATAGCCGCCTGGCAAGCGCAAACTTACGTCCAGCAATCCGGTTTTTGAGTTCCAACCACCGATGCACGGTGGCGCAGTAACGATTACCTGCTGTTATGCGGAATGCCAAGGGGTAGGGGTCAATGCCGCCAAAACCCAAGACGTTCTCGGTATTGGCGCATCGCACTGGAAGAGGCGAGAGCCTTGGCATGCCTGGCGGAACGGCACTTCTGGAACGGATTCGTCAGAACGTTTAGTCAGAGGTGTAAGGCGCGGCAAATGCGACAGCACTCGCCCATCGGGCATGCGTGATCGCTCATGCAACCGAACCGCTGCGACACCCGCTGGATGGGTTAAATGACTTCTTGCCTATTGAACCTACCGAGTGCCGCGCGCAATCTGACTACTGTTGTAGTCACTCACGATCGTCCTGCCCGCAGTAGGAAGGTTCTGCAGCGTTCGTCTGGATTCCACCCACTGGCGCAGGCCAAACAAGGACCACTGTACGTGTCACGCCGCAGCCGACTGCTTCTCTGCGCGGGTCTGCTCCCGCTTCCGTGGTTCCTGTTCTGGACCAGCGTTGCTGCCCTGTTCGCGCCGGGCTACAACCCGCTTGCGCAGCACGCCAGCGAGCTGCTGCAGGCGCCCACGCTTGCAAGCATCTGCGGCAGGATCGCCGCCCTCGGCTCCGGCGTGGGCTTCGTGGCGTTTGCCATCGGGATATGGCGGGAGTCCGGCCGGCGGATTGCCGTAGGCGCAATCTGCTGGGCGATCTTTGGCATCTCCATGCTGACCAACGGGCTCTGGCCCATGGGCCACCCGATGCACGGCTTCTACACCATCGGTATCGCCAACATCATTGCACCGGCGATGTCGCACATCGAACTGAGCGCGTGGTCGGCCAAGCGAAGGGCGTACGCCGTGACCGCTGTGGTGAGCATCGCGGGGATTGTCTATCTCTGGTTGAACGTGGTGGGGGCGGATCCGGAGGGATTCAGGGGGCTGACACAGCGCCTGTTCTCGTCGATCAACTCGCTGTGGCCGTTCCTGGTTACGCTGTACCTGCTGCGCAGGGATTCAAGCGCGCTGAAGGCGCAGGCTGCGCATTGATGGGGGCGCGCGACAGGAACATAGAGGGCCGAACAAGGACTTCTCGATTCTCCGGCCCCAGCTCAAGGTGATCTTCTCGGGATTCATGCCAGTGTGCTCGCTGTTCAAGCCGTGGGTGCTCTTCAACCATCTGTTCCTTGATGCTGGCACCACGGGTGGCAAGAGGGGAAAGGTCGTGCGCGCCTTCTGCTATAAGTAGCGCAACCGCGCCCAGAGAAGGCTCTTGCGATTGATGCCCGCTCTTCGCTGAATGCAAACGTGCCGGCGCCAGACAACGCGACCCGGAATGCTAGAGGCCGCTCTCGATCCGAAGCGGACGTTCGTCCCCTTCAGCCCTACGCGACACCTGCCAGTCCAGTGATTCGTCTACCTGAGGTTCTTGGTTCTCAATGATCGATCTGCCTTGTCCATCGTGTGGCTTCCTGACCCTGGAAGACGTCTACGGGTCCCATGCCATATGTCCGATCTGCAACTGGGAGGATGACGGAGTGCAACTTGCCAACCCCACATCCACCGGCGGAGCCAACGGCGAGTCTCTGGCGCAAGCGCAGCAGAATGCTCTTTCCAGTTTCCCCCTTGGCGTCGAGGTCGCAAGCGGCTTTCGCCGCGGATCTGGCTGGCGCCCTTTGTCCAGCACGGAGATCGGGCACTACGAAGCTCTAAGGGGCGGCAATCACTGGCACAGCAAGAGTGTCTCGTACGAGAAGGAGGCTTACTGGTCGATGCTGGGCGTTCTTTCGATCTGAAGCACTTCGCGGCTCAACTCATGGCGTTCGCGAATGTCCACCACTGGCCGAGAGCGGACATTGGCTCGCGCAGGGTATTTCCTGTGGATCACTGACCAGCCAGCGACCCGTAGCGGACATGGCCCAAATGTCTTGAACGTGGATTTGGCGGGGCGTCTGATCCTATGCCTGGATCTGGCCATGCGCCGGCTTGATGGCCGAACCCAGCCACCCTAGGATCGCGCTGTATCAGGGGAAAGTACGCCACATGGTGCTTTGTGGGCAGGTCGTATGACCGGATCCAAGGGTCCATCCATCAGGGAGTCAGGTCCCATGAGAAACATGACAGTGCTCCTACTCGTGCTTGCGATTGCCAGCGCAGCTGCAGTCGCGGCGGATCGCCCTTCGGCACAGGCCGTGCTCAATCGCGTTGCCAACGAAGGGGGGCGCAAGGTGCTTTGGGACCTGTGGCAGCACGAGCGGGAGTTTGGACAGGTCACCGCTGGCATCGAGTCAGGCGATCCTGCATGGCTTGAGGTTGCGGCTGCGCTAAAGCCGTTTTCAGATGCGGGCGCCTCGCTATCCATCAATTACGCGGTAGCCCGTGCATTGCCCAAAACGCCAGAGCGGGTCTTGGCATTGACCACCCAGGGATTCAAGGTCGAGGACATCTGCATATCGCCGTTCATCGAGCCAGATCCGGGAGTCGCGGAGGCGTATGAACGACGTACGCTTGCGGCACTTTCACGACTGAAGGGCACATCGGTTGCGTCCGTTGCGGCAGAATGCGCGGCGCAGGTCCGCCTTCCGGATGGGGCTTGATGATTTTTACGGCTGGGCTTTTTGGACATGTTCAAGTAGGGACCGGCCAGCCCTCCGTTTGAGCCCAAGCCGATTCCCCCGGTTCGGCCTATTCCGAAGCTGCTGTCGTCCGGTTCCGGCCGGAATCTGGCATCAACGAGGCCTACGCACTGGAATACGTTCCGAAAAGGACAGCTGGATTCCCATGGCAGCATTCGATCATTCCCTGGTAACCCTCCGATTCTTCGGGGATGACCTCCTACCCGAAGAAGTCAGTGCCTTGCTCGGGGCGACCCCGACCGCATCGCATCACAAGGGCCAGGAACTCAGAGGCAGCCGATCAGGCACCGTGCGTATCGCCAGGACTGGAAGCTGGCAACTTGATGCGGAGCGTCGTGAGCCTGAAGATCTGGACGCTCAGATCTTCGAGATCCTCGATCAACTCACCGGCGATCTCGCCGTATGGCAGGCTCTGGCACGCTTCCGGCCTGATCTGTTCTGTGGCCTTTTCATGTGCAGCAGCAACGGTGGTGTCTCGCTTTCGCCTCGCGCGCTGCTCGCCTTGGGTGAGCGCGGCATTGAGCTCGGGCTGGACATCTATGAAGCCGATGTAGAAGTGCGCAACGCCCAGCGCCAGCAGGCCATCAGTTGATGATCTCCCCACTCCCCGAAGCAACAAACGCCTTCAACTGCCGAACGAACTCCGCGTCGTAGGCTTCCCACTCCGTAACCTCCCCAACCACCCGCAACGGCTGCGCACTCCGATACGATCGCGTCGGGTTGCCGGGAAACTTCTTGTTGGTCACGTTCGGATCGTCTTCAAACGGCCCGGTCGGCTCCACCACATACACGCGCGGCCGCCCTTCACCGCGAGCCATCTCCGCAGCCAGCCCGGCGCCCTTGGCAATGGTGGTGAAGTAGATGTGGTTCATCACCACGCTGTCGCGGTAGTTGGAGCGGAAGCCCGCGCTCAGCAACTCGCCCACCGCCAGGTCAGCGCGGGTGCCGTGATAGAACGGCCCGGCGATCTGGTCGCAGGTGTCATGCGAAACGGGTGTCCAATCGGTGTCCTGCGCCATCGCTGCTGCCCCCCTCTGTGCTGCCGGATCGACAGGCCGGCGAGTCTAGGGCGCCCGGTGGGCCTTGCTGCAAGGCCCCATCCGGGAAATAATCTGTAAACGGGAGGCGCGGTGCGCCTCCTTTTTTCATTCTGCGGCGCCGCGTCCTTCCAGCTCGCGCACGGCCGTTTCCAGCGCGTCCAGCTTTTCGCGGGTCTTCAACAACACCGCGCGCTGCACTTCGAACTCCTCGCGGGTGACCAGGTCGAGCTTGGCCAGGCCGGCCTGCAGCACGCTCTTGAAGGTGGCCTGCAGTTCCTCTCGCGATTCGCGCAGGCCCGGGGGCACCAGGTCGCTGAGGCGACGGGCGAGGTCATCGATTTGGTTCAGGTCGATCATGGGGAGGGGCCGTGGGGTAACAGCCGGTTCGATCTTCAGCCCGCCGAGTTAAACCACGCATGAAACCTTGTGATGGCCTCCTCAGTCCATTCCCTAGGACTTTTCGAGCACAAAGGCAGTGGCTGGCGGGGCTTGTTAGGAAAAGGGCTACAGGTCATTGACCGGGCGTACGATGCGCTCAACAGGATTTCGACGCTAACGTTCCCCGATGGGAACGGAAGCCAGACTTGGAGTTACGCCGCAGATGGGCTTCCAACACAGGTAGTCACGCTCGCCAATACCAATCAGAAGGGGACAGTCACTGTCGATCTCAGCAAGGTCGACAGCCCGAAGACGGGCGCGCAGGTGATAGCCCATGAAGATCAGCACGATATTGATACGGCGGAGCGAGGACGCCCCGCGGCCACCAGTGATGAGGTTCGTGCCACAGAGCGGAGTGCTTACGGCACGGAGGCGGTTGTTGCTAAAGGCCTCGGGATCAACATCAGCAAGGATGAACAGGCCAAGGGGGTGGAGGGTTCTGTTGCAAACTGGGAAGCGCGTCAGCCCAAGACCGAGAAGGACAAATGATTATGAAATCAGCGTCATTAGTGCCCATGCTGGGCCTGCTGCTATCTGCATGTGCCAGTGGGGGGGCGACAACCGTAAAGGATGATCCTCATGATGAAGTGCTGTGTGCCATCGCTAAGAGTCCCGGCGAATACGATCGGGACGAGGTCGTGTTGTCAGCTCGATATGTAACGGATAACCGCCACGAAGAGGTTCTGCGCAACTCCCACTGCAGCGATGACGCACGAATCCTCGATATCGGCAAGCATGGGGCCGCCAGTTCGGTCGCACGTTTTTACGCCGAACAGAAGCGCATATGCCTGGAGCGTAACAGTCCTGGGCTGTGCAATATCTCTGCCAGCGTGCAGGTGTCCGGGCGGATTCGGCTGACGCAGGATCGTGCCGTGTTCGATCTCGAGGATGTGAGGCACTTCGCGTTTGACGATGAGCGGTAGTCTGCTTTTCGCCTCGCTGTCTGGCGAAAGTGGCGTCAACTCAATCTGATGTCGAGCGCCCTTCCAGCTCGCGCACGGCCGTTTCCAGCGCATCCAGCTTTTCGCGGGTCTTCAACAACACCGCGCGCTGCACTTCGAACTCCTCGCGGGTGACCAGGTCCAGCTTGGCCAGGCCGGCCTGCAACGCGCTCTTGAAGGTGGCCTGCAGTTCCTCGCGCGATTCGCGCAGGCCCGGCGGCACCAGGTCGCTGAGGCGACGGGCGAGGTCATCGATTTGGTTCAGGTCGATCATAGGGTGCTCCGTGGGGGTGGGCCCGTGCATCCGGCGCGGGCAGGCCGTTCGGGCACAAGGATACTGCCGGCACCCACTGCCCGGACAGGCGGCAGCGGCTTCGCACGGGCCGCGTTCAGGCGCTATCCTCCACGCCGGAAGACAGGAGATAGACGATGAAGATGGTCATGGCGGTGATCAAGCCGTTCAAGCTCGACGACGTGCGCGAAGCGCTGGCCGAGCGTGGGGTTACCGGGATCACGGTGACGGAAGTGAAGGGCTTTGGTCGCCAGAAGGGCCATACCGAGCTGTACCGTGGCGCGGAGTATGTGGTCGATTTCCTGCCGAAGGTGAAGCTGGAAGTGGCGGTAACCGATGACCAGGTGGAGGCGGTGGTTGAGGCCATCGTGAAGGCCGCCGGCACCGGCAAGATTGGGGACGGCAAGGTGTTCGTGTACGACCTGGGCAGCGTGGTGCGTATCCGTACCGGCGAGTTGGACGCGGACGCGTTGTAACCCGCTCGGCGGGATGTTGTAGAGCCGAGCCCATGCTCGGCTGCATTTCGCGCGATGCAGGAACAGCAGCCGAGCGCGGGCTCGGCTCTACAAAGAGCGGTAAAGCGGGAGCGAGCTCGACCCCTACCGCCGCTTGGCCCACTTGTAGAACCGCTTCCAGCCCTGGCGCACGGCGGCGACCCAGCCCGGGTCGGCCACCAATGCGGCCTGCGCGGCGCTCGGCGCCTGGCCGGTCACGCGCTGGCGGATCTTCAGCAGGTTCTTCATGTCGCTGCGGCGCATCTGCCGGCTCAGCGGGCCGCGGCGCAGCCAGCGGGGTACGCGCCAGGCGGAGGTGAAATCCAGTAGCACCGGCACGCCGCCACTGACCACCACGTTGGTGCCATGCAGGTCGTTGTGGGTGATGCCGGCGGCGTGCAGACGGCTGAGCGCGTGTTGCAGCTGCTCGAACACGTCATTGCCGACGGCCTGCGCGGTGCTCAGGGTTTGGCCGGGGATGAACTCCATACCCAGAGCCAGGCCACCGAGGGTGCCGAGCAGCGCGGGGGCATGCTTCCAGCCGCCGAGGCGCTGCAGCATGCGGGCCTCGCGGCGCACCATCAGTCGCGCGATCAGCGAAACGGGAGTGCCGCGGTAGCGGGAGTAGTCCTTGATGACCGCCTCGCGCCCGTCCAGGCAGGTGCGGTAGACGTCGGGGGCCAGGAAACGTTCGCCGCGCTTGAGCAGCAGCGGGGAGGCGGCATCATTGCCGCAGGAGGAGGGGGGAAGAGCAGGAAGATGCATGTCGGGGTCTCGAACGACCCGGTGGGTGGCGCAAAGCGTCAAGCGAACCGGTGTTACAGGGAGTTACTAAGTTTTCGTTAATTTTAGTACTCGCCAGTTCGCTATTCCACGATTTGTCGGAGAAATGTCGGGGTCGTGGCTGGAACAGTTCGTCACGCAGAATCGGACAATTCCGTCTCACTTATAAGGATTGCCCCGCTGGATCAATGAGTTGGGCGCGCTTCCAGCCCATTCATCGGCGGCGCGCTGAACGCCACGCACGTCCAGCTTGACCCCGGCGCACGCCCTGCCGACCATAAGCTGTTAACCCGCGACATCGGCGGCCGCCCCCCTCCGGCACGTCCCCGTCCCCTGCCGCGTTCCGAACCGGTGCTGGCCGCCTGGCCGTGCATCGCCCCGTTTCCCGTTCCGGCCGCGGCTGGAGGAAAGTGCTTTGATCATCAAAATCGTCATTGCAGCGCTGTTCGTGGCCTGCGTGCTGTACATCCACTTCCGTGGCAAGGTCCGCGCGCGCTGGTCGCGCCAGCTGCTGGACCACTCCAGTTTCATGGCCCCGATCAACGTGGTCATGTACATGTTCTCGAAGGTGCCGACCACGCCGTTCCTGGACCCGGGCAAAGAGTTCCCGCAGCTGGAGCCGCTGCGCCAGAACTGGCAGATGATCCGCGACGAGGCGCTGGCGCTGCGCGACGCGCAGAAGATCGCTGCCTCCAGCACGTTCAACGATGCCGGCTTCAATTCGTTCTTCCGTCGTGGCTGGAAGCGCTTCTACCTGAAGTGGTACGGCCCGTCGCACCCGTCGGCGAAGACGCTGTGCCCGAAGACCACGGCGCTGATCGAGTCGATCCCGGACGTGCGTGCGGCGATGTTCGCGCAGCTGCCACCGGGCAGTGAGCTGCGCCCGCACCGCGACCCGTTCGCTGGCTCGCTGCGCCTGCACCTGGGCCTGAGCACGCCCAACGACGATGCCTGCTACATCGAAGTGGACGGCATCAAGAAGAGCTGGCGCGACGGCGAGTGGATGATGTTCGACGAGACCTACATCCACCATGCGCACAACGAGACGCAGCAGGACCGGGTGATCCTGTTCTGCGACATCGCCCGCCCGCTGCGCTTCGGCCTGCCGGGCCTGTTCAACCGCGCGGTGGCGGCCACGCTGCTGGCCGGTGGTGCATCGCCGAACCTGCCGGGTGACCCGACCGGTGGCGTCAACAAGGCGTTCGGCGGCCTGTACAAGGTACGCCTGAAGGCCAAGGCGCTCAGAGAGCGCAGCGTGGTGGCCTACCAGCTGATCAAGTGGGGCCTGGTGGTGGCGGTGATTGCGGGCATCTGGGCGCTTTGACTGTAGAGCCGAGCCCATGCTCGGCTGGGTTTACCGCAACCTGTCCGAAGAGCAGCCGAGCGTGGGCTCGGCTCTACAGAAGGCAGAAAACCGGCGCTGTCGCCAGCGCGGGTTTTTGTTTGGATCAACCCTTCAATGCCGCCTGTACGAACGGCGGGGTCACCAGCACGCCGGTGTGCAGCGCGGCGGTGTAGTACAGGGTGTTGAAGGTCTTGGCGGCCGAGTCGGCCTGGCGGAAGTCGAAGCTGCTGTCGCCCTTGCGCGCCATGGTCACGCTCCACCAGCCGGTGGGGTAGCACGGCTGCGGGAACGGCAGGGTCTTGAACGAACCGAAGCCGGCCTTGCCCATCTCGGTGCGCATTTCGTTGATCAGGTCCAGCTGCATCAGCGGCGATTCGGACTGCTGCACCAGGATGCCGTCGTCCTTCAGGGCCTTGAAGCAGCTCTCGTAGAAGGCCTTGTTGAACAGGCCTTCGCCGGGGCCGACCGGGTCGGTCGAATCGACGATCACCACGTCCACGCTGCCGGCCGGGCAGTTGGCCATGTAGGCCACGCCGTCGTCGAACAGCAGCTCGGCGCGGGCGTCGTCGTTGGAGTCGCACAGTTCCGGGAAGTGCTTGCGCGCCATCACGGTGACCTGCTCGTCGATGTCGCACTGGGTCACGCTCTCCACGCCCTTGTGCTTGAGCACTTCGCGCAGGGTGCCGCAGTCGCCGCCACCGATGATCACCACGCGCTTGGGTGCGGCATGGGTGAACAGCACCGGGTGGCTGATCATCTCGTGGTAGAAGAAGTTGTCCTTGCTGGTCAGCATGATGGCCCCGTCGATGGTCATCAGGTTGCCCCAGTCGGTGGTCTGGAAGATCTCGATCTTCTGGAACGGCGACTGCACCTCGTCCAGCTTGCCGGTGATGCGGTAGCCGATGGCCGAGCCGGTGCGCTCGAAGTGTTCGATGTACCAGTTGTTGCTGTCAGTCATTGGAAAACAGTCCTGTTCGGAGGGGTGGAGCCGGGCTGGCGGGCGGGGCCGCGTGGCACAGATGCCACATCCGGACGGATCGGCCCGTTCAGGTTGGAACCTGTCACGGGCGCGGGCGCGCATGATAACGAACCTGTGGGCATATAGGCGTTATCATGCCCCCCCTTTTATTGCCAACAAGGCCGACTGAAATGACCGATTGGTCCCTCGACCAAGCCCGCAAGACCTACTCGATCCCGCATTGGGCGGACGGTTACTTCGACGTGGATCAGGCCGGGCACATGGTGGTGAGACCGACCGGGGCGGACGGCCCGGTGGTATCGCTGCCCAAGGTGGTGGACGCTGCGCGCGCGGCCGGTGCCAAGCTGCCGCTGCTGGTGCGCTTCCCGGACATCCTCGGCCAGCGCCTGGGCAAGCTGCAGGCGGCCTTCGCCCAGGCCCAGCAGGACTGGGAGTACAGCGGCGGCTACACCGCCGTGTACCCGATCAAGGTCAACCAGACCCGCGGCGTGGCCGGCACCCTGGCCAGCCACCACGGCGAAGGCTTCGGCCTGGAAGCGGGCAGCAAGCCCGAACTGATGGCCGTGCTGGCGCTGTCCCGCCCGGGTGGCCTGATCGTCTGCAACGGGTACAAGGACCGCGAGTACATCCGCCTGGCCCTGATCGGCCGCAAGCTGGGCCTGCAGACCTTCATCGTCATCGAGAAGCCGTCCGAGCTGAAGCTGGTGCTGGAAGAGTCCAGGGCGCTGGACGTGAAGCCGGGCCTGGGCGTGCGCATGCGCCTGGCCTCGCTGGGTGCCGGCAAGTGGCAGAACAGCGGTGGCGACAAGGCCAAGTTCGGCCTGTCGCCGCGCCAGCTGCTGGACCTGTGGAAGTCGCTGCGTGACACCGAGTACGCCGACTGCCTGAACCTGCTGCACTTCCACATGGGCTCGCAGATCTCCAACGTGCGCGACATCGCCAACGGCATGCGCGAAGCCACCCGCTACTTCGTGGAGCTGTCGCGCCTGGGCGCGAAGATCACCCACGTCGACGTGGGCGGTGGCCTGGGCGTGGACTATGAAGGCACCCGTTCGCGCAGCTTCTGCTCGATCAACTACGGGCTGCATTCCTACGCCAGCAACATCGTGCAGCCGCTGGCCAATGCCTGCGAAGAGTTCGGCCTGACCCCGCCGCGCATCGTGACCGAGTGCGGCCGCGCAATGACCGCGCACCACGCGGTACTGATCGCCAACGTGTCGGAAGTGGAAGAAGCGCAGGAAGGCCGCGTGCCGGACCAGCACGACGACGAGCCGGCAGCGATCCGCCACCTGCGCGAGATCCACGACGAGCTGGACGTGCGCCCGGCGGTGGAACTGTTCCAGGAGGCGCAGCATTTCCATGCCGAAGGCCTGGCCAGCTACGCGCTGGGCCAGATCGACCTGCCGCAGCGTGCGCGCATCGACGACCTGTTCTACGCCATCGCCCACGGCGTGCGTGCGCGCCTGAGCTACGACGAGAAGAGCCACCGCCCGGTGCTGGACGAACTGAACGAGCGCCTGGTCGACAAGTACTTCGTCAACTTCAGCGTGTTCGAATCGATCCCGGACGTGTGGGCGATCGACCAGGTGTTCCCGATCGTGCCGATCGAGCGGCTGGACGAGGTTCCCGACCGCCGCGGCATCATCGCCGACATGACCTGCGACTCCGACGGCATGGTGGAGACCTATGTCGAGAACGAGAGCCTGGACAGTTCGCTGCCGCTGCACAGGATGAATCCGGGCGAGAGTTACCGCATCGGCTTCTTCATGGTCGGTGCCTACCAGGAAATCCTGGGCGACATCCACAACCTGTTCGGCGATACCGACGCGGTTGAAGTGCTGGCCGACGCCGATGGCTATGCCATCACCCAGCAGCGCCGCGGCGACACCACCGACGTGATGCTGGATTACGTGGGCTATCGCCTGGACGAACTGCGTGCCACCTATGCGCAGCGCGTGGCCGCGGCGCAGCTGTCGCCCGAACGCGCACAGGAGCTGTCGGAAGCGCTGGAAGCCGGGCTGACCGGTTACACCTACCTGTCCGACGAACCGCTGGTGTGATGGACGGCACCGGGTTTGCCCGGCGCCACCGTTGCCGATGAGCGCGCGCGCGATCTTCCACCTGTTCCTGCATGCCGCCGTGCCAGCGTTGCTGGCATGGCTGTTCTGGCGCAAGCGCTTTGCCTCGGCGTGGCTGCTGATGCTGCTGGGCTGGATCATCGACCTGGACCATCTGCTGGCCGACCCGATCTATGCACCGAACCGCTGCAGCATCGGGTTCCACCCGCTGCACACCGCACCGGCCATCGCAGTCTATGCCGGGCTGTGCGTGCCGAAGAAAACGCGGTTGTTCGGTATCGGTCTGATCATCCACATCGTGCTGGACGCGATTGATTGCTGGTGGATGCATCACCGTTGATGCTTGGTGCGTGTCGACCAAGGTCGACACCTACCGGGTGCACGGCGACCGGTCGGATTGGCGCTCGGTAGAGCCGGCCACTGGCCGGCTTCCGCTGGGTGTTCCCGGTGATCACGTGGCTGCCGGCCAGCGGCCGGCACTACCCACCGTTGGGTTGGCCGCGTCACGCCACCGGCAACCACAACGTCGCACGCAGGCCCGGCTGCGCATTCTCCAGCTGCAATCGTCCGCCATAGCTGGCGGCGATATCGCCCACGATCGCCAGGCCCAATCCGCTGCTGCCTTCGCGCTCGTCCAGCCGTACACCACGCTGGGTGACCCGTTCCAGCGCGTCTGCGGCCAGGCCGGGGCCATCGTCGCGCACTTCGATGCGTAGCTGCCCTTCGCTGGTTTCCGCTTCGACAGTGACCTGCTGTTGCGCCCAGCGCCCGGCGTTGTCCAGCAGGTTGCCCAGCATCTCCTCCAGATCCGCACTGGCGCCGGCGAACTGCAGCGCCGGATCGATGCCTGCCGCCGTGAACGTGATGCCACGTTCGCCATGCACGCGTGCCATCAGCCGGCACATCGCCTGTGCGACGGCCGCCACGTCGGTGCGCTGGCGATGGTCGGCAGCCAGTCCTGCAGCCAGGTAACGGTCGACACTGGCCTGCATGCGCGCACTCTGCTCGCGCACGGTGGCACGCCAATGCGTGCCGTCGCTGTCAGCTTCGGTGGCCAATACGCTCAGTGGAGTCTTCAGCGCGTGCGCCAGATCCTGTGCACTGGTGCGCGCACGCGCGACCATGCGTTGCTGGTGGTCCAGCAGCGCGTTGAGTTCCTCACCCAGCGGTGCGACCTCCGCGCCCAGTCCCTGTGTGTCGATGCGCTGCGCATCGCCGCGACGTACCCGTTCCAGCTGCGCACCGAGGCGATGCAGCGGGCGCAGGCCGAAGTGCACCTGGCTGGCCAGCACCGCCAGCCACGCCGCGACCAGCACGCCCAGTGCGATGGCGGTGCGCTTGCGGAACGCGGCAACATCGGCATCCAGCGCGCTGCGGTCGGTGGCGACCACGGCCACGAACGGTTCGCTGGCGCGTGGCAGGCGCACCTGCTGCACGCGTGCACGCAGGAATTGTTGCAGCGGCCCGGGCAGATTGCGCGTGGCCGGCCCGGCGGCCTTCGCCGGCAGGGTTTCATCCCACAGCGAGCGCGACTGCAGCAGCACGCGGCCATCGGCACCGGCGATCTGCCAATAGGCACCGGAAAACACGCGCTGGAAGCGCGCATCATTGGGTTCCTGGCGCAGGCGCAACTGCCCGTCCGGGTCCACTTCGGCCTGTGACAGCAGGGTCAGCATGTCCTGCTGCAGTTCGTGGTCGAGGCGGTCGCGCGCGCTGCGCTTGAACAGCTCGCCCAGCAGAGCGCTGGCCAGCAGCGAGACCAGCAGCAGCCCGACGCCGCCGGCCAGCAGCAGGCGCCGCCGCAGCGACGGTTGCCGGTTCATGGCTCGGCCAGCCGCCAGCCCTGGCCGCGCACGGTCTGGATCAGGTCGATGCCGAGCTTGCGGCGCACGCGTCCGAGCAGCACGTCCAGTGCGTTGGAGTCCGGGTCGTGGCCGCCGTCGAACACCTGTTCGCCCAGCCGGTCGCGGCTGATCACCTGTCCGCTGTGGTGGATGAAGTAGCTGAGCAGGCGGAATTCCTGCGGACTCAGTGGCAGCGCCTGTCCATCCAGCTCGAAGCGGCCGGCATTGACGTCCAGCTGCAGCGGGCCGCAGTGCAGGCGCGGGCTGGCGTGGCCATGGCTGCGGCGGATCAGGGCGCGCAGGCGCAGCACCAGCTCATCGGCCTGGAAGGGTTTGGTGAGGTAATCGTCGGCACCGGCATCGAAGCCGGCCAGCTTGTCGTGCCAGCGCCCGCGCGCGGTCAGCACCAGCACCGGAAAGCTGCGGCCGTTGCCGCGCCAGCGCTCGATCACGCTCAGCCCGTCCAGCCCGGGCAGGCCGAGGTCGACGATGGCGGCCTGGAGGTCTTCGATCTGCCCGATTTCTTCGGCCTCGCGACCGTCGGCGACCACCGCCACCACATAGCCGGCCTGTTCCAGCAGGGGCACCAGGCGCTGTGCCAGTGCGGCATCGTCTTCGGCCAACAGGATGCGCATCAGTCGTCGAGCTCCGTCTTCAGCAGCTTTCCGCTGCGCGCATCATAGTCCAGCTCCACCACCACGCCGTCGCCGCGCAGGATCTCCACTTCGTAGACGCCGTCGTCCAGCTCCACTTCCAGCAGCTGGCCGGGGTAGCGCTTGAGCGCATCGCGCACCACGCTCTCCAGCGGCACGTAGCGGCCCTGCTGCACGGCGCGACGCGCGACCTGCTGCGCCGGGTCCTGCAGGGGCGCGGCGGCGGTCGGGGCGTTGGCCAGGGCCAGCAGCAGGGGCAGGGTGGCGAGCATGCGGGTAACGAAAGAGAGAGGGGTACAGGCGCGAGTGTGGCGGGGATGACTAACAGCCGGCTAACAGCCACGGCTACGGCGCTGTTAACCGGGCCATGCATCGTGGCGTTGCCGGGATGGTCCGGCCACGAACAGGAGAACCCCCATGTTGAAGTCGCTCACCCTCGCCACTGTTGCCCTGCTCGCCGTCGCGCCGGCCGTACAGGCCGCGCCGCTGGGCATGGCCCAGGTTGAACAGACCCTGCGCAAGGCCGGCTACACCCAGATCCACGAGATCGAACGCGATGATGGCCTGTGGGAGGCTGACGTGAGCCGCGCCGATGGCCGCTTCAGCGAGGTCTACGTTGACCCGAAGACCGGCGAGATCTTCGATGAGCACAGCGGCCGCGCGCTGCTGACTACCGAGCAGGTGCTGGCACGGGCGCAGTCGCATGGCCTGCGCGAGATCCATTCGCTGGAACGCGATGGTGCGACCTGGTCGCTGGAAGCCCGCAATGCCCGCAACCAGAAGGTAGAGGTGCGCCTGAGCGGTCATGATGGCCGCATCCTGCACAGCGAGCGCGATGGCTGGCTGGATTGACGTTGGCCTCTGTAGAGCCGAGCCCATGCTCGGCTTTGCGGCCAACCGTAGCCGAGCATGGGCTCGGCTCTACAGGGGCTGGCTTACCAGCCGTACGGCGGCGGGTAATCCCAGCCCGGCCCGCGGCCGTAGTAGCCGCCATACGGGCCGAAGAAGCCCGGGCCCTTGCCCTCACTCACGTGGATGTTGAGGTTGACCCCGTGGGTCTTGCCTTCATCGGTGGTGTAGTTCTTGCTCAGGTTCAGCGTGGCCGCGTTGTAGTGGCTGTTGCCGCCGTTCTTCGAATAGCCGATGCCGGTGGTGAAGCTGCCGGACACCTTGACCTTGTCGTCGGTCACGTCGGCGATCTTCGCATCGTCGTGCACGCGCGGGCCGCTCTTGTCACCGTAATAGGTGCCGGGCGGGTCCTGCTGCAGGGCCGGGTCGTTGAGGTAGCGCATCGGCGCCTGCGGCAGCGTCAAGTCCAGGCCGGCAGCCTGCGGCGCAGTGGCGCCAGCGGCGGACTGGGCCAGCACGGTTCCCGGCAGGGCCAGGCACAGCAGCAGGGTCAGGGGGCGGATCATGACGGCGCTCCAGCGGACAGGTGGCCACGCAACACGCGGCGGTACAGGCCGACGCTAGCAGGGGTTGCTTGAATGATGCCTGTCGGCGCCCGCTTGCGGTAGAGCCAGGTCATGCCTGGCTGCACGCTACAACCGTTCGAACCCGAACAGCGATTCCAGCGCATGCCTGCGCCGCTCGATCCGGGCCCGCAGCAGCTGGGCGCCGATCATCGAATAAGTGATGCCGTTGCCGCCGTAGGCCATGGCGAAATGGACCCGCGGTCCCCACTGCGCGTGCGGGCCGAAGAAGGGCAGGCCGTCGGCGGTTTCGGCGAAGGTGCCGGCCCAGGAAAAGGCGGGTATCGGATCCAGTCGCGGGAACCAGTGCCGCAGCTGCTTCATCAGCTTGCCGGCCTTGCCATCAACGCGCCGGTCGCGCCGGGCGGGGATATCGATGGCGTCGTCCAGCCCACCCACCAGCAGGCGGCGGTCGCCGGTGGCGCGCAGGTACAGGTACGGGCGGGCGCTTTCCCACACCATCGTGTTGCGCAGCCTGCCGAGCACGTCCGCTTCGATGGGATCGGTGATGAAGGCATAGCTGCTGCGGTTGCGCGCAACCCGCTGTTCCAGCCACGTCTGGTTGGCATAGCCCATGGCCAGGACCACGTGGCGGGCACGGACCGAGGCGCCGGCCTCGGTCATCGCGGTGACGCCCTGCGCGCCAGGCTTGAGCGTGTGCAGCACGGTGCGGTCGTGCACATGGCCGCCGCGGCGGCGCACTCGTTTGAGCAGGCCGTAGGTGAGACAGTAGGGATCGACCCGCGCCGCCTGGCGGGTCAGCAGGGCGCCGCCGGCATCCACGTCGAAACGCTCGCGAAGCGCTTCGCGGTCCAGCCAGCGGGCATCCAGGCCGATGCTGCGCCGCGCCTCACCTTCGGCCATCAGGCGCGGCACGTCGCGATGGCGGCTGGCCAGGTACAGGCTGTCCATGCGCTGGAAATCCACGTCCTTCAACCCGCGTGCCACTTCGCCCAGTGCCGGGATTGCCTCCGCGCAGGCCCGGTACGCCCGTGCTGCGGCGTCTTGCCCGTAGCGTTCGGCCAGTTCGAGCAGATGGGTATCGATCTCGTACTGCAGCAGCGCGGTGCTGGCCGCCGTGCTGCCCCAGCCGATGTCACGCTGCTCGATCACGGCCACGTCATGGCCATGGTGGGACAGCTCGTCGGCAATCAGCGCGCCGGTGATGCCGCCACCGACCACCAGCACATCGCAGCGCAGATCCTTCTCCAGCGGGGGGAACGCCTGGATCAGTCCGTTGCGTACGGCCCACCACGGGTAACCGCTTTTCAGGTCCATGCGTGCGTGGGGCTCAGGCTGTGGGTTTGCCGGTATGTGGCGTCTGGATCAGTTCGGACAGATCGAAGCCCTGCAGGCGGGCCGCCGCCAGATAATGGTCCTGCACGGTCGCGTCCAGGCGCGGCTCGCGCGCCAGCAGCCACAGGTACTTGCGATCCGGGCTGCCGACCAGCGACACGCTGTAGTCCGGGGCGATCTGGATCACCCAGTAGTCGCCCTTGGCGAACGGCAGCCAGCGCAGGCCCTTGGGCAGGAAGCTGACCTCCAGCCGCGCGCTGTCGTTGTCGACAGCGCAGGCCTCGCCGGTGGCCTCTTCGATCTCGCCGTCCATGCGGCAGCGGTTGGTGACGCCGACGTTGCCGTTGTCGAGCAGGGTGTAGTGCGCCGATACGTCGGTGCAGCCTTCCGGCTCGTGGCGCATCGGCAGGCGTGCGATCTCGTACCAGGTGCCCAGGTAGCGCGGCAGCTTGAGGTCGGCGACGGTTTTCAGCGGCGGGTGCTCGGTCATCGGCGGTCGTGGCAGGGGTGGGCCTCCACGATGCCGATGGCCTTGCCATGGGCGGGTGAAGCCGGGGCGATGGCCGTGTCCAGAACGTTCCGTCGCCCCGGCGGAGCGCCCGTTGTCACCGGCCTGGGGGTATCCTGCCGCCAGCGCCGTGTTTTCCTGATCCAACCGAGGTGGAGGTGCCGATGTACCAGGTGATCCTGTTGAAGAGTGAATCCGCGTTCGCGCGCGAACAGTGGCCGCAGGTCGACGAACTGGTCGACTACGAAGGTGTGAGTTACAGCCTGCGCGCCGGCCCGCGCCAGCCGCTGCCGACCGACCACGACTGGCACCCGGTGGCGGTGTACGCGCCCGATGAGATCACCGAGGAAGAGTTCCAGGACTGGTATGCGCTGCAGCAGCCGACGGTGGAAGAGCTTCGGCTGAAGTACTGATGCGCGACGCTGGCGGGGCCGCCCATCCGGCCTTGACCGGCTCTGCCGTATAGTCGCGCGCAGGCGCGGTGGTCCGCGCGAACCGGTGTGGCTGCGTGTCTTCTTTCCTGCGATCGATCCGTGCACGGGGGCCCTGGTGGGTCCTGCTGCTGTGCACCGCCTTCCTGCTGTCCGCGCCGGTGCTGGCGCAGGATGAGGACCCCACGCCGAAGCAGCAGCTGGCGGATATCGATTCCAGCCTGAAGGATGTGGAGCGCAAGCGTGGCGATGCAGAAGCCACCGAGACGCTGGCGATGCTGTCCGAGAATGCCTCGCAGGCACGGCGCGATGCCGAGGCGCTGGAAAAGGCGCTGCAGCCGCAGCTGGACCGACTCAACGAACAGCTGGCGCAGCTGGGAACGCCGGCAGAAGGGGCCGCTGAGCCGCCGGAGCTGGCGGCGCAACGGCGCACCCTCACCAAGCAGCGTGACGGCTTGGCCGCTTCGGTGGTGCAGGCCAAGGCCAGTGCCGTGCGTGCGCAGCAGCTGGCGGCGGACATCGAGCAGCAGCGAACCGCGCAACGCACGGAAGAACTGGGCCAGAAGGTGGCCTCGCCGTTGTCGCCCGCGCTGTGGAGCAAGGTGGCCGAGCGTCTGCCGATCGATATCGCGCGGGTTGTGCCATTGGCCGGGCAGGGCCGCGATGCGCTGGTCGCCGGTATCCGCGCCCATGGCTGGGGCACGCCGTTGCTGGGCCTGCTGGCCGCGCTGGTGATGATGTTCCCGTTGCGGCTGTGGCTGCGCAGGCTGGGACGCCGCTTTGCTGCGTCCGAGCGTGCGCCCGATGGTCGCCTGCGCCGGTCCGGCCTGGCCATGTGGCTGCTGCTGGTGGGCACGCTGCTGCCCGGTTACGCCGTGGTGGTGCTGATGGCGGCGCTGGATGCCATCGATGCGATCGCGCCGCGCCTGCAGGTGGTGGCCGACGGCCTGGAGACCGCAACGTTCCGCGCGGCCTTCATCGCCGCACTCAGCGCCTGCCTGCTGGTGCCCAAGCGCCCGTCATGGCGGCTGTTGAACCTGGACGACACCGCCGCGCTGAAGCTGCGCAAATACGCCTGGGGCGCGGCGGCGCTGGCCTGGCTGAGCACGGTGCTGGTGGCCCTGGACCAGGCCACGCGCACCAGCGACGTCACCACGGTGGCGCTGGACGGACTGATTGCGCTGACTTACCTCGGCCTGATCATGGCCATGCTGGTGACCCTGGCGCGCCTGCATCGCCGGCAGACCGCCGAGGCCGAGGCCAAGCTGGAAGCGCAGGCCGATGGCGTGGGTGCAGCCACGCCGGTGCGCCGCAGCAGCTGGCTGGTACTGGCCCGGGTAGCGGGCAACATCGCGGTGGTGGCCGCCATCATTGCCACATTGCTGGGCTACCTGAATTTCGCCAAGTTCGTGAACCAGCAATTGATCGGCGGCAGCATCGTGGTGTTGGCCGCGACGTTGCTGTTCAAGTTCGTCGATGACCTGAGCACGTGGATGCTCAACGCCGACAGCAAGGTCGGCCAGACCATCCTGCTCAGCACCGGCCTGAGCGTATCGCGGCTGGAACAGGCGGGCGTGCTGCTGTCGGCAGCGCTGCGTACCATCGTCGTACTGATCGCGCTGCTGGCGCTGGTGGCACCGTTCGGCAACATCGGCGCGGTGGTGGAGCGCTTCACTTCACTGTTCACGACCGGATTCGATATCGGTGGCACCAAGCTGGCACCGGCGGGGATCGTGTTGGCGGTACTGGCGCTGCTGGCCGGCCTGGCGATCACCCAGCTGGTGCAGCGCTGGCTGACCGACACCTACCTGCCCAAGACCGAGCTGGACCTGGGCGCGCGCAATTCGGTGAGCACCGTTGCCCGTTACGTGGGCATCATCATCGCGGTGATCTGGGCGCTGTCGGCGATGGGGCTGCAGCTGAGCAAGCTGGCCCTGCTGGTCAGCGCACTGTCGGTGGGTATTGGCTTCGGCCTGCAGGTGATCACCCAGAACTTCGTCTCCGGCCTGATCCTGCTGGCCGAGCGCCCGGTGAAGATCGGCGACTGGGTGAAGCTGGGTGACCAGGAGGGCGACATCCGCCGCATCAGCCTGCGATCGACCGAGATCCAGGTGGGCGACAAGTCGACGCTGATCGTGCCCAACTCCGAGCTGGTCACCAAGACCGTGCGCAACATGACGATGGGCAACAACCAGGGCCGCATCCAGATCCAGTTCGCGGTGCCGCCCAGCACCGATGTCGGCAACCTGCGGCAGGCGCTGCTGGATGCGTACACCGCGCACACCAACGTGCTGAAGCAGCCGGCGCCGACGGTCTACATCGACAGCATTGCCGGTGGCCAGATCACCATCAACAGTTTCGCGTACGTGGCCAGCCCGCGGCAGGTGTATGCAACCCGCAGTGATCTGTACTTCAGCCTGCTGCAGATCCTGGCCGAGCGGAACATCCCGCTGTCGACCCCGACCGACATCCACATCATCCGCGACCCGCAGGAGTAGGGGTTGTGTTGCAGGGCTGCGCCCTGCACCCCCAGTAGTGCCGGCCGCTGGCCGGCAACTTCAACAGCAACAGCGACAGCTGATTTCCTGCGGGATGGCGGGGTGGGTCCGGTTGCGGGAGACGCCGTAAACCCCCAGGCCGGCCCAGCCGCTGGCGGCTGTGCGTTCGGGCGCTTGCGAAGCAGTGCTTCGCAAGCAAAGCGCCATCACCCATGGGGGCTTGGCCGCGGCATCCATGCCGCGGACACTCCCGCGATCGGACCCACCCCGCCTTCGACAGTTTCCCGCGATCTGTCGGAAATGCTCTTGGGGTCAGATCCGTTTTCCGGAGGAAAACGGATCTGACCCCATCTTGATTTTCGATATCTGACAGAGTGTGTCGACCAAGGTCGACACTGCCCCGCCAAACCACGGATTGCACGCTGTTGCCGTTGCTTCTGAGGTTGCCGGCCAGCGGCCGGCACTACCACGGGTGCAGGGCGCAGCCCTGCAAAGAACCCTATCCCCGTGGTCGGCTGCGCGAGGGCACCAGTGCGAACGTATCCACCGCCAGCTTCTCGGCATGGTTCAACCACGCGCGGATCTCCAGATCATCCACTTCGTGGTCCAGCCCGAACGACACGTTGATCTTGCCGTCGGCATCGGGCTGCACCCACTGCTGGGCCAGCACCACCTTGCGCTGCGAGGACACCGCCTCGATCCAGAAACCGCGATCCGGGCGCGTGCTCGCCACCAGCTGCAGCATGTACTGGCCGGCACGGGTGCGGCGGCCCTTCTGGGTGATCATGTGCGCCTGGCGCACGCTCGGGCGCGGGCCCTGGAATGCGTCCAGCGGTGCATCGACCGCGATGCCGCCGCGCAGGTCATTGTCGCGGTACAGCTTGATGCCGTTGTCGCGGTTGACGAGCAGCGCACACCAGTCGCCGTCGGCCGAGCCGTCCTCGAATGCGGTGCAGCGATCAACATAGGCCAGCGTGTTGTCCGGATCCGCGTCATCGAACTGGCGCGAGGTGTTCTCCAGGTAGACCGACTTCAGCCCCCAGTCCTTGTCGTACTCCAGCAGCACCGGCGGCTGCACGTGCTGCAGGCCGACTACTACCTGGTCATCGCCATCGATCTTCAGTTCGCGGGTCGGTTCGCCCAGCCACAGTGAGCGGGCGAAGGCCAGGTACTGCGGGTAGTCGCGGCCACCATCGCGCCGGGCCGCCACGCTGGCGCTGGGTGCGCGTTGGCTGTCGATCAACGAGCGGCCAAAGCCCATCGTCTTCAGGTTCGGGTCCAGCAGGCTGAGCAGGGTGGCACCCGAATCCAGGGTGGTGCCGGCGTCGGCGCTGAGCTGCTGCGGGGTAATGCCATCGCCCAGGAACAGCAGCAGGTTCTCGCGCTTCTGCCGGGTCAGGATGTGGGTCAGATCGTTGGGCATCGCCAGGTGGTCGGAGGCGATCACGATCAGCGTGTCCTTGCCGTACGGGCTGGCCTGGATGCGCTGCACCAGCTGCGAGATCAGCCGGTCGCTGCACTTGAGCGCGTTGAGCATGTTGATGTTGCCGTACTGGCTCTGGTAGCGCTCGCCCTTGCACGATACCGGCAGGTGGCCCGCCGGGTGGTGGGTGTCCATGGTCAACGTGGTCAGCATGAACGGTGAACCGGCGCGCGAGAGCTGTTCGAAGCGCTGGTAAGCGGTGTCCAGCAGCACGTCGTCGTGCACGCCCCAGGCCGAGTAGTGGATGCGGCCGATCTTCTTCTGCTGCTTGAACCAAGCGAGGTCATGCACTTCATCAAAGCCGTGGCTGGCCAGGAACTGGCCCTTGCCGGCGAACTGGCCGTTGGCACCCCCCAGATAGTGGTTGGTGTAGCCCTGCTGCTTCAGGTAGTCGCCCAGGCAGACCGCCTTGGGCAGGAAGCTGCCCATGCGGTCCATGCTGTTTTCATCGCCCTGCGAGGTGGTCAGCGGCACGCCGCACATCGACGACACCAGGCCGGCGATGGTCCAGCCGCTGCCTTCGGCCGAGGCCAGCCCACGCACGTCCAGCGACTCGGACGCCAGGCGGTTGAGGTTGGGCATCAGGCCGGGAAACACGGCCTCGTCCAGATAGGTGCGTTCCAGGCTTTCGCCGTAGATCCAGACGATGTTGCGCGGGCGCTGCAGCGGCTGCGTCGGCACCTGGTACTCAGGGGCGATGCGGGCGAAGTCGACCGGGCGCAGCTGCTGGTACAGGCGCTGGCCGTCACGGGCCAGCGGGCTGATCATGATCGTGGCCACCCACACGGCCGCGAAACCGGCGAACAACGCGCCACCGTGGCCGGGCCGGCGCCAGCGCTTCACCCGTGTGGCGAACAGTGGCAGCAGCGAGACCAGCGCCAACACGATGAAGCCGGCGATGTAGCCCTTGAAGTCGGAGACACCGGCACCTTCCATGTCGGCGCCGAGGTGGTACAGGGTGGCGGCATTGAGCCCATCACCGGACAGCTTGTCGATCAGCCACCACGCGCTGAGCATCAGCAGCAGCAGCGAGAACGCGCCGGCCTTCCACCACACCCACTTGTCGGACGCGAGGAACAACCAGCACAACAGCAACAACGACAGCAGCAGTATCCAGAGCATAGGCAGCTTCGGCAGTGACGGGGTGGTGGTGATGGACGTCGTACCGACGCGTGTCCATCCGACCGGCGCTGCCGCAAGCACATGCATGTGACAGGCCGATGACCCGATAGTGCATGCACGAACCTGACTGAAATGTTTGTTGAAATGACGCGCGCGTAATCGCGCTCAGAAGGTAAAACGAGCGTGAAAGGGGTAGCTGGATTGCATTAAAAACTGCATGAATACGGGCGTTTTCGTCGATGCGCTAGCGATGCCCGCGTTCTTCGCGTGCCCGCGCACGACGGTCGAACAGCAATGCACTGGTTACGATGCCCAGGCCGAGCACCACGCCGATGAACAACAGGATCAGGGCGATGAGCGGGTAACCGAACAGGTGCCAGCCGGTGTCGATCCTCATCATCATCGCGGCGGCCATGATCAATGCGGCGCTGATGATGCCGGCCGCCACGCGGTTGGCGATCTTCTGCAGGTTCTCCATCAGCCGCGATTCTTCCAGGCCGGTGACCTTCATCTGCAGGCGGTTCTCGGCCAGCAGCGCCATGATGTCCGACAGCTTGCGCGGCCCATCACGCAGCAGCTGCTGCAGCTCCATCGCCTCGCTGGCGATGTTGGCTGCAGACAGCGACTTCTTCAGGCGCGCACGCATCACGTGCTGCAGCTGGCGCTCGACGATGCGGCGCGTGTCCAGCTCTGGCGCCAGCAGCCGGCACACGGTTTCCAGGTTGAGCAGGGCCTTGCCGAGCAGGCTCAGTTCCGGCGGCGTGCGCAGGCCGCAGGCGGTGGCGATGCGCACCATGTCCAGCACCACGCGGCCTTCGGAGAAGCTGCCACTGGCCGCATAGCGCGCGATCAGCTGACCGGTTTCGCGCAGGTAGCGCTCTTCATCGAAGGCCTCCAGCCGCGTGCTGATACTGATCAGGTCATCGGCCACTTCCTCGCCACGGCCGTCGACCGCCGCGAACAGGATCTTCAGCAGACGCTCGCGCAGGCGCGGCGGCATGTGCGCGACCATGCCCAGGTCGAAGATCGCCAGCCGGCCGTCGGGCATCACCCGCAGGTTGCCCGGGTGCGGGTCTGCATGGATCTCGCCATGCACGAAGATCTGGTCCAGGTAGCCGCGGATCAGCGCCGCCGCCAACGGGTCCATGTCCTGCTCGGTGCGGCGTACGCCGGAGATCGCATCCACGCGCACGCCGGTGGCAAGCTCCATCGTCAGCACGCGCTGGCTGCTGTAGTCCCAGATCGGCTGCGGCACCCACAGCCGGCGGAACGGCCGCAGGTGCCGTCCGAAGCGCGCCAGGTTCTCGGCCTCGGCGTGGTAGTCCAGCTCCTGCATCAGGGTCTTGGCGAACTCGTTGAGCCAGTCGCGCAGGCGCACGCGGCGTCCGACCTGGGTCAGGTGATCGGCGGCCAGCGCGAAGCTGCGCAGTGCCTCCAGGTCCGAGCGCAGCTGCGCGGCCACTTCAGGCTTCTGCACCTTCACCGCCACCTGGCGGCCATCGTGCAGCACCGCGCGATGTACCTGCGCGATCGAAGCACAGCCCAACGGCTCGGGATCGAACGAGGCAAACAGCTTGTTCACCCCTACGCCCAGTTCCTGCTCGATGATCGCGTGGATGCGCTCGACGGGGATCGGCGCCACCTTCTCCTGCATGCGCTCCAGCGCCGTGGCGAACTCTACCGGCACCATGTCCGGCCGCGTGGACAGCATCTGGCCCAGCTTGACGAAGGTCGGCCCCAACGCTTCCAGGTCGCTGACGAACTGTTCCGGATTGCCGTCGGCGGGCACGTCGGCCTGGTTGCTTGCCGCATCCAGGTTCATGCCCGAGAACACGCCCGAATGGCGGTAGCGCATCAGCAGGCGCAGGATCTGGCTGCGCCGGCTCATGCCTTTGACCAGCGGGGGATTGCCATTGGCGGCGGACGGATTGCTCAAGCGGGACTCCCATGCGACGAAGACAGGTAGCGCCGGCTGCGGGCCGGCAATGTCCGGATTCCGCAGTGTCGCCGGGGGGCGGTGGGCATGCGGTGAACCCGGTGTCTTCCGCAGTCCACACCGGATCGGTCAGAATCCGCCTATTCCCTTTCTTGGACGCCCCATGGCCGGTGCCAGCCTGTTCGCCCTGCTCGACGATATCGCCACTCTGCTCGACGATGTCTCGGTGCTGACCAAGGTCGCCGCGAAGAAGACCGCCGGCGTGCTCGGTGACGATCTGGCGCTCAACGCGCAGCAGGTCACCGGGGTCAACGCCAACCGCGAACTGCCGGTGGTCTGGGCGGTGGCCAAGGGCTCGCTGGTCAACAAGGTGATCCTGGTGCCGGCGGCCCTGGCGATCAGTGCGCTGGAAGCCTGGCTGCACAGCCGCGGCTGGAACGTGCCCCTGATCGTGCCGCTGATGATGATCGGTGGTGCCTTCCTGTGCTTCGAGGGCGTGGAGAAGCTGGCGCACCGCTTCCTGCATTCGGCCGACGACGATGCCGAGCGCCAGACCGAACGCCGCAAGGCGCTGGCCGACGCGCAGGTGGACATGGTCGCGTGGGAGAAGGACAAGGTGAAGGGTGCGATCCGCACCGACTTCATCCTTTCGGCCGAGATCATCGTACTGACCCTGGGCGTGGTCGCCACCGCATCGTTCACCAACCAGCTGGTCACGCTGGCCGTGGTTGCACTGGCGATGACGGTCTTCGTCTATGGGCTGGTGGCGGGCATCGTCAAGCTGGATGACGTGGGCCTGTACCTGTCGCGCAAGGGTGGGGCTGTTGCCGCCTTCGGTCGCGGCCTGGTCGCGTCGGCACCGTGGCTGATGAAGTTCCTGTCGGTGGCCGGCACCATTGCCATGTTCCTGGTCGGCGGCGGCATCCTGGTGCACAACGTGCCGGCGCTGCACCACGCAGTACAGGCGCTGGGCGGCGAGGGCCAGTGGGGCTGGCTGGTCAGCGCGGCGGGCAACATGGTGGTGGGCATCATCGCCGGCGCCATCGTGCTGGCGGCGGTGACCGGGTTCCAGAAGCTGCGCGGCAAGTAGTCGCCGGCAGGTTCCCGGTAGAGGCCGACCTTGGTCGGCGCTTTGTTTCCCACGCGTGCCAACCAAGGTTGGCACCTACCAAAGCGGTTCAAGGTGGTCGGCATCGTCGCCGGCGGGTTCCCCGGTAGAGGCCGACCTTGGTCGGCGCTTTGTTTCCTGCGTGTGCCAACCAAGGTTGGCACCTACCAAAGCGGTTCAGGGTGGTCGGGATCATCGCCGGCGGGTCGCCGGGTAGAGGCCGACCTTGGTCGGCGCTTTGTTTCTGCGTGTGCCAACCAAGGTTGGCACCTACCAACGTAGTTTGCTGCGGGCCGGACGGTCAGCCTGCCTGCACGCGGTTCTTGCCCTGTCGCTTGGCGGCATACAGCGCGTCGTCCGCGCGCCGCAGCAGGGTTTCGGTGTCGTCGCCGGGTTGCCATTGCGCCAGCCCGGCACTGAAATGCACCGGTACGCGCCGGTCCTGCACGGTCAGCACGCGATGCGCCAGTGAACGCTGAAGGCGCTGCACCGTGGCCATGCTGTCGGCGCCCTGGGTTTCCGGCAGCACCAGTACGAACTCGTCGCCGCCCAGCCGCGCGATGCCATCGGTGGCGCGCAGCAGCAGCTTGCAGACGGCCACCAGGTGCTGCAGCAGTGCATCGCCACCGGCATGACCATGTGCATCGTTGGTCTGGTGGAAATCATCCAGATCGATCACCGCCACGCCCAGCGGCGAGTTGTTGCGTGCGGCACGGGCCAGCTCGCGTTGCAGCAGTTCGTCCAGGCCACGGCGGTTCAGCGCCTGGGTCAGTGGATCGATGCGTGCCAGGTCACCGGCCGCGCGCAGTTCCTGCTCCAGCTCGGCGATGCGCTGCTCGGCACGCTCCACTTCCTGCCGTGCGTTGGCCAGGTGATCGCGCGCCTGCGCGGCCTGCTGCTGCACCTTGCCGGTGTCGCGCATCACGTCCTGCAGAAGCTGGTTGAGGTCGGCGATGCTGCGCGCCTCGCGCAGCTGCAGCGCATAGCTGCCGATGCGATCGTGGTATTCGCCGGTGCTGGTGGCCATGCCATCCATGCGCTCGATGAACTCACCCATCAGCCCGCGCATCGCCGCCTTCGAATCGTCAATGCCCTGGCGCAGCAGGCCCTGCTTGTAGATCACTTCGCGCAGTTCGGCGCGGGTGCGCTCGACCGCCTCAGCTTCCAACGGCCCGTCCAGCAGCTGGCGCACCGCGGCGATCTGGCCCTGCAGCCAGCTGCGGTCATCCAGCAGCTCGCTCACGTTCTCCAGCAGCAGCGCGAACAGCTCCAGCAGCAGTGCCTGCTGCTCCTGCCAGCTCTCGGCACGCACGCCGACCTGGTGGCCAAGTTCGCGCACGCCCTGCTCGATCGGTTCCAGCGCCGTGCCTGGCTGCCACTGGCGCAGGTGCATGGCCAGTGCCTGCGCCTGTTCGCGCAGGTCCGGGTCGTGCTGCAGCAGCGCCACCACCGCGCCGCCCAGCAGCAGCCGCAGCTGCTCGGACAGGCGCAGGCTTTCGGGTTGCCCATCCGGCGAATGCTGTTCGATGGTGCGGATGTACTTGTCGATCAACTGGCGCATCGCGCGCCCGTAGCGCGGCCAATCGGCGCTGGCCTGCGCCGACTGCAGGCGGTCGCCCATATCGCCCAGCTCGCCGGGCAGGGTGGCCATGCCGTTGGCGAATGCGGCCAGCAGCGGTTCCGGCGCGTCGGCGCCTGCGAACAGCTGCTGCAGCGCCACGCCACCGCCGCCCCGCAGCACCACGCGGTCGCCCAGCCCATCGTCCACCACCGCGCGCACGCGTGCCGGCGGCCCAAGGGCGGTACCGGGGGCAGGGCGGTGGTCGGGCTGGTCCGTCATGGAGCGAATCCTGGGGGCTGGCAGGGACTGGTTCCAGCATATCGGCGCGGCCGCCGACGGCTTGAACGGCTAGGATGGGCGACAGGATGCCGCAGTGGAGGTGGTGATGCGCGTGATGTTGCTGGGGGCGACCGGCCTGGTCGGTGGGCTGACCCTGCCCCGGCTGCTGGACGACCCGCGCTGCAGCGCCCTGATCGCCCCGACCCGTCGCCCGTTGGGCGCAGCCCACGGGAAGCTGGAGAACCCGGTACTGGCCTTCGATGCGCTGCCCGCCGCCGCCGGGTGGGCGGGCGTGGACGCGGTCATCTGCGCGCTCGGCAGCACCATTGCCCAGGCTGGCAGCCGCGAGGCCTTCCATCGCATCGACCATGATTACCCGCTGGCGTTCGCCCGTCTGGCGCAGGCGAAGGGTGCGCAGACCTATGTGCTGAATTCCGCAGCCGGTGCCGATCCGCGGTCGTCGATCTTCTACAGCCGGGTGAAGGGTGAATTGGAGCGCGATCTGCGCGCGCTGGGCTTCACCTCGTTGACCCTGGTCCGCCCAGGGTTGATCGGTGGCGAGCGCAACGAGGTGCGGCGCGGTGAGCGTCTCGCGCTGAAGGTGCTGGGCGTGCTGGGGCCGGTACTGCCACGGGCGTGGCGGATCAACCCGGCCAGCGAGATCGCCAAGGCGCTGGTCGAGGCCGCGCTGGCCCCGCAACCGGGTGAGCACGTGGTGGCATCGAGCGCACTGGCCGGCTGATGTCGCGTGCGCTGCGCCTGACCCAGCTCCAACAGCTGCTGCGCCGCCATCGGCGGCCGGTGGCCGGCCAGGTGCTGGCCGACGCGCTGGGAGTCAGCCTGCGCACGCTGTACCGCGATATCGAAACCCTGCGCGAGCAGGGCGCCGACCTGCGCGGCGAGGCCGGCGTCGGCTACCAGCTGACGCCGAGCGATACCCTGCCGCCGATGACCCTGCCACCGGTCGAGATCGACGCACTGGTGCTGGGCCTGCGCTGGGTGGCGGCCCGTACCGAACCCGCGTTGGCCGAAGCCGCACGCGATGCCCTGGCGCGTATCGCCCATGTGTTGCCCGCAGCGCGGCGCGAGGCCCTGCGTGACAGTGGCCTGCGGGTGGGCCCTTCGCGTGCGGCGGCCAAGGTTCCCCCTGCTCGTCTGCAGGCCGTGCGAGAGGCTGTCGGTTCACAGCAGCGCCTGAAGTTCGGCTACGAGGACGCGCACGGCCAGCGCAGCGAGCGCATCGTCTGGCCGTTCGCGCTGGGCTACTTCGATGAGGTGCCGATGCTTGCGGCGTGGTGTGAGCGCCGCGAGGATTTTCGCCATTTCCGCCTGAATCGCATCCGCCAGGTGCGCGTGCTGGAGGAGCACTACCTCGTACCACGCGCCACGCTGCTGCGGCGCTGGCAGAAGGCGCAGCAGCGTGGCGCCGGACTGGCTGGACCGTTCGTAGCGTCGGGCCTGCTCGACTGCTGCTGCGTTCTGCTTCCTGCCTCTGGGGGAGGGCGGCCTTCGCACTTTGCTCCTGGTAGGGGGCGAGCTTGCTCGACCGCCTTTGATCTTCGCGAACAGCAGTCGAGCAAGCTCGACCTCTACCAGGGCAGTGGCAACGGCAGTCGAGCAAGCTCGGCCTCTACCAGGGCAGGAGCGACAGCAGTAGAGCACGCTCGCCGCTACTGACAGAATCTGTCAGCAGGGCCGTACCAACATGATCGCTCCCAACAACGGAGCTTCCCCATGTTCACGCCCAGCACCCTGCTGCAGTACGTGCGCGACGTCGCCACCAGCGCCACCTTCTACAGCGGCATCCTCGGCAAACCGCCGGTCGAGCAGTCGCCTGGCTTCGCCCTGTTCCTGCTCGGCGATGGCGCCGCACTCGGCCTGTGGCAACGCGATGACGTGCAACCGCCGGTGTCTGCGCAGGCAGGCGCCGCCGAACTGGCGATGGTGGTCGCAAACCCCGAGGCCGTGCAGCAGATGCACGATGCGTGGCGTGGGCTCGGCGTGCAGATCCTGCAGTCGCCGGTGACGCTGGAGTTCGGCCACACCTTCGTCGGTGCCGACCCTGATGGCCACCGGCTGCGTGTGTACAGCCGCGCCGAAGGCATGGTCGCGCGCGATTGATCGCCCGCATTGTGTAGATCCACGCCATGCGTGGATGCCGGAAAAAAAACGCCGGGCAATGCCCGGCGTTCTCTCCAAGTCATGTGCCAACCAACGGTTGGCACCCACCGGTCAGGTGGCCGATCAGCTGGCCAGTGCCAGGTCGTCCATCATCGCGCGCAGGAAGCGGGCGGCTTCACCACCCGTGGCTGCGCGGTGGTCGAAGGTGACCGACAGCGGGATCACCTTGTGCGCTTCCACGCCGCCCATCACCGGGGTCATCTGGTGGCGGGCTCGGCCGGCACCGACGATGGCCACGCACGGCGGCACCACGACCGGGGTCGCGTAGCGGCCGGCGAACATGCCGAAGTTGGACAGCGAGATGGTGTAGCCACTCAGTTCCGACGCCGCGATCGAACGCGATTCCACCTGCTCGCGCAGGCGGTTGACGCCTTCGCGGATGCCGCGTGCGTCGAGCATGTCGGCGTTGCGCAGGGCCGGCACGAACAGGCCGTCGTCGGTGTCCACGGCGATGCCGATGTCCACCTGCGCGTGCAGGGTACGGGTCAGCGCTTCACCGTCGAACCAGGCGTTCATCGCCGGCACCTTCTGCGCGGCGACCACGATCGAACGCACCAGGCGCGCGGTGACGTCGTTGCCCGGCAGCCAGGCGTGGATGTCGGCGTCGTCGTTCAGCGTGGTCGGCACGACCTTGCTGTGCGCATCGGCCATCACGCGTGCCATGTTGCGGCGCACGCCCTTCAGCGGTTCCGGCTGGCCCTTGGCGACCACGCCCGGCGGCTGGGTACGCATCGGCTTGCCGGCGGCGGACAGCGGGGTGCGGGCTTCGCTCTGCACCGGGGCAGACACCTGCGCCGGGGCCGGCGCGGCATAGGCAGCAGCGGCAACCGGTGCCGGAGCAGCGCCGAGCTTGGCGCTGCCGCTGGCGGCAGCCTGCTTGACGTCGGCCATGGTCACCGCGCCATCGGTGCCGGTAGCGGCCACGCGGCTCAGGTCCACGCCCAGCTTGCGCGCCATCGCACGCACGGCCGGCACGGCCTTGACGCCACCGACGGCCAGCGCCTGTTCGGCATGCACGGCATTGGAGCTCTGCATCGCGCCGACCACGGTACCGGCGTCATCGCGCTCGGCCGCGGCGGGCTTGGCCTCCTCGGCGGCAACCGGAGCGGCCGCAGCCGGCAGCGGCGGCGGGGTCGGTGCGGCCGCCGGTGCAGCGTGGCCATGGCTGTGGCCGGTGTCCTGGCCATCGGCTCGCTGCGGCAGGTTCGGGTCCAGTTCGAAGCTGGCCAGCACCGAGCCGGTCGGGATGATGTCGCCGGCGCCGCCGGACAGCTTCAGCACCTTGCCGGAGAACGGCGAGGGCACTTCCACCACGGCCTTGGCGGTCTCCATCGACACCAGCGGCTCGTCCAGCTTGATCACATCGCCTTCCTTGACGAACCACTCGACGATGGTCGCGTCCGGCAGGCCTTCGCCCAGGTCGGGCAGGTTGAAGTTCTTGGTCTGGCTCATTTGCAGTTCTCTTCCAGCAGTTCCAGTTCGCGGGCCGGCAGCCAGCCCGTCGCGCCATTGGCGCGCTCGGACCACCACCACCCGCCGTGTTCGTGATGAAGCTTCACCATCTCGCCGCTTTCCACATCCAGCTCGCGGGCGTCGTAGTCGCACAGTGCTTCGGCGCGACCCTCGTCCAGCAGCTGCAACCAAGCGATGGGCGCCCATCCAGCGCGCCCATCGTTGGTGCGTACCCAGGCAAACGCCGGCCATTCCTCGTCACGGACACCTACTTCGACGATCTGGCCGGTGCGGAACCGGAGCGGGTTGGGATACTGGCTGCGGTAAGCCCCCAGAAGGCGGGCCCGCATGTCAGCCGGCCGCCACCGCGCGCTTGGCCGCAGCCACGATCCGCTCAACGCTCGGCAGGTACTTCATTTCCAGGCGGAACAGCGGAATGTGGGTGTCGTAGCCAGTGACGCGCTCGACCGGTGCCAGCAGGTCGTAGATCGATTCCTCGGCCAGGCGCGCGGCGATCTCGGCGCCGAAGCCCGCGGTCTTCGGGGCCTCCTGCACGATCACGCAGCGGCCGGTCTTGGCCACCGATTCGGCGATGGTGGCGAAGTCCAGCGGACGCAGCGTGGCCACGTCGATGACTTCGGCACTGATGCCTTCGCCGGCCAGCTTGTCCGCCGCTTCCAGCGCTTCCTTCACCTGCGCGCCCCAGGTCACCAGGGTCACGTCGGTGCCGTCGCGCAGCACGAAGCAGACGTCCAGCGGCAAGGCTTCGCCGTCGTTGACGACCACTTCCTTGTACTGGCGGTAGATGCGCTTGGGCTCCATGTAGATCACCGGATCCGGCTCGCGGATCGCGGCCAGCAGCAGGCCATAGGCACGCTGCGGCGACGACGGCAGCACCACGCGCAGGCCCGGCACGTTGGTGAAGATCGCCTCGTTGGCTTCGCTGTGGTGTTCCGGCGCGCGGATGCCACCGCCCCACGGCACGCGCAGCACCATCGGGCAGTGCAGGCGGCCACGCGTGCGGTAACGCAGGCGTGCCGCGTGGCAGACGATATGGTCGACCATCGGGTACATGAAGCCGTCGAACTGGGCTTCGGCCACCGGCTTCATGCCCTGTGCGGCCAGGCCGATGGTCAGGCCGGCGATGGTGGTTTCGTCCAGCGGGGTATCGAGGATGCGGTCCGAGCCGAAGCGCTGCTGCAGCCCGGCGGTGGCGCGGAACACGCCGCCGTTGACGCCCACGTCCTCGCCCAGCACCAGCACCGACGGGTCGTGTTCCAGCTCCCAGGCCAGCGCCTGGGTGATGGCTTCGATGAGGGTGATCGGGGTGGTGGTCATGCTCTCTTCTCCGCGCGCGACCGCAGCGCTGTCGGCGGCGTTGGTGTGCGCGCCGGGCGCGCCGTTCTTGATCTCATCCATGGCGCTTCTCCAGGGCGATCGCCTGGGCACGCTGGGCCAGCAGGTCCGGCGGCGGATCGGCATACAGGAAGTCGAACATCGCCTCGACCGGCTGCACCGGCGTGTTGAGGTACAGGTTCACTTCCTCGTCCACGCGCTTGCCGCACTCGGCGACCCAGGCGCTTTCCTCATCCTCGCTCCACACACCGGCGTTGATCAGGTACTTGCGCAGGCGCAGCATCGGCTCGCGCTGCCAGGCATCCTTCACTTCAGCATCGTCGCGGTAGCGGCGCGCGTCATCGGCGGTGGTGTGGTCGGACAGGCGGTAAGTCATCAGTTCCAGCACGGTGCCACCGTCGCCGGCCAGCGCACGTTCGCGCGCCTGCTCCATGGCAGCCAGCACCGCGATCAGGTCGTTGCCGTCCACCTGCAGGCAGTGCAGGCCGCCAGCCAGGCCCTTCTGCGCCAGCGTTTCGGCACCGGTCTGGGCCGAACGCGGGACCGAGATGGCCCAGCCGTTGTTGACGATGCACAGGATCAGCGGGAGCTTGTAGGCGCCGGCCGAATTCAGTGCCGCGTAGAAGTCGGTCTTGGAGCTGCCGCCGTCGCCGCACACCGCCACGGCGATCTGCGGTTCCTTGTTGAGCTTGAACTTCAGCGCGGCGCCTGCGGCATGCAGGCACTGGGTGGAGATCGGCACGCAGAACGGGAAGTCCTTGGCCGCGTTGCCGCCGTAATCGTTGCCGCGTTCGTCGCCGCCCCAGTACATCAGCACGTCGTGCGGGCGCACGCCACGCATGAACATCGCGCCATACTCGCGGTACGAAGGCGCGAACACGTCGTCCTTCTGCATCGCCGCGCCGATACCCACGTGCGCGGCTTCGTGGCCCAGGCAGGCGGCATAGGTGCCCAGCTTGCCGGTGCGCTGCAGTGCGATGGATTTGCTGTCGAACGTACGTACGAACAGCATCTGCTTGAACAGCGGTACCAGGACCTTGGGATCGCGCAGCGACGCGGGCAGGTCATCGCGGACGAGTTTGCCGTCCGTATCCAGGTACTGCAGGTATTCGATCTTGAATTCAGCGGCAACCGTCATTGCGTACTGCACCTTCGACAGAGAAGTTACAAATGATATGAATCGCCATGTTAAGGAACGCGTACGGAATAGCCTTCCTGCGCCGCAACACGGCAACGCCCTGTTTTACCCCTGCCGGCGGGTGGGGGGCCAATAACAACAACGTATTCAGTCGTTGCTGCAAAGCATCAGAATACGCCTCTGGCTGACTGCTGGCGCAACGACCCGATCGGTTCCACGCGCAGGCCCCGCATCGGCCAATGCTCCACGGGGCACCGCACGCCCCGGTATGGACCCGGCGGCTGCCAGCGCGGCGGCAACGCGCTACCCTTGCCGCCCCCGATCTGGTCCCGCCCATGTCCGTCGACAACAACCAACGCGATCTCGAAGCCGGCATCCACACCGACCTGCAGGGACGCCTGACCTACGGCGGCTACCTGCGGCTGGACCAGCTGCTCAGCGCGCAGCAGCCGCTGTCCAACCCGCCGCACCACGACGAGATGCTCTTCATCATCCAGCACCAGACCTCGGAGCTGTGGCTGAAGCTGCTCGGCCACGAACTGCGTGCGGCGATCGGCTTCCTGCAGCGCGATGAAGTCTGGCAGTGCCGCAAGGTGCTGGCGCGCAGCAAGCAGGTGCTGCGCCAGCTCACCGAGCAGTGGTCGGTGCTGGAAACGCTGACCCCGTCCGAATACATGGGTTTCCGCGACGTGCTGGGCCCGTCTTCGGGCTTCCAGTCGCTGCAGTACCGCTACATCGAGTTCCTGCTGGGCAACAAGAACGCGCAGATGCTGCAGGTGTTCGAGCACGACCCGGCCGGGCAGGCGCAGCTGCGCACCGTGCTGGAGGCGCCGAGCCTGTACGAGGAGTTCCTGAAGTACCTGGCCCGCTTCGGCCATGCCGTGCCGGCGGTCTACGAGGCCCACGACTGGACCCAGCCGCACGTGGCTGACGACGCATTGCAGCCGGTCTTCGAACGCATCTACCAGGACACCGACCGCTACTGGCGCGAGTACGCGCTGTGCGAGGACCTGGTGGACCTGGAGACCGCCTTCCAGCTGTGGCGATTCCGACACATGCGCACGGTGATGCGCGTGATCGGCTTCAAGCGCGGCACCGGCGGCTCGTCCGGCGTGGGCTTCCTGGCCAAGGCGCTGGAGCTGACCTTCTTCCCCGAACTGTTCCAGGTGCGCACCAGCCTGCAGGCGGCACCCCCGGCAGAACTGGGCTGACCCCCATTCAGCTTGGACCCCGGCCATTGGCTGGATCGTTTCAGATGCAAGTTCAGCGAGCAGGCTGGCACCTGCCTCAAACGGCGTGTATTTGACGTGAACGGCAGAAGTCGGTGATCCTCGCGCGTTGCTCCAACTGCACAGCGGACGTGCTCGTCATCCACCGAACCAGGAAATCCGCATGAGCGTAAACGCCACTGCGAACACCCCAGAGCCGGCGCTGCCGGACTTCAAGACCACGCTGGGCCACCCGCGCCCGTTGTGGATGCTGTTCATGACCGAGTTCTGGGAGCGCTTTGCGTTCTACGGCATCCGCTGGGCGTTGGTGCTGTACATCGTCGCCCAGTTCTACAACGGCAGCGCTGCCGGTGAAGGCGACGCCAGCCGCATCTATGGCGCCTACCTGGCCCTGGTATACGCCGCGGCGATCTTCGGTGGCTACGTGGCCGACCGGGTACTGGGCTACCAGCGCTCGATCCTGACCGGCGCGATCATCATGGCCGCCGGCCTGTTCATGATCTCGCTGCCGCAGGAGCACATCTTCAAGCTTGGCCTGGCCACGATCATCGTAGGCAACGGCCTGTTCAAGCCCAACATCTCGACCATGGTCGGCAAGCTGTACGGCCTGAAGGACGAGCGCCGCGACTCCGGCTTCACCATCTTCTACATGGGCATCAACATCGGCGCGATGATCGCCCCGGTGCTGACCGAGTACCTGGCCCGCAAGGTGTTCGGTACCGACGCGATGCCGTCCTACAAGGTCGTGTTCATCGCCTCGGGCGTGGGCATGCTGATCTCGCTGGTGTGGTTCTACATCGGTCGCGCCGGCCTGAAGGGCATCGGTGCACCGCCGGCCGGCGCTGAAGGCTTCGGCCGCATCATCATGGTGCTGGCCGGTGCCGTGGTCGCCATCCCGGTGGCGTACTTCCTGCTGGCTACCGGCGCCACCGCGCTGGCCTGGATCCTGGGTGCGATGTTCACCGCGCTGGCCATCCTGCTGCTGGTCGAGGGCGTCCGCGAAGGCAAGGTGCAGCGCGACCGCGTGATCGCCATGCTGATCATCTTCGCCTTCAACGTGATGTTCTGGATGTTCTTCGAACAGGCCGGCAGCTCGTTCACCTTCCTGGCCGAGAACATCGTCAACCGCCAGTTCGGTGACTGGACCTTCCCGACCGCGTGGTTCCAGTCGGTCAACTCGGTGGCGATCATCACCCTGGCCCCGGTCATTGCCTGGATCTGGGTGGCCATGGGCCGCGCCAATCCGTCCATCCCGCGCAAGTTCGGCCTGGGCCTGCTGTTCAACGGCGCCGCCTTCGCGCTGCTGATGTTCGCCCTGTCGCAGATGGTCGTGGACGGCAAGATCCCGTTCTGGACCCTGTTCATGGTCTACGTCATCCAGTCGGTGGGTGAGCTGTGCCTGTCGCCGATCGGCCTGTCGATGGTGACCAAGCTGGCCCCGGTGCGCCTGGTCGGCTTCGGCATGGGTGGCTGGTTCCTGTCCACCGGCATCGGCAACAACCTGTCGGGCATCTTCGCCGGCGTGGTCAGTGGTGAAGGCGGCATGACGGTCGAGTCGGCCCTGAAGGGGTATACCTTCGGGTTCTGGGCCCTGATCGGCTCCGGCGTGGTGCTGTTCCTGATCGCCCCGCTGATCAACAAGCTGATGCACGGCGTCAAGTAATGATGAGAGGGTAGAAGGCATGCGCAGCAAGCTCGGTGGTGCAATGGTGGTGGTCTGTGCGGCGCTGATCGGCGCCTGTTCGCAACCGCAACCGCCTGCCGCCGCCGAGCCCACGCAGCCCCTGGATACCCGACCCACCGAGCCACCGGTTGCTGACCCCAGCGAACCGGTGGCCTCGGGCAACACCCCGGTGGCGGCGGACATCGCCGCCATCGCCGGGCTCGGCGCGCAGTTCGACCCGGCCCGCAACCCCGCCGACGACCTGGCCACCGCCAAGGTGGAAGCCCAGCGTGGCAAGAAGCGGATCCTGCTGGAGGTCGGCAACGCCGCCTGTGAGCGCTGCCGGGCGCTGGACGACGTGGTGGAAGGCAACGGCGACCTGCGTCGCTTCCGCGATGCCCACTACGTGTGGGTGAAGGTCAACGCCAGCGACGAGCAGCCCAACACCGCCTTCTTCGCCCAGTACCCGGTGATGGCGCGCGACTACCCGTACCTGCTCGTGCTCGATGCAGATGGCGGCCTGCTGGTATCGCAGGCCACCGGCGAGCTGCGCAGGGGCGAGGCGTTCCAGCCTGCGCGGGTGAGTGCCTTCCTCAAGCAGTGGGCGCCTGACAAACCGGAATAGGGTAGTGCCGGCCGCTGGCCGGCATGCTCTGGTGGGTGCCGACCGCTGACCGCCCACCCCGGTGGGTGCCGACCGTTGGTCGGCACTGAGGCGCATCCACGCCTGGCGCGGATCTACTGCGCGCACCGTCACACTCTCTGAATCGGCGTCTCAACTTCACCGTGAGCACGCCGTTACCGGCAAGGACCTCAGTCGACATCCCGTCGATGCAACCTTCCGGAACGCCCATGCACAGCGACCACGCCGAACGATTGCCCGAACCCGCCAGCGACCTGGCCGAGGGTGGGGCAGGCGAGGGCGTGACCCTGCCGCCGCAGGAAGCGCTGCTGGATGACGCCGGTACCGGCGAGGACAGCGTCGACCTGGCGCCGCCACGCCATCGCCTGCCGCAGATCGCGCTGCCGGACAACGTGGTGCTGAAGGGGGCGGTGCAGAAGCTGGTCGAGCAGAAGTCCCGGCTTGATGCGCTGGCCGCCGAAGGCCAGCTGGCCGGGCTGCTGCCGCCCGAATGGCAGGGCCACGGCGCGCGCGCGATCGAGCTGTCCACCTTCATCCAGGGCGTGCTGCCCTTCCTGCAGACCGGCGAGCGTGGCGAGACCGCCCCCGCGCGACTGCCGGTGCGCCATGTGTTGGGTGACGACAGCCGCTGGGGCCTGGACGATGTGGCCGAACCGAAATCACTGGCGTGGTATCTGGCCAGTGACGAGCGCGCCACGGCCGGCAGCAAGGACGTCGCCGAGGCATATCTGGTGGGCGCACTGGGCCTGGCGTGGATGCAGGAAGGTCGCAGCCGCCCCGGCTTCCTGCGCGCGATGGGCCAGGACAGCCTGGCCGCGCGGGTGACCATGCTCGGCTATCCGCCGGCCAACGAACTGGCGCTGTACAGCGTCACTGCGCACGGCCAGCCGCAGATCTGGTGCGTGCACGGGCGCCGCCGCATGCGCCCGCTGGTGGCGCCGTGGTTGAGCGTGCCGCTGCTGACCGCCTACGGCGTGCCGGCGCCGGTTGCGTGGCCGTCCAGCTTCCCGCCGGTGGAAGCGGTGGCCGAGCTGCTGGCGACCGCCCGCCTGGGGCGCGCGCTGCCGGAAGTGGACCTGGCCAAGGCCGTGGCGAAGATCGCCGAGGACGCCGCCTCTGACGCCTGGCAGCCGGTCAGCCTGCTCCAGCTCAACACCTGGTCACCGCGCTGGCACTTCTTCCTGGGCACCTTCGTCGGCCTGCCGTCGCTGCTGCTGGTGGCGGCGGCGCTGGCGCTTCCGGGGGCGGTCGAAGCAGCGACGGTGGCCGCCTCGCTGGGCTTCGCCGGCGGCGCCATCGCAGCACTGGCCGTGCCGTGGATCCACGCACGCCGCAAGCACCTCAGCTGAAAAAAGGGGACGGAGGGGATTAAGCCGCAATCAGCACAGGCGTGCCTGATGCGACTTAATCCCCTCCGTCCCCTTTTCTTCTAGACGCCTTCGCCCATCCGCTCCAGGCCTTCGCCGGCCAGGCGAAGGATCAGCTTTTCCAGCACCTGCTCTTCCTCTTCGCTCAGCACCGACATCAGCTTGCGGGTGATCTCGATCACCATCGGCGCGATGGTCTCGTACACCTCGAAACCGGCAGCCGACAGCGCCAGCACCGAGCGGCGGCGATCGTCGCCGTGGGTCTCGCGCTTGATGAAGCCGCGCTCCAGCAGGCGGGCCACGGCGCGGCTGACCGCCACCTTGTCCATCGCCGTGCGGTCGGAGACCTCGCTGGCCGAGGAGCCCGGGTACAGCGCCAGGATGGTGATCACCCGCCACTCGGGGATCGCCAGACCGTAACGATCGCCGTACAGCTTGGCGATGTTGCCGCTGACCCGGTTGGACAGCACGCTCAGCCGGTACGGCAGGAACTGTTCCAGGTCGAGCAGGACGTGCGAGGCACGCAGGCGGGTCGAAACGGGATCGGCGGGGCTCATGTTGCGGTGCACCTTGCTGGTGGTTTCAAGTGTAACTATAAGGGGTGGGTCCAGACCCTGCATTCTCGCCGGGTCCCTACCTGCCCGCACCTGGTTTGTACCGATGCGGTACCGATTCGGAGCCACGCCATGAATACCGCAGTCCCGACCGCCTCGCATCCCAACCCCGGCATGCAGGTCACCACCTTCGAGAACCCGATGGGCATCGACGGCTTCGAGTTCGTCGAATTCGCCGCCCCGGCCGGCCGTGGCCAGGAGCTGCACGAGTACTTCCGGAAGATGGGCTTCAGCGCGGTGCTCAAGCACAAGCAGCGTCCGATTACCGTCTATCGCCAGGGCGACGTCAACTTCCTGGTCAACGAAGACCCCGATTCGTTCGCCGCCGACTTCGCCGAAAAGCATGGCCCCTGCGCCTGTGGCTTTGCCATCCGCTTCAAGAAGCCGGGCCAGGAGGTCTACCAGACCGCGCTGGGCAACGGCGCCGAAGCCATCGCCTTCAAGCCGGACAGCAAGGCGGTCAGCGCGCCGGTCATCAAGGGCATCGGCGACTGCATGCTGTACCTGGTCGACCGCTATGGCAGCGCCGGCAGCATCTACGACGGCGACTACGAGCCGATCGCAGGGGCCGACCTGCACCCGTTCGGCTTCGGCCTGACCTTCATCGACCACCTGACCCACAACCTGTACTTCGGCAACATGCAGCAGTGGTCGGACTACTACGAGCGCCTGTTCAACTTCCGCGAGATCCGCTACTTCGACATCAAGGGCCTGAAGACCGGCCTGGTGTCCAAGGCGATGACCGCACCGGACGGCATCGTGCGCATCCCGCTGAACGAATCGTCCGACCCGAAGAGCCAGATCAACGAGTACCTGGACGCGTACAAGGGCGAGGGCATCCAGCACATCGCCTGCTTCACCGAGAACATCTACGAGACCGTCGAAGCGATGCGCGCGCAGGGCGTGGATTTCCTCGACACGCCGGAAACCTATTTCGACGTGATCGACCAGCGCGTGCCGAACCACGGTGAAGACGTGGCGCGCCTGGCCAGGAACAAGATCCTGATCGACGCCGATCCGGAAACCCACCAGCGCAAGCTGCTGCAGATCTTCACCCAGAACTGCATTGGCCCGATCTTCTTCGAGATCATCCAGCGCAAGGGCAACGAAGGCTTCGGCGAAGGCAACTTCACCGCGCTGTTTGAAAGCATCGAGCGCGACCAGATCCGCCGCGGCGTGCTGTAAGGTCCGCAGGCAATGTCGGCGTCCCGCCGGCATTGCCTGTCCGAATGGTAGTGCCGGCCGCTGGCCGGCAATCTCTGGAGTTCCCATGTCCCCCGCCATCACCGCCCGCGGCTACCAGTCCGGCTTCGGCAACGAATTCGCCACCGAGGCCGTCGCCGGCGCGCTGCCGGTCGGGCAGAACTCACCGCAGAAGGTGGCCCACGGCCTGTACGCCGAACAGTTGACCGGCACCGCGTTCACCGCGCCGCGCGGCAGCAATCGCCGCAGCTGGCTGTACCGGATCCGCCCGGCGGTGACCCATGGCGAGTTCACTCCGTTCGCGCAGTCGCAGCTGCAGTGTGATTTCGGCGCACAGCCGGCTTCACCGAACCAGCTGCGCTGGCGCCCGCTGCCGTTGCCGGAGCTGCCGACCGACTTTGTCGAAGGCCTGTACACGATGGGTGGCAACGGCTCGCCCGACGCGCATGCCGGCGTGGGCATCCACCTTTATGCTGCCAACCGCGACATGGTCGGCCGCTACTTCTACGACGCCGACGGTGAACTGCTGATCGTGCCTCAGCTGGGCGCACTGCGCCTGCTGACCGAGCTGGGCGTGATCGAGATCGAGCCGCAGCAGATCGCGGTGATCCCGCGCGGCGTGCGCTTCCGTGTCGAACTTCCCGATGGCCCTAGCCGCGGTTACATCTGCGAGAACTACGGCGCGCTGCTGAAACTGCCCGACCTTGGCCCGATCGGTTCCAACGGCCTGGCCAACCCGCGTGACTTCGAGACCCCGCACGCGGCGTTCGAGGATGTCGATGGCGATTTCGAACTGATCGCCAAGTTCGAGGGCCGCCTGTGGCGCGCGCCGATCGACCATTCGCCGCTGGACGTGGTGGCCTGGCACGGCAATTACGCGCCGTACCGCTACGACCTGCGTCGCTTCAACACCATCGGTTCGATCAGCTACGACCATCCGGACCCATCGATCTTCCTGGTGCTGCATTCGCCCAGCGACACACCCGGCACCAGCAACATGGACTTCGCGATCTTCCCGCCGCGCTGGCTGGTGGCGCAGAACACATTCCGCCCGCCGTGGTTCCACCGCAACATCGCCAGCGAGTTCATGGGCCTGGTGCATGGCGCCTACGACGCCAAGGCCGAAGGCTTCGTGCCGGGTGGCGCATCGCTGCACAACTGCATGAGCGGTCACGGCCCGGATGCGCCGACCTTCGACAAGGCCTCCAATGCCGATCTGTCCAAGGCCGATGTGATCAAGGACACGATGGCCTTCATGTTCGAGACCCGCGCGGTGATCCGTCCGACCGCGCAGGCGCTGGCCGCCGGCCATCGCCAGGGCGATTACCAGCAGTGCTGGAACGGCCTGCGCAACAACTACCGCTGACCCGAAAAAGGGGACGGAGGGGATTAAGCCGCAATCAGCACACGTGTGCCTGAAACGACTTACTCCCCTCCGTCCCCTTTTTCTTCAGGCGGCCTCGGTGAACGCGTCGCAATGCTCCAGCGGCAGCGCTTCCAGCAGGCGTTGCCGCACACGCTGGCAATAACCCTCCGAGGTCAGCCCGGGCAGCATCTGCATCGCCGAGTGCAGCACCTGCAGTACTTCACTTTCGGCGCGCGCCTGCTGCAGGTCGCGGAACAGCGCCGCCGCCTGCGGGTGGCGCTGCATTTCCAGGATGCCCAGTACATAGATGCGCGCGGCCACCAGCGAGCGGCGGCGCTCGCTGCCGGTTGCGGGTGCAGCCGGTGCCGCCGCCGGCGTGGTGGGGGCCGGTGCTGCCGCGTCTGCGGGTGGTGGCGGTGCGGCTGTGGCGCCGGTACCGGTGCTCAGGTAGCCGGCCTGCACCAGCTGGATGACCATGGCGGGCGCGTCCTGGCCGAGCAGGCCGGTCAGGTCGGCGATGCTGCGCTGGCCGTCGCACAGGATCAGCAGCCGGCGCTGGCGCATGTCCAGCGGCGCGCGATGGGCCTGCAGCGCGGTTCGGGCGAGTTCGGTCTTGCGCGGTTGCATGGAAGGGACAGCCAAGTCGGTGCACGCCGAGCCTGAACGAAGGCGATGAAACCGCGATGACAATGCAGCGCCTGCACACGGGATGGGCTAGCGTGCAGCCATCTTCGTGCCAGGGAACCGCACCGATGAAGCACCTTCCGCTTGCTGGTCTGTTGCTCCTTTCGCTCACCGCCTGCAGTGCTGGCCCCGACAAGCAGGGGGCGGCCGGCAGTGGCAGCGACACCCCGGCCGAAACCGCCTCGGCGACCGGGCCCGCGCAGTCGGCGGATCCCGACCTGGCCGCCCGCCCGGCCAACGACCTCCGCAAGGACAGTCCAGCGCGCCTGGACGGCTTCGGCGGTGCAACGCTGGGCGCCGGCATCGCCGAGGTCCGCAGCGGCTTCGGCACGCCGCTGCAGGGACTGGGCACCGACGCCAATGGCAAGCCCCTGCCGGCCGACGACAGCAACGACGGCTGCTACTTCCTGCGTCCGCAGGGCGCCGAAGACCCTCGCCTGATGATCGAGGCACGCAAGCTGGTGCGCTATGACGTGCGCAGTGCGGCGATCGTCGCTCCGGGCGGCGGCAAGGTCGGCATGACCCTGGGCGAGCTGCAGGTGCTGTACCCCGAGCGCGCCGACGTCGGCCCTGACAAGTACGACGAGAAGGCGCAGCACCTGCGCGTGCGACCGGCGCAGGAAGGCGGGGCGGTCATCGACTTCGCGCTCGGCGCCGATGGTCGGGTCAGCGCCTGGCGCGTCGGCCAGACCCCGCAGGTCGATTACGCCGAAGGCTGTGGCTGATCCTTGATCCACCGCCCAGCCATGCGCTCGGGCCAAGCGTAGAATCGCGCCACCACTGCTGGGGAGTGCTCGATGATCGCCATTGCCATTGCCTGGTTCCTGCTCGGCCTGCTGTTGCTGGCGCTGGGCGGGGATTCCATCGTCAAGGCCGTGTCCGGCCTGGCCCAGCGCTTCGGGGCCAGCCCGTTCACTGCCGGGCTGCTGCTGCTCGGGGTGACCACCTCGTTGCCGGAACTGGCGGTCAATGCGCGCGCGCTGGCGGTCGGCCAGCCGGAGCTGGCACTGGGCAATGCCGTGGGCAGCAGCATCGTCAACCTGGGCTTCACCCTGGCGGTGGCAGCCATCGCCGCGCCCCTGTTGCTGCGCGCGCGCCTGCAGACGGTGCTGTGGTGGTCGCTGCTGGTGGCCGGCGTGCTGCTGGTCCTGTTCGGGCTGGATGGTCGCCTGGCGCGCTGGGAAGGCGGCGTGCTGGTGGCAGGCTTCATCGTCATGCAGGTGCTGCTGCTGCGCCGCGGCCGCGTTGAGCGTGCCGAGGTGCAGGCGGCCATCGCCGAGTCCGCCCTGAGCCGCACCAGCCTGCCGTTGAACGTGCTGCGGGTGCTGATCGCAGCGCTGACGCTGTACTGGGGCGCGCGCCTGGTCGTGGGCGCCGCCGCTGACTTCGGTGCCGCGCTGGGCTGGACACCGCTGCTGGTCGGCCTGCTGCCGGTGGCGATCGGCACCGCACTGCCGGAGGTGGCAACCGCAATTGCTGCCGCGCGTCGCGGCCACGGCGACATGGTGCTTGGCCACGTGCTGGGCTCCAGCGTGGTCAACCTGCTGCTGGTGATCGGGGCGATGGCGGTATTGCAGCCGTTGGCGTTGCCGGCCTCGTTCGTGCGCCTGGAACTGCCGGCACTGCTGGCGTTCGCCCTGGTGCTGTACCCGATGCTGCGTGGCGATCTGAAGATCAGCCGCAGTGAAGGCGGAATCCTGCTGGTCGCGTTCGCCGGCTGGTTCGTGCTGGAGCTGCTGCTGGTCGGCGCGGCATGAGGTAGTTCCGGCCGCTGGCCGGCAACCTCACTGCCTCTGACGGAACCCTTGCCACTGCCGGCCAGCGGCCGGCACTACCGGTTCTGCGTGGCTTCCTCTTCCCGCGCCGGTTCCGGCGGCGGAAGCTGTTCCTCGGCAGCCGGCTCGTTGCCCGGCAGGCTGGGACGGGTTTCCATCAGCAGCGACAGCGCCGCCTTGGCCATCATGTGGGCGCTGATCGGCGCGGTGATGAACAGGAATACGGTGATCAGCAGCTCGCGCGGCTGCGGGTCCTGGCCCAGGAAGATGTGGTAGCAGACCGAGCACACCAGCACGCAGCCCACGCCCAGCGTGCTGGCCTTGGTCGGCGCGTGCAGGCGCTTGAAGAACGTGGACAGCTTCACCAGCCCCAGTGCGCCGACCAGGATGAAGAAGCAGCCGAACAGCAGCAGGATCGACAGGCCGATCTGGATCGCGGTGATCATTCGACGATGTCCCGGCGCAGCACGAACTTGCTCAGCACCACGGTGCTGCCGAAGCCGAGCATGGCGATGACCAGTGCGGCTTCGAAGTAGATCGCGGAGTTGAGGTACATGCCGAACAGCATCAGCTCGGCAATGGCGGTCACCGACAACGTGTCCAGTGCGAGGATGCGGTCGGGCACGGTCGGTCCGCGCAGCAGGCGCCAGGTGGCCAGCAGCATGGCCAGGCCGACCACGTGCATGCACACCACCAGCGTGGTCTGGATGATCTGGAATCCAGTCATGGGAAGATCTCCATCAACGGCGCCTCGTAGCGGCGCTTGATCGTATCGATCAGGTCCTGTGGGTCCTCCAGGTGCAGCACGTGCACCAGCAGGAACTTGCGGTCGTCGCTGAGCGCGGCCGAGACCGTGCCCGGGGTCAGCGTGATCATGCTGGTCAGCGCCGCGATGCCGTGGATGTTGGCGATGTCCAGCGGCAGCCAGATGAAACCGGGGTGAATCTTCTTCTCCGGGCCCAGCACCTGCAGGGCCACGCGGATGTTGGACATCAGGATGTCCCACAGGGTCACGCATACCAGCTTGGGCAGCGGCCGCAACGTGCCGATGCGCGCGAACTCGCGGTCCAGGCGTGCGGCGAACAGCGGCACCACCACGCCCAGCACCAGCCCCAGCACGATCTGGCCGAGGGTGAAGCTGTCGGACATCAGCAGCCAGAATGCCACCACCATGATGCTGAGCATTGGCGAGGGAATCAGGCGACGGAACAGGGAGCGCTGGGCGGTCATGGCTGGCGGATCTCCGGTGCGGTCGCGCGCAGCTGCTGCACGTACTCGCTCGGTTGCAGCAGCTGTGCGGCGGTGGCGTCGGTGTAGCGCATCAACGGTGCAGCGGCCAGGGTCATGGCGATACCGTAGGCCAGCAGGATGCACGCGGCGTACAGCTCCACCCGGCGCAGAGGAGCCTTGCGCGGCTTCGGTGCCTCCGGATCGACAGGCGGCACGCGCCAGAACAGGCGGATGCCGCCGCGGGTCAGGCCCATGATCACCAGCAGGCTGCTGACCAGCACCGCGGTCCAGACCGGAGCGGTGTACTGCGCCGGCATGCCGGCCAGCAGTGCGGCCTTGGCCAGGAAACCGGACAGCGGCGGCAGGCCGGCCACCGACACCGCGCCGATCAGGAACAGCACGGCGGGTGTCTCCTTGCCCGGCATCGGCGCGACCACTTCCTTGCGGTCGCTGGCACCGCCGCGACGACGGCGGATCAGGTCGGCGATCAGGAACAGCGCGGCGGCGACGAAGCTGCTGTGCGGCAGGTAGTACAGGCCGGCCGAGAGCACCTGCGGTGTGCCGACCGAGAAGGCGATGAACAGCGTGGCTGCCGACACGATCACCAGGTAGGAGATCAGCACGCGCAGGCGGGTCGCGGCGAGGGCGCCCAGGCCGCCCAGCACCAGCGTCGCCACACCGGCCCACAGCAGCCAGTCACGGCCGTAGCCGGCCATCGCGCCGGCATCGTCGCCGAACCACAGCATCTGGATGCGCAGCACCGAGTACAGGCCGACCTTGGTCATGATCGCGAACAGCGCAGCCACCGCCGCCGGTGCGCGTGAATAGGCTTCCGGCAGCCACAGGTACAGCGGCATCAGGGCGGCCTTGGCGCAGAACACCAGCAGCAACAGGCCCATCGTCGCCTTCACCAGGGTCAGCTGCGCCGGCGGTACCTCGGCGATGCGCTGCGACAGCTCGGCCATGTTCAGCGAACCCAGCGTGGCGTACAGCAGGCCCAGAGCGATCAGGAACAGGGTCGAGGCGGTGACGTTGAACACCACGTAGTGCAGGCCGATGCGCATGCGCAGGCCGCGGCCACCACTGAGCAGCAGGCCGTAGGAGGCGATCAGCATCACCTCGAAGAACACGAACAGGTTGAAGATGTCGCCGGTCAGGAACGCACCGTTGAGGCCGACCAGCTGGAACTGGAACAGCGCATGGAAGTGCGGTGCGCGGCGGTCCCAGCCCGAACAGGCGTGCAGCAGGCAGGGAATGGCCAGCAGCAGGGTGGTCAGCAGCATCCACGCCGACAGCCGGTCGGCCACCAGCGCGATGCCCAGCCGCGACGGCCAGTCGCCCAGCAGGTAGACGCTGATCTCACCACTGGCGGTGGTGGCAAACAGCAGGCCCACCGCCAGCGCCAGCGCCGACAGCGCGGTCCAGGCCACCGCGCGCTGCACCCTGGGGCCATAGCGGCGGTGTTCGACGAACAGCGACAGTGCCGCACCCAGCAGCGGAATCAGGATCGGCAGGATGACCAGGTGGTTCATGCGCGGTCCTCGCCCTGCCGTGGTGGTACGCGCTCATCCTGCAGGTCGTCATCCGTCTCGTGGGCGTCCACATGGTCGCTGTGGTTGTCGCTGCGGCTGCGCATGGCCAGCACGATGCTCACCGCGGTCATCGCGAAGGCGATCACGATCGCGGTCAACACCAGCGCCTGCGGCAGCGGGTCGGTGTAGTTGCCCAGGTGGCTGTCCACGCCGTCCTGCAGTACCGGCGCCTTGCCCAGCACCACGCGGCCACCGGCGAAGATCAGCAGGTTGGTCGCATAGGACAGGAAGGTCATGCCGAGGATCACATCGAAGCTGCGCGCACGCAGCAGCAGGTAGATGCCGATGGCGGTCAGCACGCCGATCGCGGTAGCCAGGGCCAGTTCCATCAGTGCATCTCCCCGGTGCGTGCCGAGCGGCGTTGCAGGTCGATCTCACCCTTGCGGGCGGTACGGGTACGCGATGGCTTGATCGTGCCCATCATCGACAGCATCAGCATGGCACCGCCGAACACCACCAGATAGACGCCGATGTCAAAACCAATCGCACTGGCCAGCGGCACGTCGCCGATCAGCGGCAGGTGCAGGTCGAGGTGGCCGCTGGTCAGGAACGGCACGCCGAACAGCATCGACGCGCTGCCGCTGAGCAGGGCGATCAGCAGGCCCATGCCGATGCAGCGGATGTAGTCGAAGCCGAAGCGCGACTCCACCGACGCGGTGCCCTGGATCACGTACTGGATCAGCAGCGGCACCGCCAGCACCAGGCCGGCGATGAAGCCGCCACCCGGCGCGTTGTGGCCGCGCAGGAACAGGAAGATCGACACGGTCAGGGTCAGCGGGAACATGATCTGGGCCAGGTCGGCCGGCACCGGCAGCTTGATCGGCGGGCCGGGCATGATCTGCTCCGGCGCCATCCGCGTGCGCCGCAGCAGGGCATGCACCACCAGCGCGGCGATGCCGAACACGGTGATCTCGCCGAAGGTATCGAAGCCGCGGAAGTCGACCAGGATCACGTTGACCACGTTCTGGCCATAGGCCTCGGGCAGGGCACGGGCGAGCAGCTCGCCGGCCATGGTGTTCGGCGGCAGGGTCATCGCGGAATAGGCCAAGGCGCCAAGTCCGGCACCGGCGATGATCGCGATCACCGCGTCACGGCGCTTGCGCCAGCGCGGCCGCTCCGGCCCGGACTGCGCAGGCAGGTAGTTCATGCCCAGCAGCATCAGCACCAGGGTCACCATCTCCACCAGCAGCTGGGTCAGGGCCAGGTCCGGCGCGGACAGGAACACGAAGGTCAGCGCCACCATCAGGCCGACGCCGCCGACCAGCAGCACCGCCAGCAGGCGCTGCTTGTAGATACGCAGGGTAGCCACCGCGCAGGCCATCATCACCAGCCACAGCGCCCAGCCCAGCAGCGGGATCGGCTGTGGCCTGGTCCAGTTCGGCGAGGCGGGGTTGGCCACGAACGGCGCGGCGGCGGCCACGATCGCCACCAGCACCAGGCCCAGCAGCATGCGCTGAAGGCTGCCGTTGGCGATGCCGTTGGTCAGGCGCATGGCCAGTGCGGAGAGCGCGTCCAGCTGCGCATGGAACACATTGCGGCCAGTGCTGACGTTGTTCACGGCGTGCAGGTTGATCAGCTTGCGCAGGCCGAAGTACAGCGCCACGCCGCCGATCACGCCGATCGCGCTCATCGCCAGCGGCAGGTTGAAGCCGTGCCATACCGCCAGGCTGTACTCGGGCATGGCGTCGCCGAGGATCGAGGCCGCAGCGGCGTGCAGCACCGGCGCTACGGTCAGTGCCGGTGCCACGCCCACCGCCACGCAGATCACCACCAGCAGTTCCACCGGCACCTTCATCCAGCGCGGCGGTTCGTGGGGCACGCGGTCCAGGTCGTGCGGGCCGGGGCCGAAGAAGGTGTCGTGCACGAAGCGCAGGCTGTACGCCACCCCGAATACGCCCGCCAGCAACGCTGCGATCGACACCGCCGTGCGCATGATTCCCGGGCCGCCGGCCGTGATCGCTTCGGCGAACAGCATTTCCTTGGACAGGAAGCCATTGAGCAGGGGGATGCCAGCCATCGCCAGCGAGGCGATGATCGCCAGCGCGCTGGTGAACGGCATCAGCCTGCGCAGGCCTCCCAGCTTGCGCATGTCTCGGGTACCGGTCTCGTGGTCGATGATGCCGGCGGCCATGAACAGCGAGGCCTTGAAGGTGGCGTGGTTGAGGATGTGGAACACGCCGGCCACCACCGCCATCGGCGTGGACAGGCCGAACAGCAGGGTGATCAGGCCCAGGTGGGAAATGGTCGAGTACGCCAGCAGGCCCTTCAGGTCATGCTGGAAGATCGCATTCCAGGCGCCGATCAGCAGGGTCAGTGCGCCGATGCCGCTGACCGTGTAGAAGAACAGGTCGCTGCCGGCCAGTGCCGGATGCAGGCGCGCCAGCAGGAACACGCCGGCCTTCACCATGGTGGCCGAGTGCAGGTAGGCCGAGACCGGGGTCGGCGCCGCCATCGCGTGCGGCAGCCAGAAGTGGAACGGGAACTGCGCGCTCTTGGTGAAGATGCCGGCCAGTACCAGGAACAGGGCGTAGGGGTACAGCGCGCTGGCGCGGATCTGCTCGCCAGCGGCCAGCACCACGTCCAGGTCGAAGCTGCCGACGATGCGGCCGATCAGCAGCACGCCACCGAGCAGGGCCAGGCCACCGCCACCGGTGATCACCAGCGCCATGCGTGCGCCTTCGCGGGCGTCCTGGCGGTGCGACCAGAAGCCGATCAGCAGGAACGAACTGATGCTGGTCATTTCCCAGAAGATCATCAGCAACAGCAGGTTGCCCGACAGCACCATGCCCAGCATGGCGCCCATGAACAGCAGCAGGTAGCAGTAGAAGCGGTGCGCGTTGTCCTGCTGGCTCAGGTAGTAGCGCGCATACAGCACCACCAGCGCGCCGATGCCGAGCACCAGCCCGGCGAACATCCAGGCCAGCCCGTCCAGTCGCAGGGTGAAGTCCAGCCCGAGCTGCGGCAGCCAGGGCACCAGGGTGCGGACCACCTGGCCATCGAGCACCGACGGGGTCAGCCAGCCGAGGATGGCCAGCCCGCCCAACGGCGCCAGCGCCGCCAGCCAGGCAGCAGTCGAGCGCGAACTACGGGGGAAGGCCGCAACAGCCGCTGCCATCAGGAACGGCAGGGCCAGCAGCAGGGGCAGGCTGGGGAGCATGCAGGGAATCCATGATTCACGAGCAGGTCAGGGAGGATAACAGGCTGCGAAATGTCGCCGAAACCCATCGAACAGCGATCAATTGCATGTAACGTTCGCTGATTCATTTTTTCTGCGATGCAACATCACATTCCTGCATCCCTTCCCTGGCTGCCCTCGGGGGACACCCTACGCCCACGCAGGGAGACCGCAGGCCCTGTCGCACAGGGGCTGCCGTCGACGGGCGGGCAATGGGGAGCGGATCACCGGCGCAGGCTGGCAGGGCCCCCGTGGACTACGGGTGACGGAATCCGCCCGTTCAGGAAACGACGGCCGCTGTCGGCCGCCGCCAGGTCAGTAGCGCCAGTCCAGCTTGCGGTAGAACTTGGCCATCACCCAGGCCGGGCCGATCAGCAGGTAGGTCAGGTCGGTCAGGAAGCTGGGCTTGCGGCCCTCGAATTTGTGGCCGATGAACTGCGCGATCCAGGCCGCCACGAACACGCCCACCGCCAGCCAGCGCAGGGCCTGCAGGCCGATCTCGGCCTCCAGCAGCCGGCACAGGCAGCCGAACACGAAGAACTGGATGAGCATGCCGATGCCCAGCGGGCGCGACAACTTGTTGTAGAAGCACCACGCGCTGAACATCGCCAACGCCGACCAGATGCCGTACTGGAACCAGGTGATCAGCGGCGGCAGGCACCACAGCAGGGCCACCACCGACCACAGGATCGCCGGGACCGCCACCACGTGGATGCGCTGGTTGATCACATTGCGGTGGTCGTCGGAGTAGCTGGCGAAATAGCGGTCGATCGGCCGCGCAAGCTGGGTGGATGTCTGCATGCTGCGTCGCTTCCTCGGGCAACGGTAGTGCCGGCCGCTGGCCGGCACTCCAGAGCATAGCCGAGTTCGCGAGGTTGCCGGCCAGCGGCCGGCACTACCGCGATCAGAGCGCCCCCCGCCTTTCCGGCCGGGGGGACGCGGGGGGATCAGTCGACGCTGATCCCGGCCAGGCGCTGCAGCGCCTCGGCGTACTTGGCGCGGGTGCGTTCGATGATCTCGGCCGGGATGCTCGGGCCCGGGGCGGTCTTGCCCCAGTCCAGCGTCTCCAGGTAATCGCGCACGAACTGCTTGTCGTAGCTCGGCGGGCTGGTGCCCACTTCGTATTCGTCGGCCGGCCAGTAACGGGAGGAATCCGGCGTCAGCATCTCGTCCATGATGTACAGGCGGCCATCGGCGTCGGTACCGAACTCGAACTTGGTATCGGCCAGGATGATGCCGCGCTCGCGGGCGTAATCGGCCGCGAACTTGTAGATGCGCAGGGTGGCGTCGCGCACGCGCTCGGCCAGTTCCGCACCGACCTGCTTCACCATCGCATCGAAATCGATGTTCTCGTCATGGTCGCCGACCGCGGCCTTGGTCGAGGGGGTGAAGATCGGCTCCGGCAGCTGCTCGGCCTGGCGCAGGCCGTCGGGCAGGTCGATGCCGCTGACCTTGCCGGTGCGCTGGTAGTCCTTCCAGCCGCTGCCGATCAGGTAGCCGCGGGCGATCGCTTCCACCGGCACCGGCTTCAGCTTGCGGGTGACTACCGCACGCTTGGCGTACAGGGCTGGGTCCACGCCTTCGGGCAGCACGCTGGCCACGTCGATGCCGGTCAGGTGGTTGGGCATCAGGTGCGCGGTCTTGGCGAACCAGAAGTTGGAGACCTGGCAGAGCATCTCGCCCTTGCCCGGAATCGGGTCAGGCAGGACCACGTCGAACGCCGACAGGCGATCGGTGGCGACCATCAGCAGGTACTCGCCCGGCGGGGTTCCGGCTGGCAGCCGCTCGCGCGGGATATCGAACACATCACGCACCTTGCCGCGATGGCGCAAGGGCAGGCCGGGGAGATCGGATTGCAACAGCGTGGTTGGCACGGGCACTCCTGGGGCGTTGTCGATACGGCTGCTGCCCAACGGACCCGGCGGGCCCGCTGACCAGCGGGCGGCCTAGTGTAAAGCGGTCCGGGCCCGCTGTGACGTAAAATGAGCGTCCATTTCGTCGGTCGACCCCGGAGCGCCATGCGCTGGTACGGAAAACTGCTCGGATTCATCGCCGGCGCCCTGCTGTTCCGGCCCAATCCGCTGTTCGGCGCGGTGGTCGGCCTGTTGATCGGCCACGCCTTCGATTCGGACTGGTTCCGCCTGAACAAGGAGAACCCGTACCGGGAGCTTGGGCTGACCTCCGAGGCCACCGATGCCGAGGTCGAGCGCGCCTACCGCAAGCTGATCTCGCAGTACCACCCCGACAAGCTGGGCGGTGCCGCCCCCGAGCTGCAGCAGCAGGCCGAGCAGAAGTCGCGGCGGATCAATGCCGCCTACGACCGCATCAAGACCCTGCGCAAGCGCTGATTCCAGAGTCCCGCCTGCGGGCGGGAGAACCTTTTCCCCGTTCCGAAGGCCCCGGCCATGTCCAACTGCCTCATCGCCCCCTCCATCCTGTCCGCCAACTTCGCCCGCCTCGGCGAGGAAGTCGACAACGTCCTCGCCGCTGGCGCGGACTGGGTCCACTTCGACGTGATGGACAACCACTACGTGCCGAACCTGACCATCGGCCCGATGGTCTGCCAGGCGCTGCGCAAGCACGGCGTCACCGCGCCGATCGACGTGCACCTGATGGTCGAGCCGGTGGATCGCATCATCCCGGACTTCGCCGAGGCCGGTGCCACCTACATCAGCTTCCACCCGGAGGCGAGCCGCCACGTGCACCGCACCATCCAGCTGATCCGCTCGCTGGGCTGCAAGCCGGGCATCGTGCTCAATCCGGCCACTCCGGTGGACATCCTCGACTGGGTGCTGGATGACCTGGACCTGGTGCTGCTGATGTCGGTCAACCCGGGCTTCGGCGGCCAGGCCTTCATCCCCTCGGCGCTGGACAAGCTGCGCGTGGTGCGCAAGATGATCGATGCCAGCGGCAAGGACATCCGCCTGGAGATCGATGGCGGCGTGAAGGCCGACAACATCGGCGAGATCGCCGCTGCCGGCGCCGACACCTTCGTCGCCGGTTCGGCCATCTTCAACGCCAGGACCAGCTACCAGGATGTGATCGCGCAGATGCGCGCCAACGTCGCTGCGGCACGGGGCTGAGCCATGAGTACGGTGGCCGTGTTGAACATCCGCCCGGCCACCGTCGCCGATGCGGGACTGATCCTGCATTTCATCCGCGAGCTGGCCATCTACGAGAAGGCCGAGCATTCGGTGCAGACCGATGAGATCGGCATCGCCGAGAGCCTGTTTGGTCCCGATGCCACGGCACGCGCACTGATCTGCGAAGCCGACGGCGAGGCCATCGGCTATGCGGTGTATTTCTACAACTATTCCACCTGGCTGGGCCGCAAGGGCATCTACCTGGAAGACCTCTACGTCAGCCAGGAAAAGCGCGGTGCGGGCGCCGGCAAGGCACTGCTGAAGTACATCGCGCGCCAGGCCGTGGCCGAGGGCTGCGGCCGTTTCGAATGGTCGGTGCTGGACTGGAACACCCCGGCCATCGAGTTCTACACCGCTGCCGGTGCCAAACCGCAGGACGAGTGGACCGTGTACCGGTTGCAGGGCCAGGCGCTGCACGATTTCGCCAACGGGTGAGATGACGTGCATCCACGCTTGGCGTGGATCTACTGCTGGGCAAATAAAAAAAGCCACGCCAATCACTGGCGTGGCCTCGCTGCATGCGTGGGAGGCTGATCCTGCCTCCATCCATCGTCCCTGCTATGGCCTTCCATTCTCCAGCAACTGAATGACACCTGCGTGACATTCACCGCGGGCAAACAGCGCATTGCTAGCCTGTGCCACCCCCTCCTGGAAGTACCGCATGACCACCCCGCGCTGGCGCCTGATCCTCAATGGCAAATCCGCAGGCAACGAGGAACTGCGCGAGGCTGTCGGCCATTGGCGCGAGCAGGGCGTGCAGCTGGACGTGCGGGTGACCTGGGAGGACGGTGACGCCGAACGCTACGTGGCCGAGGCCATCGATCATGGCGTGGACGTGATCGTTGCCGCCGGTGGCGATGGCACGCTCAGCGCGGTGGCCGAAACCCTGGCGCATCGTGAGGAAGCGGCGGATGCGCTGCCCTCGCTGGCGCTGATCCCGATGGGGACCGCCAACGATTTCGCCACGGCTGCGGGTATTCCGACCGAGCCTGAGGGCGCGTTTGCGTTGATCGGACAAACCACGCCGCGTGCCATCGATCTGCTGCGCGTGGATGCCGATGGCACGCCCTGGTGGTGCGCCAACCTCGCCAGCGGTGGCTTCGGCACGCAGGTGACGGTGGAGACCGATGCCGGCCTGAAGAAGATGCTGGGCGGGCTGGCCTATGTGATCACCGGCATCGCCAAGCTGGGCCGCATCGAGCCGATCACCGCGCGGCTGTCCGGCCCGGATTTCGCGTGGGAAGGCGACTTCATCGCCCTGGGCATCGGCAATGGCCGGCAGGCCGGCGGTGGCCAGCAGTTGTGCCCGCAGGCCGTGATCGACGATGGGCTGCTGGATGTCACCGTGCTTCCGGAACTGGAAGGTGAGGTCACCGCCACGCTCGGCCAGATGCTGAAGTCGGGCACCCAGGCGGCGCTCGAACAGCTGGCCACGCGCGCGCGGCTGCCGTGGCTGCAGATCGACGCACCGAAGGCGCTGACCCTCAACCTGGACGGCGAACCGGTGCAGGCCCGCCAGTTCCGCATCGCGTGCGTGCCGGGCAGGGTGCGGATGCACCTGCCGACCGGATGCCCGTTGCTGGCCGGGTAGGGGGTAAAGTCGACTGTTGGTCGACTGCTTTTCGTTCCGACGGCGTAAAACCCCGCGCTACGCGCGCAAGTCGACCAACAGTCGACTCTACCGGTCCGCGTCGTTGGTTCCCGTGGCCGGCCCCGCCCGTCCCGTGGTTCAGTTTCCCAGGGTTCCCCTCCCGCCCCGGCTGCGATACAGTCAGGGGGTGTCCAGCCTGACGACCCCGCATACCCTTTCTTCCGCACGCCGTTGGTGGCGATGGTGGCCCGTTGCCGTCGTCCGCCCCCATAACGCTGTGTCCCGGAAGGAAAGTCGTCTTGAACTCGCACGCTCAGTTTCAGCAGCAGGCCGCTGAAGGCCACACCCATATTCCCGTCGTCCGTGAAGTGCTGTCCGACCTGGACACGCCGCTTTCGGTCTATCTGAAGCTCGCCGACGGCCCCAATACCTACCTGTTTGAATCCGTCGAAGGCGGCGAGCGCTTTGGTCGTTACTCGATCATCGGCCTGCCGGCGCGTCGCGTGTACGCCTTCCATGGCCACACGCTGACCGTGCGCGAAGACGGCCAGGTGGTGGACACCCGCGAAGTGGCCGACCCGTTCGCCGAGGTCGAGGCGCTGCGCAGCGCCCACTCGGTGCCGAAGCTGGAAGGCCTGCCGGGCTTCACCGGTGGCCTGGTCGGCTGGTTCGGTTTCGAGTGCATCGGCTACATCGAGCCGCGCCTGGCCCCGCCGGCCGGCCGCGATGAGCTGGGCACGCCGGACATCCTGCTGCTGGACTCCAACGAGCTGGCGGTGTTCGACAATCTCAAGGGCCGGCTGTACCTGATCGTGCACGCCGACCCGCGCGTCGAGGGCGCCTTCGAGCAGGCCCAGGCGCGCCTGGATGCACTGACTGCCAAGCTGCGTGCACCGGGCGCCGGCTATCCGGCGCCGCTCAACAGCGACGTGCTGGACGAGTCCGACTTCGTCTCCGGTTTCACCCGCGAAGGGTTCGTCGATGCGGTCCAGCGCAGCAAGGAATACATCCGCGCCGGTGACATCTTCCAGGTGGTGCTCAGCCAGCGCCTGAGCGTGCCGTTCAAGGCGCGCCCGGTGGATGTGTACCGCGCGCTGCGTGCACTGAACCCGTCGCCGTACATGTACTTCCTGGATGTCGGCGACCTGCAGGTGGTCGGTTCATCGCCGGAAATCCTGGTACGCCTTCAGGATGGCGAAGTCACCGTGCGCCCGATCGCCGGCACCCGCCCGCGTGGCGCCACGCCCGAGCTGGACCTGGCGCTGGAAGCCGAGCTGCTGGCAGATCCGAAGGAACGCGCCGAGCATCTGATGCTGATCGACCTCGGCCGCAACGATGCCGGCCGCGTCTCGAAGGCAGGTACCGTGGAGGTGGGCGAGCAGTTCGTGATCGAACGCTACAGCCACGTGATGCACATCGTCAGCGAAGTGACCGGGCAGCTGCAGCCGGGCCTGAGCTATGCCGACGTGCTGCGTGCCACCTTCCCGGCCGGCACGGTCAGCGGCGCGCCGAAGATCCGCGCGCTGGAAGTGATCCGCGAGCTGGAACCGATCAAGCGCAATGTCTACGCCGGCAGCATCGGCTACATCGGCTGGCATGGCGATGCCGATACCGCGATCGCGATCCGCACCGCGGTGATCAAGGATGGCCGCCTGTACGTGCAGGCCGGTGCCGGCATCGTCTACGACTCGGACCCGGACAAGGAATGGGACGAGACGATGAACAAGGGCCGCGCGCTGTTCCGCGCCGTCGCCCAGGCCGCCAAGGGCCTGTGATCCTCCCCGTGCCGTGGCCTGCGCCGCGGCACCTTCCGCTGTTCCCATTCAAGACAAGGAGTACCGCATGAAGCTGCTGAGCGCATTGCTGTGGTCGTCACTGCTGGCCACGATGGCCCCGTCTGCGTGGGCGCAGGCCAACACGATTCCCTCGCAGCCGCACCTGCTGGTGAAGGGGCAGGGCAGCCGCACGGTGATGCCGGACCGGTTCGGCCTGCAGTTGAACATCGAAGAGACCGACATGGACGCCGACGCCGCGCGCCGCCGCGTGCAGGACAACGTTGCCCGCGTGCTGGCACTGTTCAAGCAGCACAAGGCGGTGGAGGGCAGCGTGCGTGCGGACAACCTGCGGATCGGCCCGGCCACGCGCTATGAGCAGAGCCGGCAGGTCTTCATCGGTACCCGCGTATCGCGCCAGCTGCGTGCCAGCTTCGCCAGCGTGAAGGCGATGCAGGATGTGCTGGGGGCGTTGAAGGCCAACGAGAACGTACAGGTGAGCAGCCTGGCGCCGACCTATTCGGGCGAAGTGGCGCTGCGCCGCGAACTCAAGGGCGAGGCAGCGGCCCAGACCCGCGAGTCCGCGCTGGGCCTGGCCAAGGCCTATGGAACAAGAGTGCGTGGCCTGTACAGCATCTCCGATGTGGCGCCGGACTTCGCCTACGGCATCCGGGCCGGGCAATGGCCGCAGCAGGGCGAGGACGGCGGGGACCTCGACAGGATCTCGGTGACCGGCAGCTACGCGCCCGCCTCCGCACCCGCGCCCGCGCCCGCTGAGCCCGAATCCATTGAAGCCGGCCCCATCACCTACACCGAAAACGTGTACGCCATTTTCCTCATAAGCGACGGAACCTGACCATGTTGTGGATGATCGACAACTACGACAGCTTCACCTACAACCTCGTGCAGTACCTGCAGACGCTGGGCGCCGAGGTGAAGGTGGTGCGCAACGATGCGATGAGCGTGGACGAGATCGCCGCGCAGAAGCCCGAGCGCATCGTCATCTCGCCCGGCCCGTGCACGCCCAACGAAGCAGGCGTGTCGCTGGAGCTGATCCAGCGCCTGGGCCCGACCACGCCGATCCTCGGCGTCTGCCTGGGCCACCAGGGCATCGGCCAGGTCTACGGCGGCACGGTCATCCGTGCCGGCAACATCATGCACGGCAAGACCTCGCCGATCCGCCATGAAGGCAAGGGCGTGTTCGCCGGCCTGCCGGACCGCTACCAGGCCACCCGCTACCACTCGCTGGTGGTGGACAAGAACAGCCTGCCCGATGTGCTGGAAGTGACCGCCTGGACCGAGAACGACGACGGCTCGATCGAAGAAATCATGGGCCTGCGCCACCGCCAGTTCCCGGTGGAAGGCGTGCAGTTCCATCCCGAATCCATCCTCACCGAACACGGCCACGCCCTGCTGCGCAATTTCCTGCAGCGTCCGGCGGCCTGATCCAAGGAGCATTCCCATGAGCTTCTCCCCCCAGGAAGCCCTGCATCGCACCATCGAACACCGCGAAATCTTTTTCGACGAAATGGTCGACCTGATGCGGCAGATCATGCGCGGCGACGTCTCGCCGATGATGACCGCGGCGATCCTGACCGGGCTGCGCGTGAAGAAGGAGACCGTGGACGAAATCGCCGCGGCGGCCGCCGTGATGCGTGAATTCGCCCGGCCAGTGCCGGTGGCCGATACCTCCAACCTGGTTGATATCGTCGGTACCGGTGGCGATGGCTCGCACACCTTCAACATCTCCACCTGCTCGATGTTCGTCGCGGCCGCCGCCGGCGCGCGCGTGGCCAAGCATGGCAACCGCAGCGTGTCTTCCAAGTCCGGCAGTGCCGACGCGCTGGAAGCGCTGGGCGCGGTGATCGAACTGCAGCCGGATCAGGTGGCCGCCGCCATCGAGCAGACCGGCATCGGTTTCATGTTCGCGCCGATCCACCATCCTTCGATGAAGGTCGTTGCGCCGGTACGCCGCGAGATGGGCGTGCGCACCATCTTCAACATCCTCGGCCCGCTGACCAATCCGGCCAGCGCGCCGTCGGTGCTGATGGGCGTGTTCCATCCCGATCTGGTGGGCATCCAGGCCCGCGTGCTGCGCGAGCTGGGCACCGAGCGCGCCATGGTGGTCTGGGGCCGCGACAACATGGACGAGATCTCGCTGGGTGCCGGCACGCTGGTGGGCGAACTGCGCGACGGCAAGGTGCGCGAGTACGAGATCCACCCGGAGGACTTCGGCATCGCCATGTCGGCCAGCCGCAACCTGCGCGTGGACAGCCCGGAGCAGTCCATCCAGATGCTGCGCGCGGTACTGGACAATGAGCCCGGCCCGGCGCTGGACATCGTTGCGTTGAATGCCGGCGCCGCGCTGTACGTTGCCGGCGTGGCCAGCGACATCGGCGACGGCCTGGCCCGCGCCCGTGCCGCCATCGCCAACGGCAGTGCCCGCCAGCGCCTGCAGCAGTATGTTGAGACCACCCGCGCGCTGGTTGCCTGAGCGCGCGGTTCAGCCTGACCCCGTCGATGGCCGATAATGGCCGTCCTCACCGCCCCCGCACCGAACCGAAGACGATGAGCGACATCCTGCAGACGATCCTGGCCCGCAAGGCCGAAGAAGTGGCCCAGCGCCGCGCCCAGCGCCCGCTCGAGGCGCTGCAGGCCGCCGTGGCCAGCGCCCCGCCGGTACGTGGCTTTGTGCGCGCCTTGCAGGCGGCGGTGGCCAACGGCGATCCAGCGGTGATCGCCGAGGTGAAGAAGGCCAGCCCGTCCAAGGGCGTCATCCGCCCGGACTTCCGCCCGGCCGACATCGCCGTCAGCTACGAGTTCGGCGGCGCCAGCTGCCTGTCGGTGCTGACCGACGTGGACTTCTTCCAGGGCGCCGACGCCTACCTGCAGCAGGCGCGCGAGGCGTGCACGCTGCCGGTGCTGCGCAAGGACTTCGTCATCGACGCCTACCAGGTGTACGAGGCACGCGTGCTGGGCGCCGACTGCATCCTGCTGATCGTCGCCGCGCTGGACGACACCCAGCTGGCCACGCTGTCCGAACTGGCGCTGTCGCTGGGCATGGACGTGCTGGTGGAAGTGCACGACATCGACGAGCTGGAGCGTGCGCTGCAGGTGCCGGCGCCGATGATCGGCATCAACAACCGCAACCTGCGCACGTTCGAAGTGTCGCTGCAGACCACGCTGGACATGCAGAACGCGGTGCCGCGTGACCGCCTGCTGGTCACCGAGAGCGGCATCCTTGGCCCGCAGGACGTGGCGCTGATGCGTGACGCCGGCATCCATGCCTTCCTCGTCGGCGAAGCCTTCATGCGCGTGGAAGAGCCGGGCGAGGGCCTGCGTCAGCTATTCTTCGCGGCATGACAACGCACTATCCAACGCCGCGCGAGGATGCGCCGCTGGTGGTCTTCGACTTCGACCACACCCTGTACGACGGCGATTCGGGCACCCACCTGTTCGCCTCGCTGATCAAGCGCAACCCGCTGCGCATGCTGGCGGCGCTGCTGGTCACGCCGATCGCCGGGCCGATGGTGGCGATGCTGCCGACCCGTCGCGCGGGCATCTCGGTCTATGTGTGGATCGGCAGCTTCGGCCTGCACCGTGCGCGTGACTTCAACAAGGTGATCGACGCCTATGTGCTGCGCAACCAGGCGCAGATGCGCGCCAAGCTGCTGCCGCAGGCGCTGGAAGTGTTCGCCGCGCACCGCGCCAAGGGCGACCGCGTGGTGGTTGCCACAGGTGCGCCGCCGGAGCTGGCGCGCGCGATCCTGGCTTTCGTGGCCCACCAGGACGTACCGGTGATCGGCACCGAGGTCGGCCCACGGCTGGGCGGCGTCGGCCCGACCCGCCACTGCCACAATGAAGAGAAGATGCGCATGCTGCGCGAGCGCGGCTACGGCGACATCGATATCGCCTATTCCGACAGCACCGCCGACCTGCCGCTGCTGCTGGCGGCCAAGGCGCCGGTAGTGGTGAACCCGAAGCCGGGCCGGGTGGCGTTCTTCCGCCGCGTGCTGCCGGCGGGTACCCGCATCCTCAACTGGGGTTGCGTGGACCGGGGCGGCGACAAGGCCTGATCCCGCCGCACGGTGATGGATCTGCCGGCCAGCGGCCGGCACTACCCCTCTCCGTCGCGGTTGTGCCGGCGCTTCTCTGTCCCGGTAGGGCCGGCCGCTGGCCGGCAAACGCTCAGCGGTACAGGTGCCCGTACACCGCGTGGCCAATCTGGAACAGGCTGATCCCCAGCACCAGCACGCCGACGGCCACCAGCACCCAGCGCTCCTTCACCCGCTTGACCAGGATGGCGGCTACCGGCGCGGCCATCATGCCGCCGATCAGCAGGCCGGCGACGATCTGCAGGTGCTGCACCCCCATCGACAGCAGGAAGGTCGCCGACACCGTCAGCGTGACCACGAACTCCGCCGCATTGACCGTGCCGATCGTGGTGCGCGCCTGGCCACCCCGGGCGAGCAGGGTGGACGTGGCGATCGGCCCCCAGCCGCCGCCACCGCTGGCGTCGAGCAGGCCCGCGAAGAAGCCCAGCACCGGTACCCGGCGGATCTCGCCCTTGGGCATCCAGCGTCCGGCCGCGCGGGCGAGGATGATGATCGCCAGCACCAGCAGGTACAGGTAGATCAGTGGCCGGATGATCTCGCCCGGGATCTGCGTGAGCACGTACGCGCCCACGGCACCGCCCACCGCGCCAGGCAGGGCCAGGCGCAGGAACAGGCGCTTATCGACATTCCCGGCTGCGAGGTGCGACACACCCGAGGCGCCAGTGGTGAACACTTCAGCGGTGTGGATGCTGGCGCTGACCTGCGCCGGGGGCAGGCCCATGCTCAGCATCACCGACGAAGACACCAGGCCGAACGCCATGCCCAGCGCGCCGTCGACCAGCTGTGCGCCCAGGCCGATGAGGATGAACCACCAGAATTCGCTGCTCAGTTCCATGCCCCGAGCCTAGCGCGCGAAGGAGTGCGGACCAAGGTCCGCACCCACCGGGTGCTCAACGGTCAACGGGTGCCGTACAGCACCACGGTCTTGCCACGGGCATGCAGCAGGCCGTCGGTCTGCAGCTTCTTCAGCACGCGGCCGGCCATTTCCCGCGAGCAGCCGACCAGGCGTGCCAGCTCCTGGCGGGAGACGCGCAGCTGGCTGCCCTGCGGATGGCTCATCGCCTCTGGTTCCTGCGCCAGGTCGTGCAGGGTGCGCACGATCCGGTCGGTAACGTCCAGGAATGCCAGGCGGCTGGCCTTGCGGCTGGTGTCGAGCAGGCGCTTGGAGATCTGCTGGCCCAGCGCGTACAGCAGGCGCGGGGCGTCGGCCGACAGCGGGCCGAGGAACAGCTGATGCAGGCGCTCGTAGCTGATTTCAGCCAGCTCGCAGGCGGTACGGGTCCGCAGGATCACCTCGCGGCGGTCCGATTCGACGAACAGGCCCATCTCGCCGACGAACTCGCCGGCACCGAAGTAGCCCAGCACAAGCTCGCGATCGTCATCTTCCTCGGCCATGATCGAAACCGAGCCGCTGATGACGTAATACAGGGTTCCCGCCGGGTCACCGGGTCGGAAGACGTCGGTACGGGTGGGATATCGCCGCCTGTGGCTGTGCGCCAGGAAACGATCGATTGTGGCGATATCCAGGGCCAGTGGACTGCTAGCTAGGCGCACGGTTGACACGATAGGGGCGCTCCCTCTGCGCATGAACGGATTCACGGGGTCGATAGCGGAGCTTAACCAGCGCAATTGTTAAGGGCAAACAGTGTGCCAGAACTCTTGCGTCTTCACGTTCCCCCCGGGGGCAGTTTGCCCCATAATTCCCCCTTTCCCTTCTTACACAGGAATCGACCGCCGTGGTCAAGCCGTTGCCTCGCCTGAGGCTGCAGGGTTTCAACAACCTCACCAAGGCGCTGAGCTTCAACATCTATGACGTGTGTTACGCGCGCACCGAAGAGGAGCGTCAGCGTTACATTGAATACATCGATGAAGAGTACAACGCCGACAGGCTGACTCAAATCTTGACCGATGTCGCCGAGATCATCGGCGCCAACATCCTGAACGTGGCCCGCCAGGACTACGACCCGCAGGGTGCCTCGGTGACCATCCTGATCTCCGAAGAGCCGGTGATCGACAAGAAGCAGGCCGGCAAGGAACTGATTCCCGACGCCGTGGTCGCGCACATGGACAAGAGCCACATCACTGTCCATACCTACCCGGAAACCCATCCGCAGGAAGGCATCGCGACGTTCCGCGCGGACATCGACGTGGCCACCTGTGGCGTCATTTCGCCGCTGAAGGCCCTGAACTACCTGATCGAGAGCCTGGAATCGGACATCGTGATCATGGACTACCGTGTCCGTGGCTTCACCCGCGATGTGAAGGGCAAGAAGCATTACATCGATCACAAGATCAACTCGATCCAGAACTTCCTGGCCAAGAACATCAAGTCGCGTTACGAGATGTTCGACGTCAACGTCTACCAGGAAAACATCTTCCACACGAAGATGCACCTGAAGGACTTCGACCTGGACCAGTACCTGTTCGAGGAAAAGGCCAAGAACCTGTCGTTCAAGGAACGCATGAAGATCGAAGCGCTGCTCAAGCGCGAGATCGAAGAGCTGTTCCACGGCCGGAACCTGTCCGAGTAAGCCCCATGTGCGATGCCCGCAGGCATCGCCGCCCAGGCGGGACGACCCGCCCCGTGGAACCAGTGCCTCGCACGCGTTACGGTTCCACGGTGATGTACCGACCCACGGCCCGGTGTGAAAACACCGGGCCGTTTCGTTTTTCCCAAAAAGGTAAGGAGCCCCCACCCATGCCCTGGATCTATCTGCTGCTGGCCGGCCTGTTCGAGATCGGTTTCGCCCTCGGAATGAAGTACTCCGAAGGCTTCAGCAAACCCCTGCCCACCGTTGCCACGGTGGTGTCCGCCCTGATCAGCCTGTACCTGATGAGCCAGGCGATGAAGAGCATCCCGGTCGGCACCGCCTACGCGATCTGGACCGGCATCGGCGCCATGGGCGTGGCGGTGCTGGGCATCTATCTGTTCAACGACAGTGCGTCGCCGGCCCGCCTGGCCTGCGTGGGCCTGATCGTAGCCGGTGTGATCGGCCTGAAGCTGGTCTCGCCCAACTGATTGATGGCCCGACCAACGGTCGGGCCCCACCGTCGCCCCCGCACCTCCTGGTAGGCCCGCACCGTTGGTGCGGGCGACCCTTCAAATGCGGTAGGCGATGGTCTTCATCACCCTGGAAGCCAGCGCCATCGCGCCCGGGATCGGGAACGGCAGGCGGCGTGCGCCGGCCTGTTCGGCGTGCTCCGCATGGCGGGCCTCGTCCTCCTTCATCACCTGGATGACCGCGCGGCTGCGCAGATCGCCGGCCGGCAGGTCGACCAGGTGCTCGTCCAGATGGGCTTCCACCTGGCGCTCGGTTTCAACCACGAAGCCCAGGTTCCAGCCGTCGCCGCGCAGACCCGCCAGGGTGCCGATGGTGTAGCTGCCGGCGTACCACAGCGGATTGAACAGGCTCGGGCGGCTGTCCAGTTCATCCAGCCGGGTCGCGCACCAGGCCAGGTGATCGGTCTCTTCCTGGGCCGCTTCCAGCAGGTGTTCACGGGTGGCCGGGTCGCGGGCCACGGCCGCCTGGCCGAAGTACAGGCCCTGTGCGCAGACCTCGCCGACATGGTTGATCCGCATCAGCCCCGCGGCGTGGCGGCGCTCGGCGCGGTCCATGCCCGGCTCGCCGGTGCCTGCGGCCGGGTAGGGGCGGGCCGCCGGAGGGTTGCCGAACACCGTGTCCAGGGCGCGCTGCGCCTCGGTCAGCAGGTGGTCCAGCGGGGTGGTCTGGCGGAGCACGGTCATGGCGGCACGCGGTGGGGCGGGAGACCCGCCGATTCTCGCCCGCCCCCGCTCCCCTGCCAACCCGGGGCAGGGGCCAGCTTGCACCGAGAGCGTGACCTGCGTACAATCCCGCCTCTTGCGCTTCACCTTTCACAACGCGTGGCAGAGTTCCGGCGAGTCCTTCGCCGCAATGAGCCCGACCTAACCTAGAGTTCTTCATGAGCACTTTCACTGCCAAGAACGAGACCGTCCAGCGCGACTGGTACCTCGTCGACGCCGAGGGCAAGACCCTGGGCCGTCTCGCCACCGAGCTGGCCCGCCGTCTGCGCGGCAAGCACAAGCCGGTCTACACCCCCCACGTTGATACCGGCGACTACCTGGTCGTCATCAATGCAGAAAAGATTGCCGTCACCGGCAAGAAGCTGCAGGACAAGATGTATCACCGTTTCACCGGCTACATCGGCAACCTGAAGACCGAATCCCTGGCCCAGGCGCTGGAGCGCCACCCGGAGCGCGTGATCGAGATCGCCGTGAAGGGCATGCTGCCGAAGGGCCCGCTGGGTCGCCAGATGTACCGCAAGCTCAAGGTCTACGCCGGCACTGAGCATCCGCACGCCGCACAGCAGCCGCAGGTTCTGGATATCTAATCATGGCTATCACTCAAAACTACGGCACTGGCCGCCGCAAGTCCTCCACCGCTCGCGTGTTCCTGCGCAAGGGTTCGGGCAACATCACCGTCAATGGTCGTCCGCTGGACGAGTTCTTCGGTCGTGAGACCGCGCGCATGATCGTGCGCCAGCCGCTCGAGCTGACCAAGAACACCGAAAGCTTCGACATCCTGGTCACCGCCGCTGGCGGCGGCACCACCGGCCAGGCCGGTGCGATCCGCCTGGGCATCGCCCGTGCGCTGGTCGAGTACGACGAAACCCTGAAGTCCGAGCTGCGCAAGGCCGGCTTCATGACCCGTGACGCCCGTGAAGTCGAGCGTAAGAAGGTCGGTCTGCACAAGGCCCGCCGCGCCACCCAGTTCTCCAAGCGCTGATTTACCGCGCCTGGTTGGGCTCCTGCGGGAGCCCGCTGGTTGGAAAAGCAAAAGCCCGGCTTTGGCCGGGCTTTTGTTGTTTTGGAGTCAGGCATTTCGTGGTTGCCGGCCAGCGGCCGGCACTACCCGGGGTTTCGCATCTCGGAAGGGGTGGGGTCAGAGCCTTTTCCTTTGGAAAAGGATCCGACCCCGGGCCTCTCTCTGGAGAAGAGCCCCCTTGATGTTCAAGGGGGCGCGCCGACAGGCGCGGGGATAAGGTGGGATGCGCGACCAAATTAAAAGCAAAAGGCCAGATCTTTCGATCTGGCCTTTTGCTTTTAATTTGGCTGCCCCGGATGGATTCGAACCACCGAATGCCTGAGTCAGAGTCAGGTGCCTTACCGCTTGGCGACGGGGCAAAACGTGCAACTATTTTCTCACTTTTCACACTGAAAAACAACTTGATTTTCAGTGTGGTGGCTATGGGTGGACTCGAACCACCGACCCCAGCATTATGAGTGCTGTGCTCTAACCGGCTGAGCTACATAGCCTTGGTGAGCCCGCTATTCTGCGGATGTGTATCGACCCTGTCAACACTTTTGTGTCGTGCTTGTGGGCCGACAGAGGGCATGGGATAGTCCCGACCAGTAGATTTTCTTAGGAGTCCGCATCGTGATCGATCCGGACGGCTATCGACCGAACGTCGGCATCGTGCTGATGCGGCAGGACGGCCAGGTGTTCTGGGCACGACGCGTGCGCCGGGATGGCTGGCAGTTCCCGCAGGGTGGCATGAACACCGACGAGACGCCTGTCGAGGCCATGTATCGTGAACTGCAGGAAGAGACCGGCCTGCTGCCTGAGCATGTGGAAGTGCTCGGGGCCACGCCCGGCTGGCTGCGCTACAAGCTGCCGGCGCGGGCCATCCGCCGCAACGAGCGGCAGGTCTGCATCGGCCAGAAACAGGTCTGGTTCCTGCTGCGCCTGACCGGCGACGAATCCCACGTGACGCTGGACCACACCGACTCGCCCGAGTTCGACCACTGGCGCTGGGTCGACTTCTGGTACCCGGTAGAGCACGTGGTGATGTTCAAACGCGGCGTCTATGCGCGTGCCCTGCGACACCTGGCGCCACTGGCGCGCGGCGTGGCCGGGCAGGGCGTCACCGCCATGCCCAAGAGCGCCGCCGAGGCCTGGATGCCGGGCCACACCGCCGGGCACGACCGCCCGCGCAAGCGCCCGCGGACCCGAGGGTACTGGCCGAAGAAGGTCACGGGCGACGGCCCGGCCAGCTGACCGGCTGAACGGTATCGAGAATGGTTCAGGTCTCTGATTGACAACCATTCTCGTTTCCATTGGAATAGCCACCAGGCCGCTTGTGGCCTGTCAGCCCGGTTCACGCCTGTGTACGTCTGCATCTGCAACGGAGTCACCGACCACCAGATCCGCGAAGCCGCCAGCCATGGCGTCAGCACGGTGGCCGAACTGACCATGCGTACCGGTTGTGGTGCCACCTGCGGTTCCTGCCTGGACATGGCCGGCGACCTGCTGGCCAAGGCACGTGCGACCCACGATCTGCCGCTGCCGGTATTGGGCCTGGCGCAGGTCGCCTGATCGCCTTTTCGCGGCGCGTTGACGCCGCGCTTTCGCATCCTTCACCTTCGGCCGCGCAGGCCAATGCACACGATTCGCGTTCCTTCACGAGCGCACGCGAGGCGTTAAAGTGCCTGCGTTTTCAGCGTGCAGGAGCACCCCCATGAAGGGCGACACCAAGGTCATCGAATTCCTCAACAAGGTCCTCTACAACGAGCTGACCGCGATCAACCAGTACTTCCTGCACGCCAAGATGCTGAAGAACTGGGGCATCAAGGAACTGGCCGAACACGAGTACAAGGAATCGATCGACGAGATGAAGCATGCCGACATGCTCGCCGACCGCATCCTGTTCCTTGAAGGCCTGCCGAATTTCCAGGCGCTGGGCAAGCTGCGCATCGGCGAGAACCCGACCGAGATCCTGCAGTGCGACCTGTCGCTGGAACGCGATGGCGTGGTCACCCTGCGCGAGGCCGTGGCCTATTCCGATTCGGTTGGCGACTACGTCAGCCGCCAGCTGTTCGTGAAGATCCTCGATTCGGAAGAGGAGCACATCGACTGGCTGGAAACCCAGCTGGACCTGATCGAGCGTATCGGCGAGCCGAAGTACCTGCTGAGCAAGCTGGAAGAGTGAGTCAGCCGCCCTGGCCGGCGCGGTGCTGTGCCAGGTAGCCCGTCAGTGCAACACGCGCCCGGGCGAATTCCGCAACCAGCAGCGCCACCGCCACCGCGGGGCGCTGCAGGCTGCCACTACGGGCTTCGTGCTCGATCCGCTGCGCGATCGCCGACAGCGACAATGCGCCGACGTTTGCACTCGATGACTTCAGGCTGTGCGCTGTGGCCTGCAAGCGCAGCTCATCGCCGTTCTGCGCGGCCAGCTGCAACTGCTGCACCATCACCGGCGCATCTTCAAGAAAGACCATGACGATCTGGGTGGCAGCGTCGCCGATCACGGTGTGCAGTTCATCCAGCACGTCGCGGTCGATCACCGGTTTCGGCGCGGCTTGGCTTGTCGTCTCCTGTAGAGCCGAGCCATGCTCGGCTGATGGAGTGGGAGTGCCACTGGCCGTCAGCCGAGCATGGCTCGGCTCTACAGACGGCTCCACAGAAAATTGTCCAGGTGATGCAGCTTTGCCGCCACCCCAACGCAGCAGCAGCGCATGCAGCGTGGCGCGCGCGATCGGCTTGGACAGGTAATCGTCCATGCCCGCCTGCAGGCAGCGCTCGCGGTCACCGGCCATGGCGTTGGCGGTCATGGCGATGATCGGCAGGCGGGCGCGCCCGGTCTCCACTTCTTCGGCGCGCCAGCGGCGCGTGGCGGCGTAGCCGTCCAGCACCGGCATCTGGCAATCCATCAACACGATGTCCACGCCGCCTTCGCGAAGGGCGGCCAGCGCCTGCTCGCCATCGGCGGCGTTGCGCACTTCGCACTGGAACACGCGCAGCAGTTGTTCGGCGACCATCCGGTTGACCGTATTGTCCTCCACCAGCAGCACACGCAGATGCAACGGCGGCAGCGTGGCAGCCGGTTGCTCGTTGTCCGCGCTGGCCAGCAGCGCAGCGGGGCGGGCGGGGGCGACCGGTGCAGCCAGCAGTGCATGCAGGGCCGCATCGTCGAAGTGCGGGGGCAGCTGGCGCTGGCGCTGGCGTTGTGGAAGTGCGCCCTCCTGCAGCCACAGCACCTGCAGCGCATCGTCGTCACCACGTTCACTCAGCGCCAGCTGCAGCGTGGCCTCACCGTTGCGGCGTGCGCGGGCATCGACCAGCAGCCATGCCGGTGCCGGTTGTCCGGGCCGCGCGGGAGCGCGCAGGCGCTCGACCACGGCATCCAGCTGTGCCAGCACCTGCACCTGCAGCCCATGGTGGGCGGCGATGCGCTCGATACGTGCCTGCAGCGTTGCATCGGCACTGAACAGCAGCAGCGGTGCCGGTGCGCGCGCCATCGCCGGCAGGTCGCCAGCGACCTTCAGCAGCGGGATCTCGAACCAGAAGGTTGCGCCCTGGCCCGGCGTGGAGTGCACGCCGATGTGCCCGTGCATCAGGTCGATGATGCGCTTGCAGATGGCCAGGCCCAGGCCGGTGCCGCCATAGATGCGGGTGGTGGATGCGTCGGCCTGGCTGAAGGACTGGAACAGGCGTGCCTGCAGCGCGTCGTCGATGCCGATGCCGGTATCGATGATCTCGAAGCGCAGCTGGTGCTGCGCGGCACTTTCACCCAGGCGCAGCACGCGCAGCTGCACCTGGCCGCGGGCGGTGAACTTGATGGCGTTGGCCAGCAGGTTGCTCAGCACCTGGCGCAGGCGCACCGGGTCGCCGCGCACCGGCAGGCGCACCGATGGATCCAGTTGCAGGCCCAGGGCCAGGCCCTTGGCGTCGGCGGCCCGCTGCATCAGCTGTACCACGCCATCGAGCAGGTCGCGCAGGTTGAAGCTGGTGATCTCCAGTTCCAGCGCCTGCGCTTCCAGCCGGGAGTAGTCGAGGATGTCGTCGACGATGCGCAGCAGCTGTTGCGAACTGGCCGAGGCGGTGGCCAGCATCTGCCGCTGGTCTTCGCCCAGCGGCCCGCGTGCGATCAGCTCCAGCATCGGCAGGATGCCGTTGAGCGGGGTGCGGATCTCGTGGCTCATCGTGGCCAGGAACTCGCCCTTGGCCAGCACGGCCGCCTCGGCGGCCTGCTTGGCCTGCAGCAGCTGTTGCTCCAGCTGGCCCTGGCGTTCGGTGGTATGGCGAAGCTGGTCGCGTTCGGCGGCCAGCGCACTGTGCGTGCGCTGCAGCTGGGCCAGCGCATGGTTGCGCGCGCGCAGGCGCAGGCCCAACAGCAGCAGCGCGATGGCGGCCGCAGCAAGGGCAACCAGCAGCACGCCCCACAGCGGCACGTCAGAGCACCGCGTTGTGGAAGTCGAAGTTCAGGTCGCTGCCGGCCGACTGCACCATGTTGCCCTGGATGTAGTCGACGCCGCCTACCCACATCGCCGCTGCAGCCTGCGGATCCTCGATCTGCTGGCCGATGATCTGCAGTCCGGCGGCATGGGCCTGTTCGATCGTCTTGCGCAGCGCCTCGCGCGTGGCCGGATTGGAATGGCTGCTGGAGAAGCGCGCAGCCATGCGCACGAACGACAGCGGCAGCTGGGTCAGCAGTGCATCGGCCTCGCCGCTGGGTTCGAACTGGCTCAGGCAGAAGCGCACCCCTGCGCTGGCCATGCGCTGGCAGAACTGCTGCAGCGGCACGGTGTGGATCAGTGCGTCGGGCAGGCGCACGTCGATCACCAGCGCACTGCCAGGCAGGTCACGCTGCTGCAGTGATTCCAGCAGCCAGTCGGCGAAGGCATCGCGCTGCAGGGTGCGCAGCGACTGCGAGACGAACAGGCTCAGCGGCTGCGTTGCGTGCCGGTACAGATCCAGCAGGCCCAGTGCGTGGTCCATCACCTGCTGGTCGAGGTCGGCGATGCGCCCGGCGGCTTCCGCGGCGGGGATCACCTGGCCGGCCGCCAGCACCGTGCCATCGGCCTGGCGCAGGCGCAGCAGCAACTGGTATTGCGCGGTGTTGCCGCCTGCCACGGCGACGATCGGCTGGTAGGCCAGTTCCAGCTGGCCCTCCAGCAGCGCCAGGTGTTCCTGTTCGGTGACCGCTTGGCGATGCACATGGCCCGCCACGCCGGCGCTGAGCAGGCGCGCCTGCAGGGTGGTGCGCTCAACCGCTTCCAGCGCACTGCTGGCATCCTCGAAGCCCGGCGACAGCGGCGCATAACCGACCACGCCGCGCAGATGCACGGATTCGTCGTCGCGGATCACGAAGGCGCGGGCCGACAGCTGCTCGCGCAGGCTCGCGGCGATGCCTTCGAGGGCGTCCTCGTCGGCGTTGCGGGCCAGCAGCAAGAAGCTGTTGTCGTTCAGCCGCGCCAGCAGGTGCGGATGGCCGGCTTCGGCCAGGCGCTGCCCGGCCTGCACCATCAGCCGTTCAAACGCGGCATAGCCATAGCGTTCGCGCAGGCCCAGCGCACTGGCCACTTCGATGAAGAACACGCCGCCCCGGTCGCGGTGGGCGAGTGCGGTGTTGAGCTGCTGCAGCACATGGTGGCGCGTCGGCAGGCCGGTTTCCGGATTGCTGGTGGCCGGTGCGCCGGTGGCGCCCGGCAGGGTCGCGGCCTGGGCACGCGCGCGGCGGATGCGGTTGGCCACCGCTGCGATCAGGTGGCGCGGCCGGATCGGCTTGCTCAGGTAGTCGTCGGCGCCGCTGTCGAGCACTTCGAACTGGCGCTCTGGATCCGGATCGCCGCTGAGGAACACGATCGGCAGCAGCTGCAGGCCGGGCTGCTGGCGGATCAGCGCGGTCAGGCGCATGCCGTCCAGCCCGGGCAGGTGCAGATCCATCAGGATCAGGTCGGGGCGGTGCTCCTTGATCGCCTGCAGCGCGGCATCGGCATCGCTGTGCACGATCGCCTGCATGCCGGCGCCGTGCAGCACGCTCTGCGCGAACAGCGCCTGGGCGCGATCGTCTTCAACGATCAGCACGCGGTAGGGCGAGTCCGAGGGCGGCGGGGCCAGATCGTTGTTGCCGGCTTCGGCCAGTGCGATCGGGCCGGGCAGCGGCGGCGGTGCGCTGTTGACCGGCGCCGGGGCATCGGTCGCGATGGGCGGCGGGGTCGCAGCCGTCGGTGCGGCCACAGCGGGGCCTGCCGCCTCGGGTGCCCAGCGCTGCCAATGATCGGCCGGAGGGATTTCAGCGCGTCCCGGGCGGGCGCCCGCGGGGGATTCGTTTGCGGCCATCGGTGCTCCTGGTGTTCGCGTCCATTATGCGACAAGCCCGGTGCTCAACCGGTACTGCTGTGCCCCGGCGGTGCTGCCGATGCACCGCGCGCCAGCCAGCGCACGCCCTTCCACAGCGCGCGCCAGACCAGCCACACCAGCAGCGCGCCGGCCAGGCTGCAGGCCAGCACCACCACCAGCGCGATCCACGGGTGTGCCAGGGCCAGCGCCAGGCCACCGACTACCACGGTGTCCTCGGCGGCGGAGGCGACCCAGTTGCTGGCCGGTTCCGGCGAGGTATTGAGCAGCGCGCGGGTACCGGCCTTCAGGCCGTGGCTGGCGAGGGCGACGCCGGCACCGGCGGCGAGTGCGCCGGCGCCGAGCTGACCGTCCGGCGACAGGGTAGCCGCTGCGAGGAACGCGCCGGCCGGCACGCGTGCGAGCGTCTGCACCAGGTCCCAGACCGAGTCCACGCCGGGAATCTTGTCGGCGAAGAACTCGGCGATGGCCAGCGCCGCCGACGTGCCCAGCACCCACCAGGATTCGGTGGCCTGCAGAGCGGGCGGCAGGTCGACCCAGCCGAGCAGGCCGGCAAGGCCGACGCCGAACACGGTGAGGTAGACGCGGATGCCGGCCAGCCAGGCCAGCAGGATGCCGATCACGAACAGGTGGGCTTCGGTCATGGCGATGCTCCGGCGACGGAACTGTGCAGGGGACCACACTATCGACGATGGCATGCCTGAACGCCACAGACCGTGGCCGGCCACGGCGCAGGAAACCCACCCGTCCTGTCATACACTAGCCCGTCGTTTGCCACAGGGGCCGTACCGGTGTCGCCCTCGCGATACCCCGGAAACCACCCATGACCAACCGTCCTCCCATGCGCGTGCAGGTACGCCTGCCCGGCGCGCCGCAACCGCCGGCCGACCGTCGCCGCCTGCTGGTGATCGGCGGCATCTGGCTGCTCAGCCTGGTGCTGGCGGTGCTGGGTGGCTGCTGGATGGCCACGCCACGCGATGCCCAGGGCCAGCGCCTGCAGGCTGCCGAGAAGCGCGCCGAGACGCTGCAGGCGCAGCTGACCGAGCTGCGCCAGAAGCAGGCCACGCTGGAAGCCTCCGACCGCATCAGCCGCGCCGCCAATACCGAGGTGCAGTCCTCGCTGGCCGAGCGCGATGAGGAAATCGCCGGCCTGCGCGCCGACGTTGCCTTCTATGAGCGCCTGGTGGGTTCGACCAGCCAGCGCAAGGGCCTGAACACCCACTCGATCGAGTTCAGCCCGGAAGCGGCCGGCACCTGGCAGTACACCGCCGTGCTGACCCAGAACCTCAACCGCGGCGCCATCAGCCAGGGGCAGATGCGCTTCACCGTGGAAGGCGTGAAGAACGGCAAGCTGGCCACGATCAGCTGGGATGATCTGCACCAGCGCAGCAAGGTGCCGGGACAGGATTACTCGTTCCGGTACTTCCAGCAGCTCACCGGCAGCGTGATGCTGCCGGCTGACTTCACCCCGCAACGCGTGCGGGTGACATTGGGGAGTGGTACGGGGGGTACCACCCAGGTATTCGACTGGAAACAGGCCGGCGCGCCGGCCAGCAAAGGGGAGTAGGCAGATGTTCGGAAGCAGCAAATCCAACCGTGAAGGCCAGCTGGTGGTGGATGCCCTGATCGGCAACCAGGTGGTGATCCGCGGTGATGTGGAATTCAGTGGTGGCCTGTATGTGGAAGGTCGCATCCACGGCAAGGTGATCGCCACCGAAGGCGCCAGCGGCGCGACCCTGACGGTCGCCGAGCATGGCGTGATCGAGGGTGAGATCCGGGCCCAGGTGGTGGTCATCAGCGGCCGTCTGGACGGCGATGTACACGCCACCGAGAAGGTCGAGCTGACCCCCAGCGCACGGGTCAATGGCAACGTCCATTACCAGGTGGTGGAGATGAATGCGGGCGCCCAGCTGAACGGCCGCCTGATCCATGCCAGCGCCCCGATGGCGGCCCTGCCGGCGCCGGAAGGCGATGAGGCCAATGGCGGCAAGGGCGACACCGCCGCACGCCGCAAGCTGGCCGAGGCGATGGCTTGAAAGCCATCCCCGGCACCCCCATGCTGGCACCATGAGCACGCTAGTCTCCCTGCCCGGCGCCACCCCGGTTGCCGCGCCCGATTACCAATCGCTGGAGCGCCCGCTGAACTTCACCGAGTCGGCGGCCGCCAAGGTCAAATCCCTGATCCAGGAAGAGGGCAACCCCGACCTGGCCCTGCGTGTGTACATCGAGGGCGGCGGCTGTTCGGGCTTCCAGTATGGGTTCGAGTTCGACGAGAACCGTGCCGAGGATGACCTGGCGGTACAGACCAGCGGGGTGACCCTGCTGGTCGACCCGCTGAGCCTGCAGTACCTGATGGGCGCCGAGGTGGACTACACCGAGAGCCTGACCGGTGCCCAGTTCGTGATCCGCAACCCGAACGCAAAGACCACCTGCGGCTGCGGCAGCAGCTTCAGCATGTAAAAGGCCTGTGGCCGGAATGTGCCAACCAGGGTTGGCACCTGCCAGAGCGGGTAGATCCACGCCATGCGTGGATGATCCTTCCTGCATCCACAACGGCAGATTGCGCACAGCGCCGACCTTGCCACCCGCATCGATTGGCGGCACGCTTGCAGGATGCCCAATACTCCTTCGCCGCTTTCCGGTTTCGCCTTCGTGGGTGAACCGCTGGAGCGCGCCGATGCCCTGCGCGAAGATGCCGATGCACTGGCGCGCCTGTGGCCGGGCGCGCGCATTCTCGTGCTCGATCAGGACGGCAGCGCCTTCACCGGCGATGACGATCAGCCACTGGCGCTGACCGGCGCCGACATCGGCGGCGGCCCGGGTGCCGCGATCTTCCTCGGCCTGCGCGGAGAGCAGGCGTGGTTCTCGGTTGAAGCCACCAACGTCACCATCAGCGCACCACGCCGGCTTGATCTGCGCCAGGCCGCGCTGCTGTGGTCGATGGCCGATGCGACCGCCTTCAGCTATGCCCGCGGCATGTCGTACTGGCACTCGCGCACCCGCTTCTGCGGCGTGTGCGGCGGCGCCGTGGCGTTTGCCCGTGGTGGCTTCGTCGGCCGCTGCGGGCAGTGTTCCACCGAACACTACCCGCGTGTCGACCCGGCGGTGATCGTCGCCGTGGAAAACCAGGGCCGGCTGCTGCTGGGCCGGCAGTCGAACTGGGCCCCGCGTCGCTACTCGGTGCTGGCCGGCTTCGTCGAACCCGGCGAGACCTTCGAGCAGACCGTGGTGCGCGAAGTCCATGAAGAGAGCAAGGTGCGGGTGACGGCCTGCCAGTACCTCGGTTCGCAGCCCTGGCCGTTCCCGGGTGCGCTGATGGTTGGCTTCCGCGCACAGGCGCAGGATGACCTGCCGACCGTGGACGGTGAGCTGGAAGACGCGCGCTGGTTCAGTGCCGACGAGGTCGGCGCGGCACTGGCGCGCGACGTGGAGGACGATGGCCAGGGTATCCGCCTGTCGCCGCCGATCTCGATTTCGCGCGGCCTGATCGAGCATTGGTACCGGCAGCAGAAGGGCTGAGCCGGGCCGGCTGGGGCGATTGCATTGCCGCCACCTGAACACGGCCCGGGTTACAGTGCGGGTCATCGCGGAGGGCGCCGCTGCGACAGGTAAGGTAGCGGCGCCGAGCGTTCTGTTTCGTAGGGAGACCTGCCATGTTCACCACTCTGGCCGCCGTGCTGGTGGCACTGGCCCTGGGCCATGTTGCTCCGGCCGCTGCTGCCTCGCTGCGCCGTTTCGACGGTTTCCGGCGTTGGCTGGGCTGGCTGGATGCGCGTGGTGGCAAGGCCTGGCAGGGACCGGCCGGCGTTGCCTTGGCACTGCTGCCGCCGCTGTTGCTGATGGTGCTGCTGGCGTGGCTGTTGCGCGGGGTGCTGTTCGGCCTGCCGTCGCTGCTGCTGGGCGTGGCGGTGCTGGCCTGGTGCTGGGGCCCGCGTGACCTGGACCGCGATATCGAGGCCATTATCGATGCCGATGATGCGGCGACGCGGCAGGCTGCAGTGCGCAACCTGCAGTCGGCCGGCGGCAGCCTGCGCGAGGACATTCCGTCACTGGTCGAGGCGACGGTGCTCAACGCACTGCGGCGCTGGTTCGCGGTGCTGTTCTGGTTCCTGTTGCTGGGCCCGGCTGGCGCGCTCGGGTACCGGCTGCTGGCGCTGATGGCGGAGAGCCCGATGCGCGCACGCGTGCCGGTGGAGCCGCTGGCGCTGGCGCAGCGCCTGCTGGGCTGGATCGAGTGGCCGGTGGCGCAGCTGATGGCCTTCTCGATGGCGCTGGTGGGCAATTTCGATACGGCGTGGAAGGCCTGGCGCCAGGCCCATGGCGAACGCCTGGCCGGCAACATCGGGTTCCTTGGCGCGGTGGCGCGGGCCAGCGTCAACGCCGAGCTGCGTGAGGATGCGCACGATTACACCGAGGCAGGGTTGCTGCCGGTGTGGCAGCGGTTGCCGGACCTGCGTGATGCGATGAGCCTGGTGTGGCGGATGCTGCTGCTGTGGCTGGCGGTCCTCGCCCTGCTGGTGATTGCAGGCTGGGTGACGTAGTTGTTTTGCAGGGCTTGCAGCCCTACACCTGCAGAGTCGACAGCAACTGCAACGGCAGGATTGCAGTGGGTCGGCGGGGTGGGTCGGATGGCGGGGGACGCCGTGAATCCGTCCATGGAGGCTTGGTCGCCGCATCCATGCGGCTCACACCCCCGCCATCCGACCCACCCCGCCTTCGACAGTTTTCCGCGCACTGACGTTCTGTAGAGCCGAGCCATGCTCGGCTCCGAGCGAGCGCAGCGAAGCGATCCGCTTCCGCTTTTGATCTTCTCCTTCTTTTCCGTGGTGGACGCACACGGAAACTGTCCGTGGCCGGGCGGGTGGGCTGCGCAGGGGCGTGAGCCGCATGGATGCCGCGGCCAAGACTCCATGGACGGATTCACGGCGTCCCCCGCAAACCCATCCCGCCCGGCCAACCCCAAGGCTTCTGCCTTCAAACGCCGCCCACCACGAGGGGCTGCGGCCGTTGGCTGGAAACCTAGATCGGTGCCAGTGCAGTGAACGGCGCCCACGGCAGGTTGCGCAGCAGCGCATACCCGGGCAGCACCCAGAGCCAGAACGTTGGATTGGCCAGTACCCGCATGAGCGGGTCGAGCACGCGCGGCCGGATGCCGGCGACGTTCAGCAGCATCAGCAGCAGGAACGGCAGGCTGATGACCAGCAGCGGGTTCATCGCCATCGCGCCGGGCAGGTCGAAATGTACCAGTGAATACAGGCAGCGGGTGCTGCCACAGCCCGGGCAGTACAGGCCGGTCAGCGCGTACAGCGGGCAGCTCGGCAAAGGATTGCCGGCGACATACGGATTGACATTGCGCAGCACCACCGCGGCACCGGCGGCCAGGCCGGTGGCGGCCAGCAGCGGTGCCCAGCGGGCGAATCGGGAGCGGGCGGGAAGTGCGGACATTGCAGCAACGGATCCGGCGCGGGCGCCGGATCCGTCCACGCGGATCAGTAGCCGCTGTTGTTCATCGCACCCATGCCGCCGACAGCGACGATCAGGATGCCGTACAGCACGCCGACCACGACGGCGGCGATGGCCGACCAGATCGCCCACTTCTTGGCCTTGGCGGCGGAGTCCTGGGCACCGGCGATGTCGCCAGCGGCCAGCTTGCCGTTGACCTGCGCGGCGTAGACGATCGACACGATGCCGGCCGGCAGGCAGCAGAACAGGGTGCTCAGGATGGCCCAGACCAGATTGTTCGGGACCTGCGGAGTGGCGGTGTTCATGGGTTCAAGCTCCTTGATGGGTGGTGGTGGTGAATCATTGGTCGGAAAGAGCGCCCAGTACGGCCAAGCCGCCGAACAGCCCGAACCACAACAGCAACAGGACCGGCAGGGCCACGGCCGAAGCCACCGCCCACCAGCCCGCCTTGCGCGACGCACTGTAGGCCCCCGGCAGGTCGCCGGCGGCGCGGCGGCCATCGACCTGGGAGGCATAGACGATCGACACCACGCCCAACGGCAGGCAGCAGAACAGCGTCGTCAGGATCGCCCAGACCAGATGGTTGGGGATGTAGACCGGACGGCTGAGCGGTGGCGGTTGATTCAAAGCAAGACTCCATTCCTTGGTGGCCGGCCATGATGAAACGGCCGAACCTCCCCCCTGTGGGTGCGTAATCTACCTCAACCCGCGCTGCATGTATGCGGTTACAGTCAGATACTGGCCGGTATGGCCCTTGATCTGACGCATCTGACGGACCTCTGCGATGCATCGGAGGGCGAGGATGGGGGGCTTGTCGCTGGGACGGTCTACCCGTGTCCGTGCGGTCGATCAGGCGTGATCACCACGCAGGGCCCGCACCTGGGCCTCCAGCACCGGGGCGCTGGTGGTGCGGCCATCCACGGCCGGTGCCGCCACCACCTCGACCGTGGCGCGGAAACGACGCGGCACCCGCATGCGGCCAAGGCGGCTGTCGCGGCGGCTCCACATGCTCGACCACATGCCGCGCAGCGCCATCGGCACCACCGGCACCGGCCGCCGCTCGAGGATCTTCTCGACGCCGGACTTGAACGGCGCCATCTGCCCGTCGCGGGTCAGCGCGCCCTCGGGGAAGATGCAGACCAGTTCGCCTTCGGCCAGCGCCGCGTCGATCTCATCGAACGCACGCTGCATCAGCGCCGGGTCTTCGCGCGCCCCGGCAATCGGGATCGCCTTGGCGGTCCGGAAGATCCAGCGCATCACCGGGATGTTGAAGATCCTGTAGTACATGACGAAGCGCACCGGGCGCGGGATGGTCGCCGACAGGATCAGCGCGTCCATGTAGCTGACGTGGTTGCAGACCAGCAGTGCGGCGCCTTCGTCCGGCACGTTGGCCTCGATGCCGTGCGGGCGCAGCCGGTACAGGGTGCGCACCATCAGCCAGCTGAGGAAGCGCATCAGGAATTCGGGGACGATGGTGAAGATGTAGATCGCCACCAGCGCGTTGGCGATGGCCAGCGCCAGGAACTGCTGCGGAATGGTCCAGTGCAGCAGCTTGTGGGCGGCCAGCGACAGCAGCGCCGCAGCGACGATGAAGCCCGAGTTCTGGATGTTCAGTGCGGCGAACACGCGCGACATCTGCGCCTTCGGCGTGCGGCTCTGGATCAGTGCGAACAGCGGCACCACGAAGATGCCGGTGAACAGGCCGATGCCGATCAGGTCGATGACGATGCGGATGCTGCCGGGCTGCTGCAGGAACGGCCCGATGGTCAGCCCGTGCACTGTCGCTTCGCCGCTGCGGGCGAAGTACAGGTCGAGCAGGAACGCGGTCATGCCGAACGCGCCCAGCGGTACCAGGCCGATTTCCACCGTACGTGCTGACAGCTTCTCGCACAGCAGCGAGCCGACGCCGGTGCCCACCGAGAACAGGGCCAGCGCGAAGATGTACAGGGTCGGCTGGCCGCCCAGGTTGGTCACCGCATAGGCCGGCAACTGCGAGGTCAGCACGGTGCCGACGAACCAGAACCAGGACACGCCCAGGATCGAGTTGCGTACGGCTTTCTGCTGGCGCGCCATGCGCAGCACCGCCAGCGATTCCGGCAACGGGTTCCAGTTGATCTTCAGATTCGGGTCGCCGGCATCGACCTTGGGAATCAGGCGGGCGGCGATGTTGCCGCAGATCGCCAGGGCGATGATCGCGCACGCGGCCACCACCGTGCCGTGACTGCCAGCCACGGTGAACACCAGGCCGCCGACGATCATGCCGGAGAGGATCGACATCGAGGTGCCCATCTCGACCAGGCCGTTGCCGCCGGTCAGCTCTTCTGGCCTGAGCACCGACGGCAGCACTGAGTACTTCACCGGGCCGAACAGGGTGGACTGCATGCCGGTGCAGAACAGCGCGACCAGCAGCACCGGCAGGCTCTGGGTGAGGAAGCCGGTGGCCGCCAGCGACATGATCACGATCTCCATGGTGGTGGTGATCACGATCAGTCGCGATTTTTCCAGTTTGTCGGCGATCTGCCCGGCCAGCGCCGAGAACAGGAAATATGGCAGGATGAAGATGGCCGGTGCCAGGGTGGCGTACAACCCCAGTTCTTCCTCCGGCACAGCCATGAACAGCAACATGCTGATGATCGCCTGCCGGTACACGTTGTCGTTGAACGCACCGAGCGCCTGGACCACGAAGAACGGCAGGAAACGGCGCTGGCGCAGCAGGGCGAACTGGTTGTGACCGGACATGGAACCTCCTTGACCGGCGCAGCCTAGCATTCCTTCCCCTCTGCTGTGGGTGCGGACCTGTGGGTGCGGACCGTTGGTCCGCACACCTGCCAGCACTCTCAGACGATATCGTCGACCACGCCGCCATCCACGCGCAGCGCCGCACCCGAGGTTGCCGATGCCTGCGGCGAGGCCAGGTACACCACCATGTTGGCCACTTCCTCGACCGTGGCGGTGCGCTGGATCACCGAGGACGGCCGGTGCGCCATCACGAACTCACGGCCGATCTGCTCCAGCGGCTTGCCGCTGCGCTGGCGTTCATCCTCGAACATCGCCGCAAAACCATCGGAGAGGGTCGGGCCGGGCAGCACCGCGTTGACGGTGACGCCACTGCCGGCCACGCGCTTGGCCAAGCCGCGCGACAACGACAGCTGCGCGGTCTTGCTGACCCCGTAATGGATCATGTCGGCGGGAATGTTGCGCGCTGATTCGGAGGAAATGAACAGCACGCGGCCCCAGCCGGCATCGACCATTGCCGGTAGCAGCGCACGCGACAGGCGCACGCCGGACATCACGTTGGTCTGCCAGTAGCGCTCCCAGGTCGCGTCATCGGTCTCGAAGAAGTCCTGTGGGCCGAAGATGCCGGCGTTGTTGACCAGGATGTCGACCTTGGGCAGGCCGGCCAACAGTGTTTCGACACCGGCTGCATCAGAGAGATCGGCGGCGAGGCCGAGCACGTCGGCTCCCGGCACGGTGGCGAGCAGGTGCCGGCGGGCGCGCTCGACGCTGTCGGTGCTGCGGCCATTGAGAATGACACGCGCACCAGCGCTGGCCAGTCCTTGGGCGATGGCCCGGCCGATGCCGGCGGTGGAGGCGGTGACCAGCGCGGTGCGGCCACTGAGCTCGATTTTCATGGCGATAGTCCGGAGCGGGGGGAATTGCCCAGTATCCGCGCGGCCGCGTGATCGAACCGCAGCGCCACGCGCAACGCGCCGTTGCACACGGCGCAATTGACCCACGCCACGCGTGGGTGGGATCTCCGATCAGCGATGAGGAGTCAGGTCAGGCTGGTCACCGCTTCATTGGCCGCTGCCCGTACCTTCGGCAGCATTCGCAGTACCAGCGCCATCTGCGTGCGGATCAGCTGCAGTTTCGGCGGCATCGCCTCGTCGATCTGCTCCAGCTCGGCGGCCACCGCGCGGTCGGCGTCGTTGTCATCGTCGGCGACCGGTTGCCGTGCGGTCAGCGCCGAGGCCAGTTGCTGCAGTGCCTTGCGCACGCGCTCGCCGGCCGCCAATGCCAGCGGGTCGCCCGCATAGCTGTCCACCTGGTCGCGATGCGCGCCCAGCGCCGACAGGTGTCCCAGCAGCGTGTTGGACAGCGCCAGGAAGCGGAAGCCGGCATCCAGATTGCGGCGCACATGGCCGGGCTCACGCAGCATGTTCGACAGTGCGGTGGACAGCGCGGCATCGGCATTGTGCATGTCGCGCCGCGCGATGCGGTAGGCCAGGTCGTCGCGCATGCCGCTGCGGTACTGGCCCAGCACCGAATCCAGGTAGCGAGCCGCAGTGTCCAGCACGCGTGCCAGGACGAGATGCAGCTGCCGGCCCTGCCAGTCGGGCAGGACCAGGAACGCGGCCGCCGCTGCGATCGCGCAACCCAGCACCGTATCGACCATGCGCGGCACGATCAGCACGAAGCCGTCGCCGATCAGGTTGAAGCAGGTCAGTGCCATCACCGTGATCGCCGCCGACGCCACCAGGTAGCGGTCGGTGCGGGTGAAGAAGAACAGAAGTGCAGAGAGCAAGGCGATCAGCAGCTGCACGTGCAGCTGCGGGAACAGCTGCAGCAGCGCCCAGGTCAGCACCAGTCCGGCCAGGGTGCCGACGATGCGCTGGGCCAGGCGTTGGCGGGTGGCGCCGAAGTTGGGCCGGCACACGAACACGATGGTCAGCAGTACCCACGAACCGTTCTGCGCATTGAACAGGCGGATCGCTGCAAAGCCGGCAATCAGCGCCAGCGCCATGCGCAGCCCATGCCGGAACAGCACCGAGCCGGGCGTAAGCTGCTGGCGGATGCGCACGCCCATCTCGCGCAGGGTGTGTGGGTTGCTGTCGCGCAGGCGGGTATCGACGTTGTCCAGGCTGGCTTCGGAGCGCTCGGCATCCAGCAGGCGCCGTTCGATGCTGCGCAGGTTGTGCACCAGCAGGTCCAGCGAGCCCAGCAGGCGCTGCCATTGCGGCCGCTGCTGGTCGCGCAGGTAGGCCAGCGCATCGGCCAGGTCGCGCCCGGCCTGCTGGTTGCCTTCGCCGTACACGAACGGACGGCGCAGCCGGATTGCCTCGCCCAGGCGGGCACAGGCCTGTCCCTGCAGGTCAAGCAGGCGCTGGCAGCGGTACAGCACGTCGCTGTGGAAGAACGCGTCCACCAGCGCGCCGTACGGGTAATGCGAGGAACTGGCGCGCTCGTGGAAATCCTGCGCCATGTAGTACAGGCGCAGGTAAAGGCCGGAGTTCACGCCGGGTCGGCCGGAGCGGCCGAAGCGGGCCAGGATCGCGGTCTTGGCCTCGTTCAGCGCGCCGACCACGCGGCGGTTCTGTTCGGCCAGGTCGAGCTGGCGACGTTGCAGGTCGGCTTCGCGCACCGGCTCGAACAGCGCGGCCTTCAGCTGCAGGTAGCGGCCCAGCTCAACGTACAGTCGCGCCACCCGCTCGCGGACCGGCCGGTTGGCGAACAGCGCGGTCCACAGGATCGACAGCAGGCCGTACCAGACCGCACCGGCCAGCAGGTGGCTGACCGCTTCCAGCGCACTGTGCAGGTCGCTGGCACCGTGCTGTTCCAGGCCGATCATGGTGTAGATCGCCAGCGTCACCGTGGCCTGGGCAATGGACGCATAGCGCTCGCCGAGCGCGCCGAGCAGGGTCAGGCCGAAGGTGGACAGCGCCAGCGCGCCGATGAAGATCCACGGCCACGGGAACAGCCAGATGACCGATGCTGCGGCGATGCAGAAGCACAACAGCGACAGCGCCACCGCCTTGGTCCGGCCCCACCAGTTGTCATCGGTTTCGGCGATGGCACTGGCGATGATGCCGAGGAACACGCCGGGCAAGGCGGTCAGCGCATCCAGCTGCCAGCACACCGCCAGCGCCGCGGTCAGGGCGATGAACACCCGCAGGCCGTAACTGGCCTTCTCGTGGGCCCACAGGCGGCTGAGGCGGGATTGTCGGGCGGACATGCAGGCTCGGCGGAAGGGTCTCCGACCATTATTGCGGGTGTGGGGTGAAGGGGACAGCCCGCGCAGGAATCCGGTAGTGCCGGCCGCTGGCCGGCAGATTTGCGGTACGGAGAAAGCCGGCCAGCGGCCGGCTCTACCCATAGATCCACGCCGCGCGTGGATGGGCCCTTCTACGCCCGCTGCGCGCGCTTGAGCAGCTTGGCTTCGCGCCTGCGTGCGCGGCGTGCGCGCCAACGCTCGGCCAGGCACGAGAAGATCACGTACAGCGCCGGCGTGCTGAGAAGGGTCAGGCTCTGCGAGAACAGCAGGCCGCCGATCATCGCGATGCCCAGCGGGCGGCGCAGCTCGGACCCTTCACCCAGGCCGATCGCCAGCGGCACGGCGGCCAGGATCGCGACCATCGTGGTCATCATGATCGGGCGGAAGCGCACGATGCTGGCCTCGCGTGCGGCGTCGCGCGGCGCCAGCCCATGCTCGCGCTGCGCCACCAGGGCGAAGTCGATCATCATGATCGCGTTCTTCTTGACGATGCCGATCAGCAGAACCAGCGCGATCATCGAGATCACCGACAGTTCGGTGTTGGTGCCGAACAACGCCAGCAGCGCACCGACGCCCGCCGCCGGCAGCGTGGAGAGGATGGTGACCGGGTGGATCAGGCTCTCGTAGAGCATGCCCAGCACCAGGTAGACGGTCAGGATCGCGGCAAACACCAGGATCAGCATGTCGCTGGGATCTGAATTGAAGCCGAAGCCCGCATCGTCGGCCAGGCGGATGTCGCCAGGCATGCGCATGCCGGCGACGGTGGCATCGATGATCGCCTTGGCCTCACCCATGCTCACGTTCGGAGCCAGGTTGTAGCTGAGGTCCATCGTCGTGTACTGGTTCTCGTGGGTGATCTGCGAGGGGGCCAGGCCGGGCATCTGCGTGGCCACCGCGGTGATCGGCACCATGTCGCCGTTGCGCGCACGCACATACACCTCATCCAGCGCCGCCGGGGTGGCGGTCTGCGAGGGCAGGGCGTTGACCACCACGCTGTACTGGTTGATGTCCGAATAGATGGTGGAAATCTGGCGCTGGCCGAACGCACCGTACAGCGCGCCGTCGATGGCGCCGACAGTGATGCCCAGGCGCGCGGCCTTGGCGCGGTCGATCTGGATGTTCTGGCGCAGTCCGGCATTGTCCACGTCGGTGCCGACGTCACGCAGCTTCGGGTTCTTCTTCAGTTCCGCCTGCAGCTTGGGCAGCCATTCCTGCAAAGCAGCCAGGTCGTTGCCCTGCAGGGAAATGCGGTACTGCGCGCCCTGGCTGGAACCGCCGCCATCGTTGCTGGGCAGGTCCTGGATCGCGCGCAGGCGCAACTGCAGGTCGGGGTAGCGATCGGCCTTGGCACTGAGTCGCGCCAACGCATGTGCGGTGGTTTCGCGGCGACCGTCGCTGCGTGACTTCAGCTCGATGTTGAACTGTGCACTGGAGCCCTGACGGCCGCTGCCGAGGCGCACACCCACGGTTTTCACTGCCGGGTCGGCCATCAGCATGTCGGTGATGCGACGCTGGCGGGCGACCATGTCCTCGAAGGAAACGGTGGCGCTGGAATTGGCGCGGCCCCAGATCAGGCCGGTGTCCTGCGGCGGGAACGCGCCCTTCTTCACCGCCCCGAACAGGAAGATGGTGGCGCCGATCAGGATCAGCGGCGTCAGCGACAGCAGCAGCGCGTGGCGCAGCGAGAAGTCCAGGAACACGGTGTAGATGCGCAGCATGCGCTCGTGGCCGGCATCCAGCCAGCGTCCGAAGCGCGACGGCGGCGCGCTGTGGTCATGGGCGCTGAGGAAGCGGCTGCACAGCGCCGGGGTCAACGTCAGCGAAACGATCATCGAGACCACGATGGCCGCCACCAGGGTGACGGTGAACTCGCGGAAGAACGCGCCCATCATGCCGCTGGCGAACAGCAGCGGGATGAACACCGCGACCAGCGAGGCGGTGATCGAGACGATGGTGAAGCCGATCTCGCGCGCACCGGTCAGCGCCGCCTGCATGCGCGGCATGCCCTCATCGAGGTGGCGCATGATGTTCTCGATCACCACGATCGCATCGTCCACGACGAAGCCGATCGCGATCACCAGCGCCAGCAGGCTCAGGTTGTTCAGGGTGAAGCCCATCACGTACATCACCAACGCGGCACCGGCCAGCGACAGCGGTACGGTCACTGCGGCGATCAGCGTCGGTGCCAGCCGGCGCAGGAACAGCGCCATGGTCAGCACCACCATCGCCAGGCTGATCAGCAACGTGATCTGCACTTCATGCAGCGACGAGCGGATGGTCGGCGTACGGTCGAAGTACGGCGTCATCGTGGTGCCTGGCTGCAGGTAGTCGCGCAGGGTCGGGATCTGCGCCTTGACCCGGTCCACGGTCTCCACGATGTTGGCGCCGGCACGGGTGAACACGTACATCACCACCGCCGGTTTGTGGTCGAACCACGCGGCCTGGTAGGCATCCTGCTGGCCGTCGTAGACGTTGGCGATGTCCTTCAGGCGGATCACCCGGCCATCGCCCTGGGTCTTGACCACCAGATCGGCGAAGTCGGCCGCACGCGCCACCGAATCGTTGGCGATGATCGCGGTGGTGGTGTTGCCGTCGCTGAGGAAGCCGGTGGGCGAGGTCACGTTGGCCGCGCGCACCGCATTGCGCAGGTCATCGGCGGTCAGGCCCAGCGCGTTCATCAGGCGCAGGTTGACGTCCACGCGCACCGCTGGCGTCGACGCGCCGGCGATGTCGACCGAGGCGACGCCACTGATCTGGCGGATGCGCTGCGCCAGCAGCGAATCGGCGACGTTGTACAGCTCATCGGCCGACTGCGTCTGCGAGGTCAACGCGATGGCGATCACCGGGTCATCGTTCGGGTTCGCCTTCTGGTACATCGGCGAGCCCATGCCCGAGGGCAGGTCGGCCTGGGCCGAGTTGATCGCCGTCTGCACGTCCAGCGCGGCCGAATCGATGTTGTGGCCGCTCTGGAAGATCATGAACACCAGCGAGCTGCCTTCCGAGCTCGACGAGCGCATGCGGTCGATGCCCGGCAGCTGGCCGAGATGGCGTTCCAGCGGCGCGGTAACCGTGGAGGCCATGGTCGCCGCATCGGCGCCGGACTGGCTGGCATGCACGAAGATCACCGGGATCTCGATGTTCGGCAGTGCCGATACGCCCAGGCGCAGGTAGCAGATCAGGCCGACCATGAACAGGCCGATGGCCAGCAGCGCGGTGCCGATCGGGCGGCGGATGAAGGGGCCGGACAGGTTCATCGCGCGGCCCCCCGCAGCAGCGGGGCGTGGATCATGCCTGCGGCTCCTGCAGCGACCCGTCGCGCAACGCACGCTGCTCGCGGCGGCGGGCAAGCCACTCGGAGAAGCGCTCCATGTACAGGTAGATCACCGGCGTGGTGTACAGCGTGACCAGCTGCGACAGCAGCAGGCCGCCGACGATGGCGATGCCCAGCGGGCGGCGCAGCTCCGAGCCGATCCCGGTGCCCAGGGCCAGCGGCAGCGCGCCCAGCATGGCCGCGGCGGTGGTCATCATGATCGGGCGGAAGCGCAGCAGGCAGGCACGGCGGATTGCTTCGTGCGCGTTGGCACCGGCGCGGCGGGCCTCGATCGCGAAGTCCACCATCATGATGCCGTTCTTCTTGACGATGCCGATCAGCAGCACGATGCCGACGATGCCATCCACCGACAGGCTCAGGCCGCACAGCATCAGCGCCAGCAGCGCGCCGACACCGGCCGGCGGCAGCGTGGAGATGATCGTGATCGGGTGGATGTAGCTCTCGTACAGCACGCCCAGCACGATGTAGATCACCACCAGCGAGGCCAGCAGCAGCCACACCACGTCCGTCTGGCTGCCAGTGAACTCGGCGGCCTTGCCGATGAACTCGGCATGCAGGTGGGTGGGCATGTCCAGGCTGTCCTTGGTCTCCTGGATTGCACGCACCGCTTCGGACAGCGAATAGCCCGGCGCCACGTTGAACGAGACCGTCACCGCCGGCAGCTGCTGCTGGTGGCTGACCACCAGTGGCGCGCTGCTCACCTTGCCTTCGGCCAGCGCCGACAGCGGGATGATGTTGCCTGCGCCGACGGTGATGCCGGTGTTCTGCGCGCCGATGCCGGTGGCGGTCGACGAGTTCGACGAGGTGACCTGGCCGAAGCTGGTGGCATTGGTGCCGGTCAGCGCGCCGGCGCCATTGGAGGCCACCGCCAGCTGCTCCATCAACGCGGTGCTGGTGCGGAACTCCGGCGCCACTTCCAGCACCACGCGATACTGGTTGAGCTCGGTGAAGATGGTGGAGATCTGGCGCTGGCCGAACGCATCGTAGAGCGTGTCGTCGATGGTCTGCATCGGCACGCCCAGGACACTGGCCTTGTCGCGGTCGATGTTCAGCTCCAGGGCGCGGCCCTGGTTGGACAGGTTGTTGTCGACGTCAGCCAGTTCCGGGCGCTTGCGCAGCGCTTCGGTCAGGCGCGTGGCCTGGGTCGCCACCGTTGCCGAATCGACGTCCGACAGCGAGTACTGGTACTCGGTAGCGGCCACGCGGGTATCCAGGGTCACGTCCTGCACCGGCTTCAGGTACAGCGCCACGCCGGGAATGCCGGCCACCGCCTTCTGCAGGCGCGGCAGGATCTGCTCCAGGCCATCGCGCTGGCTGCGCTCCTTCAGCACGATCGACAGCTGGCCCTGGTTGAGCGTGGGGTTCATGCTGCCGGCACCAATGAACGCCGACACGCCGGTCACATCCGGATCGTGCCGCAGTGCTTCGGCGACCTGCCGGGTGCGCTGTTCCATCTGCGGGAAGGCGATGTTCTGGTCGGCCTGCACCACGCCGGTGATCAGGCCGGTGTCCTGTTCGGGCAGCAGGCCCTTGGGAATCAGCACATACAGCAGCACGGTCAGCACCAGTGCACCACCGGCCACGGCCAGGGTCAGGCGCTGGTGGCCCAGCACCCAGTCCAGGCTGTGCTCGTACAGGCCGACGGTGCGCGTCCACAGGTTCTGCTTGCCGGCCGCTGCCGCGCGCTCATGCGCGTCTTCGCCCTCGGGCAGGGCGTCGGGCTTGAGCAGGTAGGCACACATCATCGGGGTGAGCGTCAGCGAGATCAGCATCGACAGCACCACCGCGATGCTCAGCACCCACGCGAACTCGTGGAACAGGCGTCCGGTGACGCCGGGCATCAGCAGCAGCGGCAGGAACACCGCCACCAGCGAGACGGTCAGCGACAGCACGGTGAAGCCGATCTGGCGCGCGCCGATCTCGGCCGCTTCCTTGCCACTCTTGCCCTGCTCGATGTAGCGCACGATGTTCTCGATCATCACGATCGCATCGTCGACCACGAAGCCGGTGGCCACCACCAGCGCCATCAGCGAGAGGTTGTCCAGCGACATGCCGGCGAACGCCATCACCGCGAAGGTGCCGGCCAGCGACAACGGCACTGCCACCGACGGGATGATCGTGGCCCACAACCGGCGCAGGAACACGAAGATCACCGCCACCACCAGGCCGATGGTGAGGATCAGGGTGAACTGCACTTCATGCACCGAGGCGCGGATGGTCTCGGTACGGTCGTTGAAGATCTCCAGGTGCACGTCGGCCGGCAGCACGCCCTGCAGCTGCGGCAGGATCGCGCGGATGCGCTCGACGGTCTGCACGATGTTGGCACCAGGCTGGCGCCGGACTTCCAGCAGCACCGCCGGCTTTCCATCGGCCCAGGCGGCCAGCTGGTCGTTCTCCACGCCATCGATCACCTCGGCCACGTCCGACAGCCGCACCGGGCGGCCGTTCTTGTAGCTGATGATCGTGTCGCGGTACTCGGCGGCGCTGGCCAGCTGGTCGTTGGTGCCGATGCTGTAGGACTGCGTCTTGCCGTTCAACGAGCCCTTGGGCGCATTGACGTTGGCCTGGGTCAGTGCGCTGCGCAGCTGCTCCAGGGTCAGGCCCATGTTCGACAGCTGCGCCGGATTGACCTGGATGCGCACGGCAGGGCGCACGTTGCCGGCGATCGACACCAGTCCCACGCCCTGCACCTGCGACAGGCGCTGGGCCAGGATCGAGTCGGCGTAATTGTTGACGTCGCGCAGCGGGCGCGTGTCGGAGGTCAGCTTCAGGGTGACGATGGCCGCGTCGGCCGGATTCACCCGGTTGTAGACCGGCTGGTAGGGAAGCGACGAGGGCAGGGTGGCCTGGCGGATCGCCGCCTGCACGTCCTGCGCGGCGATGTCGATGTCGCGGTCCATCGAGAACTGCAGGATGATCGTCGACAACCCGGCCGACGAGTCGGAGGTCATCAGCTCCAACCCGGAAATCTGCCCGAACTGGCGCTCCAGCGGGGTAGTGACCAGCGAAGCCATGGTGGTGGCGTTGGCACCGGGGTACTGGGTGGTGACCACCAGGCTGGGCGCATCGATTTCCGGCAGCGCCGACACCGGCAGCTTGCGGTAACCGAGGATGCCCAGCAGCAACAGGCCCGCCATCAACAGCGAGGTGGCGATCGGGCGGCGGATGAAGATCGTCGAAAAGCCCACGGACTGATCCTTGCTGGCACTTCAATGTCGGCGCCGGCGGGTATGCCGGCGCGAGGGAGATCAGTGGCCTGCGCTCAGCGCGGGCCACCACCGCGACGGCCACCGCCGCCTGCGTTCTTCTGCTCGGCCGCCTTCAGTTCGGCCTCGGTCGGTGCGGCCGGGGTCTCGCCCGGCTTCAGCGCGGTGACCTTGCTGCCCGGCTTCAGGCGGAACTGGCCTTCACTGACCACCCGCTCGCCGCCCTTCAGGCCTTCGGCGATCTGCACCTGGCTGTCGCCCACTTCCACGCCGCTGCGCACCGTCTGCATCTTTACCGTGTTGTCGCCCTGCACGATGTAGACGTACTCGCCATCCGGGCCACGCAGCACCGCCTGGGTGGGGATGACCACACCACCGGCGATCGTGCGCAGCTGCATGCGCACGTTGACGAACTGGCCCGGCCACAGGCCGTTGTCGGTGTTGTCGAAAATCGCACGCGCCTTGAACGTGCCGCTGTCGGCACTGATCAGGTTGTCGACCACGTCGAGCTTGCCGTCGCCGGACAACACATGCGAATCGGCACGGTCCAGCGCGGCCACCGGCACCGTGCCGGCGGCCTGCGCCTGGCGCACGTCGCCGAGCTGGCGCTCGGGCAGGTTGAACAGCACGTGGATCGGATGGATCTGGGTCAGCGTGACCAGCGCGGTGCCGGCGTTGACCACGTTGCCCGCGTCGACCGCGCGGATGCCGGCGATGCCGGAGATCGGTGCGGTGACCTTGGTGTACTGCAGCTGCACCTGCGCCGAACGCATGCTGGCCTCGTTGGCGGCCACGGCGCTTTCGTACTGTGCCACTTGGTTTCGCTGTGTATCCAGATCGGTCTTGGCGACGTACTGGCGATACTCAGGCGCGTTCGAGCGCTGGAAGTTGGAGCGCGCAGTGGCCAGCAGGGCTTCGTTCTGGCGCTTGGCTGCGGCGGCCTGGTCATAGCTGGCCTGGGCCGTGCGCGGATCGATCACCGCCAGCACGTCACCCTGCTTCACTTCCTGGCCTTCGCGGAAATTCAGGCTCATCAGCTGGCCGCCGACCTGCGGGCTGACGGTAACGGTGTTCATCGCAGTCACCGTGCCCAGCGCGCTGGCATACACCGGCACGTCCTGGCGCGTGGCCTCCACCACGGTCACCGGTACTGGACCGGCATTCGGATCCTCGCCGCCCTGGCGCGCCCCCGCAGCTGCACCACCGGCCTTGTCCTTGCCCCCGCCCATGACGCGCAGGCCGACCACGGCCAGCACCAGCACTGCCACGACCAGCAGCACGATCTTCCAAACACGTGACATTACGAGGACTCCGAGAGGGCTGGACCAGGCGGGACGCCGGGGCAATGCGCAAAGCATACCTGTGCCACATCACGTTTCCTGCATGACGGATGGGACGGGCGCTAAGACCGGATCGAGCGCCGGAGGTTCCCGTGGCGGCGGTGTTGCCCTACATTCAGCTGGAACCCTTCTGCTGTGGAGATTGCGATGCGCCGTTCGCTGCTGCTGTCCGCCCTGCTGCTGGCCCTGCCGGCCCTTGCCCACGCCCAGGACGGGCAGCGCCCGGAAGTGACCGCCGCCGCGCAGCGGCTGCAGGCCAAGGTGGTCGAATGGCGCCGCGATTTCCACCAGCATCCGGAGTTGTCCAACCGCGAGGCGCGCACCTCGGCCGAGGTCGCCAAGCGCCTGCGTGCGATGGGCCTGAAGCCGAAGACCGGCATCGCCCACCACGGCGTGGTTGCGATCATCGAGGGCGGCAAGCCGGGGCCGAAGATCGCCCTGCGCGCCGACATGGACGCGCTGCCGGTGACCGAGCAGACCGGCCTGCCGTTCGCCTCCAAGGCCACTGACCAGTACCGCGGGCAGACCGTGGGCGTGATGCATGCCTGTGGCCATGACGCGCACACCGCGACCCTGCTCGGCGTGGCCGAAGCACTGGTGTCGATGAAGAAGGACCTGCCGGGCCAGGTGATGCTGATCTTCCAGCCGGCCGAGGAGGGCGCACCGCCGCCGGAAGAGGGTGGTGCGGCACTCATGCTGAAGGAAGGCCTGTTCGCCGATTTCAAGCCGGAAGCGGTGTTCGGCCTGCATGTGTTCTCCAGCGTGCAGGTGGGTCAGATCGCGGTGCGCGGTGGCCCGTTGATGGCGGCCTCGGACCGGTTCGGGATCAAGGTGATCGGCCGCCAGACGCATGGTTCGGCGCCGTGGAACGGGGTTGATCCGATCGTCGCCACCGCCGACCTGGTGGGCACCGCGCAGACCATCGTCAGCCGCCGCGCCAACCTGTCCAAGCAGCCGGCAGTGCTGACCTTCGGCGCGATCAACGGCGGCATCCGCTACAACATCATTCCCGATGAAGTGGAGATGGTCGGCACCATCCGCACCTTCGACGAAGGCATGCGCCAGCAGATCTTCGCCGACCTGCGCAGCGTGGCCGAGCACACCGCCGCCGCGCATGGTGCCAAGGCGGTGACCGAGATCTACGAAGCCGATGGCAACCCGGCCACGGTGAACAACCCGGCACTGACCGCGAAGATGCTGCCGAGCCTGCAGGCGGTGGTGGGCAAGGACAACGTATACGAGCCACCGCTGCAGATGGGTGCGGAAGATTTCTCGCTGTACGCGAAGGAAGTGCCGGGCATGTTCTTCTTCGTCGGCTCCACCAGCGCGGGCATCGACCCGGCAACGGCGCCGGCCAACCATTCGCCGAAGTTCCTGCTGGATGAGAAGGCGCTGGATGTCGGGTTCCGCGCGCTGCTGCAGGTGAGCCTGGATTACCTGCACGGTGCCGGCACCCCGGCGGAGTGAGGGTTTCCGCAGGGCTTGCAGCCCTGCACCCGCTTGGATCAACGGCAACGTCAACGTCAACAGCGGGCATTCCGTGGGATGGCGGGGTGGGTCCGGTTGAGGGGGACGCCGTAAACCCGTCCCCGGGGGCTTGGCCGCGGCATCCATGCCGCGGACACCCCCTCAACCGGACCCACCCCGCCTTCGACAGTTTCCCGCGGCTGTTGGTGCCCGCTGCTGTTGGTGGGTGCCGACCGTTGGTCGGCACGGCGGACGTCATGAACGTCTGAAGGATCGGATTCTGATTTTGATTTTCCTGATCTTTCCCGTGGTGGATCGGCGACAGAAATGTGTCGGAGGGCCGGGCGGGTGGGATGGGCGGGGTATCCGCGCCATGGATGGCGCGGCTAAGCCCCCAGGGATGGGTTCACGGCGTCCCCGCCCATCCCGCCCGCCTGGCCCACACCCGGAACCCAGGCTTTCGACGACCCACCAACCCCACCACGGAGGGGCTCCGCCGTTGGCCAGCCCGGCCGAAGGCCCGCCGTCCGCGCGATACAATGGCGCCCATGAACACCCCACAGGATTCCAGCCTCGGTCGCGAGGTCAGTTACCCGTCGCAGTACGATCCCGGCCTGCTGTTTCCCATCCCCCGCAGCGGCGCCCGCGCCGAGATCGGCCTCGATGACGCCGCGCTGCCGTTCGTTGGCCACGACCGCTGGCATGCCTTCGAGCTGAGCTGGCTCGACGCGCGTGGCAAGCCGCAGGTCGCCGTCGCCACCGTGCAGGTGCCGTGCACCTCGCCGCGGTTGATCGAATCGAAGTCGTTCAAGCTGTACCTGAACTCCCTCAACAGCACCCGTATCGACAGCGCCGAGGCACTGCGCGCGCGCATCGTGGCGGATCTGTCGGCCTGCGCCGGTGCGCCGGTGGAGGTCGAATTCGGCCTGCCGGGCCTGCGTGAGACGCCGCTCGGCGAATCCATCGATGGGCTGGACCTGGAGATCGACTGCTACGGCCCGCCGCAGGCAGACTTCCTCGCCGCTGATGCCGGCGAGGTGGTGGAGGAAACCCTGGTCTCGGCGCTGCTGAAGTCCAACTGCCCGGTTACCGGCCAGCCGGACTGGGCCACGGTCAGCCTGCGCTACCGCGGGCCGAAGATCGACCGCGCCGGCCTGCTGCGTTACCTGGTCAGCTACCGCGAGCACGCCGAGTTCCACGAGCAGTGTGTTGAACGGATCTTCAGCGAGGTGTCTGCGCGCTGCCAGCCGCAGTGGCTGGAAGTGGAGGCCCGCTACACCCGTCGTGGCGGCCTGGATATCAACCCCTGGCGTGCCAGCCCGGGCATCGCCGCCCCGGCCGCGACCTACCGCGAACTGCGGCAGTAACCGCCATAGGCGGTTGCCCGTTGCGCCGGGCCATGCCCGGCGAGCGCCGGCCAGCGGCCGGCACTACCATGATTCGCAGGTGGTTACGGGTAGAGCCGGCCGCTGGCCGGCAATCGGCCAAGGCCGGATCCCCCTGGCACAGCCGGCCAGCGGCCGGCACTACCGGGCGTCCATTCCCCCGATTGTTCAGCCGCCCCGGGGGGCGGCTTCACATCTGCACCATCCCCATTTAACAACCTCCATGGCACCGTGCGAATCACGTAGTCATGCAGACGGGAGTTGTGGATGAGTACCGAGAAGAAAGCCGATTTCTCCGGCGTCAGTGGCAGTGTCGACAGTACCGCCGAGCAGGTGCCGAAGGCGGACTTCTCCGGCGTCAGCGCTTCGGTGGACAGCACCGCAGACGTTGTCAGCGGCGGCACCTATACCGTGCAGAAGGGTGACTCGCTGTCGAAGATCGCCAAGCAGCATCTGGGCGACGCCAATGCCTGGAAAAAGATCTTCGAAGCCAACCGCGATGTGCTTGATGACCCGGACAAGATCTTCCCGGGCCAGACCCTGAAACTGCCGCCGAAGTAAGCCGGCCATCGAACGCCGTCCGACAATCCCTGGGAGGAACCCCGAATGATCAAGACCACCCCGCTACAGACCGCCCTGATCGCCGCCCTGCTGGGCAGCGTTGCTCTGGTCGGTTGCAAGAAGAAGGAAGAGTCGACCGACAGCAACGCCGCTCCGGCAGCGACCGCCCCGGCCGAACCCGCAGCTCCCGCGCCGATGACCGGCGCACCGCCGCCGATGGCCGAAGCCGCTGCGGTCAACGTCTCGTCGGTCACCGTCGGCAAGACCGCCGCCGCCGACAAGTCGGTTGCGACGACGGCTTTGTTCGCACCGAAGGATGACATCATCGTCTCGGTCAAGACCGACGGCGCTGCCAACAACGTCACCGTTGGCGCCAAGCTGACCTATCAGGACGGCCAGGTAGCCGGCGAACAGAACGCCACCCTGAACACCAGTGGTGCGGAAACCACCAACGTCACGTTCAAGAATGCAAAGGGCTGGCCGGCCGGCAAGTACCGCGCCGAGGTCACCGTCGATGGCAAGGCGGCCGGAACGCCGCAGGAGTTCGAGGTCAAGTAAGTCCTGCCGACTCTCTCCCGGCAGGGCTCACGATGGACGCAGCCGCGAGGCTGCGTCCTTTTTTGTTGGGCGATGGCTGGCTTCATCCACGCATGGCGTGGATCTGCTGATGCTGTGGGGGGCTTCATCCTGGCGCGGATGGATCACAGCGTTGCCGCCGTGCAGTACCGCCGCGTATGGCACAGCTTTGCCCCGCGCGGCTGAAAACGCGACAATGCAGGGGTTTCCCCGCCGCGCGCCCACCCTGACGGCGACGGGGGAAAGCGTGGGGCCCGGCCCCGCGCGCGACACGGTTGCACGTGGCCCGGCGCTGGCGCCGGCCTTCCCCTGAGCACTGCTACAGAGTCCAAGTCCCCCATGTCCAAGATCCTCTACACGCTGACCGACGAAGCACCGTTCCTGGCCACCCAGTCGCTGCTGCCGATCGTCGGCGCCTACACCGCCACCGCAGGCATCGTGGTGGAAACCCGTGACATCTCGCTGTCCGGCCGCATCCTGTCGCTGTTCCCTGAACTGCTCAGCGACGCGCAGAAGGTCAGCGACGACCTGGCCGAGCTGGGCCAGCTGGCGACCACCCCGGACGCCAACATCATCAAGCTGCCGAACATCTCCGCCTCGGTGCCGCAGCTGAAGGCGGCCATCAAGGAACTGCAGGACCAGGGCTATCCGCTGCCGGATTACCCGGAAACCCCGGCCGACGACCAGCAGCGCGACTACAAGGCGCGCTACGACAAGGTCAAGGGCAGTGCGGTGAACCCGGTGCTGCGCGAAGGCAACTCCGACCGCCGTGCACCGCTGTCGGTGAAGAACTACGCGCGCAAGCATCCGCACCGCATGGGCGCCTGGGCGTCGGATTCGAAGTCGCACGTCGCGCACATGGCCGCCGGTGACTTCTACGGCAGCGAGAAGTCGGCCACCCTGGCCAACGCCGGTTCGCTGAAGATCACCTTCCACGGCAAGGACGGCAGCGCCGTGGTGCTGAAGGAAAAGACCGCAGTGAAGGCGGGCGAGATCGTCGATGCCGCCGTCATGAGCCGCAAGGCACTGGCCGCGTTCATCGGCGAGCAGATTGCCGATGCCAAGGCCCAGGGCGTGCTGTTCTCGCTGCACCTGAAGGCGACCATGATGAAGGTCTCCGACCCGATCATGTTCGGCGTGGCGGTGAACGAGTTCTACAAGGACGTACTGACCAAGCACGCCGACGTGCTGAAGCAGGCCGGTTTCGATGCCAACAACGGCATTGGTGACCTGGCTGCGCGCCTGCCGTCGCTGCCTGAAGCCACCCGCGCCGCGATCGAGGCCGACCTGGCCGCCGAGTACGCGCAGCGCCCGGGCGTGGCCATGGTCAATTCGGACAAGGGCATCACCAACCTGCACGTGCCGAGCGACGTGATCGTCGACGCCTCGATGCCGGCGATGATCCGCGACTCGGGCAAGATGTGGAATGCCGAAGGCAAGCTACAGGACACCAAGGCGGTCATTCCGGACCGCTGCTACGCCGGCGTGTACCAGGCCGTCATCGACGACTGCAAGGCGCACGGTGCCTTCGACCCGGCCACCATGGGTTCGGTGCCGAACGTCGGCCTGATGGCGCAGAAGGCCGAGGAGTACGGCTCGCACGACAAGACCTTCCAGATCGCCGCCGATGGCGTGGTCAAGGTCACCGATGATGCCGGCGCCGTGGTGTTCGAGCACGCCGTGGAAGCCGGTGACATCTGGCGCATGTGCCAGACCAAGGACGCGCCGATCCAGGACTGGGTCAAGCTGGCCGTCGAGCGCGCCCGCCTGAGCAGCACCCCGGCCGTGTTCTGGCTGGACGCCGCCCGCGCCCACGACGCGCAGGTCATCGCCAAGGTCGAGCAGTACCTGAAGGACCACGACACCACCGGCCTGGACATCCGCATCCTGCCGCCGGTGGAAGCCACCGCGTTCTCGCTGGACCGCATCCGCAAGGGCGAGGACACCATCTCGGTGACCGGCAACGTGCTGCGTGACTACCTGACCGACCTGTTCCCGATCATGGAACTGGGCACCAGCGCCAAGATGCTGTCGATCGTGCCGCTGATGGCCGGTGGCGGCCTGTTCGAGACCGGTGCCGGTGGTTCGGCCCCGAAGCACGTGCAGCAGTTCGTTGAAGAGGACTACCTGCGTTGGGATTCGCTGGGTGAGTTCCTGGCCTTGGCCGCGTCGCTGGAACACCTGGGCAACCGCTACGACAACGCCGCTGCCCGTGTGCTGGCCAAGGCGCTGGACGAAGCCAACGGCCAGTTCCTGGACAACGACAAGTCGCCATCGCGCAAGCTGGGTGGCATCGACAACCGTGGCAGCCACTTCTACATCGCGCTGTACTGGGCCCAGGCCCTGGCCGCGCAGGACGAGGACGCCGCCCTGAAGGCGCGCTTCGCCCCGCTGGCCAAGACGCTGACCGACAACGAGCAGAAGATCGTCGAAGAGCTGATCGCAGTGCAGGGCAAGGCCGTGGACATCGGCGGCTACTACCGCCCGGACGTGGCCAAGGCCAGCAAGGCGATGCGCCCGAGCGCGACCTTCAACGCCGCGCTGGAACAGCTGCGCGGCTGATCCACTGCCGTTCGGCCGTGACACCGGAACCCGCGCTTCGGCGCGGGTTTCTTTTTATGGCGCTGGGGTCAGATCCCTTTTGCAAGCAAAAGGGATCTGACCCCATTCGACCCGTGTCCAGAACCGTGACATCCGTCGGTCGTCGGAATGCCGTCAACGGGGCATGAAACTTGCCCGCGATGGCGGTCGCAGAATGGATCGGCGCGGTTTCGCAGTCGCCTTGAATCTGAGCAATCGATCACGACGGCCGCCGCTGGCGATGCCCTAGCCTTGGCGACGCGAGGCCACCGGGGAGGTGGCCGCACGGGGAACACGGATGGCACGCGTGCTGGTAGTGGGAACCGATATCCAGGGCGAGCAGGCCCTGCTGCAACGGCTGCGCCTGGCCTCGGCGCTGCCGGATGGCCAGGTCCGCCGCAGCCAGGATCTGGACGATTGTGATCTGCTGGTCATCCGCGATACCCCGGCGCTGCGCAACGCCGCCCAGCGCATGCGACAGCAACGTCCGCGCCTGCAGTGCTGGATCGAGGACATCGGCGGCCAGCTGCGTGATGGCGACGGGCATCAGGACGTGCTTGATGACGGTGCCATCGGTCGCGCGTTGCGTCGCATGCAGTTGGCACCGGAGCCCCTGGTCATGCAGACACCTGCGCCGATCCGCCTGGCAGATGGCGCGCACGCCATCACCCGTCTGCTGCGCGAGCGGCTGCCGCTGCGACAGGGCCAGGCACTGCTGGGTGATGCAGGCGAGCCTCTGCTGCTGATGGATCTGGAGCACGATCAGGCCGTGCTGTTGCAGGAGCCGGCTGCGGCGCTGGTGGAGCGGCTGGCCGATGCCTTTGAGCGCCTGCAGCTGGACGCGCTGACACCGGCGCGCCTGCAGGCCCTGGCCGGCGAGCGGCCACGCCAGCCGCTGCGGCCACTGCTGTGGCAATGGGCGCAACGCAGCCGCCATTGGCAGGCGCTGGACGAGCGCCTGCGCGGCGCCTCGGTGAAGCTGCTGCGCTGGCCGGACTTCCGCGTACTGGGCCATGACCACGATGGCTTCCGCCTGTGCTCGCTGCTGCTCAAGCGTGCGTGTACGGTTGAGGAATGCACGATGCTGCTCGAACTGCCGGCGGCGGCCGTTCGCGATTTCATCCATGCCGCCTATCTGTGTGGCTACGCGCAGCTGCAGGCCGCCCCGGCGACGCTGATGATGGCGGCAGGTGGCACCCGCACCGACAACGGACTGCTCGCCCGCCTGTGGCGGCACCTGCGCGGGAGCGAGCGCAATGCGTGAGCACAAGGTGGTCGTGCTGGGCGGCATGGGCAGCGGCAAGTCGACGCTGGTACGCAGCATCGCGGCTGGCGCGGTGGTCGACACGGATGTGGCCAACACTGATCGCCTCGGCGCCGACAAGGCCTCCACCACCGTGGCGCTGGACTATGCAGACATCGACCTGCCCAACGGCGAACGCCTGCGTCTCTACGGCACACCCGGCCAGCAGCGTTTCGATTTCCTGTGGCCGATCCTGCTGCAGGGCGCGCGTGGCGCGGTGCTGCTGCTGGATGCGCGCCGCGCCGGCCTGGCCAGCGAGCTGGAAGGCTATCTGCAGGTGCTGCAGCCGTTCGCATCATCCTTGGCACTGGTCGTGGCGGTCACCCACCTGGACCAGGCACCGCAGGCCGCACTGGATGACTGGGCCATCCGTGCCTGCCTTGACGACCAGCCGCTGCCGCTGCTGGCCGTGGATGCCCGTGACCGAGGACAGGGACTGCTGCTGATGGATGTACTGATGAGCGAAATGGAAGCGCACGCACTGGTGGCTGCACATGGCTGACGGGCAGCTGGCGGTACTGCCCGACGCCGGTCAGCGTGAGCGCCTGCAGCCCCTGCTGCAGGACCTGCAGCAGCGGGTCGAAGGCGTGCGCACGGTCGTGCTGGCCAGCGTCGATGGCTTTGCCCTGGTCAGCGCCGGCGCCGAAGGGCGCGGCGAACGGCTGGCGGCGATGACCAGCGCGATGCTGGCGCTGGCTGCGGCGGTCGGGCGCGAACTGGTGCTGGGCGATCTGCAGACACTGATGCTGGAAGCGGCGGGCGGAAAGGTGCTGATGCTGGCGATCCAGGCCGAAGGGCGCGCACCGTTGCTGCTGATGGCGGCCTGCGACCAGCGCAGCGTGATCGGCCAGGTGCTGTGGCAGAGCAGGGAATGTGGCCAGGCGATCCTGGCCGAACTCGGCGGATCGTGAGCCCGGCCGCAGGGGAACAAGGGGCTCGGACCAACATCGACAAGGGGTGCGACGTGGCTGGATTGAATGATTCGTTGAACGCACTGATGGGCATCGACGGCGCGCAGGCAGTGGCGCTGGTCGATTACGAAAGTGGCATGCTGCTGGGCGAAGCCGGTGCCGGCATGGACATGGAAGTGGCCGCCGCCGGCAATACCGAAGTGATCCGCGCGAAGATGAAGACCGCCGCATCGCTGAACCTCAACGACAGCATCGAGGACATCCTGATCTCGCTGGGCAAGGCGTACCACATCATGCGCCCGGTGGCGAAGAAGAAGGGCCTGTTCTTCTACATCGTGCTGGACCGTACCAAGTCCAACCTGGCATTGGCCCGGCGCAAGGTGCAGGACGTGGAGGCCGAACTGGCGATCTGAGCGGCCGCCTCCGTAGCGCCGGACCATGCTCGGCTGCTTCCAGCCGAAGCAGCCGAGCACGTTCGGCGCTGCCTTCAGGCTGCTGGAAGCAGCAGTGCAGAGACGAACGAGAGAGCCTTGCTGTCGCGTGCGGCGAAGTATCTGGGCGCATGATCTGGCAGCCACACTTCGTTGAAGTGGCGGCGGAAGTCCTCGTAGAACTCGTTGGGATACAGCTTGGCCTGCACCGTGCGGCCGTCCGGGTAGGCGTGGTCATACGTGGGCAGCGCATCGGTGTCGACGCCGCGATGATCCCTCAGCCATTTGCAGAACAGTCGGCCTTCGGAGATGTCCGGCACCAGCGCCTGCGGGAGCGTATAGCCCGCCTGCTCCAGCGGTGCGATCAGGTTCAACGTCAGCTCGTTGAGCATCGAGAAATGGGTGTACGGCACCTTGGCACGGTTCTGCATGTAGCGGTCGATGTGCACGGGCAGCAACGCATTGGCGCGACCCTGCTGCCATTCCACCACCCACTGCGAGACCTTCACTGCGAACCTGCGCGACAGCCACTGGCCGAGGTGGATGGCGAGGTAGGGGTGGATCCAGGTGCCCTGCATGGCCGGGTTCCCACCGGATACCACGTGGATCAGCTCATTCTCGGACAGCTTCGTCTGCGCCATGAGCTCCTGCAGGAACTCCTCCGTCGATTTCAGTGCCCGGTAGTCGGACCAGCGCTTGCCGACGGACTGGCACAGGGCGGTCGCGCTGATGTAGCCGTCGCGGGCGCGCTGCGGGATGACGTTGCCTTCCTCCACGCGCGGAATAAAGGTCATTTGCTGCATGCGTCACCTCGTGCCGTTGTTGGGCCTGAAAGGGTAGGCAGCAGGGAGGCATCAGGTCTGTAGGAATCGTTGCGTTTGTCGCGGCATGCAGTGGCCCTACACAAGCCACCCCACGCCAGCGTATGGTGAGGCAGGTCCTCCCGGGTGAGCCCTGCATGTCCGAGCCTGACACCGTTGCCGACTTGGCGTCGCGCATCGCCGGCGCCATTCACGCCGGCTTCGAGCAGTATCACGCCCGCTTTGCGGCGATCACCGCCCGTGCGCGGCAGCGTTTCGAGCAGCGCGACTGGGTGGGCGCGCGCCGGGATGCAGTCGAGCGCATCGCGTTGTACGACCTGTGCATCGCCGAACAGATGGATGCGCTGCGGCGCCTCGCCGGCGAAGCGATCGGGGAACGCGCGCTGTGGCTGCAGGTGCATGCGCGCTATAGCGCACTGCTGAGGGGGCTGATCGACGCCGAGCTGTACAAGACCTTCTACAACACGCTGTCGCGGCGCTTGTTCTCCACCCGTGGCGTGGACCCGGCGCTGGAGTTCATCGCCTTCGATGTCGAGCCGTCCGATGCGATCACCCACCCGGTCGCACGGCATACCTATGCGGTCTCGCCGACGCGGCCGGTGGAGGCTCTCCAGCGCGTGCTGGCCGATTACCGCTTCGACATTCCGTATGCGCACCAGCTGCGCTGCGCGGCGGCCATCGCTGTGCGCCTGCAGGATGATCTGGCCCACTGGGGTGATACGCCGGTGCGCAGCATCGAGCTGCTCGACACCGTGTTCTACCGGGAGCGCCGCGCCTACCTGGTGGGTCGCGTGTTCGGCGAACACCGCTTCTCACCGTGCGTGATCGCCCTGGTCAACGATGGGCAGGGCCTGCGTGCAGATGCGGTGCTGACCCGGCGTCGCGATGTCGCCCATCTGTTCGGCGTGTCGCGCAGCTATTTCCAGGCCGACCTTGCCACGGTGGGCGATGCGGTGGTGTTCCTGCGCAGCCTGTTGCCGGGCAAGCCCATTGATGAGATCTATACGGTGCTGGGCCGCGCCAAGCAGGGCAAGACCGAGCGCTACCGTACCTTCTTCCGCCACTTCAACGAACATCCGCAGGAGCGGCTGGTGCATGCCGAAGGCACGCCGGGCATGGTCATGGCGGTGTTCACCCTGCCCAGCTATCCGCTGGTGTTCAAGCTGATCCGCGACCGCTTCGCGTGGCCGAAGTCGATGTCGCGGCAGCAGGTGGAAGAGAAGTATGCGCTGGTGTTCAACCTCGACCGTGTCGGTCGCCTGCTTGATGCGCAGCCGTACCGCCATCTGCGTTTCCCGCGCGACCGCTTCGCACCGGCCTTGCTGCAGGAGCTGCTTGCGCAGTGCGCGCAGAGCGTGCGCGTCGATGGCGATCAGGTGGAAGTCGCACTGTGCTACGTGCAGCGTCGCTTCCGTCCATTGAACCTGTACCTGCGCGAGCAGGGCGGCGATGCGGTGCGTGCGGCGGTACTCGACTACGCGCAGGCGATCACCGACATGGCGCGCAACAACATCTTCCCCGGCGACATGCTGCCGAAGAACTTCGGCGTATCGCGGCATGGCCGGGCAGTCTTCTACGACTATGACGAGCTGTGCCTGGTCAGCGACTGCGTCTTCCGCGCCTGGCCGCAGCCGCGCACGCCGGAGGAAGCCATGGCCGACGAACCCTGGTTCCACGTCGGGCCACGCGACGTGTTTCCAGAGCGCTTCGGCCCGTTCATGGGCCTGCCGGCGGGCGAGCTGGCGGCGGTGCGCGAACATTACCGGCACCTGTTTGATCCCGCGTGGTGGCAGGGCCTGCAGGCGCGCTTCGCCAGCGGTGATTATCCGGATACCCCGCCCTATGCGGCGGTCCATCGCCTGGCCTGAACGGCGTGGCGTGGACTGCCTGCCGGTCCCGCTCGGACTGCGGTACGCTCGGGGTTCACCTCATCACCATGGATCCGGCAATGATGCGTTCCCCCCTGTTCCTTGCGCTGGCCCTGGCGTTCGCCGCCGGTGCTCCCCTGCTGCCGGCCGATGCCGTGGCCCAGAACGCGCGCGCCGTGCGCGCCACTGCCGAGATGAGCATGGTGCTGTCAGGCAGTATCGACGTGGCGGCCGATGGTTCGGTCAGCACGCTGGTCCTGGACCAGCGTGCCATGCTCGCACCCGGCATCGTGTCGTTCGTGGAAGGCGCCATACGCGGCTGGCAGTTCGAACCGACGCTGCGCGATGGCACGCCGGTGGCCGTCCACGCGCCGCTGCGCGTACGCCTGCGTGGCAAGCAGCAGGAAGACGGCAACTACCAGATCAGCATGACCAGCGTCGACTTCAGTGAATATGATCCGAAGGCTACCGATTCGATCACCCAGAAGCGCATGCCGCCGCCGCGCTACCCCGAAGAGGCCTTCCGCAATGGCGGGCAGGGTGACGTACTGCTGCTGGTCAAGGTCGCACGCGACGGCACCGTGGCCGATGTCATTGCCGAGCAGGTGAACATGACCGTGGTCGCACCGGAACGGACCATGGCCAGGATGCGCGACATCTTCGCCAAGGCCAGTATCAGTGCGGCCCGCAAGTGGACCTTCTCGCCGCCGACCACCGGCGAGGACAGCACGCGGGATTCATGGACCGTGCGCGTGCCGGTCACTTTCGCCCTGAACAACAGCGACAACGGCCAGCCGGAACGCTACGGCCGCTGGCGTGCCTTCATCCCCGGCCCGCGCCAGGCCGCACCCTGGCGCACGCCGGATGGCGCCGGACAGGCGGGAAGTGATCTGCTGCCGGCCGGCGGCGTGTACATGGTCGATGGCACCCAGCGCGGCCTGCGCCTGCTGACGCCGCTGGCGCAGCGCTGAGCCCGGTGCGATGGAGCGGTCGGCCAGGCCGGCCGCTTTTCAGTCCGCGTACGGGTAGACCACCACGCGGTTGCGGCCCTGTTCCTTGGCCATGTACAGGGCCTTGTCGGCCAGCCGCAGCGCCTGCTCGGCATCGACATGGAAGCTGGGGAAGTGGGCCACGCCCAGCGACACGGTGATGGTGCCGACCGGCTCGAACGGATGATCGGCGATGTGCTGGCGCAGGCGCTCGCCGGCCTGGCGCGCCGAGTCGGTACTGATGCCCGGCAGCAGCAGCAGGAATTCCTCGCCACCGGCACGGCAGAGGATGTCGCTGTCGCGCGAGTAGCGGCGCATCTGGTCGGCGATATGGACGATGGCGGCGTCACCGACGTCATGGCCGTGGCTGTCGTTGATCGATTTGAAGCGATCGATGTCCAGCGCCAGGATCGCGAACGGAATGCCCTGCACCTGCAGCGCATCCAGCGCCTGCTGCAGGCCGCGGCGATTGAGCAGGCCGGTCAGCGGATCGGTACGGTTGGCGCGGTTGAGTGTGCCAATGCGGTCCTGCAGGGCGTTGAAGCTGTGCAGGACCGCCTGCTTGAGCTGGGCAACCTCGAAGTACCATGCGCGGATGCCGCTGACGTGGTTGATCGCGCTGCCGGTGTCCTCGCCACCCTGCACGTTGCGCGCCAGCTGCCACAGCGGCATCGAGATGCGCCGGGCGAACCACCAGGTGATCAGCAGTGACAGCAGGCCGAGCGGGATCGCGTTCCAGATCACCGCGGTCATCAACCGTGACAACGGCTGCAATGTGGCCTCGGTCGGCCGCTGGGCGATGATGCCCCAACCAGTGGCCGGTACCGGCGCGTAACCGGCCAGCATCGACACGCCCAGGTTGTTACGGACCTGCTGCGCGCCGCGCTCACCGCGCACCACCGCCTTCACCGCCGGGTTGCCGACCACGTAGTCGCCGACCCGCTTGCCGTCGGCGTGGTACAGCAGGCGGCCATGGCGGTCGACCACGTACAGGTAGGAGCCGTCGCGGTAGTAGTGCTTGCCCAGCAGCGTATGCAGCGCGCTGCGCTGGCGCAGGTACAGGGTGCCGCTGACGTAGCCGCGATAGTGGCCCTGGCGGTCGAAGATCGGGTGCGACAGCGAGACCAGCAGCTTGCCTGTGGTCGACTGGTACGGGTCGCTGATCATCGGCTGGCGTGCAGCCAATGCGGCATTGTTGCCGACGCTGTGCAGGATCTCGCCCTGCAGCTGCAGGGTCTGCGGCGAGGTGGCGATCACCAGGCCGTCGGCGTCCACCACCAGCGAGGAATTGAAGCTGTTGGTCTGCAGCTGCAGGCGGCTGGCCTCGTCCTGCGCCTGTGCCGGATCGAGGTCACTCTGGCCGAGCCGGGTGGCGGCGTAGGCCAGCTCCTGCTGTGCGGCCAGCAGGAAGTTCTGGGTGGTCTCGGCCAGCTTGGTGGCATAGACGCGGTTGGCTTCCAGGGTATTGCCGACCAGCTGGTCGCGCTGCACGCGGTAGCTGGCCAGCAGGGTATTGGCCAGGGCGATGATGGCGCTGAGCAGGGCCAGGGCGAGGATCAGCTTGCCCAGGTTGAGGCGGGGAGACAGCGTTCGCATGCGTCGACGGATCCGGCAGGAGGCTGGACCCGACCGGTTCTCCGGAAGGGGCGACAGCGGAATCGGTGGCCACGCCCGCAGGGCCGGGCAGGGTATCGGGCGGATTATCGCCAAAAGTCGGCGGCGGCAAAGTGAAGTGGGTCGCCCTGCAGGCAAAAAAAAACCTGCCGCAGCGAGCGGCAGGTTCCTTTCGATGCAATGCCGTGGATCAGCGCTTCATCGAACCGAAGAACTCGTCGTTGGACTTGGTGTTCTTCATCTTGTCCAGCAGGAACTCCATCGCGGCCATTTCATCCATCGGATGCAGCAGCTTGCGCAGGATCCAGATCTTCTGCAGCAGTTCCGGCTCGATCAGCAGGTCCTCGCGGCGGGTGCCGGAACGGTTGATGTCGATGGCCGGGAACACGCGCTTTTCAGCGATACGGCGGCTCAGGTGCACTTCGCTGTTGCCGGTGCCCTTGAACTCTTCGTAGATCACCTCGTCCATCTTCGAGCCGGTGTCGACCAGCGCGGTGGCGATGATGGTCAGGCTGCCGCCTTCCTCCACGTTCCGCGCGGCACCGAAGAAGCGCTTCGGGCGGTGCAGGGCGTTGGCGTCCACACCACCGGTCAGCACCTTGCCCGAGCTCGGCACCACGTTGTTGTAGGCGCGAGCCAGACGGGTGATCGAGTCGAGCAGGATCACCACGTCCTTCTTGTGCTCGACCAGGCGCTTGGCGCGCTCGATGACCATTTCGGCCACCTGCACGTGGCGCGCGGCCGGCTCGTCGAAGGTCGAGCTGATGACCTCGCCGCGCACGGTGCGCTGCATTTCGGTCACTTCTTCCGGGCGTTCGTCGATCAGCAGCACGATCAGGTGCACGTCCGGATGGTTGGTGGTGATGGCAGTGGCGACCTGCTGCATCATCATCGTCTTGCCGGCCTTCGGCTGGGACACGATGAGCGAGCGCTGGCCCTTGCCCTGCGGCGCCATCAGATCGAGGATGCGGCCGGTAATGTCTTCCGACGAACCGTTGCCACGCTCCAGGGTGAAGCGGCGGCGCGGGAACAGCGCGGTCAGGTTCTCGAACAGCACCTTGTTCTTCGACGCTTCGATCGGCTCACCGTTGATGGTGTCGACGATGTTCAGCGCGAAGTAGCGCTCGCCGTCCTTCGGGAAGCGGATGCGGCCGGAGATGTGGTCGCCGGTGCGCAGGTTGAAGCGGCGGATCTGGCTGGGCGAGATGTAGGTGTCGTCCGGGCCGGCCAGGTAGCTGGCTTCGGCCGCGCGCAGGAAGCCGAAGCCGTCCGGCAGGATTTCCAGCACGCCATCGGCGGCAACGCCGTCGCCGTGGCGGGTCAGCACCTTGAGCAGGGCGAAGATCACGTCCTGCTTGCGGGCACGGGCCACGCCTTCGGAGATCTGCAGCTGCTCGGCGATCTCCAGCAGCTTCTGTGCCGGCATGCGCTTGAGGTCGCTCAGCGAGTAGACCGGGAAGCCCTCGGGCACGTTGGCGTGCGGGCGCGGCACGAAGGGCTGCTGCTCGCCGCCGTCCTGCGGCATGCCGTCATCGCGGCCACCGCGGTTGCGGTCGCGGTCGCGACGGTTGCGGAAACGGTCGCGGCGATTGCCCTGGCCCTGCTGGCCGTTCTGGTTGTAGGGGTTGTTGTTCTGACCCTGGCCCTGGTGCTGCCCACCGCCCTGGTGGTTCTGCTGGCGCTGTCCGGATTCGCGGCCTTCGCCACCCTCACCGCCGCCGGAGGCGGGGGCTTCAGTGGCAGGCGCGCTCGGCGCGGGGGCGGCTGCAGCCGGTGCCGGCGCTTCGGGCGCGGCTGCCAGCGGCAGGGTCGGTTGCGCCGGAGCGGCGCTGGTTTCGGCGGCTGCCGGGGCGGCGGCCTTGCTCACGCGGGGCTTGCGCACGCGCTTTTCGGCGGGCGCATCGGCGCTGCCGGTTTCGGAAGTGTTATCGGACAAGAGCGTTATTCCTCGCTTGAAGGTGCGAGCGCCCGGCTGGGGCGGCGAACGTTGGGAATGGGTCTGGAAGAAACTGCGTCCAGAGGGTGCGGCACGCGAGCGCGGCCGGATATGCCGACACTATCATCGGCCTGCGGCGGCATGCAAGGGCCGCCGGGAACAGCATTCATGATGGACGCGGGGCGCCCGCCGGCAGCCGCGGGCAGCGGCTGCCGGGAACAGCAGGATCAGGCCAGGGCCTTGTCCAGCAGGCCGGCCAGCTGAGCCTTGCCCACCGCACCGATCTGCTCGCCGACCTTCTCGCCGTCCTTGAACACGACCAGGTACGGAATCGAACGCACGTGGTACTTGGCGGCCAGTGCGCGGTTGTGGTCGACGTTGACCTTGGCGATCTTGGCGCGGCCCTGGTAGGCATCGGCCAGTTCGTCCAGCGCCGGGGCGATCATCTTGCAGGGGCCACACCACTCGGCCCAGAAATCGACCAGCACCGGTTCCTTGGAATTCAGCACTGCGCTATCGAAGTCGGCGTCGCCGACATGTACAACCTTGTCGCTCATCTTGGTTTCTCGTCTTGGATTGCACCCGGCCATGCCGGAGGTGGGTGAACTGGGCCATGCCCGGTGGCGCGACCCTCGTCGTTGCCTCGCGGCGCACTGCCGCGGTGCGTTCGGCGGGATGCCTGGACGCTCACGGCCGGCAGTGTACCCCTATCGCAGGGCAGGGACAGGCGCCGGTTGGAACCCAGCGTATCGTGATCGCTTCGATGGCCGGTATGTGTCGGATTTCACTGTCTTCCTGTACATGGGGCTGGCAGTGGGCGACACCAGCGAACCCGGGCAGGCCGTTCAAGTCCGGTGTGGCTGGGTGAAGGTGGCGTCTCTGGACGCTATGAGACGCCGCATTCCGGTTTGCCTGCCCGAGTGCGGTAAACTGGGGCATTGTGCGGCGCGCGGACCGGTGGTCCCAGCCTGCCAACCCGCCGCAGGGGCCGCAGTTTGCGACGGTGCCCCTAGACGATGAAGTGCCAGCCGCCCCACGGGCCGGCGGCCATACCAAGACGGACTCATGAGCGACAAACCGCTGACCGATTTGACCTTCTCCTCCTTCGAGCTGCATCCGGCCCTGCAGGCCGGCCTTGAAGGAGCCGGATTCACCCGCTGCACCCCGATCCAGGCGCTGACCCTGCCGGTCGCGCTGCCCGGCGGTGATGTTGCCGGCCAGGCCCAGACCGGCACCGGCAAGACCCTGGCCTTCCTGGTCGCTGTCGTGAACCGCCTGCTGACCCGCCCGGCGCTGGCCGACCGCAAGCCGGAGGATCCGCGTGCGCTGATCCTTGCCCCGACCCGCGAACTGGCCATCCAGATCCACAAGGATGCGGTGAAGTTCGGTTCCGACCTGGGCCTGCGTTTCGCGCTGGTCTACGGTGGCGTGGATTACGACAAGCAGCGTGAGCTGCTGCAGCAGGGCGTGGACGTGATCATCGCCACCCCGGGCCGCCTGATCGACTACGTCAAGCAGCACAAGGTGGTTTCGCTGCATGCCTGCGAGATCTGCGTGCTGGACGAAGCCGATCGCATGTTCGATCTGGGCTTCATCAAGGACATCCGCTTCCTGCTGCGCCGCATGCCGGAACGCACCATCCGCCAGACCCTGCTGTTCAGTGCCACCCTCAGCCATCGCGTGCTGGAGCTGGCCTACGAGCACATGAACGAGCCGCAGAAGCTGGTGGTCGAAGCCGAGACCATCACCGCTGCGCGCGTGCGCCAGCGCATCTATTTCCCGGCCGACGACGAGAAGATCCCGCTGCTGCTGGGCCTGCTGTCGCGCAGTGAAGGCGCGCGCACCATGGTGTTCGTCAATACCAAGGTGTTCGTCGAGCGCGTCGCCCGCTCGCTGGAAAAGGCCGGCTACCGCGTCGGCGTGCTGTCCGGCGACGTGCCGCAGAAGAAGCGTGAGAGCCTGCTCAACCGCTTCCAGAAGGGCCAGCTAGAAATCCTGGTGGCCACCGACGTGGCCGCGCGTGGCCTGCACATCGACGGCATCAAGTACGTCTACAACTACGACCTGCCGTTCGACGCCGAAGACTACGTGCACCGCATCGGTCGTACCGCGCGCCTGGGCGAAGAGGGTGATGCGATCAGCTTCGCCTGCGAACGCTACGCGATGGGCCTGCCGGACATCGAGGCCTACATCGAGCAGAAGATCCCGTCCGAGCCGGTCACCAAGGAACTGTTGACGCCGCTGCCGCGCCCGGAACGCCCGGCCCCGGCTGCTGGCGAGGAAGGTGAGGAGAACGAGAGCGTCGGCCAGATCTTCCGTGAAGCGCGCGAAGCCCGCGCCGCTGAAGAAGAGCGCCGTGGTGGTGGTCGCAGTGGGGGCCGCTCCGGCGGTGGCCGTGGCGAGCGTCGCGACGGTGAGCGCAGCGGCGAGCGCCGTTCGCGTGGCCCGCGCAAGCCGCGCGTGGAAGGCGAGCAGGTTGCAGCTGCCCCGGCCGAAGGTGCTGAAGCCGCTGTCGCCCAGGCTCCGCGTCCGCCGCGCCCGCCCCGCGCCGAGGGCGCGCCGGAAGGTGCCGTGGATGGCGAGCGCAAGCCGCGCAAGCGCCGTCGTCGTCGCCACGGCCGTCCGGTCGAGGGTGGCGAGGGCGTGCAGGCCAACGCCGGCAACGGCGCCAGCCCGGTGACCCCGGTGCAGGTGGTGGCCAAGCCGGTGCGCACGGCGGCCGACAGCGGCGATTCGTTCCTGACCCGCATCGGCCGCAAGATCCGCCGGATGCTGTCGGGCAGCTGATCGGCGCTGCCGATCAGCAGGTAGCCCCCGACCGTTGGTCGGGTGACCTTGACCGGTGTGCCGACCAACGGTCGGCACCCACCCTGGCAGGCAACCCACACAGCTGCCGGCCAGCGGCCGGCACTACCTATCGCGCGACCGTCTCCACGAGGTCGCGCCGCTCCTGCATAATCGGGGCATGAGTGTCCTGCGCTTCGACAATGTCAGCAAACAGTACGCCGGTGGCCACGAGGCGCTGATCGATGTCAGCTTCGAGGTCGCGCCGGGCGAGATGCTGTTCGTCACCGGCCATTCCGGTGCGGGCAAGAGCACCCTGCTCAAGTTGATCCACCTCGACGAGCGGCCCAGCCGCGGCGCGGTGGTGTTCGACGAGCGCAACCTGCTGAAGGTGCGCGGCGGCGACGTGCCCCGCCACCGACGCGCGGTGGGCGCGGTCTACCAGGACCACCGGCTGCTGATGGACCGCTCGATCGCCGAGAACGTGGCGCTGCCGCTGATCCTGCGCGGCACCCGCCGTGGCGACATCAGCAAGCGCGTGCGCTCGGTGCTGGAGCGGATGGGCCTGGGCCATCGCGAGAAGGCGCTGCCCTCGCAGCTGTCGGCCGGCGAGCAGCAGCGCGTGGGCATCGCCCGCGCCATCGTCGGCGAGCCCAAGCTGCTGGTGGCCGATGAGCCGACCGGCAACCTCGACCCGACCCTGGCGGCGGAGATCATGGCCCTGTTCGCCGAGCTGCCCTCGCGCGGCACCAGCGTGCTGGTGGTCAGCCACGACCTGCCGCTGCTGCGCCGCATGCGCAAGCGCGTGCTGATCCTCGACCATGGCCGGCTGGTGGATGACATCTCGCCGCAGGACCTGGCGGAGTAACCGATGGCGAAGAACGAAAACAGCGAAGCCGCCGCCCCCTCGCGCGTGGGCGTCTGGTTCCAGCACCACGTGCACAGCGTGGTGTTCAGCCTGGGCCGCGCCTGCCGCAAGCCATGGGCGACCCTGCTGACGGTGATGGTCATGGCGCTGGCGCTGGCGCTGCCGCTGGGCCTGTCGATCGCGCTGGACAACCTCAAGCAGTTCGCCGGCAGCGTGCAGCAGTCGCGCGACATCAACGTGTTCCTGAAGGGCAACGTCGATGCACCCGGCGCGCTGCGCCTGGCCGGCCAGCTGCGCGACCGCGACGACGTGGCCGAAGTGAACGTGCGCACGCCCGAGCAGGGCCTGCAGGAACTGCGCGATGCCGGCCTGGGTGAGGCGATCGACGCACTCAACGACAATCCGCTGCCTTCGCTGCTGGTGATCACTCCCGGCCAGGGCAAGGACGACGCACGCCTGGCGCGCGCGCTGGAAAGCCTGCCCGAGGCCGATCTGGTGCAGCACGATGCGCTGTGGCGCCAGCGCCTGGATGCCTGGCTTGCCTTCGGTGCGCGGCTGGTGCAGGTGCTGTCGGTCCTGCTCGGCGCAGGTGCCGCGCTGGTGGTCGGCAACACGGTGCGCCTGGACATCCAGGCCCGCCGCGAAGAGATCGGCGTGTTGCAGCTGCTGGGCGCCAGCGATGGCTTCATCCGTCGTCCCTTCCTGTACCTGGGCGCGTGGTACGGGCTGGGCGCCGGCGCGGTGGCGCTGGGCCTGATCGGGGCGGCCGGTGCCGCGCTGCGCGTGCCGCTGGCCGAACTCTCGCGCAGCTATGGCAGCCCGTTCGTGCTGCACGGCCTGGACCTGCTGCACGGTGGCCTGGTCCTGCTCGGCACGCTGCTGCTGGGCTGGCTGGGCGCCTGGCTGGTCACCGGCCACTTCCTCCGCCAGACCCGCCCGACCGACACCTGAGACCGGCATGCAACCGCAAGCGCTGAAACACCTTGAAGGGCCCGCGACGCGGGTGATGGTGGTCGATGGCTCGAAGCTGGTGCGCAAGCTGATCGCCGACGTCCTGCAGCGTGACCTGCCGGGCGTGGAGGTGATCGGCTGCGACAGCATCGAGGACGCACAGCAGGCGCTGGCACAGGGGCCGGTGGACCTGGTGACGACCTCGCTGACCCTGCGCGATGGCGACGGCCTGGCGCTGGCGCGGATGGTGCGCGAAGCGGCCGGCCAGGCCTATGTGCCGGTGATCGTGGTCTCCGGCGATGCCCAGCAGCACCTGGAGCAGCGCCGCTTCACCGAGTACGTCACCGACTATTTCGACAAATCGCTCGGCCATGAAGCACTGGCGACCTTCATCCGCGGCTACGTGCAGCCGCAGACCATCCCCGGTGCCACCATCCTCTATATCGAGGACAGCCGCGTGGTGGCCGAGGCCACCAAGCGCATGCTGGAACGCCAGCAGTTGAACGTGCTGCACGTGGTCAGCGCCGAAGAAGCGTTCACCCTGCTCACCGCCGAGTCGCTGGGCCGCAGTCGCCACCGCATCGACCTGGTGCTGACCGACGTCACCCTGAAGGGCGAACTGAGCGGTCGCGACGTGGTGCAGCGCGTGCGCGTGGATTTCGGCTACGGCAAGCGCCGCCTGCCGGTGCTGGTGATGACCGGCGATGGCAACCCGCACAACCAGACCGGGCTGCTGCAGTCCGGTGCCAACGACCTGGTGCTCAAGCCGATCGAAGAACGGCTGCTGGTCACCAAGGTGCTGTTCCAGCTGAGGCTGGCCCGATTGAACGATGGACCTCTGTTGCGATGATGGATGAAGTAGCCGACACCCCGACGATCCAGCTGGAACCGAGCTGGAAGCAGCATGTCGGCGATTACCTGTTGCAGCCGCAGATGCGCGAGCTGTCCAGCTTCCTGCGCCAGCGCAAGGCCAGTGGCGCGGCGGTGTTCCCGCCCGGCCCGCAGATCTTCGCCGCGTTCGACGCCACGCCGTTCGAGCAGGTGAAGGTGGTGATCCTCGGGCAGGACCCGTACCACGGTCGCGGCCAGGCACATGGCCTGAGTTTCTCGGTGCCGCCGGGCGTGCCGGTGCCGCCGTCGCTGCTGAACATCTACAAGGAGATCGAGAGCGATCTCGGTATCCCGCGTCCGGACCACGGTTGCCTGATTCCGTGGGCGCAGCGTGGCGTGCTGCTGCTCAATGCGGTACTGACGGTGGAAGAGGGCAAGGCCGGTGCGCACCAGGGTCGTGGCTGGGAAGGCTTCACCGACCACGTGGTGGATGTGCTCAACCGCGAGCGCGAAGGGCTGGTGTTCATGCTCTGGGGCGCCTATGCGCAGCAGAAGGGCAAGGTGATCGACACCCGCCGCCATCGCGTGCTGAAGTCGCCGCATCCGTCGCCGCTTTCGGCCCATCGGGGCTTCCTCGGCTGTCGTCATTTCTCGATGGCCAACGAGTACCTGCAGCGCCGCGGCCAAGCCCCGATCGACTGGTCGCTGCCGCCGCGCTCGGCACTCTGAGGGCCGGCGGGCCGCTGGGCCTGAATACCGGGCAACGTTCCCGGGCCTGAATGGGCCTTCAGAACGGCCCGTTCAGCTCCGCTTGACCGGAATCGGCCGCTTTACGGCAGGTAATTGCTTGAATTCCAAGGGATTGTGAATCCCGAAAAGCATGCTCGCCACTGTCATCAAATCGCGCTACGGTAGGGCTCTGTTTGGGACCAGTGTTGCATCAATGGGATGCTGGAACTTTTTCCTCCTTTAGCAGTCCAAATCCCGGACTGCTAAGATGGGTGCCTATGAGCCAGAACACCTCTACTGCCCTTGTGGCAAACAATCTCCCGATTCCCAGTGCGCTCGGTTCGCTGGACGCCTACATCGGTGCCGTGCACCAGATCCCGGTGCTGTCGGTCGATGACGAACAGGACCTGGCCCGTCGCTTCCGCGACGGCAACGATCTGGACGCCGCCCGTGAGCTGGTGCATTCGCACCTGCGCTTCGTGGTGCACGTGGCCCGCGGCTACAACGGCTACGGCCTTGCCCTGGGCGACCTGATCCAGGAAGGCAACATCGGCCTGATGAAGGCGGTCAAGCGCTTCGACCCGGACATGGGCGTGCGCCTGGTCTCCTTCGCGGTGCACTGGATCCGTGCCGAGATGCACGAGTTCATCCTGAAGAACTGGCGCATCGTGAAGGTCGCCACCACCAAGGCGCAGCGCAAGCTGTTCTTCAACCTGCGCAAGTCGAAGACGCGCCTGGGCTGGATGAACGCGGCTGAGGTGAGCGCGGTGGCCAAGGACCTGAACGTGTCCGAGCGCGAGGTCATGGAAATGGAGTCGCGCCTGTCGGGTCGCGATATCGGGTTCGATGCGCCGGCCGACGAGGACAACGAACACGCACCGCCGTCGCCGGCTGCGTTCCTGGTTGCCGATGACGAAGACCCGTCGATGGCCTACGAACGTGCCGACAGCGAAGACAACCAGATGCAGCTGCTGCGCGAAGGCCTGGCGGAACTGGATGCCCGCTCGCGCGACATCATCCGCCGCCGCTGGCTGGACGCGGACAGCAAGGTGACGCTGCAGGAACTGGCCGACGAGTACGGCGTGTCGGCCGAGCGCATCCGCCAGGTTGAAGCGAACGCGCTGAAGAAGATGAAGGCGCTGTTCACCGCGTAAGCGTGAAGGCGTTGGAATGAAGAAAGGCCCGGCGGAGATGCCGGGCCTTTTTGTTTCTGGAGCGCATCCACGCATGGCGTGGATCAATCCTGGCGCCAGGGCGGCAGCTGCGCCGACCGGAGCATGCGCTGGACGCTGATTTTCACGCCGTACCACTCGGTGGCACGGTATGATCAGGTCACGTGTCTTCCGCACTCGAAGCTTCAACCGCAGTACACGACGTTCTTCACTGACCGATAGAGCCTTGTGCCGCGCGGTGGTGGAAATGCGTCAAGGACTGATTGATGCAGATATAGGGGGCGGCCTTCTCAAAAAGCGGGTTGCGCTGCCGGGCCGCGGAAAGCGCGGTAGCGCCCGCGTTATTGTCGCAACTAAGGTGGGGCGCTACTGGTTCTTTCTCTTCTGCTACGAGAAGAACGCGCGCGCGCCCATCAGTAGTGCGGAACGGGACGCCCTTCAGCTGTATGCGTCTGAGTTCTTGAGAATGAGCCCTGAACAGTTGGACAGGGCAGTTATCTGCGGAGAACTGCAGGAGATTTGCCATGACAAAGACGGTTGAACATGGACGTGCAAAGAGTGCGATCCTCGATGCGGTGCATGAAGGCGCGGCGGGCCTTTACGCCAGCGGCTTCATCGACAAGCGGCGCATGAGCATGTACGAGGCGCTTTGTCTTGGGCCTGTGCCCGAATACAGCAGCGCCCAGATCCGTGCACTTCGCACGTCGTTGGAACTTAGCCAGCCGGTGTTCGCAGGTGTGCTCAACACCAGCGTTTCGACGGTCCGTAGCTGGGAACAGGGCGGGAAGAAGCCGAGCGGGCCGTCGCTGAAGCTTTTGAACCTGATTGATCGGAAGGGTCTCGAAGCAGTCCTGTAAAGCAAAGGCCCGGCAATGCCGGGCCTTTGCTTTACTGTGGTATTCAATCCGCGCCATGCATGGAAGCGTGGGGGTGCCTCACCCCTCGCGTGCGATCGCGCGCCAACCAATGTCGTTGCGGTGGAACTCGTTGGCCCAGCTCACCTTGGCCACGCCGGCATAGGCATTGGCCTGCGCGTCGCGCACGCTGTCGCCCAGTGCGGCCACGCACAGCACGCGACCGCCCGCACTGACCACGTGGCCCTGCGCATCCAATGCCGTACCGGCATGGAACACCTTGGCACTGGTCGGCACGTCGTCCAGGCCGGAAATCACGTCACCGGTGATCGGCGCTTCCGGGTACGGCCTGGCCGCCAGCACCACGCCCAGCGACGGGCGCGCGTCCCACTGCGCTTCGACCTCATCCAGGCGGCCATCGATAGCCGCTTCCACCAGCTCGACCAGGTCCGACTGCAGGCGCAGCATCACTGGCTGGGTTTCCGGGTCGCCAAAGCGCACGTTGAATTCGATCACCTTCGGTGCGCCGCTGGCATCGATCATCAGGCCGGCGTAGAGGAAACCGGTGAACGGGATGCCGTCGGCGATCATGCCCTGCACGGTGGGGTTCACCACCTCGCGCATCACCCGTGCATGCACCTCCGGCGTCACCACCGGGGCCGGCGAATAGGCGCCCATGCCGCCGGTGTTCGGGCCGGTGTCGCCGTCGCCGACGCGCTTGTGGTCCTGCGAGGTGGCCATCGGCAGCGCATGCACGCCGTCCACCATCGAAATGAAGCTGGCTTCCTCACCGTCGAGGAATTCCTCGATGACCACGCGCGCACCGGCATCGCCAAACGCGTTGCCGGACAGCATGTCACGCACCGCGTCCTCGGCCTCGGTCAGGCTCATCGCCACGATCACGCCCTTGCCGGCGGCCAGGCCATCGGCCTTGACCACGATCGGTGCGCCCTTCTCGCGTACATACGCCAGCGCGGCGTCCACGTCGCTGTGCACGGCGTAGTACGCGGTGGGGATGTTGTGGCGGGCCAGGAAGTCCTTGGCGTAGGCCTTGCTGCCTTCCAGCTGCGCGGCGGCGGCGGTCGGCCCGAAGATGCGCAGGCCGGCGGCGCGGAAGCGGTCGACCACGCCGGCCACCAGCGGTACTTCCGGGCCGACCACGGTCAGCGCTACGCCTTCGGCCTGGGCCAGCGCCAGCAGGCCGTCGATATCGGTGACCTTGACTGCCACGTTGCGGCACGTGTCTTCGCTGGCGGTACCGGCGTTGCCGGGCGCCACGATCACTTCGGTGACACGGGAGGACTGGGCCAGCTTCCATGCCAGGGCGTGTTCGCGGCCGCCAGAGCCGATGACGAGGATCTTCATGGGACAGGGTTCTCGGGTACGGAAGAGAAAAGCCGGGCAGGGCCCGGCTTGGTGATGCGGATCAGTGGCGGAAGTGGCGCACGCCGGTGAACACCATGGCCAGGCCATGTTCGTCGGCGGCGGCGATCACTTCGGCATCGCGCATCGAACCGCCCGGCTGGATGACCGCCTTGATGCCGGCGGCTGCAGCGGCATCGATGCCATCGCGGAACGGGAAGAAGGCGTCGGAGGCCATCACCGAGCCCTCGACCACCAGGTTCGCATCGGCGGCCTTGATGCCGGCGATGCGGGCCGAGTACACGCGGCTCATCTGGCCGGCACCGACACCGATGGTGCGGTTGTCCTTGGCGTAGACGATCGCGTTGGACTTCACGAACTTGGCGACCTTCCAGGCAAACAGCAGGTCGGTGAACTGCTTGTCGGTCGGCGCCAGCCTGCTGACCACCTTCAGTTCGTCGCGGGTCATGCCGCGGTTGTCCGAGGACTGCAGCAGCAGGCCCGAGCCGACGCGCTTGCTGTCGAAGTTGTTCAGCCCGTTGCCGTGCGGGATGCGCAGTACGCGCACGTTGGCCTTCTTCTGCGCGTACTCCAGCGCGGCCGGCTCGTAGTCCGGGGCGATCAGCACTTCGACGAACTGGCGATCGAGGATCACCTTGGCGGTGGCGGCATCCAGCGGCTTGTTGAAGGCGATGATGCCGCCGAAGGCGCTGGTCGGGTCGGTGGCGTAGGCCAGCTCGTAGGCATCGCCGTTGCCGGCACCGACGGCCACGCCGCACGGGTTGGCGTGCTTGACGATGACGCAGGCCGGCGCATCGAACTGGCGCACGCATTCCCACGCCGCATCGGCGTCGGCCAGGTTGTTGTAGCTCAGCTCCTTGCCCTGCAGCTGCTGGAAGGTGGCCAGCGTGCCCGGCACCGGGTACAGGTCGCGGTAGAACGCGCCGCTCTGGTGCGGGTTCTCGCCATAGCGCAGGTCCATCACCTTCACGAAGGTGGAGTTCATCTGCGCCGGGTACTCGGCACGGGCCGGCACGGCGGCGTCAGTGGCGGTGACCGCCGACAGGTAGTTGCTGATCGCCGCATCGTACTGGGCGACGCGGTTGAACGCGGCCACCGAGAATGCGAAGCGGGTGGCCGCCGTCAGCTGGCCGTTGTTGGCCTCCAGCGAGGCCAGCAGCTCGGCGTACTGCGACGGATCGGTGGCCACCGCCACGCGGGCGAAGTTCTTGGCCGCCGAGCGCAGCATGGCCGGGCCGCCGATGTCGATGTTCTCGACCGCGTCGGCCAGGGTGCAGTCGGCCTGGGCGGTGACCGATTCGAACGGGTACAGGTTCAGCACCAGCAGGTCGATGGCACCGATACCGTGCTCGGCCATCACTGCGTCATCCAGGCCGGAGCGGCCCAGCAGGCCGCCGTGCACCATCGGGTGCAGGGTCTTGACCCGGCCGTCCATCATTTCCGGGAAGCCGGTGACCTCGGCCACGTCCTTCACGGCCAGGCCCGCATCGCGGATCGCCTTGGCGGTGCCGCCGGTGGACAACAGCTCCACGCCGCGTGCCGCCAGCGCAGTGGCCAGCTCGACCAGGCCGGTCTTGTCGGAAACGGAGAGGAGGGCCCGGCGGACGGGCAACAGATCAGCAGTCATGGGACAGAATCGGCAGCGGAGCGGGGCCGATATTGTAGGCGGTGGGGGCCGGTGGCGGGCGCCGGCGGGGAAAATCGACCCGCACCCACGGCCTGTGGCCGCCTTCAGCACAGCCTGGCCGGGGGCGGTCCGCAAGCAATTCGATGGGGCGCGCTGCTCCAATCGGGTAGGCTGTGCCGGAACTGCCAAGGATCAGCGGGTTCGGATCGTGTCGATCTATGCATTGAAAGGACGTTTTCAGGACCTGTTGCGTCCGGCCGTACGCGGTCTGTACCGCATGGGGATCACCGCCAATGCGGTGACCGTGACCGCGGCCGTGGTCTCGCTGCTGGTCGCTGCCGCCGTCTGGTGCTGCGCGCCGGCCCGGCCCCTGCTGTACCTGCTGCTGCCGCTGTGGATGCTGCTGCGCATGGCGCTCAACGCCGTGGACGGCATGTTGGCCCGCGAGTTCGGCCAGCAGTCGCGGCTGGGCGCCTATCTGAACGAGCTGTGCGATGTGATCGCCGACGCGGCGCTGTACCTGAGCCTGCTCAGCGTGCCGGGCGTGCGCCCGGAAGTGCTGTGGCTGGTGGCCTGGACGGCGGCGCTGAGCGAGTACGCCGGGGTGCTGGGGCTGATGGTCGGTGCCAGCCGCCGCTATGACGGCCCGATGGGCAAGAGTGACCGCGCCTTCGTCGTCGGCGTGCTGGGTCTGCTGCTGGCGTTTGAGTGGGTTGGCGCGATGACGGTCACTGGCGTGGCTGCGGCCATGGCGGTGCTGTGCATGCTGACCATGATCAACCGCGTCCGTCGCGGACTGCGGGAAACGGCGGTTTCGTCGAATTAATCAAGCAGATACAAAAAGACAATCAGGAGATTGCATGCGTCAGGCGCAGGAACGGGAATTCCACAGCTTCGACCAGGTACCGCTGTTCTACCGGTACTGGGCGGGCACCACCGCCACCCCGGCCACCCGGGCCATCGTGCTGCTGCACCGCGGCCACGAGCACTCCGGGCGTGTCACCCACCTGGTCGATGAGCTGGACCTGCCCGACACCGCCTTCTTCGCCTGGGATGCGCGCGGCAATGGCCGTTCGCCGGGTGCGCGTGGCGATGCACCGGGCTTCCCGGCGCTGGTGCGCGACCTGGACAGCTTCATCGCCCACATCGGCGCCGAGCACGGCATTGCGGTGGAAGACATCGTGGTGATCGCGCAGAGCGTAGGGGCGGTGGTCGCCGCGACCTGGGTGCACGATTACGCGCCACGCCTGCGTGCGCTGGTGATGGCTTCACCGGCGTTCAAGGTGAAGCTGTACGTGCCGTTCGCGCGGCCGGGCCTGGCCTTGATGCAGAAGCTGCGCGGCAACTTCTTCGTCAACAGCTACGTCAAGCCGCAGTGGCTGACCCATGACCCGGCGCGGGTGGAAAGCTACCGTACCGATCCGCTGATCACCCGGCCGATCTCGGTGCGCGTGCTGCTGGGCCTGTACGAAGCGGCCGACCGCATCGTGGCCGATGCGCAGGCGATCAGCGTGCCGGTGCAGCTGCTGGTGTCCGGCTCGGATTTCGTGGTGCACCGTGGCCCGCAGGATCGCTTCTATGAGCGCCTGTCCAGCCCGATCAAGGAGCGGGTGCACCTGCCGGGCTTCTTCCACGACACGCTGGGCGAGCGCGATCGGGCACCGGCACTGGCGCGCATCCGCAGCTTCATCCAGGCGCGTTTCGCCGAACCGTTGCGCGAGCTGTCACGGCGCGACGCGCACCGCCATGGGCCGACCTTCGAAGAGTCGGAGATCCTGGCCTGGCCACCGGAACGCAACAGCCTGGCCGACCTGCGCTGGCGCGTTGTACGTGGCGGCCTGCGCTTCGGCGGCACGCTGTCCGAAGGCATCGCGCTGGGCCTGCAGACCGGTTTCGATTCCGGTAGCACGCTGGACTACATCTACCGGAATGAGGCGCGCGGCAAGGGCCCATTGGGGCGGATGGTCGACCGCAACTACCTGGATGCGATCGGCTGGCGTGGCATCCGCGTGCGTGGCCAGCACCTGCAGGAACTGCTGCGCGACGCCGCACAGCGCCTGCGCGGGCAGGGCACGCCGGTGCGGGTGCTGGACGTGGCCGCCGGCCATGGCCGCTATGTGCTGGAAGCACTGGGCCAGGGCGAGCAGCGCGCCGACCGCATCGTGCTGCGCGACTTCAGCGATCTGAACGTGACCCAGGGCCAGGCGTTGATCCAGCGCCTGGGCGCGGCCGACATCGCGCGCTTCGAGCAGGGTGATGCGTTCGACCCGGCACAGCTGGCCAAGGTCGATCCAGCGCCGACCCTGGCGGTAGTCTCGGGCCTGTACGAACTGTTCCCCGACAACGACGCCGTGCTGCGCTCGCTGCAGGGCATTGCCGCAGCGGTGCCGGTGGGTGGCTACCTGGCCTATACCGGCCAGCCCTGGCACCCGCAGCTGGAATTCATTGCCCGTGCCTTGACCAGCCACCGCGGTGGCGCGGCGTGGGTGATGCGCCGCCGTACCCAGCAGGAGATGGACGAACTGGTGCGCCTGGCCGGGTTCGAGAAGGTGGCGCAGCGTATCGACGACTTCGGCATCTTCACCGTATCGCTGGCGCGCCGGACCGCGTGATGGCGACGCTCGCCGCATCCCCACTGGCCGCAGAGGGGCGCCCCTGGCGGCGCGCCCTGTTGTGGCTGGCCCTGCTGGGTCCGTTCTTCTTCGCCAGTTATGGCTTCGCCAACTGGATGGCCGGCCGCCACGCTACCCTGCCGGTGATGGCGTTCGGCTGGGAGACCCGCATCCCGTTCGTGCCATGGACCATCGTGCCGTACTGGTCGATCGACCTGTTCTACGCGGTCTCGTTCTTCCTGTGCCGGCAACGGCTGGAGCTGGACCGGCACGCATTGCGGCTGTTCAGCGCACAGCTGATCGCCGTGAGCTGCTTCCTGCTGTGGCCGCTGCGCTTCAGCTTCGAGCGTCCGCAGATCGGCGGTGTGTTCGGCTGGCTGTTCGATGTGCTGCTGGGCTTCGACAAGCCGTTCAACCAGGCACCGTCGCTGCACATCGTGTTGCTGATCGTGCTGTGGGTGAAGTTCGCACAGTACCTGCACGGGGTGTGGCGCTGGGTGCTGCATGTGTGGGCGCTGTTGATCGGCGTCTCGGTGCTGACCACGTTCCAGCATCACTTCATCGATATCCCGACCGGCCTGCTGGCCGGCTGGTTGTGCGTGTGGCTGTGGCCGGAGCAGGGCACGCCCCCGCTGCGTGCATGGCGCACGGCACGTGATGCCAAGCGCTGGCGCCTGGCAGGGGTGTACCTGCTGGGGGCCGCTGTACTGCTGGTGCCGGTGGTGCTTCTGCGTGGCGCCGCGTTGTGGCTGCTGTGGCCGGTGGTGTCGCTGCTGCTGGTGGCGCTGGCCTATGCCGGGCTGGGTACCGCGGTGTTCCAGAAGCGCGCCGATGGTCGCCTGACAATGGCGGCACGCTGGCTGCTGGCGCCGTACCTGGGCGCAGCCTGGGTCAATTCGCGGCTGTGGACGCGGCGTGCGCCGCATCCGGTGCCGGTGATGGATGACGTGTGGCTGGGACGCATTCCCTGTGCTGCGTTGCCAACACCGCTGGTCGGCGTGGTCGATACCTGTGCTGAACTGTCCTGCCGCGCGCCGGGCGCGGCGTATGCCAGCGTGCCGATGCTGGACCTGGTGGTGCCCACGCCGGAACAGCTGCGCGAGGCGGCCGATGCCATCGAGCGTCTGCGCGTGCAGGGGCCGCTGCTGGTGTGCTGCGCGCTGGGCTATTCGCGCAGCGCCGCCAGCGTCGCCACCTGGCTGCTGCGCAGTGGTCGTGCCGCCGATGCGAACGCGGCAGTGGCGATCGTGCGGGCTGCACGCCCCGGCATCGTGCTGCACGCGGCGCATCTGCATGCCATCACTGCTGCGGCAGGAGCGCGCGCATGAGCACGGTTCCTGATCTGGTGACCATGCAGCTGCTGCTGCGCCAGGGGCGTTGGCCGGCGCTGCTGTCGCTGGGCCTGTTGCTGGTGGCACTGCTGCTGCTCGGCACCGAGCCGGGGCTGGCGATGATCGCTGCCGGCCTGTTGCTGCTCAGTGTTGCCGCGGGCATCGCACAGGCCTACCACGCGTGGCGGGTGGGGCTGGATGCCAGCCTGCTGCAGCTGCTGTGCGATGAAGGACTGGAGGGCGAAGCCGCCGCACGCCGCATCGATCAGCTGCTGCACGACAGTGGCCTGCGCCGCGCGTCGCCCGATGCGCCACTGCGTGGCTGGGATGCGCGCTGGTCCGGCATGCGCCGCCTGCTGCTGCGCCAGTACCTGCTGACCGCAGTGCAGTTCGCACTGCTGGTGCTGGCCGTGGTGTGGCCGCAGACGTGAATGGGAGTGACCGATGTTTGCCGAACTGATTGCCCGCGCCTGCAGTGGCGCGATCCATGTGGTGACCGGCGCACGCGCGCTGTGGATCGGTTGCGCGCCGTCCAGCGAGCGCCGCGTGTACTACGGCAACCACGCCAGCCATGGTGACTTCGTGCTGATCTGGTCATCGATGCCACCGGCACTGCGGCGCCAGGTGCGCCCGGTGGCCGCGGCCGAGTACTGGCAGCGTGATGGCCTGCGTCGCTACCTGATCGATGCGGTGTTCAACGGTGTTCTGGTCGAGCGTGAGGCCGGCCATCGCCAGCAGGACCCGTTGCAGGTACTGCGCGATGCGGTGGACGAAGACTGCTCGCTGATCCTGTTCCCGGAAGGCACGCGCAATATCGGCGATGAACCGCTGTTGCCGTTCAAGAGCGGCATCTACCATCTGGCGCGGCAACGGCCGGAGCTGGAGTTCGTGCCGGTATGGATCGACAACCTGAAGCGGGTGATGCCGAAGGGGCGGTTCCTGCCGTTGCCGCTGCTGTGCACGGCCACCTTCGGCACGCCGCTGCGGCTGCAGGCCGACGAGGACAAGGCCGCATTCCTGGCCCGCAGCCGGCAGGCGCTGCTGGACCTGGCGCCGAATGGAGGTCGTGCATGAGTTTCGTGCTGGATGTATCTGGCGATCTGGCAACGCAGAGTGTCGGCCAGCAGACCGGCCTGCTGTTTGCCGGCGTCGGCGCGGTGCTGGTGCTGGCCACGCTGGTGGCCGAGACCCTGCGCTGGCGCCAGCGAGGTCAGCCCAGCGCGGTGATCGCCAACCTGGTGTCGCGTATCCGTGCATGGTGGGTGATGGCGATCGTGGTCGGGCTGGCGCTGTTCTTCGGTCGCGCCGGGGTGATCGTGCTGTTCGCGATCATTTCGTTGTTCGCGCTGCGCGAGTTCATCACCCTGGCACCGACCCGTTCAGGCGACTACTACGCGCTGCTGGCTGCGTTCTACATCGTGCTGCCGTGGCAGTACTACCTGGTGTGGATCGACTGGTACGGCATGTACACGCTGCTGATCCCGGTCTATGCGTTCCTGTTCCTGCCGATCCTGTCGACCATCGGTGGCGATACCACGCACTACCTGGAGCGCACCGCGAAGGTGCAGTGGGGGTTGATGATCTGCGTGTTCTGCATCTCGCACGTGCCGCTGCTGCTGAACCTGCACGTGCCCGGTCACGACCCCTCGCGCAACGTGCTGCTGTTCGCCTTCCTGGTGATCGTGGTGCAGTCCTCGGACGTGTTGCAGTACATCTGGGGCAAGCTGCTGGGCCGGCACCTGATCGCGCCGAAGCTGTCGCCGTCGAAGACGGTGGAGGGCTTCGTGGGTGGCGTGCTGAGCGCCAGCGCGCTTGGGGCGGCGCTGTGGTGGATCACCCCGTTCACGCCGCTGCAGGCGTTCGGCCTGTCGCTGCTGATCAACCTGATGGGATTCTGGGGCGGCCTGGTGATGTCGGCGATCAAGCGCGACCGTGGGATCAAGGACTGGGGCCACATGATCGAGGGCCATGGCGGCATGCTCGACCGGCTCGATTCGGTGTGCTTCGCCGCGCCGGTGTTCTTCCATGTGGTGCGGTACTACTGGAAGGCGGGCGGCGGCGGGTGATCCCGCCGGGGCTGCATCCACGCATGGCGTGGATCTACCGGTAGTGCCGGCCGCTGGCCGGCAACTGCGACATCCTGCCATCGTTCATGGGGTTGCCGGCGAGCGCCCGGCACTACCCGCGCGCGCTCAGGCGCTGATGCCGTATTCCTTCAGTTTCTTGCGCAGGGTGGCGCGGTGGATGCCCAGCATCGCGGCGGCGCGGCTCTGGTTGCCTTCGCAGTGGTTGAGCACTTCCACGAACAGCGGGATTTCCATCTCGCGCAGCACGATCTCGTAGACATCGTCCGCGTCGCAGCCATCAAGATCACGCAGGTAGCGGCGCACGGACTGGGCGACGTGTTCACGCAGCGGTGGCCGGGGAGCGCCACGACTGTTGTCAGGACGAGAGAGGACAGCGTTCAAGGGGGTTCCCGATTCGGTTGGCCCGTGCGCGCGGAGCGCGCGGCCGGACGAGGTGGTGGCGGCCAGTCTAGCGCGAGCGTGCCCGACCTGCCACGGCTGGTCGCCTCTACCCTGGTCAGAGGAAGTCGAAGGTGAATGCGACGGTGGACGCGGCGGGTTCCTGCACGCGGAACGCGACGCGCGCACTCTGGCCCGGTTCCAGCACGGTCGTGGCCGGGCTTTCGCCAAGGTATTGCGCGGGCGTGAACACGCCGCTGCCGATCACCCGGCCATCGGCATCGGACAGTGACAGGCGCAGGTCCGGCCAGGCCTGTGCCCAGCGCGCATCGTTGCGGATGCTGGCCTGCACCTGCAGCACACCGGCCTGGCCGGGCAGGGGGCGGATCTCGCGGCTGGTCATGGTGAACGCGGTCGGCTCGTGCCAGGCCGGCAGGCTGCAGCGCAGCACGCCGCACAGTGCGCCCAGCCAGGTGCGGTTGCCGGCGTCGGCGGCCAGTCGCGCACGATCGGCCAGCACGCTCTGCAGTACCAGCAGCAGTGCCAGCCCGGCGACCAGCACCCAGTGCCAGCGCGGCGTCGGCAGCGCGCGCGGCCGCGAAGTGCCCAGGAAGCTCGGCGCATCGCCGGCCACCGCCTGCGCGGCCGGGCCGGCAAGGACGGGTTCGATCACGGGCGCTTCGTCGAGGATGACGGTGTCATCGAGCTGTCGCGTCTCCGCCATCGGCGGCAGCGCCGCGTCGACCGGGTCCCCGGACTTCGCGGCAGGGATGTCATGCGCCGACGGGTCGGGCGTGCGCGCGTCGGTCGCAGGTGCGGCCTCGCCTTCCGACGCGGGGCGCAGGAAGGTGGCCAAAGGGCGGCGCGGCGGGTTCGGCTCGGACATGCTCAGGGCGCGGGCTCGGATCCAGCGGTCATTCAATCACGATCAGGCGCGGCGCGTGCCGGTGATGCGCATCCAGTCGCCATCCTGGGTGGCCTGCAGATCGTCGAACCACGCGGCATAACGCTGCAGCAGTTCGCCTTCCTGGCCCTGCAGGATGCCCGACAGGGCGATGCGACCGCCGGCGGCGACGCGTGCGGCCAGCAGCTCGGCCAGCGCATCCAGCGCCGAGGCAAGGATGTTGGCGACCACGATCGGGTAGGTGGCGACCGGTTCGTCCTGCGGCAGGTACACCTGCATGCGGGCCTGCTCGCCATTGCGCTCGGCATTGTCGGCGGTGGCGACCAGCGCCTGCGGGTCGTTGTCCACGCCGATCGCTTCGGCGGCGCCCAGCTTCAGCGCGGCCAGCGCGAGGATGCCCGAGCCGCAGCCGAAGTCGAGCACGCGCTGGCCCTGCAGCTGGCCGTCCACGGCCAGCTGGTCCAGCCAGCGCAGGCACAGGGCGGTGGTCGGGTGGGTGCCCGAGCCGAAGGCCAGGCCCGGGTCCAGCCGCACCACGGCGGCATCGGCGGCCTGTGCAGCGTCCGGCAGTTCATGGTTCCACGGCACGATCCAGGTGCGGCTGCCGAAATCCATCGGCTGGAACTGGTCCAGCCATGCGCGCTCCCAGTCTTCGTCTTCGACGGCGCGGAAGCTGCCATTGCTCCAGTCCAGTTCCGGGTCGAAGGATTCCAGGGCGGCCAGCAGCAGCAGCGCATTGCTGTCGGCGGGGAACAGCGCGCTCAGCACCAGGGTGTCCCACAGCGGCGTTTCCCCCACGCCGGGTTCGAGGATGGCCTGTTCGTTGCTGGTGTCGGCTTCGGCATCAAGCAGGGTCACGGCCAGTGCGCCGACGTCCTCCAGCGCATTTTCATAGCGGGGCTGGGTGGCTTCGGTGCAGCGCAGGGTCAGTTCCAGGAACGGCATGGCGGTGGGGACAGTCGCGGGAAAGGGGGCAATGCTAGACCATCGGGGCGTCTCCGTATTGCCTGAGATGCCGCTTTGAGATGAATGGGGGCAGTTCAGACAGGCCTGCCGGGCCTTGCTAAACTCGGCGCTTTCCTGTGTGCCGTGAACGCTCACCACCGCCGATGGCCTTCGCTCCGACCCTGAAAACCTGGTTGCTCGTGCTGCCGGCGGTGGCCGTGCTGGGCGTGGCCGGGTATCGGGCCAGCGGCCATGCCGCGGGCGTGGCGTCGACGTCGGCGTCGCCGGACCTGCCGCTGGTCATGGCCAGCCGTGACGGCGGAGCGCCGCTGCCGGTGGTGCCGGAAGCATTGGCGCGGCGGCTGGCGGCTTTCGAGCGCGGCAACACGCTGCCGTCGGGCCTGCCGCTGGACCTGCGCGCCGACATCGAAGACGCCAGCGACCTGTATGCCTACGCCCAGCGCCTGCGCGCACAGGCCGACAACGGCAATCACGAGGCGCGCTGGATGCTCAGCCGCGTCTATGACTATTGCGCGCAGTACGCACTGGATCCGGGTGGCTACCGCCTGGACAACAACGTACTGAGCGGGTTGGGCCTGACTGCGGCGCCGGCGATGATCGAGGCACGCGAGCGGGTGGCACAGCGGTGTGGCGGTTTCGTGCCGGGCGACAAGCTGGGCGCGGCGCTGGTGCTGGCCGAACGCCGCAAGGCGGCCGCGCAGGGCAACCTGGCCGCGGAAGCGTCGCTGTTCGCCGAGGGCGAGCCCTTGCATGACAGTGCCGAGTACCGCCGCGACCTGGTCGAGCGCGTGCGCACCTCGCGCGACCCCGAGGCCTACATGGCCATCGCGCCAGCCATGGGCGTGCGTGCGGCCGGTGACCGCGCGCTTGACGGGCTGGTGGCGGGCGAGCAGCTCAGTGAACTTGCATGGCGGCTTGCGGCCTGTGAACTCGGCCTGGCCTGTGGAGCGGACAGCGTGCTGGTCAACAATTTTTGTGCGAACGGAGGGATCTGTTCGCAGGATGGAGCGCAGGATTTCCGGGATTTCGTGTATGACGCTGCGGTATCGCGGCAAGGTGCTGGGAAAATGAAGGAATGGATCAAGCGATTGGTTGGAAAGAGGGACGGGCGATGAATTACCGTCGATTCCTGCATGGGGCCAAGTTCTGGTTCTGGGTGGCGCTGTTCGTGGCCTACTCGGCTGGGGCGGTTGGCCTGCTGATGATCGATACCTACGAGGACCGCTACCGGCATCTGTCGAAGGTGGAGCTGACCACGGTGAAGGCGCAGGAAGACGTGCGCCGCGCCGGTGCCAGCCAGGTCGCTGCGGTCTACCGCGCGCAGAGTGGCATGCCATTCGCTTCACTGCCGGCCGGCAGCACCTTCCAGGTGGTGTGGCCCGATGGTTCGACCGAAACCATGGTGATCGTCGATCCGACCTCGCCCAATGGCGTGCGGCCGCTGGCCCATTCGCAGATTCCGGCCGACGTGGCCGACAAGCGCTGACGTGCTCGCTGTGGAGCCGAGCATGGGCCCGGCTCTACAGGAACAGAAAAGGGCGGGGAGATCCCCGCCCTTTTCATGTCCAGCACCTGGCGCCGATCAGGTCAATGCGATCGGCTTGTTCTTGCGCTCGGCCAGGCGCTTTTCCAGGTAGTGGATGTTCTGGCCACCGGCCTGGAAGCCCTTGTCACGCATGATCCGCTGCTGCAGGGCGATGTTGGTCTTGATGCCATCGACCACCATTTCGCTCAGTGCCACCCGCATGCGGGCAATGGCGGTTTCGCGGTCCGGGCCGTGCACGATCAGCTTGCCGATCATCGAGTCGTAGTTCGACGGCACGCGGTAGCCACTGTAGATGTGGGTGTCCACGCGCACGCCGGGGCCACCCGGCGGATGGAAGCCGGTGATGGTGCCCGGGCTCGGCACGAAGGTTTCGGCGTCTTCGGCGTTGATGCGGCACTCGATGGCATGGCCGGTCAGCACCACGTCGCTCTGCTTGATCGACAGCTTCTGGCCGGCGGCGATCTTCAGCTGCTCGGCCACCAGGTCGATGCCGGTGACCATTTCGGTGACCGGATGCTCCACCTGGATGCGGGTGTTCATCTCGATGAAGTAGAAGCGGCCGTCCTCGTACAGGAACTCGAACGTGCCCGCGCCGCGGTAGCCGATGCGGATGCAGGCTTCCACGCAGACCTTGCCGATCTGCTCGCGCTGCTCGGCGGTGATGCCCGGCGCCGGTGCCTCTTCCACCACCTTCTGGTGGCGGCGCTGCATCGAGCAGTCGCGCTCACCGAGGTGGATGGCATTGCCCTGTCCATCGGCCAGCACCTGGATTTCCACGTGGCGCGGATTCTCCAGGAACTTCTCCATGTAGACCTCGCCATTGCCGAACGCGGCCTTGGCCTCGCTCTTGGTGGTTTCGATCGAGGTCTTCAGCGACGCTTCGGCGTGCACCACGCGCATGCCGCGACCACCGCCACCGCCGGCCGCCTTGATGATGACCGGATAACCGATCTCGCGGGCGATCTTGGTGTTGGCGACGATGTCCTCGCCGAGCGGGCCGCCCGAGCCGGGCACGCACGGTACGCCCGCGGCCTTCATCGCGCGGATGGCTTCGACCTTGTCACCCATCATGCGGATGGTGTCGGCCTTGGGGCCGATGAAGATGAAGCCGGATTCTTCCACGCGTTCGGCGAAGTCGGCGTTCTCCGACAGGAAGCCGTAGCCCGGGTGGATGGCCTGGGCATCGGTGACTTCCGCCGCCGCGATCAGGGCCGGGATGTTGAGGTAGCTCTGCGGCGACGGCGCCGGACCGATGCAGACCGACTCGTCGGCCATGGCCACGTGCTTGAGGTTGCGGTCGACCGTGGAGTGCACGGCCACCGTGCGGATGCCGAGGGTATGGCACGCGCGCAGGATGCGCAGCGCGATCTCCCCTCGGTTGGCGATGACGACTTTGTCGAGCATGGCGCGCCCCTCAGCCGATCACGAACAGCGGCTGGTCGAATTCCACCGGCTGGCCGTTCTCGCCGAGGATGGCAACGATGGTGCCGGAGGTGTCGGCTTCGATCGGGTTGAACATCTTCATCGCTTCGATGATGGCCAGGGTTTCGCCTTCCTTGACCTGCTGGCCCACGGTGACGAAGGCCGGCTTGTCCGGGGCGGACGAGGCGTAGAAGGTGCCGACCATCGGCGAGCGCAGCACGTGGCCTTCCGGCAGTGCCGGGCCCGGCTTGGCGCTGCCGCCGGTGGAGGCTTCGGTCGGCGACTGCATCGGCATCGCCTGCGGCGCCGGGGCGGCCGGAGCGGCATACACCGGCGCGGCGACCGGGGCGGCATAGCCGGCCACCGGGGCGCGCGACAGGCGCACCGACTCTTCGCCTTCCTTGATTTCGATTTCAGCCAGGTTCGACTCTTCCAGCAGGTCGATCAGCTTCTTGATTTTGCGGAGATCCATGGTGGCCTCTTTGCTCGTGATGTCAGTGTGGTGGAGAGTGCGGTTGCACTCGGTTCAAAGCAGTTCGTAGAACTCGCGCAGCTGCCGCGTACGGTCGCGCGTCTGGGTGATCAGGCATTGCATCTTCGCGGGGTTGCGCGAGGTGCCGTCTGCATTGAAGGCATACACCGCCTCGCAATCTGCATCGCGCAAGGTGATCCAGATGCGCTGGGCCTTCACCAGCTGCTGTTCGGCCGCCGCGCAGCGGCTGCAGCTGCCATCGGTTGCCTGCGCCTTCAGTTCGCCACGCGCCTGCGCGTAGACGGCGTTCAATGCGCTGTCGGCATCATCCAGGCGATCGGAATCGCACATGTCGCGCTCGTAGCCGCCGCTTGCCTGTGCGCAGTCGATGCCCGCGGCCGCGCGCTCGGCAGCGACACTGGCGCCGCACAGACCGGCCCACAGCAGGATGCCGGCAAGCACGCGCGGCGGCATCTTCACGCGCTGGCCGCCTGCACGCGCAGCAGCGCCGCGTCCATCGCGTAGCGGTAGCTGTCGGCACCGAAACCGCATACCACGCCCACTGCCTTGTCACTGAAGTAGCTGTGCTGGCGGAACGGCTCACGGGTATGCGGGTTGGACAGGTGGATCTCGATGAACGGCACCGCCACCGCCGCCAGCGCATCGCGCAGGGCGACCGAGGTGTGGGTGAAGGCGGCGGGGTTGATCAGGATGAAAGCGGTTCCGTCGCTGCGCGCAGCCTGCACGCGGTCCACCAGCACATGCTCGGCGTTGGACTGCAGGCGTTCCACGGTGTGTCCGGCGGCCGATGCCTGGGCAGCCAGGGCCTGGTCGATGTCGGCCAGCGTGGTGTGGCCGTAGACCTCCGGCTCGCGGGTGCCGAGCAGGTTGAGGTTGGGGCCGTGCAGGACCAGCAGCTTCGCCATGGGATCCGGAAGACGGGAAAGGGCGGCAGTCTGGCGGAACCGGCGGATGCTGTCCAGTTCGGCGAAGTTTGCAGCGTTTCAATCGTATGTTTGAAATCTGCCGGAGCGCTTGCGGCCGTATGGCGGGCGCTGGATCAAGGCGCGCTGAACGTGGTGCTGGACGGGGATGCGTGCACGTAGGCCGACGATGCCGGCATCCACGCCATGCGGGGAGACGGGGTTCGGTGGGCAGCACACTGCGCCTCCACATGGAGCTGTCCGGCACCCCGGCCGCTCAGATCTCCAGCGGCACCGTCGGCACCACGTTCGGGAACACCTCTTCCAGCGGTTCCGGCTGCCCGGGCTTCGGCGCCGGCCAGTTGTAGGCATTGACCGGCTGCGCGCGGTTCACCCACAACGCGTAATGCAGATGGTCAGCGCGGCCATCGCCGGTATTGGGGTGGATCAGGATGGTCAGGCCCAGGCTGTTGAGCTGCAGCCAGGGCACCAGCACCGGCAGCAGGTCGTTGGTGAAGCCGAAATAGAACGACGGGGTGACGTGCGGCCCGCGTGGCTCAAGGTTCCAGTTGCCCAGCTCCACAGGGAAGCGCTCGGCGGCCCAGCGCCGCAGCAGCGCGGCCTTCTCGAAGCTGTCCTCGTCGAAGTAGATGTGGGCGTGGTAGCTCTTGATGGCGGTGTAGGCACGTGGCCGGGTGGGCAGCGTGGCCTCGCCGGGGCGCACGCTGGCCGGCCGCGGGGTAGGCTCGCTGGCCGTGGCCTGGCCCCATGGGCTGCGGCCCTCGGGCGCCGGCGGAACGATGGCGCGGAAGCCGGGTCGCCCGGGTTCGGTGGTGTTCACGGCGTTGTCGCTGCGCGCGGCTGCGGTGGCAGCCGACGCGCTGGCCAGGCCGCCAGCGGCCAGCCCGGCCGACGCGATCAGGCGACGGCGCGCGGGTGAAAGCAGGTCGGCCCAATGGGCGTCATCGTCGCCGGCGTCGATCAGGGTCTGCGGGTCCGGGTGCATCTGGGGCTCCGTGGGGCACTGTGTGGCAGGCAAGCACGCTCGGGCAGCGTGCACGGTGGTGTCCAATAAGCAGCCGGCATCACCTCATGCACGTTGGCCCACGCCGTGATTGAGTGCCGCCGCAGCGTGGGCTAGGGTGCAGGTCCGCCGCCCGGGACCCCGCCATGACCCCGCTTGATGCCGACACCCAGCGCAAGCGCGCGCGTTTCCGCCAGCTGCATGCGCGAGGTTGTTTCGTGCTGCCCAATCCGTGGGACGTGGGCAGCGCCCGCTACCTGCAGCGGCAGGGCTTCCAGGCACTGGCCACGACCAGTGCCGGCTGCGCCTGGAGTGAAGGGCGGCCGGATGGGGCGGTTTCGCTGCAGGCCACACTGGAACATCTGCGGCTGATGGCGGCCGCGACACCGCTGCCGTTGAACGCCGATTTCGGTGATGGCTTCGGCGCCACGCCACAGGCAGTGGGCGAGGCGGTGGCGGCGGCCATCGACACCGGTATCGCGGCGCTGTCGATCGAGGACGCCAGCGGCGTGGCCGATGCGCCGCTGCGGCCGATCGGGCAGGCGGTCGAGCGACTGTGTGCGGCACGTGCGGCCATCGACCGCGCGGGGGGCGATGTGCTGCTGGTCGCGCGGGCCGAGAATTTCTTCGTTGGCGTGCCGGATCTGCAGGACACCCTGCAGCGCCTGCGCGCCTATGCCGAGGCCGGCGCCGATGTGCTGTATGCACCGGGCATCAGCACGCCCGAACAGATCAGCGCGGTGGTTGCCGCTGCAGGGGCGAAGCCGGTGAACCTGCTGGTCGGTGGACCGACACCGCTGAGCCTGCAGGACATCGCCGCACTCGGCGTGCGACGGGTCAGCCTGGGCGGTGCGCTGGCGCGAGCTGCGTGGGGTGGGCTGATGCAGGCCATCGAGCCGATCTTGCAGGACGGCCGCTTCGATGGCCTGCAGCAGGCGGCTTCGGGCGCGGCGTTGAACGCGCTGTTCCGCTGACACACGCCCAGGTCTGCAATGGATCCAGCCCGGGCGTGGATGGACGCGCACCTGCGACTACAGCGCTTCCATCCCACCCCTGGGCAGCGTCACGCCCGGCTCCAGCGCCGGCAGCAGTTGCTGCAGCAGTGCCGGGTTGTCCAGCATCGCCGCGCCGTCCAGATAGCGCCATTGCGTTGTACCGACGCGTCGCACAGCAACCATGAATGACGTGCTGCGCATCGGCGCTTCGCGCACGCGCAGCAGTGACTGGCGCGGTACGAAGCAGACTTCCTCGTCACCGGCCGCATAGGTGCGGCCCGGCACGCCTGCCTCGTCGCTGATGATGCTGACGCCGGCCCTGCGCAGCGCCTTCACGGTGTCGCGGGTCGCCCGCGCATAGGCCTCGTCGCCACCGGCCAGCTGCTTCAGGCTGGGATGGGTACGCGCGATGATCAACTCGGTATCGCCACGGGCGAAGGCGCCCATCATCGCCTGCACCTCCTTGCGCAATGCGGCCGAGTCTTCCGGACTGAGTTCACCGGCCAGCGCGGGCGTAACGTCCATTGCCATCGGCAGGGCCAGCAGAAGGGCAAGCAGATACCGGTGCATCGTCGGGCAGCTCAGTCGGAACCGCCGCACTATACGGTGGATGCGGAAACAGCGTCCCACGCATGGCGCTGGTATCCTGGGTGACACTACTTACTATTGGTAGTTAGTGAACTCCGGACATGCCCCATGCACACCCTCATCGTTACCGCCCACCCTGAACCCGGCGCGTTGACCCATGCCATCGCCAGGCGCATCGGCGAAGCCATCACCGCGTCGGATGCCGCCAACAGCGTGACCCACGCCGATCTGATGGCTGAAGGCTTCGATCCGCGCTTCAACATGCAGGACCAGGCGCTGTTCCGTGGCACCGGCGCAACTCCGGCTGACGTCGCCGCCGAGCAGGCGCGGCTGCAGGCTGCCGACACGCTGGTACTGGTCTATCCCCTGTACTGGTGGTCCTTCCCCGCGCTGCTGAAGGGCTGGATCGATCGTGTGTTCACCCAGGGCTGGGCCTACCAGGACGGCGCCGATGGCAAGGTGCAGAAAAAGCTGCAGCGGTTGGGCGTGCATCTGGTCGGCATCGGCGGGGCTGGCGCGGACATGATCGAACGGCGCGGCTACGGTGCGGCGATGAAGACCCAGATCGACATGGGCATCTTCGACTACTGCGGCGCGCGCGTGCTGTCGTCCGACCTGCTGCTGGACGCCGATTCCGGTGCAGCCGAAGCGCATCTGCAGACCGCGCTGGCGATCGGCCGTAAAATCGGTGCTCCGATGCGCTGACCGCCGTGCTCCACCGATGCCTGCCAACGCCGCTCCCACGCGCCGCCGATTGACCCGCGAGCAACGCGCCCGCCAGTTGCTGGACGTGGCCTGGGCGCTGGTCGGCGACGAAGGCACCGACGCATTGACGCTGGGGCGGCTGGCCGAGGCGGCCGGTGTGACCAAACCGGTGGCCTATGATCACTTCGTGACCCGCAACGGGCTGCTGGCCGCGCTCTACGATGACTATGACGGGCGGCAGACGGTGGTCTTCCACGAGCGTATCGGCCGTGCCAGGGCGCAGCTGGCCGATCGTGCGGCGGCCATCGCCTCCGGCTACATCGACTGCGTCCTCAGCCAGGGCAGTGAAGTGCAGGGCATCCTCGCTGCGCTGGTGGGCGCGCCGGAACTCCATGAAGTGCGTCGGCGCTACCAGCAGGACTTCATCGACAACTGCGACACCTGGCTGGGCCCGTTTGCGGCCGATGGCACGGTCCCCCTGGCCGGACGCTGGGCGATTCTCGGTGCGGCCGAAGCCCTGTCCGAAGCCGTGGCGGCAGGCGCGCTGGACAAGGTCGGCGCCGAGGCCGAGCTGCAGCGCTTGATCGTGGCGACGGTCAAGCGGCGCTGATCCGCTCAGGCGTCGGCGGTGGTGTCGGCCAGCGCCGCAAACCCGGCGGCCAGCCGCTCGCGCACAAGGGCATCGCGTGCGTCGCGGCTTTCAGCGCCCAGCACCACGGTGATCAGGCGTACCGGCAGGTTCCGCCCGGGCACAGCCCGGCAGGCAGTGGCGGCCAGGCAGAAGCCTGCGGCCTGGGTGTAGCCGGTCTTCAATCCATCCACGCCGTCTTCGCCAAGCAGTGCGTTCTGGTTGCTGCGGCTGAAGCGGCCATGCGCGAACGTGCGCTGCGCGGTGATTGCCAGGATCTGCGGATGGTCATTCAGCAGGCAGGCGGCGAGTACCGCCATGTCGCGCGCGCTGGAGGCATGGTGCGGGGTGGTGATGCCGGACACGCTGGCGAACCGCGTGCTGCGCAGGCCAAGCTGGCGCGCGTGCCAGTTCATGCGGCCCAGGAACGCAGGCTGTGATCCGTCCAGATGGCGTGCGATGGCCAGCGCCGCATCATTGCCGGAGACGATCATCAACCCTTCCAGCAGGCGCGCCAGCGTGACTGTTTCGCTGGGCACCAGGCCCATGCGTGTTTCATCATCGGCTACGGCATGCACATCCTCGGCGGCGATGGTGACCGCCTGGTCCCACGTGCCACCGTTCTCTTCGACGCATCCGTAAGCGGCGTAGGCGGTCATCAGCTTGGTCAGCGAGGCCGGTTGCCGCGCGATGTCCGCGTTGTGCTGGTGGACCACCGCGAAGGTTGCCGCGTCCAGGGTGATGGACGAGACCGGCAGGTGGGCAGGCGCAGGAGCAGGCATGGTGGCGGTGATGACAGCGACAGCCAGCGAGGATAGTCCGAAGCGGCTGCATGAAGCCGTACTGCCAAAGCCCTGCGGCGCCCACCGCAACGCCCGGTTGCGCCCGGGCTGCAGTGGAGGCAGCCTGCGCACATGCAGTCGCATATCCGCATCGACGGTCGTGTCTTCGCCTACGTCTTCCCCTGTGCGTGGGAGGACTACGCGAAGATCGGCTTTTCACGCGATCCGCTCGGGCGCATCAGCGCATTGCACCGGCGCTGGTTCGAGTTCTTCGACCTTGATGCCGGTACGCTGGTGGAAGCGGAGAGCGAGCGCGATGCGCGTGATCTGGAGCTGCAGCTGCGTTCGCCGTTCAAGGCGCACCGCGCGCCGGCGCCGATGACGGTCCAGGACAAGGCCGGAGGTCGCACCGAATGGGTGCGTGGTGCCAACCAGGCGTTGTCGCTCGCGGTTGATGCGTTGGGCGCACAGGGCTATCGCTGTTTCCAGCTCAAGGCTTGGCTGCAGGCCGCCCAGCGCCTGCGCATGGACCGGCTGCACGACTGGGCGGCGGTGCAGCTACCGGAAGAGGATGGCCTGCGCATGCCCGGTGGCCCCGGCGAGCGCGTGCTGCGTGACACCCTCGACGGTTGCCGGGCGCTGGATATCGACCCAATGCCATGGCTGCCTGAACACGTCCAGCGTTGGTATGCAGGTTGAGCCGTGTTCAACGGCCACGCGGTTTCTGAACCGGCGCGGCCGGTTGCGGCGCACCCGTGGGGGAGCCGGTGGACGGGCAGGCCAGCTGCCGGGCCAGTTCGGCGTTGGCCACGTGGCCCTGCAGGAACAACAGGCTGCCGTAGATGTTCATGAGCGTCCCTCCACTTGAGTGGATTGCACGATACGGGCAGCATTGACCGGGAAAAAGCGACATTTCCGCAAGCATGCCTTGAGAGGAATTCAAGCCTGATGTCCCGTCCGCCCCTTCACGCCCTGCAGGGCTTCGTGGCCGCCGCGCGGCTGGGCAACCTGTCACGCGCAGCGGCGTCGATGAGCCTGACCGTCAGTGCGCTCAGCCATCAGATGCGCCAGCTGGAAGAGCGGCTGGGGCAGCCACTGCTGGTCCGCCAGCCACGCGGCGTCACCCTCACCCTGGAAGGGCAGCGCCTGCTCGACCAGGTCGGCCCGCATCTGGATGCGATCAACGAGGCCTTCCAGCCCTATGCCGCACGCGCCGAGCACGTGCTGACGATCAGCGCGGTACCGTCGATGGCGTCGGCGTGGCTGGTGCCGCGCTTGGGGCACTTCGTTGCCGAGCATCCACAGATCGAGATCAACCTGCAGTCGAGTGAACGCCTGATTGACTTCGAGCGACAGCGCCAGTTCGACGCCGCGCTGCGGCTGGGCAGCGGGCAGTGGCCGGGCCTGGTGGTGGAGCCGCTGTTCGACGAGTGGCTGCTGCCGATGGCCAGCCCGGCGCTGATCGAACGCATGGGAGGGATCGACCGCGTGCCGCTGAACCAGTGGCCGCTGCTGGGGGATCCCGATGGCGCGTGGGGCGCCTGGTTCGCGCTGAGTGGGCAGAACCCGCCGCCGCGCTTCGTGGCGGTGCTGGATGATTCGGAGGCGCATCACCGTGCGGCGCTGGACGGGGTGGGCGTAGCGCTGGGACGGGTGACGCGGGCGCGCCTGCTGCTGGATTCGGGCCAACTGGTGGCGCTGTCCAGCCTGCGACTGAAAACCGCCTGGCCGCATTGGCTGGTCTACCCGCAGCGCTCGGCCCGCCATCGCGGCTTCCTGGCCTTCCGCGACTGGCTGCACGCTCAGGCGGCCGAGCACGTCCGGCACATGGCAGACGCGCATTTATAGCGTCGAGCCATGCTCGACTGCGTGTGTCCCGCGGTCACCGTACCAACGTAACCGCCTGCCCGGCACGGGCGAAGGCTTCGCCCAGCAACGAGCCTGCCTTGATCGCCTCCACTTCCTCGAACAGCGCCTGCAATGCATCGGCCGGGCGCGAGGCCGGCGCCGCGACCGCCTGCTGGATCACGGTGAAACGGTCGGCCAGCACGCGGTGGCCGGGATGCGCCTGCGCCCAGGCGGCCAGCGGCTGGCGCACGCCGGCGGCGGCATCCAGGCGCTGCAGATCGAACAGGGTGATGGCAGCGGCCGACGTCTCGGCCCGCTCGATCATGGCGTGGCGCAGTTCGCGGCTGAGGAACAGGTCGTAGGCGGCGCCACGACCGACCGCGATGCGCAGACCATCGCGGTCCAGGTCGGCCACCTGCTGCGCAGGGCTGTCCTCGCGCACCAGGTAGGTGCCTTCGATCTCCACATAGGGGGCGCTGAAGGCGATGCGGCCGGCGCGCGCCGGATCGATGGCCAGGAAGGCCAGGTCCCAGGCATCCTTGCTGGCTGCAGCGACCACCGCGGCCGCGGCGTCGTGGCAGGTGAAGCGTGCCTGCACGCCCATGCGCTGCGCCAATGCCGTGGCCAGTTCCAGTGACGGCCCGCGCGGTGAGCGCGCGTCCCCCTGCGCCAGTACTGGATTGCCCAGGTTGATGGCCACGCGCAGGAAGCCCAGCGGTGCCAGCGCACCACGATGATCGGCCAGGGACATGCAGGACTCCGCGGGGAAAGGGCGGTCCAGCATGCCAGTACGGACCTGCAAGGCAGTGTCAGCATCCGGTTATCCTGCGGACATGAACCCCATCCTGCACGTCGAGATACCGGTCACTGACCTGGCCCGGGCCATCACGTTCTACCAGCACTGGCTGCAGGTGGCGGTGGACGAACCGATCCTGCTGCACGACTGCAGGATGGCCTACCTGCCGTTTGCCGATGAGGCCACCGGTGCCAGCATGGCGCTGGTGCGGGGGGCCGACTATCTGCCCTCCGTCCACGGTGCGCGCATCTACATCGGGGTTGATGACCTGGATGCCAGCCTCGAGCGTGCGCTGCAGGCCGGGGCCGAGCTGCGCTTCGGCCCGGCCGATGCCGGTGACTGGCGCGTGGCCGAGATCGCCGACAGCGAAGGCAATCGCATTGCGCTGCAGGCGCGCGTGGTTCTGTAGGGCCGAGCCCATGCTCGGCTGCTGTTGACCCAGCCGCCAACGCTCATCCGAGCATCGGCCCGGCTCTACACCGTGGCCGAGCGTGAGCGCTGCAGCCAGTCGTTGATCGCCGGGTCCAGCCGTGGGTCGTCCGGCAGCTGCATGCCGAAGCGCTGCTGCAACACCTCGCGCACGTCGCCCACATCGCGCAGCGGACGCTTGACCGGTGCCTGGCCGGGACGGTACTCGGTGTAGTTGCCACTGCCGATGGTGCGTCGCCAGTCCGGCCCGGTCAGGGATGCGCGCAGCTGGCCGGGGAAACTGGAATCGGGATGGGTGCACACGTACCAGTTGCCCACGACGTTGTCGATCGGTGCCGGCGCGTGCAGGTCGAAGCGATACATCGCCCGCCAGCCATCGCCGGACTCGGCGGACAGCACGAAATCCCCCTCGCCGGGCAGGCGCTGCAACAGGAAGCGCTCGTGGGGCGTGGCCTGCGGCTGCGGATCATGCAGCCGCAGCGGTACGGTCGGGGTCAGGCTGCCGAAACCGGCATCCACCAGCCAGTCATCGCCGTCCACCTGCACACGCAGCAGCAGGTGGGTGCGTGCGGTCAGTTCGCCGTCCTGGGCGGCCAGCAGCACGCGCGCGCTCAACGGCTGTGCATCGAAGCCCAGCGCCTGCAGCAGTGCCAGCAGGCCGCCGTTGAGTTCGAAGCAGTAGCCGCCACGACGGTCGTCGAGCAGCTTGCGCTGCACGCTGTCCAGGTCGATCGGTACTGCATCGCGCAGCAGGCAGCTGAGGGTTTCGAACGGCAGCAGTGCGTTGTGGCGCTGCTGCAGCAGGGTCAGGCCCGCCAGCGTCAGCGGTGGCGGTGCATCCAGCTGCAGGCGTTGCAGGTAGCGGGGGACATCGAGCGTCGTCATGCGCGCGCCGGGCGGGGGAGGGAGATCTACTGTGCTCTCCCAACCGGGGTTGAGGTCAAGCATTGCGCGGGTGTCATCCCCCCGTCGCCTGTGCCGGGTACAAAGGCCGCGTCCGCCAGCAATCGGTGGGAGTGAACCAGGAGCGCCCTAAAGTTGCGCCATTTCCCGCCGATACAGGTGCGTCCTTCCGCCTGGAGCCTGTCATGTCGGCCGTCGTCCCCCACCTCCGGTCCCTGCGCATGCGGCTTGCCGCACTGCGCTCGGCGTCCCCCGGCCTGCTGCTGTGGCTGCAGCCGCATCGGCTCAGTGTGGCCAGCAAGCTCAAGGCGACCCTGTGGGTCTGTGGGCTGGGCCTGATCGCGATCGCCGCCGTCTACGCCTGGACCGGCCATGCCAGCACGCAGGCGGCGCGCAGCCAGGCCAGCTACCAGCACGGCAGCGATCTGGCCGCGAGCGTGGCCACGCGGGTGGCCGAGGCGCGTCGTCTGCAGACCCAGTATGCACGTAGTTTCGACGATGCCGACCGCGCGCAGCTGCTGGCGACGCAGAAGGCGCTCCAGGCCGATCTTCAGGCGCTGCGCGCGATGCCGATGGATCCCGGCCGGCGCGAGGCGCTGCGGGCACTGACCGAAGCCGCCGGCGCGTTCTCGCAGGGTGTGGCCGCCCTGTTCGAACGCGTCGATGAGATGGGTCGTGGCGATGCCGGCCTCGCCGCGCAATTGCAGCAGGCCGCCGACGCCCTGCAGGCGCAGGTGGATGCGTTGCAGCGGCCTTCGTTGGCGTTGTCCCTGCAGAAGATGCGCCGCCAGGAGGCACTGCTGCTGCTCGATGGCGACTCCACCCATGCCGACCGTGCGAGCGAAGAAAAGCTGCCGTTCGATCTCGCACTGGTGGGCCTGCCGACCGATGCGCAGGATGCCCTTCGTAACGGCATGGAGGCCTATCAGGCCGCATTGCTGGGCTATACCGCCGCCCGCGTGGGCCTGGATGTAGAGGCGCAATCGCTGCTGGATACCGCCGCCGGCGTGGCGCCGGCGCTGGCCGTCTTCCAGCAGGCCCAGGTGGCGGCGCTGGCCAAGGCACAGGCGCGCCAGCAGGCCGGCGCACGCACCATGAGCGTGCTGTTCGCGGTGACCCTGCTGCTGGTCGCCGGTGTGTTGATCACCAGCCTGGTGCTGGTGCTGCGTGCGGTGCGCCAGCCGATCCAGGACACCCTGCGTTTCGCCAGCGACATCGCCGACGACCGACTCGACACCACCCTGCGCGTCTACAACGCCAACGATGAAATCGGCCAGCTGGCGCAGCGCCTGGTCGACATGCAGCAGCGCCTGCGCGCGCGCATCGAGACCGAGCGTGCCGTGGCGCGCGGCAACACCCGTGTGCGGCAGGCATTGGACAGTGCGCAGACCGGGCTGATGGTGATCGATGCCGAGGGCCGGGTGGCCTACGTCAATCCGGCACTGCTGCAGCAACTCGAGCGCGAGGCCGAAGATCTGGTGGGCAGCGATGCCGTGCGCCTGCATCCGGCGCTGACCAGCCTGGCCGGCGCGCGCCAGCGCGAGGAGCGCGAGATCGGCCATGCCGGCGTGCGCTACCAGCTGATTGCCAACCCCATCATCGACGAAGGGCAGTTCCTCGGCGTAGCGGTGGAATGGCGCAGTCGTGCGCTGGAGACGCTGCTGGAAACCGAGGTCGCTGCCCTGGTCGATGCTGCAGCACGCGGCGACCTGCATGGCCGTATCGTGCTGGAGGGCAAGCAGGGCTTCGTGCGCACCTTGTCGACCAGCATCAATCGCCTGCTGGCCACCTTTGAAACCAACCTTGGTGACCTGCAGGCACTGCTGGCTGCGCTGGCCCGCGGCGACCTCAGCGTGCGCATGGAGGGGGACCTGCAGGGCGTGTTCGCGCGCATGCGCGACGATGCCAATGCCACCGTCGCGCAGCTGGGCCGCATCGTCACCCGCATCCAGCAGGCCACCTCCAGCCTGGATACCGGCGTTGGCGAGATCGTCGCCGGCCATCACGATCTGTCGCAGCGCACCGAGCAGCAGGCCGCCAACCTGGAAGAGACCGCGGCGTCGATGCAGGAGCTGACCGATACCGTCGGCCGCAACGCCGATGCCGCAGGCCGCGCCGATGCACTGGTGCAGGGCGCGGCGGCGGTGGCCCAGCGGGGTGGCGAGGCGGTCGGCCAGGTGGTCGCGACCATGCATGGCATCAGCGAAGCCTCGCGCCGGATCGGCGACATCACCCAGTTGATCGACGGCATCGCCTTCCAGACCAACATCCTTGCCCTCAATGCGGCGGTGGAAGCGGCGCGTGCCGGCGAGCAGGGCCGCAGCTTCGCCGTGGTGGCCGCCGAAGTGCGCCTGCTGGCGCAGCGCAGTGCCGAGGCGGCCAAGCAGATCAAGGGGCTGATCGAGGATTCGGTGGCGCGTGTCGGCCAGGGCAACCAGCAGGCCGCGCAGGCCGGCACCACGATGGGCGAGATCGTCGGCAGCGTGCAGCAGCTGGCCGAGCTGCTGGCAGGTATCCGCAGTGCGTCGCAGGACCAGCATGCGGGCATCGCTCAGGTGAACCAGACCATCGTGCAGATGGAAGCCAGCACCCAGCGCAACGCCAGTCTGGTGGAAGAGGCCGGTGCCTCCACGGCGCAGATGCAGGCGCAGGTGCGTGCCTTGGCAGAAGCCGTGGGCGCGTTCCGCTTGCAGTCGATGCCGCAGGCGCGCGCGGCGGCCTAGTCAGTCGAGCGTGGGCTCGGCGCTACATCGGCTGCACGAACACTGCAGAGCCGAGCCCATGCTCGGCTCACACCAGCGTTCGGCGGCAGGAATCAATACACGTCGCGGCGGTAGCGCCCGTTTTCCAGCAGCGTTTCCACCGCTTCATCACCCAGCGCGGTTCGCAGCACCTGGTCCACGCCTTCGGCCATGCCCTGCAACGACCCACAGACATGGATCACCGCACCGCGCTGCATCCAGTCGCGCAGCGCATCGACGGCCGCACGCAGGCGATCCTGCACGTAACCACCCTCGCCATCGCGCGAGAACGCCAGGTCCACCCGCGTGAGATGGCCATTGGCCTGCCAGGCTTCGATCTCGTCGGCGAACAGGAAGTCGTGTGCGCGCTGGCGTTCACCGAACAGCAGCCAGTGCCCGCGCTCGCCTGCGTGGGCAGCTTCGCGCAACAGGCTGCGCAGCCCGGCGATGCCGGTGCCGTTGCCGATCAGCACCATCGGCGCGCCGCTGACGCGATGGAAACCGGGGTTGCGATGCACGCGGGCGACGATGCCGGCACCGATCGGTGCATGCAACGACAGCCAGCCCGAGCCCAACCCGGCGCGACCGGAGGCGTCATGCACCAGCCGCACCACCAGCTCCACCACGCCATCATCCGTGCAGGAGGCGATCGAATACTCGCGGCTGGGCAGCAGCGGCAGCCCGGCCAGCCACAGGCAGGCATCCTGCACCGCCAGCGCGGCATCGGCCTCGGGCAGCTCGCGTTCACTGGCCAGCGCCAGCAGCGTGCGCGGATGGCCATCGACCAGCAGGGGCTGCAGCGGATCCAGACCGTGTCCCTTCAGCACGGCACCTGCATGCCGCGCGTTGTGGCGGGGTGCGATGTGCAGGATGTCACCCGCCTGCCACTGCACGTCGGCCGGTGCGGCAAGACGGATACGCCAGATGGCTCCGCCGACGCTGCCCGGGTTGAGATGGTCGCGGCCGAGCAGGCGCCACTCATGCATCTGCGTAGCCGCAGGCAGCACGCTGTCATCGGTGACGATGCCGGTGAGCGTACCCAGCTGCTGCTGCCATTGGCGCAATGCCGGCACCGAAGCGGCATCGACATCGATGCGCTCGAACAGCGGGCGCGCGCCGTTGCCGATCAGCCAGCCATCGAACTGGCGGCCGAAGCCGCAGTAATGCGGGTACTGGCGGTCGCCCAGCGCGAGCAGGCCGAACTGCAGGCGCGACAGGTCCAGGCGTTGTGCGAGCAGCAGCCGCGCCGCGCGGCGCGTGGCATCCGGTGGCTCGCCGTCGCCGAACGTGCTCAGCACGAGCAGCGCCTGGGAGGTGGCCTGCAGCGTCGCGGCATCGACGCGGGCCAGCGATAGCACCTGCACCGCATGACCGGACGCCTGCAGCTGCGCGGCCGCACGCCACGCCAGTTGTTCGCCCAGTCCGCTCTGGCTGGCATGCACCACCAGCCACGGCGGACCACGGCCATCGGTGGTCGTGGCCGGCAGCGCGCGGCGCAGCCCTCGCGCTGCACGCTGGCTGCGGCGGCGGTCCAGGTACAGCATCCAGCCGGTGATGAAGAACAGGCTCATGCCCAGGCTGCTGAGCATCACCACCACGCGCCCGGGCACACCGAAGTAGCTGCCCGAATGCAGCGCGAACACGCTGGTGGCCAGCTGTCCGCCCGCGCCCTGGCGTGCGTACGGGCGGGCATCGAGAACCGCGCCACTGGCCGGATCGAGCTGCAGCAGGTCATGCGCACGGTCGTGGTGGCCGCCGCGCTGCGACGGATCACCGGCCATCACCCGCACGTTCAGCGCCTGCCCCGGCTTCTCCGGCAGGCGCAGGTCGATGAAGCCGGTGCGCACGCCGGGTAGCGCGTACAGCGTGGCCTCGATGCGATGGACGTCCAGTGCCGCGTCGGCGGCAACCGTGTGCTTTGCCGCCGGCGCCACACCGAGCAGCGTGTTGGCCGCGTTGCGGTACCAGTCAAACGACCACCACAGGCCGGTCAGCGCACTCATCAGGTAGATCAGCAGCACCCAGGTGCCGACCACCGAGTGCAGGCTCCACAGGAAGCCTCGGCCGCTGCGCGTCCACTCCACCGCCAGCCAGCTGCGCCAGTGCCACCAGCGTCGTGGCCAGCGCAGGTAGAGACCGGACAGGGTGAAGAACAGCAGCGCGATTGCACAGCTGCCGGTGATCCACTTGCCGCGCTCACCGGCAGCGAGGTGGCGATGCAGGTCCTCGACGACGTCGAAGAATGCCTGCCCGCGCAGGGCGCTGAAGCGCTCGCCGCTGTACGGATCGAAGTACACCCAGTGTTCCTTGCCGCCGGCAAAGCGCGCGACCGACGGCCGCTGTCCGGTCGCATCCACGCGCAGGCGTTGCAGGGGGCGCTCGCTGCCAGCCTGCAGCAACGGCACCAGTTCGCTGAGTGCAAGGGGATGCTGGCCGTCCGCATGGTGCTCGGCGATCTCAGCGAAGCCAGGATTGGCCGCGCGCAGCAGCTCGTCCTCGAAGGACAGCATGGCGCCGCTGAGGCCCATCAGGGCCAGGACGGCACCGGCGGTAATGCCCAGCAGCCAATGAAGTTGGAACAGGACGTTCTTGAACATCGAAGGAGGAGGGCCAGGAAGGCTGCCGCCCGCATCCTGCGCAACAGCAAATGAGAATTAGTCGCGGAATTCTCCGTGGCGCCCTGCCTGCGGTCAAGCAGGGGTTGCCGGCCGGGCTGCGCCCGGCACCCGCGGTAGTGCCGGCCTGGCCGGCAACCTCAGAAGCAACAGCCGAAGCAACAGCGGGTTTCCTGTGAGGAAGCGGGGCGGGTCCGGTTGCGGGGGACGGCGCAAGTACGTCCCTGTAGCCTTGGCCGCGGCATCCATGCCGCGGACACCCCCTCAACCGGACCCACCCCGCCTTCGGCAGTTCCTGCGATCTGTCGGAACGAGGTTCTGCTTTGGTGGGTGCCGACCGTTGGTCGGCACGGGGTCTGATTCCGTTCTGAATATCGATAGATGTGTCGACCAAGGTCGACACCTACCAACAGCCGCCGGAATCTGTCGAAGGTGGGGCGGTGTGGCTGTGCAGGACCGTTGGCGCCATGGATGGCGCCATCGAGCCCCCACGGACGGGTTTACGGCGTGTCCTGCACAGCCACAGCGCCCCGCCATCCCACGGAAAGCCCGCTTTGGCTGTTGCCGTTGCATTGAGCAGGGTGCAGGGCTGCAAGCCCTGCAAAAACACCCTCACTTCACCCAGCTGTCGATCTCGCCGTGGGCGAACGGTCCCAGCTTTGCCTTCACCCGCCGCCCCTGTGCATCGAACAGCACGCTGTAGGGCAGCAGGCCCTGTGTATTGCCCAGCTGCACGCTGGCATCAAGCGGCCCCGGGGTTTCGATCACGATCGGATAATCCACCGGTACCCGCTGCAGGAAACCGCGCACGTCTTCCGGCGTATCCAGCGCCAGTCCCAGCACCTGCACACCGTGCTCGCCCTGGATATGTGCGAAACGCGCCAGTTCGGGCATTTCTTCCACGCAGGGCACGCACCAGCTGGCCCAGACATTGATCAACAGCGGGCGACCGCCAGCGTGCTGGCGCAGGTCCAGCGGCCGGCCTTCAAGATCGGGCAGCGACAGCGCGGGCAGGCTGTCGCCGACCTGCAGGGCAGGTGCCGCAGCCGCCACAGCAGGTGCCGCCGGCACGGCCTCAAGCGCCACCGGTCCCGGTGCCAATCGATGCCCGGCCCACAGGCCGAGGCCGGCGGCCAGCACCGCTGTCCACAGCAGCGCTGGCCGTTGCCACTTCATCGTGCGGTGCGCAGCAGCGCTTCCTCGACCACCGCCTGGGTCAACAGGGTCGGCAGCACGGTCGGCGGCGCACCCGGGCCGTACACCACGTACAGCGGCACGCCCACGGCCTTGTGCTCTTCAAGGAACGTGGTGATCTGCGGGTCGACGTTGGTGTAGTCACCGCGCATGTACACCGCGTTGGTGCGCTTGAGCAGTTCCTTGAACTCCGGCCGCGACAGCACGGCACGTTCATTGGCCTTGCAGCTCACGCACCAGTCGGCAGTCATGTTGACGAACACCACGCGGTTGTCCGCACGCAGGCGGTCCAGCAACTGCGGCGAATACTCGACCACGTTCTCGCTGGCGGCCTGTGCGGCCCGCGCCGGTGGTGCCAGCTGGGTCACGCCCCAGGCAGGAACCAGCGCGCCGATCGCCAGCAGCACGCCGAGCAGGGTCACCGCACGCGAGCCGGTCCAGCGATTGCGCTCGAACAGCCACAGGCCGAAGGCGAACAGCAGCAGGCCACCCAGCACCAGTGCCATGCCGTCCACGCCGCGCTGTTTGCCCAGCACCCACAGCAGCCACAGCGCGGTGGCATACATCGGGAAGGCCAGCACGTGCTTGAGCGTTTCCATCCACGGGCCGGGCTTGGGCAGGCGGCGTGCCAGCGCTGGCACGAAGCCGATCAGCAGGAACGGCAGCGCAAGGCCCAGGCCGAGGAACAGGAATACGGTCATCGCCTTCAGCGGCGGGGCAATGAACGCGTAGGCGATCGCCCCGCCCATGAACGGGCCGACGCAGGCGCTGCCGACCAGGCAGGCCAACGCACCGGTGAAGAAATCGCCGGCCGGCCCGCTGCGGCTGGCCAGCGACTGGCCGAGGTTGCCGATGCCACCGCCGAGGGTAAACACGCCGGACAGGCTCAGGCCCACCGCGAACATGATGTAGGCCAGCGCCGCCACCACGCCCGGGTGCTGCAGCTGGAAGCCGATGCCGACGGCGTTGCCGATCGCGCGCAGGCCCACCATCAGCGCGCCGATCACCGCGAACGCGACCAGCACGCCCAGCGTGTACCAGAGGGCATGGCTGCGTGCCCGCTCAGGGCTTTCGCCACTCTGCGCCAGGCTCAGCACCTTCAGCGACAGGATCGGCAGCACGCAGGGCATCAGGTTCAGCACCAGGCCACCGGCCAGCGCCAGCAGCAGCACCCACACGAACGAACGGTCCGGGTTCGGGGTTGTCGCCGGTGGGCGCGTGCGCAGTGCGTTGCCATCGCGCGCGTCGGCGGCGAACTCATTGCGCGCACCCTCACTGCCGCTGGCGGCGGGAGTGGCAATGCCGTCGTTGGGGACGGTCGGCAGCAGGCGCAACGGTGCGCCGTTGGCGGATTCACGTGGCACGCCGGCGGCGGGCAGCGGGCTGATCACCTCGTTGCGCGCTGGCGCCTGGTCAATGCTGGCGGACAGCTTGCCAGCGGGAATCGACAGCTTCACCCGGCGGGTCATCGGCGGGTAGCAGATGCCATCGGTCTGGCAGCCCTGGAAGGTCACCACCAAGGTGCTGTCGACGGCATCAGTGACAGTGCGGCGCAGCGGCAGCGGCACTTCCACCTGGTTGAAGTAGACCGAGACATCGCCGAAGTGCTCGTCGCGATGCGATTGCGCGGCTGGCCAGCGCGGCTTGCCGGCCAGCACGCCGGCGCTGCCTTCCAGCTTCAGCGAGGTGCGGTCGCGATACAGGTAATAGCCGGGCGCTGGGCTGAAGCGCAGCAGCAGGGTGTTGCCGTCACTGGCGATGGCATCGAAGCCGAACGCCTGTTCCGACGGCAGCGGCAGGGCCTGGCTGTTGTTGGCCGCGCCCGGCAGGCGCAGGCCACCGCTGTTGCCGGCACCGGCCAGCGGGTTGTTGAACGGGTTGGCCGCACCGGCACGCGCGGCAGGCACCGCCGCCGCCGCACCGGCGCCCGGCAGGGTGACCTGCACCACGCGCTTCTGCGGCGGGTAGCAGACACCGGCATCGGCGCAGCCCTGGTAACGCACTTCCAGGCTGATGGTGCCGGCAGCCTCGGACGGCGTGCCGGGCAGGGTGGCCTGCAGGCGCTCGCGATAGGTCTCGACTTCGCCGAAGAAATCGTCGTGGTGCTTGTCGCCCTTGGGCATCTGCAGCGCGCCGGCATTGAAGGCCGGGTCGGCCTTGACGCTGGTGCGGTGGCGATAAAGGTAATAGCCCGGTGCGATCTTGAACTGCAGTTGCACCTGGCCCCGTTCGGGGGCACTGGCGGTCAGCGCGAACGCCTGGTCCACCGGCAGCAGGTCCTTCTCATCCAGCGCGAAGGCCGGCAGCGAGAGCCACAACAGGGCGCACAAGGCGGCGCCGCGCGCAAACAGAGTCTTCAATCAGTGTCCTCCCGGGTCTGTGCCCGGATCCAGTCCAGATACGCCGGCAGGCCGGCCCGGGTTTCGACCGCGATGCACTCCGGGAGTTCATACGGATGCAGTGCGACGATCCGGGCAATTGCGTCATCGACGCGGCTCGCGGTGGTTTTCACCAGCAGCTGCAGTTCGGCGTCGGTGGTCACCTCCCCCTGCCAGCGGTAAGTCGACTGCGCGCCATCGAGGCGGGTCACGCATGCCGCCAGGCGCTCGCCGACCAGCGCGTGCGCGATGCGCTCGGCACTGGCCCGGTCCGGGCAGGTGGTCAACAGCAGCAGGACGGGATCGACGGTCGACATGACCGCCGAGTATAGGGCCGCCGCCGGGTCAGGGCCCGGCGGCGGCAGTGGACCGCTGCGTTGCGCGGTCAGTTGGCCAGCTGGCAGGTGGCCGGCTTGGCCGAGGTGAACAGGGCCGGGGTTGCCCACTCGGGGTGGTCGATGAACGGGTTGCGGTTGCCCTGGAAGCTGTAGATCACGTCATTGCGCGCACGCTCGGCATCATCCGGCGGATCGGACAGGTGCCAGTCGATCAGCGTGGACAGCAGGCCCATGTAGGCCGGCGAACTGCTGGTCTTGACGATTTTGCTGCGGTCGTCGGTCAGCTCCAGGTCCGGCTCGGACTGGCCGGTGGCCGCATCCTTGCCGCCCTCGTAACGGATCGCCATGTACATCACCGCACGCGCCATGTCGCCCTTGCGCTTGCCCCACACCTCGAAGGTGCCGGTGTTGCCGTCCGGCGTGCGCACCCAGTTGGAGTTGCCCGGATAGCCGCCGCTGCCGCCGCCCTGGCCGTTGTTGGCCTCGGTGGCGCGCTCGCCGCAGTTGGCGTCGCACTTGCCGAACGGCTTGTTGCCACGGTCGGCGTTCCACTGCGCGTCGGTCAGGTACAGCATGTGGGTGTCGGTATACGGCGCGTACGGCAGGCCCTTGTCACCGGTGGTGGTGGCAAAGCCCAGCGAGTTCGGCCAGGTGTGCTCGCGGTTGTACTTCAGGCCACTGCCACTGCCGGCGCGATCGGTCACCTTGGCGTAGCTGTGGTTGCGATATGCATCGAGGATCCTGCCGGAATTGTTCGGATCCTCGTCGGCGATTTCCAGAATGGTCCAGGTACTGGTGCCCGAGCCGCTGTAAGGGTAGGCGGTGTGGCCCTTGATGGTGGCATGCAGCGAGCAGCGCAGCTGGCTGGGGCTGCTGGTGTTGACCTTGGAGTAATAGCCGGCCGGCACGCCCGGGTTGCCCGGGTCCGGATTGCCGCCGGTGCTGGCCACGGTGAAGGCGATGCGGCTGTCGGCGGCCGGGTGCGCGCCCTGCAGGTCGGTGATGCGCGCGGCGCGGATGTCGAAGCGGCAGGCCTCACCGGCCACCAGCGCAGTGTTGGTGGACAGCTTCACGCTGCGGCCGCTGGCCGGGAAGGTCAACGGCACGCTGCCGGAGGTGCCGCAGCTCAGGGCGAAGGCGCCACTGGCCAGGTTCACCGTCTCGCTGAACACCACTTCCAGGTCGGCGGCGGCCGGGAAGGTGCTGCTGCCCTGCGCCGGGGTGGTGGTGGAGACCGACGGCGGTGTGTTCGGGCCCGGGGTTCCGCCGCCACTGAAGGTCTGGCCGTTGTTGCAGCTGCCGAAGGTCTGCCTGGCCGACTCGGCCCAGGTGAAGTGGGTGTACTGGCTGCCGCTGCCGGTCAGCTGCAGCGAGGTGCCCGCGGCCGTGCTGTTGGTCTCGGCCACCGGGATGTTCTGGCTGGTCATGCCGGCGGCAGGGCCACCGGAGGCGGTGATGGCGCCCTCGTAGCTGAGGAACTGGACCACCTTGCCGCTGGCATCGACCAGGGCGATGCCGTCGTTGGGGCCGTTCTGGATGCCGTTGGTCGGGTAGTTGACCACGGCGATGGTCGCGCTGCCGCAGCCGGCGGCGGTGCCGGCCGGGACCGGGTTGTTGGCGTAGACCGCGGCCGCCGAAGGATTGCTGCCGTTGTAGAGGTAGAGGCGGTAGCCGGACAGGTCCTCGCCGGCGGTGGCGACCACTTCGATGGCTTCGCCGACGTCACCGGCGGCGGTGCTGTCGTCGTAGTGCAGTTCGTTGATGAAAACCTCGGCCTGGGCCGGCGCGGCGGCCAGTGCCAGCAGGCAGGCGGCGGCAAGCGGGGACAGCAATCGCATCGACTACTCCTTGTGATTGGGAATGCCTGACCGAGCCTAAGGCCGATCCAGTGACACTTTGTCGTAAATGAACGTCAGATATCTGACAGTGCGACGCTTGTCACCGAAATTGTCCAAGACCGACGCCTTGGCCGAGGCGCGCGGGCGGAAAAATTTTTTCATTCCGCCCTTGAAAGGGGGCGGCGGGGCTCCATCTCTGCCCTGCTCCCGACGTTGTCGGGTTTCTTCACGTGCGGTTCTGGCACTCGCTTGGGGTGAGTGCTAACATCGCCGGACTTTTTTAGACCAATCAATCACTTAAGAGGTCTCCTATGAGCATCAAGCCGCTGCACGACCGCGTTGTGGTCAAGCCGATCGAAGCCGACGAAATCTCCGCCGGTGGCATCGTCATCCCCGACTCGGCCAAGGAAAAGTCCACCAAGGGTGAGGTCGTGGCCGTCGGCCCCGGCAAGCCGCTGGACAACGGCAACGTGCGCGCGCCGTCGCTGAAGGTCGGCGACAAGGTCATCTACGGCCAGTACGCCGGCAGCTCGTACAAGAGCGAAGGCGTCGAATACAAGGTCCTGCGCGAAGACGACGTGCTCGCCGTCATCGGCTGAGCCCCGGCGCGACCTGTTTCAACCTGATCCCAAACTCCCAGCCGCCGGGCATCGTCCGGCGCTACCAATGAGGTAAATGCAATGGCTGCCAAGGATATTCGTTTCGGTGAAGACGCCCGTTCGCGCATGGTGCGCGGCGTCAACGTTCTCGCCAATGCCGTCAAGGCCACCCTGGGCCCGAAGGGCCGCAACGTCGTGCTGGAAAAGAGCTTCGGCGCGCCGACCATCACCAAGGACGGCGTCTCCGTCGCCAAGGAGATCGAACTGGCTGACAAGTTCGAGAACATGGGCGCGCAGATGGTGAAGGAAGTTGCTTCGCGCACCAACGACGATGCCGGCGACGGCACCACCACCGCCACCGTGCTGGCCCAGGCCCTGATCCGCGAAGGCGCCAAGGCCGTTGCCGCCGGCATGAACCCGATGGACCTCAAGCGCGGTATCGACAAGGCCGTCTCGGCCGCCGTCGCCGAGCTGAAGAACATCTCCAAGCCGACCGCCGACGACAAGGCGATCGCCCAGGTCGGTACCATCTCGGCCAACTCGGACGAGTCGATCGGCCAGATCATCGCTGACGCGATGAAGGAAGTCGGCAAGGAAGGCGTCATCACCGTTGAAGAAGGCTCGGGCCTGGACAACGAGCTGGACGTGGTCAAGGGCATGCAGTTCGACCGCGGCTACCTGTCGCCGTACTTCATCAACAACCAGCAGTCGCAGACCGCTGACCTGGATGACCCGTTCATCCTGCTGCACGACAAGAAGATCTCCAACGTCCGTGACCTGCTGCCGGTGCTGGAAGGCGTCGCCAAGGCCGGCAAGCCGCTGCTGATCGTGGCCGAGGAAGTCGAAGGCGAAGCGCTGGCCACCCTGGTGGTCAACACCATCCGTGGCATCGTCAAGGTCGTGGCCGTCAAGGCCCCGGGCTTCGGCGACCGTCGCAAGGCGATGCTGGAAGACATGGCCGTGCTGACCGGCGGCACCGTGATCTCCGAAGAAGTCGGCCTGTCGCTGGAGAAGGCCACCATAAAGGACCTGGGCCGCGCCAAGAAGGTGCAGGTCTCCAAGGAGAACACCACCATCATTGACGGCGTCGGCGACAAGGCCAACGTTGATGCACGCGTGGCGCAGATCAAGACCCAGATCCAGGACACCTCCTCGGATTACGACCGCGAGAAGCTGCAGGAACGCGTGGCCAAGCTGGCCGGCGGTGTTGCCGTGATCAAGGTCGGCGCCTCGACCGAAATCGAAATGAAGGAAAAGAAGGATCGCGTCGACGACGCCCTGCACGCGACCCGTGCGGCCGTTGAAGAAGGCGTGGTTCCGGGCGGCGGCGTTGCCCTGGTCCGCGCGATCACCGCGCTGGCCGGCCTGAAGGGCGCCAACGAAGACCAGAACCACGGCATCCAGATCGCCCTGCGTGCGATGGAAGCCCCGCTGCGCGAGATCGTGGCCAACGCCGGTGACGAGCCGTCGGTCATCATCAACAAGGTCAAGGAAGGCACCGGCAGCTTCGGTTACAACGCCGCCACCGGCGAGTTCGGCGACATGCTGCAGTTCGGCATCCTGGACCCGACCAAGGTGACCCGTTCGGCGCTGCAGAACGCCGCCTCGATCGCTGGCCTGATGATCACCACCGAAGCCATGGTTGCCGAAGCTCCGAAGAAGGACGAGCCGGCCATGGGTGGCGCCGGTGGCATGGGCGGCATGGGTGGCATGGGCGGCATGGACTTCTAAGTCCACGTCCCCCGGCGGTCGTTGCCGACCCTGGTCGGCACGCCCTCCCGATGCAAGGAAGAACCCCGCCGCAAGGCGGGGTTTTTCGTTGCCCGGTTGCCGCCGCAGCAGCGCATCGCTACGCTCGGTGGCCATGCCTACCTCCTTCATCGTCGTCGACGACTTCCTTTCTCCTGCCGATGCGCAGGGGCTGCGCCAGGCGGCGCTGGGCCTGACCTATCCGGTGCAGGAGGGTGCATTCCCCGGCCGCAATTCGCAGCAGCGGCTGGAACTGGATGGGCTGTCCGGCGCGGTCTCGCGGCTGGTCAACGAACCGCTGCGGCCGGTCAACCCACTGCAGTCGCACGGCAAGTTCCGCCTTACCCTGGCCGGTGACACCGGCCGCGCCAAGGTGCACGCCGATCACTCGCACTGGTCGGGCATCCTCTACCTGAGTGCACCGGAGCACTGCGAGGGCGGCACCGAGTTCTTCCGCCACCGCCGTACCGGCACCGAGCGCATGGCCCTGGATGCAGCGGAGCTGGCCGCATTGGGCTATGCCAACGGCGGCGACATGCATCGTGACATCATCGAGCGCGACAGCAACGACGACAGCCAGTGGGAAATGACCATGCGCATCCCGATGCGTTTCAACCGGCTGGTGCTGCTGCGGCCCTGGTTCTGGCATACCGCCGGGCCAGCGTTCGGCGACCGCCAGGAGAATGGCCGGCTGGTGTACCTGATGTTCTTCGAGCAGGCGCGCTGAGCGGATCAGGCATCCACGCGTGAGGTGGATCCACACGCCATGCATGGTTGCTCCCATCCGCACTCCCCGCCCAGGGATCATCGCACCGTCATTCGATGAAGGCCTTCGCCGCGCCGTACTCCCACTGCCATGGCACGCCGGTATCACCCAGCACGAACGCCACCAGTGCCGGGAAGGTGGCCTCGGCCCGTACATCGTTGCCCAGGATCACCACGCAGCGTTTGTGCCGCTCGATGCACACCAGGGTGTTGCCGACCGCATCGTCGTGGCCGCCCTTGTAGAAGCCTGCACCCTGGGGGCCACGGAAGGTCACCACGCCCAGGCCCGCGGCCAGATCCCGGTGCTGCTGCGCAACGGGCAGCTCCGGCTGCAGCGTTGGGAACTGGCTGGCGGTGGTGATCGGCAGCTGCGGCCGCACCAGTTCCCTGCGCATTGCCGCAGACAGCCCATCGCCGCGCACATAACCGGCGGCGAAGTGGGCCATGTCGGTGATGGTGGTATCCATCGATCCTGCCGCCCGCACACGGCTGCGTTGATCGTGCGGCTCTGTATTGCCTTCGACGGTCCAGCCATCGGCCAGGTTGCCGGCGAAATCCGCGCGCCACGACATGCTGGTGCGCGCCATGCCGAAGCGATCGAACACGCGCTGCTGCATCAACGCACCCACATCCTCGCCCAGTCGCCCACGTTCGATCACGAACTGCAGCAGGATCAGGCCCTCGCCGGAATAGCCGTAGCGGCTGCCGGGCTCGAAGTGGAACTTCAACCGGCCATCCGGTTCGAGAAAGCCGAAGTTGGCAAAGCCGCTGGCGTGATTCAGCAGCTTTCGGGGCGTGAGCCGGCGCCAGCGTGCATCACTCGCCAGCACGCTGTAGTCGGCGTACTTTTTCGGTTCGGGCGGGTAGTCTGGCAGCGGCACGTCCAGAGCTGTGGCGATGCTGGCATCCAGATCGATCACCCCGTCCTGCGCCAGCTGTGCGACCAGGTGGCCGAAGGCCATCTTGGTGAGCGATGCGGCATACATCACGGTGTCGGTGCGCAGCGGCTCGCCTGCGGCGTTGCGTTCACCGTAGGCGGCCACATGCACCACCTTGCCGTCATCGATCACCGCCAGCGCCATCCCGCGCGCATGGGCCGCCTGCATCAGCCGCCGTGCTTCGGCATCGATGCGAGTGGGCGAGGGCACGGGTGGCGGCGCGGCCAGTACCGCCAGCGGGAGCAGCGTCAGCAACATCAGGGTGGCACGGCACATGCGTGGAACTCCTGGTGGGGCGCACGGTGATGCTACGCCGGGCTGCCGCTGGCGTCATCGCCAGATGTCAGCCGGCCTGCGGCCGGCGCAGGCAGATCCGCGCCGCGCCGGCACCGATGTCCACCTGGCCGCCGCGCATTGCATCGGCACCGAGGATCAGCGCCGGCCGGCCCTCCAGGCCGATCGCCTTGAACACCGGCAGTTCGCTGATGCGGACCTCCATCGACGGGTGCTGCCAGCCGCCGCCGGTCATGCCGGGCAGGGTGTACAGCCAGGTTGCCTGCTTGCCGCCGCCCAGGCCTTCGGTGCCCTTTTCACGCACCCGCACCCGCGCGTCGCTGCCGTCGGTGCGCAGCCCCAGTGCGCGGGCGGCTTCGGCGTTGAGGACGGTCTGTGCGGCACCGGTGTCGACCACGGCGATGGCGTCCACCGCAGGCGCGCCCAGTGCAAGCGTGATGAAGCCGAACTGGCGCAGGCCGCCAGTGCGGCCGGGCAGCGCATTGGGCTGGCAACCCGGTCCTTCCAGGTTCAATCCGCCGGGTGTCCACAGCGCCAGTTGATTGCGGCCGAAGTCCCAACGGGTGTCCCAGCGCCCGGTCAGATCGTTGCCGATCAAGCCGTCGATGGCTGGATCATCATCCTTCGGCAACGATGACAGATCGACGTTCATGGCTTGGGCCTGCAGCTGCCAGCTGCCCAGCTGCCAGGACGTGCTGCGCATGCGCTGCAACCGCGCCGAAGCTGCACTCGCCCCTTGCGCCTGTGATACCTCTGCATCCGCATCCTCCAGGCCATAGCGCCGCACGACGCGGGCATCGACCAGCGTTGCCCCCGCGGCACTGTCGACCACGAAGCGCAGCGGTTCGGCGCGCCCGTCCAGCGAGACGGCCACCGCCGGATGACCGCCCTGCATCCACATCGGCAGGATGTGCGCGGCGGCGTTGGAGGCGAGCGCAGGCAAGGGAGCGGCGAACAGGGGCAACAGGAAGAGGCGCAAGGGAAGACTCCGCAGTGATCGTGGGTGACCATTGGCGCACGGCGGCGTATCGCCGGAATATCGGCGTTGATACCGTCCTGATACACAGGTGCTGGATACTGTCCGAATGAGTACTCCCATCCGTGTCATCGTCGTCGACGACGATGCCAGCATCCGCGACGCCATCGCCGACCACCTGCTGCTGCACGGCTACCAGGTACGCCTGGCGGCGGATGCGGCGGCACTGGACGTGCTGCTGCAGGCCGAACGACCGGACCTGATCATCCTCGACTGGATGATGCCCGGTGAGGATGGGCTGTCGGTCTGCCGCAGGCTGCAGGCGAGGGCGATCCCGATCCTGATGCTGTCGGCGATGGGGGCTGCACCGGACCGCGTGATCGGCCTGGAGATGGGCGCGGACGACTACCTGGCCAAACCCTTTGATCCGCGTGAACTGCTGGCGCGGGTACGCGCACTGCTGCGCCGTCAGGACAAGCTGCGCACGCAGGTGGCCAGCGAACTGCGGTTTGATGGCTGGCGATTGCTGCCCGACCAGCGTCGCCTGTTCGCACCGGACGGTGCCGAGCTGGTGCTGAGTCGTGGCGAGTTTTCCCTGTTGCTGGCGCTGGCCGAACGTCCCGGGCGGGTGCTGGGGCGTGAGCAGCTGCTGCAGTTGAGTCGCGGAGAAGCCAGTGACAGCGTGGACCGTGCCATTGACCTCGCGATCAGCCGCCTGCGCCGCAAGCTCGGGCAGGCCGCGTCCGGGGCAGAAGCCCTCGTGCAGACACTGCGCGGGGAAGGGTATCGCTTCGACGCTGAGGTACAGGTGCTGTGAGCAGCCGGTGGTCGACCACTCGCTGGATCGCGATGCTGGCGCTGGCCAGCCTGCTGCTGGCAACCCTGGCCAGCGTTGCAGTGGTGGGTTGGATGCCCCGGCCCGCGCCGCCACCGATGCGGCTGGACCATGCGATGCAGGTACTGCGTGGGGAACAGGCGCCGGCGTCACTGGGATTGCGCAGGGCGACGCAGGACGCGCCCCCCCAAGGTAGCGCCAGCGACTGGCTCGCGCAGCTGGCGGCCGCGCAGATGGGCATGCCGGCCGAGGATGTACGCCTGGCATGGACGGGGCAGGGCAGGGCGCCCGATGTGCAGGTCATCGAGGGTGGCGCGGTACTGGACGCCTCCGGTCGTGCTGGCGTGCTGAAATCACAGGCCGCGCTGCTGACCGCGATGCAGTGGCCGCCGTTTGAACTGGGGATGCGCCAGGCCGACGGCCGCTGGCGGGTGGTCGGCAGCGACCATAGTGACCTGGCGGCCTGGCGCCGCCAGGTGATGCTCGCCCTGTTGGGCGGTGCGATCCTGCTGGCGCCGTTGGCGGCGTGGGCGTCGATCCGGTTGGGGCGCCCGCTGCGGCGCCTGGCCGAAGCGAGCGCACGCGTCGACCTGCAGGCCGAGTCGCCATTGCCCGACGATGGCCCACGCGAAGTGCAGATGCTGGCCGCCGCGATCAGCACCGGTCGCGAACGCCTGCGGGTCCAGGCACAGGACATGACCCATATGCTGGCGGCAGTGGCGCATGACCTGCGCACGCCCCTGACCGGCCTGCGCCTGCGCGCCGAGTTCGCTCCCGCACCACAGGCCGCCCGGATGGTGGCGGACATCGAACGCATGGACGCGATGATCGAGCAGGTGCTGGACTATGCACGCGGCGAGCTGCAGCCCTTGCAGATGCGCTCGCTGGATCTGGCTGCCCTGCTGCAGGAATGCCTGCAAGGGGCGCTGCTGCGCGGGGTCGACATTTCGCTTCAGTGCCCGGATACGCTGCCGTGGCATGGCGATGCGCTGCTGCTCCGGCGCGCGGTCGACAATCTCATCGACAACGCCGAGCGTTACGCGGGCGCCGTGGAGCTGCATGTCGCCGTGTGGGGACATGGGGTGCAGCTGGATGTGATGGATCGCGGGCCGGGCATCGCCGAAGCTGATCGTGTCCGCCTGCTGCAACCGTTCCAGCGCAGCGAAAGCTCGCGCAGTCGCGCTACCGGTGGGACCGGGCTGGGACTGGCCATGGCCGCCAACGTGGCCAGGCGTCACGCAGGCGAACTGCAGCTGCTGCACCGCGAGGGCGGCGGGCTGATCGCGCGCCTGCTGCTGGGAAAGCTCCCCTGATATCGGCTGTGATTTACAGGTAGCGGCTATCCGGTGATATGATTAGGCGCCTAACCATATCGTGTTCGTGAGATGATCGAAGCCAAGCATCAGGCCCTGCTGGAGGAATCGCAGCGACGCGGCCACGCCAACATCGCGCAACTGCGCCTGTGCTTCCAGCTGCTCTCGTTGTCCTCGTCGATCGATCGCGACTGCGCCGCGCGGCTGGCACCGCATGGGCTCAGCGAGGGCCGCTTCATCGTGCTGTTCCTGCTGCACGGGGCCGGTGGCACGCTGCCGCCGCACCTGCTGGCCGAGCGTGCCGGCGTGACCCGTGCCACCATCAGCGGCCTGCTCGATGGCCTGCAGCGTGAAGGCCTGCTGCAGCGTCGCAGCGATGACGGGGATGGCCGCCGTCTGCAGATCGTATTGACCGCACCGGGAAAGCGCTTGGCCGAGTCGTTGTTCGAGCAGCACACGCAATGGATCAGCGGCCTGTTCGACGGCCTGGATGCGGGTGAACAGCAGCAGCTGTCGCAGCTGCTGCACAAGGTCTGGCAGCACACGGACGGTGGGCGGGAATCGGCAGCATGAGCACGCCCGTTCCTGCGCAAAGGCTGCATGCACTCAACAGTGGCAGCGCTGCTGCCACCCATCTGGCCGAATGCCTGGCCGTGGATTTCACCGCGCTGCTGCAGGTGGTGGCGCCTGCCCTTGAGCCGGAATCGCTGCAATGCATGCGCGACGCCTCAGGCAAGGGCATCACCCAGCGCATGGCGCTGGCGGCGCGGTTGCTGCACGAAGCCGGACAGGGGGAGCCTGCGCGCTGGCAGGCGCATACGTCAGACACGGTGCGTGGCTGGGCCTGCTACCTGATCGGCGGCGACGCCGACGCGACGCTGCCGGCCAAGCTGCAGGCGATGCGGCCACTGGCTGACGACCCGCACTTCGGCGTGCGCGAATGGGCGTGGCTGGCGCTGCGTGCCGACATTGTTGCCGCACCACTGCAGGCGCTGGAGTACCTGCAACCATGGACGCAGGAAGGATCGCCGTACCTGCGCCGCTTCGCCTGCGAAGCGCTGCGCCCGCGCGGCGTGTGGGCCACACATGTCGCGCTGTTCAAGCGGCAGCCGGAACTTGCAGAGGCGATGCTGGAGGCACTCGCCGACGACCCGGAGCGCTATGTGCAGGACTCGGTCGGCAACTGGCTCAATGATGCCGGCAAGACACAGCCGCAGTGGGTGCGTGCGCTGTGCGCGCGCTGGCAACAGCAGCACCCTGGTGATGCCAATGCCTACATCCGCAAACGCGCCATGCGCTCGCTCCGGTAGTGCCGGCCGCTGGCCGGCAACCCCCCAAACCTTCAAGGAAGAAGCAGCATGTCGCACACCTTCATCGAGCTCTACACCGCCACCCCCGCCTGGACCACGCTCCAGCCCGAGCAGCGGAATGCCTTCTTCGCCCGTATCGGTGCAGGCATGCAGCAGTTCGATCCAGTCCGCATCACACTGCTGGCGATGGGCCGCATTGCCAGGGGCGTACAGCACGGCAGCGATGAGCAGTTCTATGCGGTCTGGCGCTGTGCAAGCCGCGCGGACGCCGATGCGCTGGTGGCCGGCATTGCCGCCACCGGTTGGCATCAGTACTTCGCCACCATCAACGCCGTCGGCGCAGACGATGGGATGGGGCAGCACCTTGCCGACCTGGCCGCCTTGTAGCAGCGTCTCCGGACGCGCATGGCACATGCGCCTGTCACCCGGACGCGGTAAACAGGACATTGCCCATGTCCATCCGCAGGGAAGTTGATCATGCAGAGCACGCTCCAGGTCACGCTGTTCGGCCCGCTTGGCGACAGCCCGGCATTGCAGTTGCCGGGGCGGGAAGGGCCGTCGGTGGCCATCCCGGAGGCGGCCCTGCGGCGGTTGGTTTCCGACCTCTACACCACCCGTTCCCTGCTCAATCCCGAGCAGCTGGACGAGGCCAGGCAGGAGCTGGACCGCGTGCTGGAGCGCTGGGCCGACATCCACGAAGGCCTGTTGCTGGACGTGGAAGTGCATGGCAAATGAGCAGCTTTGCGTGGCTGCTGCCGCGTGGGCAGCGCCGGCGCGCGCCTCGCTGAACCGCACCCGCGGTTGCGGATGAAACATTTTGCACTGCGCAAAAGCTGTGCTATCAATACACCCCATGAACGCAGCCGCCACCCGCTTTTACTGGTATTACTTTCCGAAGCCACTGGCGGAGGAAGGACTGCGCTCACCCTGAAGAAAGCTTCAGACGCATTCCCGAAAGCCGCCAGCGAACCTGGCGGCTTTTTTCATGCCGCCACGCTGGGGACCCCAACGTTCCGGAGATCTCCTGCAATGCCCCCGCACACCGACGACCTGCGCATCCGCACCATCGAACCGCTGACACCGCCTGCCCAGCTGCTGGCGATGCTGCCCTGTGACGATGAAGCCTCCGACACCGTCAGCGCCTCGCGCGCGGCCCTGCACCAGATCCTGCACGGCCGTGACGACCGCCTGGCAGTGGTGGTGGGCCCGTGCTCGATCCACGACCCGAAGGCCGCCATCGAATACGCCCAGCGCCTGAAGCCGCTGCGCGACGCGCTGGCCGGCGAACTGGAAATCGTCATGCGCGTGTACTTCGAGAAGCCGCGCACCACGGTGGGCTGGAAGGGCCTGATCAACGACCCGGACCTGGACGGCAGCTTCAGGATCGACAAGGGCCTGCGCATTGCCCGCGGCCTGCTGCGCGACATCAACAAGCTCGGCCTGCCGGCCGGTGTCGAATTCCTCGATGTGATCTCGCCGCAGTACATCGCCGACCTGGTGGCGTGGGGCGCGATCGGCGCGCGTACGACCGAAAGCCAGGTGCATCGTGAGCTTGCCTCGGGGCTGTCGTGCCCGGTCGGCTTCAAGAACGGCACCGATGGCAACGTCAAGATCGCCGCTGACGCGGTGGGTGCGGCGTCCAATCCGCATCACTTCCTGTCGGTCACCAAGCAGGGCGGCACCGCCATCGTGTCGACCACCGGCAATCCGGATTGCCATGTGATCCTGCGTGGCGGCAAGCAGCCGAACTACGACGCCGGCAGCGTCGCCGACGCCTGCCAGGTGCTGGCCAAGGCCAAGCTGCCGACGCGCCTGATGATCGACGCCAGCCACGCCAACAGCCTGAAAAACCCCGAGAACCAGCCGAAGGTGATCGAGGACATTGCTGTTCAGCTGGAAGACGGCGAACAGCGTATCGTTGGCGTGATGATCGAGAGCCATCTGGTCGGTGGCCGCCAGGAACTGGTGGACGGCCAGCCGCTGGTTTACGGGCAGAGCATCACCGATGGCTGCATCGACTGGGACACCACCGTGACGGTGCTGGAGCGTCTGGCTGCGGCCGTGCGCGCCCGTCGCGACGTGAAGGTGTCCGAAGCAGCCTGATCGAAGCCGCCTGAGTGCGGCACGTGTGTGGATGGCGGCCAGCGCCTGCGGGGGTGCGGCCGCGATCAGGGCCGGTCGGAGTTGGAGGCCGGCCCATCTGCACCGGCGATGCGCCTGGCGCTGCGCATGAGCGACAGCGCCAGGTACATCGCCGGGGTGGTGATACCGCTTCCTGTAGCGTCGAGCCATGCCCGACCTGCGCGCGAAGCGCGTTGGTTTCCTGCAAAGAGCAGTCGAGCATGGCTCGACTTTACGAAGAGGCTCAATGCACTTCGTCGTGGTACACGAACTTCGGCATTTCCCAGCGGTAGTGGATCGCCAGCAGGCGCAACGCGAAGCCGCCGCCGAGGCAGCACAGGATCGCGGTGGCATCGGCCACGCCCCAGTGCAGCAGCAACAGATAGGCCGCGCCGGTCAGCAGCGCGATGATCGCGTACAGCTCCTTCTGGAAGATGAGTGGCACCTCGTTGCAGAGGATGTCGCGCAGCACCCCGCCGAACGCGCCGGTCAGCATGCCGGCGATCAGCACGATCGGCATTGCATGGCCGGCTTCGCGCGCGATCGAGCAGCCGATCAGGGTGAAGGCGATCAGGCCCAGGCCATCGAGCACCAGGAAGGTGCGGCGGAAGTGGTGCATCCAGCGCGCCACCCAGGTGGCGATCAGCGCCGCGCATACGGTGAAGCCCAGGTACTCGGGATGCTTCACCCAGCCCAGCGGATAGTGGCCGAGCAGGATGTCGCGCAGCGAGCCGCCACCGAGGGCGGTGACGCAGGCGATCATGACCACGCCGAACAGGTCCATGCGGCGGCGGCCGGCGGACAGTGCGCCGGTCATGGCTTCGGCGGAAATGGCGATCAGGTAGATGATGGACAGCAGCATGGGACAGGCTCCGGGCGCGGTGGGGCCGGCCATGCGCGACCGCCGCCACTGCCTGCGCAATGACGGGATGACGATGACCGGTGCCGCTCCCGCTGTCCTTTTGCCTGAGAGTTCAGCGGCATGGGCCGCGTGCCCCTTCGGCGGATCGTCCCGGGCATGCCCGGTGACCTCTCTCCAGCTCGGCGAGTCGAATGCATGGTTGGTGGGATTCCAGCCCACCGGCCTGAGCGATCATGGGAGCCTGCGCCTTCGGCGGGCGCCAGCGCGGCGCCTCTCTCCTGCATTCGGGTGCCAGTATATCCGCTGCAGTGCAGCACGGCATAATCCAGGCATGGCCCCGTCCGTCCGCCCGTGGTTCCTGTACCTGCTCGAATGCCGCGATGGCAGCTATTACGCCGGCATCAGCACCGATGTGGAGGCGCGTTTCGCCGCCCACCAGGCCGGCAAGGGCGCGCGCTACACCCGGGCCCGGCCGCCGCTGCGCGTGCTGGCCGTGCGCGAATACCCGGACCGGGCCGCGGCCTCGCGGGCCGAGTGGCAACTCAAGCAGCAGCCCCGCGAACGCAAGCTGGCCTGGCTGCAGACGCTTCTGTAGAGCCGAGCCCATGCTCGGCTGCTGCTGGCATGGCCGAGCACGGGCTCGGCTCTACAGTAGATCCACGCCCTGCGTGGATGGGCTACCCGGTCCATGCGATGATCGCCCCGCGCCCAGAGCTGGAGACCCGGATGTCCACGATCGCCCTGCTGTTCGCTCTCTCCGCAGCAACGAGCCCTGCCGCCGACGCCGCCACGATCGCGGCCATCGAAGGCACCTGCCACGACTACGTCGATGGCCAGCTGGAGGCCGACCCGCAGCGCGTCGCCCGTTCCCTGCATCCGGACCTGGCCAAGCGCGCTGTGCTCGGCGATACACCCGACGAGCGCCTGGGCCTGCGCCGGATGTCGAAGGAAGAGCTGGTCTCGTTGACGAAACAGGGTGCGCTGAAGACCCCGAAGGATCAATGGGATCGCCGCTGCACGGTGCTGGACGTGACCGGCAACGCGGCCTCGGTGCGGCTGGAAACCCCGTGGTTCGTCGACTACTTCCACATGGGGCGTTTCGACCAGCGCTGGGTCATCGTCAACGCACTGTGGTACCCGAAACCGAAGGCGCACTGAGCGATGCGTGCCGCCGGCAACGCATGGATCTCCGTCGTCGTGCTGGTCGCCGGCATCGCGCTGCTGCCTGGCCTGCTGTATCTGCTCGGGCTGGCATTGGTGGACGGCCGGCCGAAGCCGGCCGACCGCGCGCCCAGTGGCGTGGCTGCGTGCAGCGGTGAGCCACGGGCGGGATACCAGCCAATGAACCCCTGGCGCTTCACCGCCCAGTTCTTCGACAAGGACGGGATGAAGAACAAGGTGCCTGAAGTGGAGCGGGAGGCCTTCTGGATTGCCCGGCGCCACCTGTGGCGGCAACCTCGGCGCGGCATGCTGCGCTGGCATCTCAGCAGCACCGCGTTGGCGATCTGGATCACCCGGCATTGGAGTACCGCGCAGATTGCGGACACCGCGAGGAAGGAGGACTTCTGCCGGAAGTAGATCCACGCCATGCGTGGATGGCGCTCCATGTTTGTTGACGGGGTCAGAGCCCTTTCCCGCGGAAAGGGATCCGACCCCTGTTGCGTGCGGCCTTACCGCCTCGGCCGCCGGTCGTCCTGGTCATCACCGAAGATGATGCGCGCGCTGCGCTGGTAGCTCCAGTACGCGACCGCCCAGTTCAGCAGCACCACGATGCGGTTGCGGAAGCCGATCAGGAAGAACACGTGCGCGGCCAGCCAGAACCACCAGGCCAGCACGCCGGAGAGCTGCAGCCGGCCCAGGTGCACGATCGCGGCCATGCGGCCAATGGTGGCGAGGTTGCCGTAGTCGGCGTACTTGAACGGCCCCGGTGCCGCCTTGCCATGCAGGCGCGCGCGGACCACCTCGGCCACGTACTTGCCCATCTGCTTGGCCGCGGGCGCCACGCCGGGAACCGGCTTGCCGTCGGCCTGGCTCAGTGCGGCCAGGTCGCCGGCCACGAACAGCTCCGGGTGATCGGGCAGGGTCAGGTCCGGCTGCACCTGCACGCGGCCGGCGCGGTCCAGCGGCACGTCCAGCGTGCGCGCCAGTGGTGAAGCGGCCACGCCGGCGGCCCAGACCACGGTGCGGGCCGGCACGAACTGCTCACCGAGCTTGAAGCCCTGGCTGTCGATGTCGCTCACCGGGGTACCGGTCAGCACTTCCACGCCCAGCTTTTCCAGCTGGCGGCGCGCCTTCAGCGAAAGCACTTCCGGGAACGAGGACAGCACGCGCGGCCCAGCCTCGACCAGCCGCACCTTGGCGCTGGCCGGATCGATGTGGCGGAATTCGTTGCGCAGCGTGTGGCGCGCGATCTCGGCCAGCGTGCCGGCCAGTTCGACGCCGGTGGGGCCACCACCGACGATGGCGAAACTCAGCCACGCCGCCTTCCTGGCCGGGTCCGGTTCGGCCTCGGCACGCTCGAACGCCAGCAGCAGCTTGCGGCGCAGTGCAATGGCATCGTCCAGCGTTTTCAGGCCGGGGGCATCATCGGCCCACTGGTCGTTGCCGAAGTAGGCGTGGGTGGCGCCGGTGGCCAGCAGCAGGCTGTCGTAGTCCAGCGTGCTGCCATCGGCCATGCCGATCTGCCGTGCCTGCTTGTCGATGGCGACCACTTCGCCGAGGCGGACTTCCACGTTGCGCTGGTGGCCGAGGATGTGGCGCAGCGGTGCGGCGATATCCGGCGCGGACAGGCCGGCGGTGGCCACCTGGTACAGCAGCGGCTGGAACAGGTGATGGTTGCGGCGGTCGACCAGGGTGATGCGTATGCGCTCGCGGGCCAGGGCACGGGTGGCCCAGAGACCGGCAAAACCGCCGCCGACAACGACCAGGTGGGGAACGCGCTCGCGACTCATCGACTCACTCCAGTGGGGGCATTGGGGGAAGCGCCTGGCATCTTCGCACGGCGGCCACCTGTCACGTCAGCGCCTGGGTGGATCGGCGATACTCGGGTTCAGGCAACCGCCCGCGAGGAATCCATGAGCGAACCGGAAAAGCGCATCGCCCTGTTGATCGATGCCGACAATGCGCCGGCCTCGAAGATCGACGAGGTCCTGGCCGAAGTCGCCCGCTATGGCGTGGCCAACGTGCGCCGTGCCTACGGCAACTGGAAGAGCCCGCGGTTGAAGGGCTGGGAAGCGGTGCTGCACGAATACGCGATCCGCCCGATCCAGCAGTTCGCCTACAGCAAGGGCAAGAATGCGTCGGACATGGCGATGGTGATCGATGCCATGGACCTGCTGTACGCGCGCAACCTTGATGGCTTCGCCATCGTGTCGAGCGATGCCGATTTCACCCCGATGGTGATGCGCCTGCTGACCGACGGCGTGAAGGTGTATGGCTTCGGCGAAAAGAAGACGCCGGAACCGTTCGTCAACGCGTGCTCGAAGTTCACCTACCTGGAAGCGCTGGGCCAGACCCACGCCAGCGTGCCGGATGCCGAGCAGGCATCGAGCGAACAGGCATCGAACGAGCCCGTCGCCAATGATGATGCACGCCCGCGCAAGAGCGGGGCGGAGATGCGCAGCGACACCCGGCTGGTGAAGATGCTGCGCCGCGCGGTGTCCTCGGCCGAGGGCGAGGATGGCTGGTCGCACCTGGGGCCGGTCGGCAGCCAGATCGGCAACCAGGCCTCGTTCGATCCGCGCAACTATGGCTACGGCAAACTCAGCGATCTGCTGGCGGCGATCGGCCTGTTCGAGCTGAAGAAGGACGGCAAGTCGTCCTACGTGCGCGCGCTGCCAAAAAAGAACCGGTAGTGCCGGCCGCCGGCCGACAGCGCGCAGGCGCCCGATCCCGCATCCTGCACGCACATCTCCACTCCAATCAGGCGTATCGTTGCCGCTCGCATTGCCAGCAAGGAAAACCCGCATGTTGAAGATCTGGGGCCGCCGCAATTCCAGCAACGTCCGCAAGGTGCTGTGGTGTGCCGAGGAGATCGGCCTGCCGTACGAATCCATCGAAGTAGGCGGCAGCCATGGCGGCACGCAGACGCCGGAGTACCAGGCGATGAATCCCAACGGCCTGGTGCCGGTGATCGAGGACCACGGCCTGCCGCTGTGGGAATCGAACACCATCGTGCGTTACCTGAGCGCGCGCTATGCGCTGGGCACGCTGTACGCCGAGGACCCGATGGAGCGCGCGCAGGCCGAAAAGTGGATGGACTGGAGCACCTCGCGGATGGCGCCGCTGTACAGCGACCTGGTCTGGGGCATCATGCGCACCGCGCCGGCCGACCGTGACGAAGCGCGCATCAGCGCGGCCATCGTCCGTGCCGGTGACTACCTGGCGATGGCCGATGCCACCCTGGCCACGCAGCCATGGCTGTCGGGCGGGACGTTCGCCATGGGCGACATTCCGCTCGGCTCGCTGGTGTACGCCTGGTATGAACTGCCGATCCAGCGCCCGGACCTGCCGCACCTGGCCGAGTGGTATGCGCGCCTGCGTGAGCGACCGGCCTACCAGCGCGGCGTGATGTCGCCGCTGACGTAAGCGAAGGCGTCCGGGGTCAGAGCCCTTTTCTGCGAAAAGGGATCCGACCCCAGGGCATCGGGGTCGGATCCCACCCGACGGGTGGGCTCTGACCCCTCAATAAAGATCCGTTGGATCCACATCCAGCGACCAGCGCACCTTGCGTGCTTCCGGCAGCGCGTACAGCTGCGGAACCAGTTGCGAAAGCACGCCATGCAGCGGCGGCCGCTGCACCGCAGACAGCAGCAGCTGCGTGCGCTGGTAACCGGCCCGCCGCGGCATCGGCGCCGGCATCGGCCCGTAGGCCTCGACCACGTTCTGTTCGCCCAGCAGGTGCCGGGCTGCCAGCAGGAATGCATTGGCATGCTCCACCTGCTGCGCTTCGGCGCGCATCAGCGCCAGATGCGCGAAGGGCGGGAATCCGGCCGCCTGGCGCTGGTTCAACTCGGCTTGCGCGAACGGATGGTAGCCACCGCTCACCAGGGTTTCCAGCAGCGGGTGCCCGGGGTGATGGGTCTGCAGCCAGACCTCGCCCGGGTCGCGCGCACGTCCCGCGCGACCGGCCACCTGGATCAGCTGCTGCGCCAGTTTTTCGCTGGCGCGGAAGTCGGCTGAGAACAGGCCCTCATCGATACCCACCACCACCACCAGGGTCAGCTTGGGCAGGTCGTGGCCCTTGGCCAGGATCTGCGTGCCGACCAGGATGCCGGGCTGGTCGCCCAGTTTCGCCAGCTGCTGTTCCAGCGCGTCGCGCCGTGAGGTGGTGCCGCGGTCGATGCGCACCACCGGGAAGTCGGCGAAGGCCGCAGTGAGATGTTCTTCCAGGCGTTCGGTACCGATGCCCTGCGGTTGCAGTGCCAGGCTGCCGCAGGCCGGACATGCCAGCGGCGCCGGTTGCCGCGCGCCGCAGTGGTGGCACTGCAGGCGACGACCGCCACCATGCACGGTCATCGGCGCATCGCAGCGCTGGCATGGCGCGGTCCAGCCGCAGTCGTGGCACAGCAGCACCGGTGCGTAGCCGCGGCGGTTCTTGAACACCAGCACCTGCTGGCCACGCTGCAGATGCTCCCCGATGCCGGCCAGCACATCGGCCGAGAGGCCGTCATGCAGCGGGCGCTTGCGTACATCGAGGATGCGCACGCGCGGTGGCCGCGCATCGCCGGCGCGCTGTTTCAGGCGCAGGTGGGTGTAACGCCCGGCGTAGGCGTTGTGCAGGGTTTCCAGCGAGGGCGTGGCACTGCCCAGCAACACCGGAACGCCCAGCCACTTGGCCCGGACCAGGGCGAAATCGCGCGCGTGGTAACGGATGCCGTCCTGCTGCTTGTAGCTGCCGTCGTGTTCCTCGTCGACGATCAGCAGGCCGGCCTGGGGCAGCGGCGTGAACACCGCTGAGCGGGTGCCGACGATGACGCGCGCTTCGCCGCGTGAGGCCGCTGCCCAGACGCGCGCGCGCTCGTTGTCGTTCAACCCCGAGTGCAGCGCATGCACGGCGATGCCGAGGCGGCCACGGAAGCGTGCCAGGGTCTGCGGGGTCAGGCCGATTTCCGGCACCAGCACCAGCGCCTGCCTGCCCTGCGCCAGGCAATGGATGATCGCCTGCAGGTATACCTCGGTCTTGCCGCTGCCGGTCACGCCATCCAGCAGGAACGGCCGGAAGCCGTCGGCGGCATTGATCGCGGCCACCGCCTCGGCCTGGTCCGGGTTGAGCGTGGGACCGGGCAGTGGCTGCGCGTGTTGGGGGGCCACGCTCAGCGCAACCCGCTCGGCCAGCCCGCGCTTGGCCAGGCTGCGCGCGGCGGTGCGCCAGTCCTGCATGCGTTCGCCCAGCACGTCCTCATCCACGATGGCTTCGGCCAGCAGCTCGGCCAGTTGCCGTGGACGGCTGCCGGCGCGCAGCTTTTCACGCTGGGCGTGGCCTTCGGTGGTCAGCTGCCAACCCCAGTGGTGTGTGTCGGGCAGGACCTCGCCATGGCGCAGCGGGCCGGGCAGGGCGGTGCTCAGCACCTCGCCCAGTGGCGCATGGGTGTAGCGCGCCAGCCATTGCAGGCTCTGCCACAGTTCCCCCTGCAGCAGCGGCTGCGGGTCGCACCAGGCCAAGGCCTGGCGCAGTCCCTGGCCGTCGTCGGTCTGGCCGTGCCCCACCACCACACCGACCAGCTCCCGGTTGCCGAACGGCACCTTCAGGCGGCAGCCGACCGCGACCGCCGGTGCATCGCCCTCCGGCGACAGGTAGTCGAACAGGCGGGGCAGGGGGACAGGCAGTGCGACCTGCAGGGTCGGAATCGGTGAAAGCATCGGGCCAGTGTAACGGGCCATGCGCGCGCGAACGGCAGCAGCGGGAGCGGCGGGGCGGCGCCCGTTGAATCATAAATGTCACCTAAATATCGGTGTCCATTGGAGATTCAGTCTTATCCACATGTTCTGTGGATAACGTTGTGCGTTAACGGCCATCGGAAACGTAGAAGGCCGATGGCGACGGCCTCACGCTTGGGTTGGTCAAAAAATCGCCACACGACAAAAGACAATAAAATCAATATCTTAAGTGTGAAACAATGCTGAAACAGAGTGAATTCAGCCCGAAGCCACAGTTTTCGCCGGAGGGGGCGTGGTGCTGTGCACAACCTGCAGCACGAAGTGCCTGTGGGCGCAAGTCCTACGGGCGTCGATGGCCTGCCGCTATCATGCCGGCAGACCTTTGGAGTGACCGATGACGGCTGTGCCCGCCCCTGTTTCCTCGACCGCGGCCGGCGCGCTGTCGGCGTTCCTGCGTGGCGTCGAGCGCCGTGCCCTGGTGGTCGCTGAACTGCAGTGCGGCGATGCCGCGCGTGCCGAGCAGACCCTGGTGGCGGTGATGCGCGCCTTTGCCGCAGTGGCCAGCGACCTGCCGATGGCGCAGTGGCCGACCCGCTTCTGGACCCTTCTGGGCCAGCGCCAGGCGCTGCGCGAGCCGGTGGGCGGGCAGTGGCTGCCGCCGTTGGCCGTGCTGGGCGCGATGCCGCCGCTGCCGCGCCTTGCGCTGCTGCTGCGGGTGGGGGGCAGCCTGGACGAGGGCATCGCCATGCGCGTGCTCGACCAGGACGAGGCCGGCTACCAGCACCTGCTGGCCGACGCCTGCCCGCGTGATGCCCACGGCCAGCCGGATGCCTCGGCCTGGCGCCAGTTGGCCGAACAGGTGCAGGCGCGTATCCGTGAGTTGCCGGCCGCGCGCCTGCAGCAGCTGCAACAACCCGCCGCCGCGACCGCCCACAATGAAGCCCCGACCCCGAGCTGGCGCGCACCGCAGCGCGATGAGCGGGCGGCCGCCAATGGCAAGCGCCGTCGCACGAACGCCAAGCCACGTTGGCGCGGTCCGCTGATCCTGCTGGCGACCGTGGCGGTACTGTTGGCCGCAGCGCTGGGCTGGCGCCACTGGCAGGGGCATTCCTTCGGCAGTGATGCACCGCTGCCGGAGGGGGTGGTGGGCGAAGCCGGTCCGGTGACGGTGGAAGCCCTGCCACCCAGCAAGGTCAACGCCACGCCGGATGCGACCACGGCCCAGGCCACGGACGACGCAGCGATGCTGGCCGATCGTGACTACCCGCTGGTTGCCGATGCCGACCTGTACGCGTGGACTGCCGCGGGCGGCCCGCTGCCGGTGGATGAATCGCAATCCAGGCCGAGCCGGCCGGAGCCGGCCAGTGCCACGCTGGAAACCGCTGCTGCCGATGAATAAGTCCGTGTTCGCCAGCCTGCTGCTGGCCCTGCCGTTGTCGCTGTCTGCCGCGCCGCAATCGTTGAACGTGCCGTTGCCGCCACCGACGTCGCCGGCCACGCCGGTGGCTTCGCCAGCACCGTCGACGGCAGCACCCTCTGGCTTCGCCCAGCTCGATGCGCAGCAGCAGCGCCAGCGCCGCGCCGACTACGCCGCCTGGCGGGCGCTGCCGGAAGGAGAGCGCGAGCGCATCCGCCAGGCGGCTGCGCGATTCAATGCGCTGCCTGCGGACCAGCAGCAGCGCCTGCGCCAACAGTTCCGCGACCAGGACCAGGCGTTCCGCGACGGGTGGCGGCTGGGCCCGCAACTGGGCCTGGAATTCCCCAAGCTGCATGGCTTGTTCGGCTTCGTGCCGCCGGAACAGCGCGAGACCGCGCTGGCCGTACTGCGCCAGCTCAGCCCGGCGCAGCTGGCCCAGCTGACTCTGGTCGCGCAGCGCACGCCACCGCAGGAACGCGACGCAGTGCGCAGCGCTTTCCTCGCCGTGCCCGCCGCCGAGCGCGACAGCTGGCTCAAGCGCCAGGCCGGCCAGTAAAAAAGGGGACGGAGGGGATTAAGTCGCATCCGGCACTAGTGGGCCTGAAACGACTTAATCCCCTCCGTCCCCTTTTTGTGTGGGGCGGCTGAAACCCAGCATTCACGCCATGTCATGGGATTGCACGCGCCGCCCGCGTAAGATGGGCGCCCGCAACCCGGTGCCTGTGCCCTTCGCGCGCAACCGCAGTTCGCGTCAAGCACCTTATGTCTACTGCAACCTCCACGCCGCGCTTCAGCAAGGAAGTCGGCGCCACCGGTCTGCTCGCCCTGCCGCTTGTGCTGGGCCATGTGTCCACCGGTCTGATCTCCTTCGTCGACAACGTGATTGCCGGCCACCACGCCACGGCCACACTGGCCGCCGTCACCATCGGTACGGCGCTGCTGTGGCTGCCGATGCTGATTCCGATCGGCACCCTGATCTCGCTCACCGCCTCGGTGTCGCAGCTGCATGGCGCCGGCCGCGAGCGCGAGATCGGCCCGCTGTTCCGCCAGGCACTGTGGCTGGCCTTGGGGCTGGGCCTGATCATGTTCACCTTCCTCACCGTGGTGCCGCCGCTGCTGCCGTCGTTCGGCATCGCGCCGGACATCGTGCCGGGGGCGACCGCGTTCCTGCATGCGGTGCGCTGGGGCGGACCTGCGCTGACCCTGTACTTCTGCATGCGCTATCTCAGTGAAGGCATGCACTGGACGCTGCCGACGATGCTGCTCGGCTTCGGTGGCCTGCTGGTGCTGGCACCGATGGGCTATGTGCTGGCCAACGGCAAGCTCGGCTTCCCGGAAATGGGCGCCGAAGGCCTGGGCATCGCCTCGGCGGTGATGATGTGGCTGCAGGCGATCGCCTTCGCCACCTACCTGTGGTTCACCAGGCGCTTCGCCCATCTGCAGCTGTTCTCGCATTTCGAAGGGCCGCGCTGGAAGGCGATCTGGGACTTGCTGCGCACCGGCCTGCCGATCGGCATCACCGTGCTGATGGAGGGCGGCCTGTTCATCGTCACCGCGCTGCTGATCGGCCGCCTTGGTGCCAACGAAGCCGCTGCGCACCAGATCGCGATCAACGTCGCGCAGCTGTGCTTCATGATCCCGATGGGCGTGGCCGAGGCCACCACCGTGCGCGTCGGCCATGCGGTCGGCCGTGGTGACGGCTTCGGCGTGCGGCGTGCGGCCTGGGCCGGTTACGCGATCATCATGGGCACGCAGACGTTGTCGGCGGCGGTGCTGCTGTTCGGCCACGATGCCATCGTCGGTGTGTACACCAACGACCTGGCGGTGGCCGGCCTGGCCTCGACCCTGCTGCTGTACGCGGCCACCTTCCAGTTCCCGGACGGCATCCAGGTGCTGTCGGCCGGCGCGCTGCGCGGCCTGAAGGACACCCGCGTGCCGATGTTCATCGCCATGTTCGCGTACTGGGGCCTGGGCATGCCGCTCGGCGCCGGGCTCGGCCTGGGGCTGGGCATGGGCCCGCAGGGCATGTGGATCGGCCTGATCGTCGGCTTGACCGCCGCTGCCATCCTGATGGGCTGGCGCCTGCGCCGCAGCAGCCAGCGCATCGGGCAATCCGCGCTGTCCTGATCTTCCCGCCCGCCACGTTCACCCGTGACGGGCGATCCCCTGACTTGTGTCCGATGCTGCATCACGCGGCACCGGCTATGCTGGTACCACGGCAAGAAGCCATCCGGAGCGTTCCATGAATCAACCCGTGCCCCCGCTGCCCCCGGCGCGTCGCAACCCCGTCGCCAGTTTCTTCATCGGGCTGTGGGACGTCATGAACTTCACCCGCCGGTTGATCCTCAACCTGGTGTTCTTCGGCCTGCTGTTCCTGCTGCTGGTGATGTTCGTCATCGCCGCCGGCATGGGTGCCGGTGCCAGCAAGTCGCTGCAGGACCGCACGACGCTCGTGATCGCGCCGGAAGGCCGCTTGGTCGAGCAGTTCAGCGCCGACCCGGTCAGCCGCGCGCTGGCCAAGGCGGTGGGTGACAACGGCGCCGAGGAGATCCAGCTGCGCGATCTGCTGCGGGTGATCGAGTCGGCCAAGGAAGACAAGAAGATCGAGCGCGTGGTGCTGGAGCTGGACAAGCTGCAGCCGTCCGGTTTCGCCTCGCTGCGTGAGGTGGCCGCCGCGCTGCAGGACCTGCGCGCCTCCGGCAAGCAGCTGGTGGCCTACAGCGAGAGCATGGGCCAGTCGCAGTACCTGCTGGCCGCGCAGGCCGACGAGGTCTACCTGGACCCGATGGGTTCGGTCGTGCTCGAAGGCCTCGGCCGCTACCGCCAGTACTTCCGCACCGGCCTGCAGGACAAGCTGGGCGTGGACGTGCACCTGTTCAAGGTGGGCGAGTACAAGTCCGCGGCCGAGCCGTACGTGCTCGACGCGGCGTCGCCGGCCTCCAAGGAAGCCGACCTGTTCTGGATGAACGACGTGTGGCAGCGCTACCTGGGCGACATCGCCAAGGCCCGCCGCCTGGATCCGGCACAGCTGGCCGCCGGCATCGACACCCTGCCGGAAGGCATCGCTGCCGCCGGTGGTGACCTGGCCAAGTTCGCCCTGCAGCAGAAGCTGGTGACCGCGCTGAAGACCCGCGAGGAATTCGAGGATCTGATGATCGAGCGCGGCGTGGCCGACGAGGATGCCGACGGTGGTTTCCGCAACGTTGACTTCGGCCGCTACCTGGCCCTGCTCGACGCGCGCCGCAACCCGGTGGACTCGCGTCCGCAGGTGGCCGTGGTGGTGGCCGCCGGCGAAATCAGTGGCGGTGACCTGCCGGCCGGCCGCATCGGTGGCGAGTCGACCTCGGCGCTGCTGCGTGCCGCGCGCGACGACGACAACGTGAAGTCGGTGGTGCTGCGGGTGGATTCGCCGGGCGGTGAAGTGTTCGCCTCCGAGCAGATCCGTCGTGAAGTGGTAGCCCTGCAGGCCGCTGGCAAGCTGGTCGTGGTGTCGATGGGTGATCTGGCCGCTTCCGGTGGCTACTGGATCAGCATGAACGCCGATCGCATCTATGCCGATCCGTCGACCATCACCGGTTCGATCGGCATCTTCGGCATGGTGCCGAACTTCAGCCGCGCGCTGGACAAGATCGGCGTGCACACCGACGGTGTCGGCACCACCCGCTTCGCCGGCGCCTTCGATGTCACCCGCCCGATGGACCCGGCCGTCGGCCAGGTCATCCAGACGGTGATCAACAAGGGCTACGCGGACTTCACCGGCCGTGTCGCCGACGCCCGCAAGAAGCCGGTCGAGGCCGTGGACGAGGTCGCCCGTGGCCGCGTGTGGAGCGGTGCACAGGCCAAGGAACGCGGCCTGGTCGACGCCTTCGGTGGCCTGAAGGACGCGGTGGCCGATGCGGCCAGCCGCGCCAAGCTGGGCAAGGCCGATGCCTATCGCGTGCGCTACATCGAGAAGGCAGCCACGCCGTTCGCACAGTTCGTCAGCGGTTTCGCCGGCAGCCGCGCCGGTGCCTGGATGCTGTCCGATTCGGGGATGGCGCGGATGATGCTGGCACGCACGATGCCGGAAGTGGACACTCAGTTGCGCTTCGTCGAGAACGCGGCCCGCGAGAAGGGCAATGGCGCTCCGGTGAAGGCGCTGGCGTACTGCTTCTGCGGATTCTGATCGGCAACGGTACCGAATGAAAACGCCCGGCTCTGGCCGGGCGTTTTCGTTCATGGGGTCGGATTCCTTGGCAGCACAAAGGTCTCTGACCCCACAGGTCATTGCCTCGCGTCTGCTTCGGCCTTGCGCTCACGCGCAGCGGCATCATCGACGGTTTTCTGCACGTCCTTGGCGCGGTCCAGCGGGTCGTTGATCGCACGCGACATCGCTCGTGGCACCGGTGGCTTCTCCGGGTTCGGCGTGGGCGGCCGCTGGCAGGCCGCCAGCAGCAGGCTGGCCAGCAGCGACGTGGACAGGATCAGGATGCGCATGGCGGCTCTCCGCGGTGGGCGTATGGGCAAGTGTCGCATCCCCGGCCGAGCGCTGCCGTGAGCGCGTATCCTTGCGGCATCGAAACACAGCGGGCGCGGCCCCGGAGGACTCATGACCCAGCAACGGTGGCGCCTGGACGGCCAGACGGCCCTGATCACGGGTGCCAGCGCCGGTATTGGCCTGGCCATTGCGCACGAACTGGCTGGCCTCGGCGCCGACCTGATGATCGTCGGCCGCGACATCGACATGCTGGAAACGGCGCGCGACGAACTGCTGGATGTCTATCCGCAGCACCAGGTGCACGCGCTGGCGGCCGATGTCTCCGATGACGAGGACCGTCGGCAGATCCTGGACTGGGTGGAAGATCACAGCGATGGCCTGCACATCCTGGTCAACAATGCCGGTGGCAACGTCACCAAGGCGGCCACGGAATATTCCGAGGACGAATGGCGCAAGATCTTCGAGACCAACCTGTTCTCGGCCTTCGAGCTGTCGCGCTACGCGCATCCGCTGCTGGCCCGGCACGCGTCGTCGTCGATCGTCAATGTCGGCAGCGTGTCCGGGCTGACCCATGTGCGCAGTGGCGTGGTCTATGGCATGACCAAGGCGGCGATGCACCAGATGACCCGCAACCTGGCCGTCGAGTGGGCGGAGGATGGGATCCGGGTCAACGCGGTGGCGCCCTGGTACATCCGCACGCGGCGCACGTCCGGTCCGTTGTCGGACCCGGACTACTACGAGGAAGTGATCAACCGCACGCCGATGCGCCGCATCGGCGAGCCGGAGGAAGTGGCCGCAGCCGTTGGCTTCCTGTGCCTGCCGGCGGCCAGCTATGTCACCGGCGAATGCATCGCGGTGGATGGCGGCTTCCTGCGCTACGGGTTCTGATCTTCCAAAGGGTAGTGCCGGCCGCTGGCCGGCAACTGGAATCATTTGAAGATCCTGCGATTGCCGGCCAGCGGCCGGCACTACCGGGTGGCTGTCACCCCGGTACCGGGCAGTTGCTGGCCTCCAGCACGCCCTGCAGCCGTTCGCGTTCCCCACGGGCGTTGTCGCGGTTTTCCGGCGAGGCGAACCGCTCACGGCCACGTGCGTCGCGGAAGCGTTGCTGCCAGCTGCTGCAGCGCTGCGCGTCCGGCAGTTCCTCGCAGCGGTCGCGCACCACTTCGCAGCCGGCGGCATTGACCGGCGTGGCGCCGCCCAGTCCCTGCACGGTCATCAGTTCGCAGCGCCCGGGGGCGGCTTCGTATTCGTGCAGGTAGCCACCGCCCTGGCTGTCGGTGCACTGGAAGATCGGTGGCAGCGGCGGCTTCGGCGGCGCATTGCTGTCCGGCGCGGCATCGGCCTGGCGTGGCAGCGATGCACTGTCGAGTATCAGATCGCCGCCTTCGCGTTCGACCATGCCAGCTTCCATGATCGTGCGTCCTTCGCCGGGGCGACGAGGCGCGGGTGCGGGAACGGACGGCGCAGTGGCCGCGGCCGGTCCGGGCGCGGCCGGCACGGGTGCCGCTGAGGCCGGCGCCGGCGGAGCACTGGCCGGCACCCTCACCACCTGCTGCTTGCTGCCGGCAGGGCAGGGCGTGCGTTGCAGGGTGGGCACATCGCTGCTGCTGGAGGTACAACGGTAGATCACCCCGTCGTCGGCCAACGCGTTGCCGGCGAACAGGCCCAGGGCCAGCCAGATCAGGTTCTTCATGCGCACAGCGTACATGCCCCGGCACGCATCGCGCTCAGCGTTCGCAGTCCCGCGACAGGCGCGCGTCGATGCCGCGCTGTTCATTGCTGATGGCGGTGCGCTCACTCTGCAGCGCGCTGTTGTAACGGCGGTCCAGTTCCCAGCGGCGGTCACGCAGGCGCGCACAGACGTCCTGCGGCGGCAGCGCATGGCAGCTGTCACGGACCAGCACGCTGCCGGCCGGCACCTGCACGCCGACGCCCACCGCAGGCGGCCGGTAGCCTGTGCCTTCACCGATCGGCGCACCGACCGGCGTGCCGAAGCCCAGGCGTGGACCGGGATGGACCGCGCCGTGGTGCCCGTGCGGGAGCCACACGCTGGTCCACAACGGGACCCAGCGCGGATTGCCCTCGTTGCTGTCGCTGGTGTAGCGGCGACCGTCGTCGCTCACGCACTCGTACAACGGTTGTGGCGGCTGGATGTAGACGTGGCGGACTTCGCGATCGCGCATCACCGGAACCTCGCTGGGCGCCGCGGGAGGGGCGTCACTGCGCACCACCCGGGGTGCCGGATCGCGCGGGCGCTGCAGGTCACGCACCTCCTGCCGGCCGCTGCTGCAGGGCCTGTCCTGCAGGGCCACGGCGCCATTGCTGGCGACGCAGCGGTAGACGCGCACGTCCTCGGCGGCCGATGCGGTCCATGGCAGCAGCAGGCACAGGCCCAGGGCGGTGCGCAGCAGGTTCATGGCGGCAGGGTGCGTGATTGTGCGTGGCAGTGCAATCGTCCGCTCAGGAGCGCAGCACGTTGCCGCTGAGCGCGTCGCGGATCGGGGTGGGCTGGGCCAGGCCGCCGGTTTCGCCATCGAGGATGCCATCGAGCAGGCGCAGCAGGCGTGGATCCAGCTCGGCACGGCTGCGTGCCGGTGGTTCACCGGCCAGGTTGGCGCTGGTGGAGACGAGGGGACCCCCCCAGGCGCTGCACAGGGCGGCGACCAGCGGGTGCGCGCTGATGCGCACGGCGATGCCGCTGTGCTCGCCGGTAATCCAGGGCTGGGCGCGCGGACCGGCCGGCAGGATCCAGGTGTTGGCACCCGGCCAGCTGGCCAGCACCGCGCGCTGGCGGGCATCGGGCAACGCCTGCAGGCGCACCCAGCCCTCCAGCTGCGACAATTCGGCGGCGACCAGGATCATGCCCTTCTCGATCGGGCGCTGCTTCAGCCGCAGCACCATGTGCACCGCCGCCTCATGCGAGGGATCACAGCCCAGGCCCCAGACCGCTTCGGTCGGATAGGCGATCACGCCGCCGGCGCGGAGCGTGGCGACAGCAGAGTCCAGGGTGAGTTCTTTCATGGCGGCGACCGGCCCGACGTGGGCCCCCATTATCCCCCTGCGGCGTGCAGAAGGGGTGGACCCTGGCCCGGTAGTGCCGGCCGCTGGCCGGCATCGGGTGCTTCTGGATGTTGCCGGCCAGCGGCCGGCACTACCCCTTATCCACGCATGGCGTGAATCTACTTCGCGGCTTTCTTGACGGCCTTCTTCGCCGGTGCCTTCTTTGCAGCGGCCTTCTTTACCACGGCCTTCTTCGCCGCCTTCTTGGCAGGCGCTTTCTTGGCTGCGGCCTTCTTCGGCGCCGCTTCCTTCTTCACCGCCGCCTTCTTGGCCGGTGCCTTCTTCGCGGCAGCCTTCTTGGCGCCGAAGCCCTTGCGCACGGGCTTGCCGGTTTCTTCCATCAGCTGCTGCACTTCGGCCAGGGTCAGCGATGCCGGCTCGCGATCCTTGGGGATCTTGCCGTTCATCCTGCCGTCGCTGATGTACGGGCCGAAGCGGCCGTTCAGCACTTGGATGTCGCTGCCCTCGAACTCCTTGATGATCCGGTTGCGCGCGATCTCTTCCTTCTCTTCGATCAGGAACACGGCGCGGGCCAGGTCGATGGTGTACGGGTCGTCTTCCTTCTTCAGCGAGGCATAGGTGCTGCCGCGCTTGGCGAACGGGCCGAAGCGGCCGATGCCGACGCTGACCGGCTCGCCGTTGTCCTCGCCCAGCGCGCGTGGCATCAGGAACAGTTCCAGCGCGTCTTCCAAGGATATGGTGTGCATCGACTGGCCGGGGCGCAGCGAGGCGAATTTCGGCTTCTCCTCGGCGTCCTCGGCGGTGCTGCCGATGGCGGCGTAAGGCCCGAAGCGGCCGAGGCGCACGCTGACCGGCTTGCCGGTCTTCGGGTCGGTGCCGAGCTCGCGCGCGCCACTGGCCTCGGCGCGGTCCACCGATTCCTTCTTGTCTTCCACCAGCTCCTTGAACGGCTCCCAGAAGCGGGCCATCAGCGGGATCCACTCTTCTTCGCCACGCGAGACGGCGTCGAGCTCGTCTTCGAGCTTGGCGGTGAAGTCGTAGTCCACGTACTGGGTGAAGTGGCTGGACAGGAACTTGGACACCGCGCGGCCGACGTCGGACGGGCGGAAGCTGCGGCCTTCCATTTCCACGTACTTGCGGAACAGCAGGGTCTGGATGATCGAGGCGTAGGTCGACGGACGGCCGATGCCGTACTCTTCCAGCGCCTTCACCAGCGCCGCTTCGGTGTAGCGCGGCGGCGGCTGGGTGAAATGCTGCTCGGCCTGGATGCGTTCCAGCGGCACGCGGTCGCCCGGCTTCATCGCCGGCAGCTTGCGGCCTTCGTCCTCGTCTTCGGCGCTCTTGTTGTCCTTGCCTTCCTCGTACACGGCCAGGAAGCCGGGCACCACCACTGTGGTACCGCTGGCACGGAACACGTGCTCGCTGCCAGCGGACAGGTCGACGCTGACCGTGTTGAGCGTGGCCGGGATCATCTGGCAGGCGACGGCGCGCTTCCAGATCAGTTCGTACAGGCGGCGCTCGTCGTCGGTCAGGAAGCGGGCGACCTGCGACGGAGTGCGCAGGGCCGAGGTCGGGCGCACCGCCTCGTGCGCTTCCTGGGCGTTCTTGGACTTGGTCTGGTAGGTGTTCGGCTGGTCGGGCAGCGAGGCGATGCCGTAATCACGGGCGATCACGTCGCGGATTTCGGCCAGCGCGTCCTGCGACAGGTTCACCGAGTCGGTACGCATGTACGAGATGAGGCCGACGGTGCCTTCGTCACCGATCGCCACGCCTTCATACAGCTTCTGCGCCACCTGCATGGTCTTGCGGGTGGTGAAACCGAGCTTGCGCGAGGCTTCCTGCTGCAGGGTGGAGGTGGTGAACGGCGGCGCCGGGCGGCGCTTGCGCTCCTTGCTGGCCACGTCGGTGACATGCAGCGAGCCCTGCGCGGCCTGCTGGATGCGCAGGCGGGCGGCTTCGGCGGTGTCGCCGTCGGTGATGGTGAACTGCTCGAATTTCTGCCCGTCCAGCTTGACCAGCTTGGCGTTGAAGTGCTGCGACGGGTGTGCGCACTCGGCGGCGATCGACCAGTACTCGCGGGCGATGAAGGCTTCGATCTCTTCCTCGCGCTCGACGATCATGCGCAGCGCCGGGCTCTGCACGCGGCCGGCGGACAGGCCGCGCTGGACCTTGCGCCACAGCACCGGCGACAGGTTGAAGCCGACCAGGTAGTCCAGCGCGCGGCGCGCCTGCTGGGCATCGACCAGGTCGCTGGCGATCGCGCGCGGCTGGCTGATCGCTTCCTTGATGGCGCGCGGGGTGATCTCGGTGAACACCACGCGCTGCATCGGCTTGTCCTTGACCAGCCCGCGTTCCTTCAGGATCTCGGCGATATGCCAGCTGATCGCTTCACCTTCGCGATCCGGGTCGGTCGCCAGAAGGATGTCGTCGGCGCCCTTGGCGGCCTTGGCGATCGCGTCGACATGTTTTTCGTTCTTGTCGATCACGTCGTAGTGCATGGCGAACCCGTTGTCCGGGTCGACCGCGCCTTCCTTCGGAATCAGGTCACGCACATGCCCATACGAGGCCAGGACGGTGTAGTCCTTGCCGAGGTATTTGTTGATCGTCTTGGCCTTGGCCGGCGATTCGACGATGAGCAGGTGCTTGGGCATGGCAGCAGTGTCTGTGGGGCGAGCCGCAGGGGAGGGGCCGCTAGGGTGGAGCAAACGGCCGCATTAGTGAAGCGGCCACGGACAAATCAATACGCTGAACGCCCGGTAGTGTGCCGGGCGTTCAGGTTTCACCTTATTAGAGGAATCACGCCCGGCCAGCCCCTGTCAAGCAGCCAGACGTGAGGATGGCCGTTCATGAGGCCATCTTGGCGATGAAGCCGACCGCGGCCACCAGCACCACCAGGCCCGCCAGCACCAGCAGGCCGGTGAGCACCAGGATCACGATGGTGACCGTGCCCAGCTCATGGCGCTGCAGGTGCGGCTGGTCGGTGTAGGCCCAGCGGTCGACCACCAGGGTGTCGCAGATCATGTCGTGCAGGCCCTGCTTGCGCTCGGTGAAGGCGGCCATCAGGAAGCCGATGCCGAGGGTGAAGCTGCTCAGCAGCATGGCCCAGTAGCGGCCGAAGGCGCGGCCCTTGGTCAGGCGATCGCCGTTGCTGCGCACGACCTTGATGCCGACCGCCATCTTGCCCAGCGTGGCGCCACCCTGCGAGGAATGGAACCAGGTGTAGTAGGCAACGCCGATGGCCATGTTGATCAGCGCGCTGGCCACCTGCGCGACGATTTCGATGGAGGTCTCGCCGCTGCCCACCGCGCCCATGCTGGCGCCAAGCACCACGCCGATGATGGCGCCGATGATGCCGCCCGGAATGGCCAGCACGAAATAGTCGATCATGTACGCCGCTACGCGCTTCCAGAAGCCTGCGTAGACCACCTCGCCGCCGATCACCGGCTGCGGGCCACCGGCACCGGAAGCGGCCGGGGCGCTGTAGGGCGAGCTGCTGAGCGCACCCGTGCCAGGCAGCGGTGCAGTGCCGTTGTCGATGGCGGCGTAGTCGCCGCGCAGGTCGAAGCCGCCGCTGGCGGTGGCCGTGCTGGCATCAGCCAGTGTCTGCAGGCCGAGCTCATCGACCACCTGGCGCAGTGCAGCCCACTGGGCCATGCCTTCGCGCCAGACCAGGGTGTCCAGGTTCAGTTCGCCCCGCTGGAAGCGCTGGCGGATTTCCTGGACCGGCAGCGGGCCCTGGCGTTGCTGTCCTTCGGCGTAGTACCACTCGGTCATTGCATGTTCCCTGTTGGATCGTCCTTGGAGGTGCTGCCGTGCGCGTGGCTCAGCCGCGGCACGACGGCGGCAGGTACTTGTCGTCGCTTTCACCGCTGCATTCCCAGCGGCCGCTGTCGCGATCATATTCCAGCCACAGCAGGTCGCCATCGAGGCTCTTGCCGGGCACGGCCAGCGTTGCTTCGATGCCGCAGTGGCCGTTGTTGAAGCGGCCGATGTTCACCGCCGACAGGCCGGCCTGGGTGAAATCACCCGGCGCCGGGAAACCGGCATCGTTGGCACCGGGGCAGCGGCCTTCGTCGTCGGCGAAGTGCTGCACCTGCTGTTTCAGCGGCTGCAGGGCATTGACCGCGGTGGCAACCTTGGCACGCACGGTGTAGTCGTTGTAGGCAGGCAGGGCGATCGCCGCGAGGATGGCCATGACCGGCACCAGCACCAGCAGCAGGCCGCCGCCGATGATCGCGGTCAGGGCGCAGCCGGAGAGCTTCTTTTTCGGCGGCGGCAGCACCCCGGCCGGGGTCTGCGTGGCATAGGGCGTGGACGGTGGCAGCACCGGTGGTTGCGGCGGCGGCGGCGCAACCGGTTCCGGTTCGGGCTCCGGCTCGGGTTCCACGGCCGGCGCGGCGACGTCCAGCGCCGGCACGATCAGGCCCAGCTCATCGACCACGCTGCGCAACGGCTGCCATTGCGGCAGGCCGTCGCGCCAGACCAGGGTGTCCAGGGAGATCTGGTTGTTGCGGAACAACTCGACCAACTGTTCCGCCGGCAGCGGGCCTTGCTGCCGGTTGCCTTCTGCGTGGAACCACTCGCTCACGGGGACGCTCCTGAATGCGCTATGCCCCCAAGTGTACGGTCAGTGCAGGGGTTCTGGCTCGTCCATGAACATCTGCGTCTCCATCCAGGCGTAGGCCGCTTCGGAGCCGGGCTGGTTGAACAGCACCATCAGCACGACCCACTTCAGGTCGTCCAGGTCCAGTTCGTCCTGGTCCAGGGCCATCGCCCGGTCCAGCACCAGCTCGCGCTGGTCGGCGTCGAGGATGCCGTGCTGTTCCAGGTACAGCAGGAAGCCGCGGCATTCCACGTCCAGCTTGTCCAGCTCGGGGCCGTGGTAGATGCGCACGGGGCCATCGACCCGCGCCTGGGCCACGCTCGGCCGCTGCGCGGCCAGGGCATCGAGCCAGTCGAACGCCTTGTTGATCTCGGTGGGGCTGAAACCGGCCTGGATCAGGCCGTTCTGGAGCGAATCGCGGTCACGGATCAGGTCCGCATCTTCGCTGAAATAGTGTTCAAACAGGTACAGCAGTACATCCAGGATGCTCTCTTTCATTGCCCCTCGGCCTGCGTCGCGCGACGCTGTGGAGGTGAAGAAACTAGGGAGTTCGACAGTAGCGGCCGTGTACGCACACCACGATTCCCGCCAGTTCCATGGCCAGCAGCATGGAGGACACCTGTGACGCCGTCAATCCACAACGCGTGATCAGTGAATCCATACCGCTTGGGTTGTGGTCCAGCGCCCGCCACAAGCACTGGTAGTCAGGGTCGTCGGCCCAGCGCGCCGGCAGGAGCGCCGGCGGTGCCTGTTCAGTGGGGGTGGCCAACCGCGATTGCAAGCCCGGCAGCTGCTGGCGAAGGGCGGGGGCGAGCAGTTCCAGGACCTCCTCGGGGCGCTCGACCAGCGCCGCGCCCTCGCGGATCAGGCGATGGCAGCCGGTCGCGCGCGGGTTGAGCACCGACCCGGGCAGGGCACAGACCTCGCGGCCTGCCTCGGCGGCCAGGCGCGCGGTGATCAGCGCGCCCGAGCGCTGCGCGGCCTCGACCACCACGGTGGCCAGCGCCAGTCCGGCCACCAGCCGGTTGCGCGCAGGGAAGTGGCTGGGACGGGCAGCCGTGCCCGGCAGGTACTCGCTGAGCACCACGCCTTCGGCGGCGATCCGCGCCTGCAGCCGCGCGTGGCTGTCCGGATAGGCCCGGTCAGGGCCGGTGCCGATCACTGCCATGGTGCAGCCGCCGGCCTCCAGCGCAGCCTGGTGCGCGGCCGCATCGATGCCTGCGGCCAGGCCGCTGGTCACCGCCAGGCCGGCCTCGACGAAGCAGCCGGCAAAACGCGCGGCCAGTGCACGCCCGCCCGGGGTGGGCGAGCGGCTGCCGACCAGCGCCACCGAAGGGCGCCAGGCCAGGCAGGGATCACCGGCCACGAACAGCGCCAGCGGCGGGTTGGGTACCTCCAGCAGTGATGGCGGAAAGGCCGGATCGGTACACGGCAGCAGGTGATGGTTGTCCTGTTCCAGCCAGCGCCGGGCGGCTGTCCAGGCCCGGGTTTCAACGCGTTCCAGGGCGGCGCACTGCTCCGGCGTGCAACCGTGCGCACGCCAGGTCGCAGTGCCTTGCGCGATGGCGGTTTCCGCATCGCCCGCGGCCTGCAGCAGGGCCCGTCGGGGCGCCAGTGCGCCTCCCGCCATCAACAGGCGCAGCAGCGCCTCGTATGCATGTGTGGTCATCCCCCACTATCGGCCGCACACAACAAAGGCGCCCTAGGGCGCCTTCGCATGTGGCTGTCAGGTTTTGCCGGAGGTGCCTGCCGGCCCGCGGCCGGCACTCCAGTGGTGGCCGGGGCAGTCCGGCAACCGTTACTTCGCGTCCGGGTGCAGCGCGTTGTAACCCACCTGCACCGGCTTCACGCCCTGCATCACCAGCGCGTAGCTGACGTTGTCGAAGGTGCGGAACACCATCGCATGCGCGGCATATTCATCCGGCAGCGAGACCCGGCCTGCGCCGGTGCTGAGCGAGTCGTCCATGCGCGAGGAGGTCGGGTACTTCATGCGGTGCGCTACATGGCGGCCCGGGCGCCACAGCGAGAACACGGTGCCGTTGTCCACGCCCTGGGCACGGCCGGCCGAAATCGCGATCACGTCGCGTGGGCCACCGGCGGTGAACATGTCGGTGACCGCCAGCACGCGCACGTCCACGCCCTCGACACCCGCAGCGGGTACGTGGGGCACGAACTGCAGGTCGTACGGCCGGGCTTCGACCGGCACCAGGCGGTCGCCGGCGCGCACTTCGCGGCCGCCGACGGTCTTGTCCAGCACCAGCGTGGAGGCCTCGACCTTGCCGCCGGCGATCTGGGTGATGGTGCCGGTGGCGACCTGGGCCAGTTCGTAGCCGAGCACGCCACGACGTGCGTTGGGTGCGTTGTAGGCCTTCCACAGGTTGCCGCTGCCCGGGGTGACGTCGCCGTTGGCGGTCAGGTCCTCGGTCGGCTTGGGCTGGGCGTAACGCACGGTCGGGCGTACCACGGCCCAGCGCTGGCCCACCTGGGCATCCGCCAGGCGCACGTAGACGGTGTCGCCACCGGACACGCGCAGGCGGCTGTCCTCCAGGCCGACGACGTAGGGCAGCTGCTTGACGCTGTCGACAACGCTCAGCTGCTTCAGGAACGGCTCGACCTGGGCCAGCGGAATGGCGTCGATCGGGGCCTCCTGGCGCGGACCGGCCTGGGACACGGTCACCCGGTCCAGGTAGGCCAGGCTCAGCACGTCACCTGGATAGATCAGGTGCGGGTTGGCGATCTGCGGATTGGCTTGCCAGATCTCCGGCCACAGCCAAGGCTTCTGCAGGAAACGTGCGGCGATATCCCACAACGTATCCCCTTTTCGGACCACATAGGTGTCCGGGTGCCCGCCATTCACTTCCACGGCGGTAGCATAGGCAGCCACGGTCAGCATCGCCGCGGCGACGACCGTACGAAAACGAAGCAACATAGGTGTGAAGCCCTGATTCCCCAACAGGTCCACGCACTATAGTCCAGAAACCGGGGCGCAAGGCAAGCGTTGGAGCTAGAATCTGCGACGTATGCCGGCGTGCCGGCCCCCTACCCGGAAACAGCCATGGCCCTTCTCCCCATTCTCGAGTTCCCCGATCCGCGCCTGCGTACCAAGGCTGCGTTGATCGACGCCGCCGAAGTCACCACGCCGGCCTTCCAGGAACTGATCGACAACATGTTCCTGACCATGTACGACGCCCCGGGCATCGGCCTGGCCGCCACCCAGGTGGACGTGCACAAGCGCTTCATGGTCATCGATGTCAGCGAAGAGAAGAATGAACCGCATGTGTTCATCAACCCGGAAATCGTCGCCAAGGACGGGGGCCGGGTGTACCAGGAGGGCTGCCTGTCGGTCCCGGGCATCTTCGCCGACGTGACCCGCGCTGACACCATCACCGTGAAGTACCTGGACCGCAACGGCCAGGAGCAGCAGCTGGAGGCCGGTGAAGTGCTGGCCACCTGCATCCAGCACGAGATGGACCACCTGGACGGCAAGCTGTTCATCGACTATCTGTCGCCGCTCAAGCGCGAGATGGTCCGCAAGAAGCTGGCCAAGCAGCGCAAGCACGTGGCGTGATCGCCAATCCGGGCCGCCCTCCGGGTGGCCCGTGCCTGCGCGACGCGCGCGGGCTGTACGGCGCCGGCCGACGGCGCCGTTTTCTTTCCTGCACGAATCCATCCTGCAAGTGGGGTAGCCATGAGGATTGTCTTTGCCGGTACGCCGGAATTCGCGGTGTCGTCGCTGCGCGCCGCGGCGCGCCACCACGAGGTCGTGGCCGTCTATACCCAGCCTGATCGCCCGGCCGGGCGCGGCCGTGGCCTGGCACCGTCGCCGGTCAAGCTCGAAGCCGTGGCCCGTGGCATTCCGGTCTACCAGCCCGAATCGCTGAAGGATGAAGCTGCCCAGCGGCAGCTGCGCGACCTGCAGCCGGACCTGATGGTGGTGGTCGCCTACGGCCTGATCCTGCCCAGGGCGGTACTGGCGATCCCGACCCACGGCTGCTGGAACGTGCATGCCTCGCTGCTGCCACGCTGGCGCGGTGCCGCGCCGATCCAGCGCGCGATCCAGGCCGGTGACGCAAAGACCGGCGTGTGCCTGATGCAGATGGAAGCCGGCCTGGATACCGGCCCGGTGCTGCTGCACCAGGAGCTGCCGATCGCGGCCACCGATACCGGCGGCCAGCTGCATGACAAGCTGGCCGAACTGGGCGCACAGGTGCTGTCCGACGGCCTGGGCCTGCTGCGTGCCGGCATCAAGCCGATCGCGCGGCCGCAGCCCGAACAGGGCGTGACCTACGCGCACAAGCTGGACAAGGCCGAAGCCCGCCTGGACTGGGCGCAGGACGCCGATGCACTGGCGCGCACCGTGCGCGCCTTCAATCCGTGGCCGATCGCCGAGGCCACGCTGGCCGGCGAGCGCGTGCGCATCCACGGCGCGGTCGCTCTTGACCTGGCCCACGGCCAGGCGCCGGGGGCGGTGCTGGCGGCCAGCCGCGATGGTATCGACATCGCCTGCGGCCAGGGCGCGCTGCGCCTGCGCACGCTGCAGCGCGAAGGCGGCAAGGCGATCACCGCCGCCGACTACCTCAATGCCCGCCGCGACCTGCACGTGGGGGCATAAGCGGTGTCGAAGCAGAATGATTTCTCCGTCGCCAAGGCGGCGCCCGGCGCGGCCACCCGCATGCTGGCCGCACGCGTACTGGCGCAGGTGTTCACCCGTGGCCGCTCGCTGAAGGCGGAACTGGCCTGGGCACTGCCCAAGCTGGCCGACAGTCGTGATCGGGCCTTGCTGGAAGCGCTGTGCTTTGCAGTCCTGCGCCGCCGCAGTACCTACGACGCTGCCTTGCAGTCGTGGATGCAGAAGCCGCTGTCGGCGCGTGATGCCGACCTGCGCACGTTGCTGATGGTGGGCTTCGCGCAGCTGGACGTGCTGGAACTGCCGGCGCATGCGGCCCTGTCGGCCACGGTCGACGCCGCCCGCGCGCTGGGCCGTGAGCGCCAGGCCGGGCTGGTCAACGCGATCCTGCGCCGCGCGCAGCGCGAGGGGTTCCCGGAGCAGCCTGCGCGTGACGCCTTTCCGGCGTGGCTGGCCGATGCCGTCGAGCGCGACTGGCCGTCCCAGGCCCAGGCGATCTTTGCTGCCAGCCTGCAGCCGGCGCCGCTGTGGCTGCGTGCCAACCGCCAGCAGGGGGGGCGTGACAAGGCGCTGGCCACGCTGGCCGAGGCCGGCATTGCTGCCGAAGCCAGCCCGCTCAGCGCCGACGCGCTGCGCCTGGTGGCGCCCATCGCGGTGAACCAGTTGCCGGGGTTCGCCGACGGTGCGCTGTCGGTGCAGGACCTGTCGGCGCAATGTGCGGCGGACGCGCTGGCACCGGCGTCCGGCGCCCGCGTTCTGGACGCCTGCGCGGCACCGGGTGGCAAGTCGGCGCACCTGCTGGAGCGTGACCCGAGCCTGCGCCTGCTGGCGCTGGATATCGATGCGCGTCGCCTGGCGCGTGCCCGCGATACCTACACCCGCACCGGTGTAGGTGAGGGCGCGCAGACCCGGGTGGCCGATGCCAGCGACCCCGGTGCGTGGTGGGATGGCACCCCGTTCGACGCCATCCTGCTGGATGCGCCGTGTTCGGCCACCGGCGTGATTCGCCGCCAGCCGGACGTGATGTTCCACCGCCGCGCCGAGGATATCGATGCGCTGGTCGGCGTGCAGGCCCGCCTGCTGGAGGCCTGCTGGTCGATGCTGCGCCCGGGCGGCGTGCTGCTGTACGCCACCTGTTCGATCCTGCGCGCCGAGAACATCGATCAGGTGCGGGCCTTCCTGAAGTGGCATCCGGACGCGGTGGCACAGCCGCTGGATGACAGATTCGGCCTGGACTGCGAGGGGATCGCGCGCCAGCGACTGCCGGGTGACAGCGATGCTGACGGTTTCTTTTACGCGCGTCTGCTAAAAACGGCCTGACCCCCCGCTGACGTTGCGAGTCCCATGCTGAAATCCCGCGCGTCGCGCGAGACGTGGTTGTTCGTGGTGATGGCCCTGCTGGTGCTGGGGGCCGGGCTGGGCCTTCGTGATCCGTGGCCGTCGGACGAGCCGCGCTTCGCGCTGGTGGCCAAGCAGATGTTCGACAGCGGCCACTGGCTGTTCCCGCACCGCGGGACCGAGCTGTACTCGGACAAGCCGCCGATGCTGATGTGGTGGCAGGCCACGCTGTACAGCCTGGTCGGGCAGTGGCGCGTGGCCTTCCTGCTGCCGTCGCTGCTGGCGGCACTGGGCACGCTGTGGTGCGTGGTCGACCTGGGCCGGCGGCTGTGGACGCGGCGGGTGGGGCTGTATGCCGGCTGGGCGCTGCTGTTCGCGCTGCAGTTCACCTTCCAGGCGAAGAAGGCGCAGATCGATCCCCTGCTGCTGCTGTTCATCACCCTGGCCAACTACGGCCTGCTGCGCCACCTGCTGCTGGGGCCGGCCTGGCGCTGGTGGTGGCTGGGCTGGTTCTTCGCCGGCATCGGCGTGATCACCAAGGGCGTGGGCATGCTGGCGCTGCTGATGATCGTGCCCGCGGCAATCGCCACGGCGCTGCGGTGGCCACGGGTGGGCCTGCACGCGCGCGACGCGCGCTTCTGGCTGGCGCCGCTGGCCTTCCTGCTGGCGGTGTCGTTGTGGCTGGCGCCGATGCTGCTGGCCGGCTTTGCCACCGGCTCGGACGAATATCGCGCCTACATGGACGATATCCTGTTCCAGCAGACGGCGCGGCGCTACACCCATTCCTGGGATCACCACCAGCCCGCCTGGTACTTCCTGGCGACGATGCCGCTGATGTGGATCCCGGCATTCCTGGCCCTGCCCTGGGCGATTCCGGCCTGGCGCCGCCGGCTGCAACGCCGCGACGCGCGCTATCTGCTGCCGCTGGCCTGGTGGCTGATGGTGGTGCTGTTCTTCTCGATTCCCGCCGGCAAGCGCGACGTCTACATCCTGCCGGCGCTGCCGATGTTCTGCCTGGTGCTGGCACCGCTGTTGCCGGGGTTGCTGAAGCGACGCGATGTGCAGGCCGTGGTGGGGCTGTTCACCGGCCTGCTGTCATTGGGCCTGGCCGTGGCTGGCGCGATGGCGGTGCTGGGTGACCCGGCCTTCGAGCTGCGCCTGACCCATAGCCGCGGGCTCGCCCCCGGGGCCGTCGACGCGCTGGCGTGGACGATCCTGGCGATGGGCCTGTGGGGCGGATTGAGCCTGCTGGCCTGTGGCCGTCGCCGGCAGCTTGCGCTGGTGTCGACCCTGGCGGTGGTCTGGGTGCTGTACAGCCTGGTCGGCTACCCGCTGCTGAACGATTCCAGTTCGGCCCGTGGCCTGATGCGCGCGGTCGGTACCCGCCTGGGCCCCGATGCCGAGCTGGGGCTGGTGGCCTGGAAGGAACAGCACCTGCTGCTGGCCGACCGTCCCGCAGCGACCTTCGGTTTCGAGACTGACTGGGACGAGCAGCTGGTGGCGGCCACGCGCTGGCAGCGTCTGGCGCCCGGACGCCGTTGGCTGCTGGTCCACGAGTACGCGATGCTGTCGTGCGTCGACCGCAACCGCTCCGAACTGGCCGGCGTGGCCAACCGGCGGCGCTGGTGGCTGGTGCCGGCAGCGGCGGTGACGGTGCCGTGCGTGGTCACTGCCGAGGAGCGGGAACGTGAACGGCGTTTGCAGGAACATGACTAGCCAGCACGATTTCTGCTTGTCCAGTCTGCCCAAGCGGGTCCAAAGGCAGTAAAACAGCAGGCTGGGACGGCCCGCGTTGGCCCGTCCCATTCTTCCAGCAGATTGCAGCGATACTTCCCGACGTGCCAGCTTCACCGGACAACCTGAACCTCATGGCCGGCGACCCGCTGGGCGTTCCCGTCGGTGGCCGTCACGGGGTTGCACACGGGCTGGCCCAGCTGGGGCTGTTCTGCCTGCCGGCACTGGTGCTGACCGTGCCGATCAACCTATTGCCGTATGGTCTCCTGCTGCTGCTCAGTACCCTGCTGGCGCCGGAGCTGCTGTGGCGCGCGCGGGGCATGGCCGGCCAGCCGGTGAAAGTGCTGGTCTGGCTGATGCTGGCGGTGCTGGCGCTCGGCGTACTGTCGGTGGTGCTGTTCGAACAGGGCCTGCGTGACGTCGACAACCGTTCGCGATTCGTGGTGATCCCATGGATCGCGCTGTGGATCTGCGCGCTGCGTCCCAGCCTGCGGTGGCTCTGGTACGGCTCGTTGACCGGCCTGCTCGCCACCTTCGTGATGTCGCTGTGGCAGGTGCTGGGCGGCGCCCCGCGCGCGGAGCTGTTCACCAACGCCATCGTGCTGGCCGACATCGTGATGGTGTTGATGGTGCTGCTGGTGTTCTGCCGGCCGTCGCGGCGCTGGTCGCTGGTGATCCTCGGCATGGCCGCCGGTTGCGGCACCATCGTGCTGACCGGCAGCCGCGGTGTGTTCGCCGCCTTGCTGGCGCTGCTGGTGGTGCTGGCGCTGAGCCTGCGCTGGCGTACCGGTGCGGCGCGCCTGTCGGTGCTGGCCGGGATGCTGGCGATCGGTGCGACGCTGCTGCTGTCGGTGCCGGAGCTGCGCCATCAGGTCCGCCTGAGCGAGCTGCACAGCGACGTGCAGCGGATGGAGCTGGGCGACAGTGATTCTTCCGCCGGTGCCCGCGTCGAGCGCCTGCAGGTAGCCTGGCAGACCTTCCTCGATCATCCGCTGGTGGGTGTTGGCATCGGTCATTTCGACAGCGCGATGCAGCGCGTGCCGGTCTGCCGGGAGAACCCGGAAGAGTTGCGCTGCCACCTGGGGCATGCCCACAACGACGTGGCCGAATGGGCGGCGACCCAGGGTGTACCGGGCCTGCTGCTGTTGCTGGCTGTGTATGGCATCCCGCTGTGGTTGTTCGTGCGCCTGCATCGCCGCAGCGGACGGGCGACCTTCCGCGGGCCGGCCGCTGCCGGCGTCATGCTGGTGATCACCTACGCGTTGTGCGGGCTGACCCAGTCGATGTTCGCGCACCAGATGACGGCCAGTTTCTACGTGACCCTGGTCGGGCTGCTGACCGGCCTGTCGATCGTCGAAGGCGCGCGCCACCGGGCGATCACCGGCGGCTCGTGATGCGTCGGCGCGCCGGGCGGGCCCCGGCGATCAGGGGTTCGGCGGGTCGGCCACGGGCTGGCCGTTGCCCAGCATCCACAGCATGATGGTCTTCTGCCGCACGTAGTTGGCGCGCACGTAGGCGTAGACCAGGCCGTGCCAGCCGTCGCGGAAGCCGCCACGGAACACGAAGCCGCGCCAGAACCGCCAGGCCGGCGCCAGTACCAGCTTGCCCAGCGTGGCCCGCTTGCCGCGTGCGAACTCGTGCTCGGCCATCATCCGCGCGTACTTCTCGGTCTTGGCCAGCTGCTGCTGCAGGGAGCGGTACGGGTAATGGACCAGGTCGCCGCGCAAGGTGCCGACGCTGCCGTCGACGCTGGCCGCCTCGTGGATCTCGCGCTTGCCGCGCCAGCCGCCGCGGCGGCGGTCGAACAGGCGCATCACCCGGTCCGGGTAGGCGTTGCCATGGCGCAGGAACCTGCCGAAGTACTCCGACAGGCGCGCGAAGCGATAGCCGGCATGGCCGGCGAAGCCACCGTCGCGGGCCCGTTCGATGGCTGCGCGCAGTTCCGGGCTGATCCGCTCATCGGCGTCCAGGCACAGCACCCAGTCGTGGCTTGCCTGCTCGACGCAGTAGGCCTTCTGGCTACGGAAGCCATCGAACGCGCGCTGCAGCACGCGGGCGCCTGCGGCCTCGGCGATGGCCAGGGTGGCATCGGTGGAGTACGAGTCCACGACGATGATCTCATCGCAGAAGGCCAGCGAGGCCAGGCAGTCGCCGATGCGGCCGGCCTCGTTGAACGCGATAATGCAGGCCGAGATGCGAGGCCGTTCGATGGGAGCGGTCGTGGAGGACATGATGGCCGGGTACCTGTTGTTTGCGACGGAGCGCTATGCGCTGCCTATTCTCGCCCCGTTGGCGCAGGCCTTGCACGCCTCCGGGCAGGAGGTGGCGGCCTGGTTCGAGGACGGCGCTGCCGCCAGCAGCCTGCCGGGCGTGCCCAACATCGGACTGAAACAGGCCCTGGCGATGCGGCCGCGTGCCGTGTTCAGCGCCGCCAACTGGGTGCCGACCTTCCTGTCCGGCGCCAAGGTACAGCTGTTCCATGGCTTCAACGTGGAGAAGCGCGACAGTGCGCGCGGCCACTTCCGGGTGCGCGGCATGTTCGACCTGTACTGCACGCAGGGGCCGGCCACCACCGCTCCGTTCCGTGAGATCGCCGCCCTGCAGGGCCACTTCGCCGTAGCCGAGACCGGCTGGCCGAAGCTCGACCCGCTGTTCCGCGACGACGGTGGCGAGAGCGCCGCGCTGCGCGCAGCGGCGGGCGGGCGCCCGGTGATCCTGTTCGGTTCGACCTTCACCGAGCGCCTGAGCGCAGCGCCCCACCTGCATTCGCAGATCGCCGCCGATATCGCTGGCGGTGAGCGCTACTGGCTGCTGACCCTGCACCCGAAGTGCCCACCGGAACTGTTCGAGCGCTACCGCGCGCTGGCCGGTGCCCATGCCCGCTTCATCGAGCCGGAGCAGGTGATGGCCGCGCAGCGCGCCGCCGATGTGCTGGTGTCGGACACCTCGTCGATCGTTTCGGAGTTCATCGTCCAGCACAAGCCGGTGGTGACCTTCCGCAACCGCGTGCCCAAGCCGCACATGATCGACTTCGACGACCCGGCGCAGCTGCCGGCGATGCTGCAGCGCGCGCTGCATCCCGACGCCGCGCTGCAGGCGGAGATCGTGCGCTACGCCGACGCCATCCATCCGTACCGCGATGGCCTGTCCAGCGAGCGGGTGATCGCCGCCACCGAGGATTTCCTGTCCGGTGAAATGGGCGTGCTGCGGCGCAAGCCCTTCGGCAGCTGGGTGCGCGACCTGCAGATCCGCAAGGACCTGGGGTACTGGGGCCCGTCGCAGCGCTGATGCCTCGCCGACCCCGCTCGCGGTAGTGCCGGCCGCTGGCCGGCAACCTCGGGAATGTCTGCGGTTGCCGGCCAGCGGCCGGCACTACCGGTGTTGCTTACCAGCGCAACTTGCGCCGCGCCAGCGCCGCGGCCAGCTGCTCCATCACGTGTTGCGCCTGTGCCTGCGGCAGGTAGCGCAGGGTCAACGCCACATCACCGTGCGCACCGGCCGTATCCAGCTGCAGGCTGCTGGTGCCGAGCAGCTTGTCCAGCGGTGAACGCTGCAGGCGCAGGCCCTGCACCTTGTCCAGCTCGGCCCAGCGCCACCAGCGCGTCCACCAGCCGCCGCGCACGGCCACGTAATGGGCATCCAGATACCAGCCCATGCGCGCCATCTGCCGATGTGCCACCAGCAGCGCCACCGGCAGCCAGGCCAGCACGATCAGGCCCCATGATCCCCAGCGCCAGTACGCGGCCGCTGCCAGCACCGGCACCAGCAGCAGCGCGCCCAGGCACAGCCGCCACCAGCCACGCTGCGGAATGGACTGCCATTGCGCTGGCGGCCACCGCAGTTGAGGCAACAGGTGCTGCACCAGCTGCTCGCAGCGCATTGCCGGTGCCAGCGGTGCCAGCTCGCGCAGGGCGCGGTCCTCGTCGCGCGAGGGCCCGCCGGCAGCGCTGTCGATGCGCAGCTGGCGCAGGCCGAACCAGCGATGCAGGGTGGTTTCGCGCAGCGTCCAGGCCTGGATGCGGCGACGCGCGACACTGCTGCGGGTACGGCTGAGCAGGCCGGCCGAGACGGTCAGGCGGCGATCCTGCTCGCTGAGGGTGAAGCCGTGATAGCGCAGCAGGGTCAGCACCACCGACAGCGCACGCAGCGCCAGCCAGCCCAGCAGCAAGGCTGCGGCCAGCAGCAGGAAGGCGCCGGCCACGCCGGGATGCAGGTGGCTTGCGTAGCCGAAGGCTTCCCGGCCGCCACGCTGGATGGCCGCGTCCATCACCGGCCGCGGCACGGTCTGGAACAGCACGCCGAAGGCGGCGATCGCCAATGCCCAGCCGCGGTTGGACAGCAGGCCCATGCGCACCACGTCCCAGCTCGACAGGCGCAGCAGCACCTGTTCGGTGTCGGCGTCGGTGATCGAGGGGGCGGCCACGACGTCGGCGGCCTGCGGTGCCTGCCCACGCTGGCGCACCAGTCGTTCCAGCGCCAGCGCCTGGTCCAGCTTCAGCACGCGCATTTCGGCTTCCGGACGCACGCCACCGGCCGATTCCAGGCGCAGCTCGGCCACGCCGAACAGGCGGTGCAGCGGGTTCTGCCGCACTTCCACGTTGTGGATGCGGGCGAACGGGATCTCGCGGCGGTTGCGCGCCAGCAGTCCGCTGCGCACGGTGATCGCGTCGCTGCCGATGCGGTAGCGGTAGCTGAGGTACTGCAGCACCGAGACCAGCACCAGCGCGGCAATCGCCGACAGCGGAATCAGCTGCGCCCACATCGGGTCGCGGTCACCGCGCTGGCCGAACACCAGCAGCGCCACCAGCGGCAGGAAGTAGTGGCGCAGCTGCATCAGCAGCACGAACAGCCACGACCACGGGTGCAGGCGATGGTCCTCGCCACCGGCAGGCAGCGATGCGGGCAGGGGCGGCGGCAGGCTCACAGGGCGTCGGCGTCCTGGTCGAGCTGATGGGACAGGGTGTCACGCAGGCGCTCGGCGTCGGCCTCGTCCAGGCCGCTCACGGTCACTGCGCTCATGCGGGTCCCGGCGGTGTGCACGATCAGCGTGGCCAGGCCGGCACGGCGTTCCAGCGGGCCGCGGCGCAGGTCCAGGTGCTGCACGCGCGAAATGGGGATGCGCGTTTCCAGCTGCCACATCAGGTCGCGGCGCAGGCCCAGCCCTTGGGTATCCAGCCGCCAGCGGGTGCGGGTCAAGCGCCGGTGGCCAAGCCACGCGCCGAAGACGATGCCGATCAGCAGCCCAAGGGCGGCCGTCCACAGGCCGCCGGGCAGCTCGAAGAACCACGCGGCCGCGGCCAGCGGCAGGCCCGGCACGAACAGTCCGCCGAAGGCGCCTTCCAGTGCGGCCAGGCGGGCGGCGCGCTGCGGCAGCGACTGCCAGGCATCGGCAGGCGGGGAGGTCAGGGGAACGTCGATCACGCGGGCTCCGTCAGGTGGCAGGGCGGGCGGTGGCGGCAGGGCCGCACCGCGCAGACGGTAGCAGGTCGACCGCGCTACTGGGCAGCCTGGATCAGCGCGTCCACATCCAGCATGTGGCCGGCACGATCGGCCTTGGTGCGCAGGTAGTGTTCGTTCTCGGCAGTGATCTCGCCGGTGACCGGAATGCAGTCCAGCACCTCGATGCCGGCATTGCGCAGACGCTGTGCCTTGGTCGGGTTGTTGCTGAGCAGGGCCACGCGCGAAATGCCCAGGCCATGCAGCATCGCCACCGCACTGCCGTAGCGGCGCTCGTCGGCACCGAAGCCCAGCTGTGCATCGGCATCAATGGTGTCCAGGCCGTCGTGCTGGTAGCCGTAGGCGCGCATCTTGGCGGCGATGCCGGTGCCGCGGCCTTCCTGGTCCAGGTACAGCAGCACGCCGCCGCCCAGTTCCTTCAGCTTGCGCAGGCCGCGCCGCAGCTGGTCGCCGCAGTCGCACTTGAGTGAGCCGAACAGGTCGCCGGTCAGGCACGAGGAGTGCACGCGTACCGGCACCACCGCCGACAGGTCCGGTTCGCCGACGATGATCGCGACCTGGTCGCGCTGGGCCACGCCGCCGCGGAACACCGCGAAGGTGGTCATGCCGACGTCGCGCAGCGGTACCGGCGAACGGGCGACCAGTTCGTAATCGTGGGCGGCGTGTGCCGCGCCCTCGGCCAGATCGCAAAGCGCCACTTCAGCAGCACCCTCGAAGGTGCGGTCAGCTGCGTCCAGGCGCACGGCCACCATGGCCGGCAGCAGCAGGCCCAGGCGGGCCAGCTCCACCGCGCCGGCATCGAAGGCGTCGCCGGCCGTCCAGTCGTCCGGCATCGGGCCGGGCTCGCGCAGGTAGCCCAGCGAGGGCAGGGCATCGAAGGCAACCCCCGCCAGCGGCAGGCGTGCGCCTGCCGGTGCCTCCACGCCGAGCACGCGGGCGCGGGTGGCGGTCAGGAACAGGTAATGGCGCTCGCGTGCGGCAGCGGCGAAGGCAGCGAAGCTGCTGGCAGTGGCGCTGTCCAGTGCAATCACCGCCAGGCGCTGGCCCTGCCCATCGTGGAGCAGTACTGGGCGACCGGCACGCAGTTCGGCCACCGCGCGTTCGCAGCGGATCGCGGCGGGGTCGCCGAACAGGGAAGAGGCAGCAGGCATGGCGGGACCGGGGGAGGCGGACATCGCAGTCTCTATGGGGGCGCCGGCGTCGTATTCAACGTGGTGCGGCCGCCGGTCGCAGGGGCCGGATGGGCCTGGGCGTGGGGGCCGTCAGTGCGGATGCTCTTCGGTCGCATACGGATCTTCCTCGCCGCTGCCCGGTGGCCGCAGCGTATAGCGCTTGTAGGTCCACTGGTACTGCGACGGGTCGCGGCGGGCGATGCGCTCGATGCCGGCATTGAGCGCGGTGGCGGCCACCTGCGGGTCCGGATCGGCCACGGCCGGGTCGGTCGGCTCGATGTGCAGGGCGAATTCCATGTCCGGCCCGATGCGCTCGCACCAGCCATACAGCACGGTGGCGCCGGTTCGCTCGGCCAGCCGGTTGACCAGGGTCATGGTCAGCGCCTGCACGCCGAAGAACGGCACGAACACGCCATCGCCGGCCTTGGGCTGCTGGTCGGGCAGGATGCCGGTGGCGCCGCCGTCCTTGAGCACCTTGAACAGCTGGCGCACGGCCGGGCCCTCGGCGCGTACCTGCTGCACGTTCTGGCCGCCGCGCACCAGCTGCAGGAAGGCGTCGCTGGCCTCGTCTTCCGGCGGCTTGTAGACGATGGCGATCTGCCCGCGCGAGGCCAGCCACTGGTTCAGCAGCTCCCAGTTGCCGAAGTGCGGTGCGGCCACGATCACGCCCTTGCCGCTGGCCAGGGCCGCGTCGTACAGGGCTTCGCCGTGGCGCTGCTTCAGGTGCAGCCGCAGGTTGTCGGCCGGCTGCCGGCTCCACAAACGCAGGGTCTCGATGGCCTGCAGCGCAGTGGAGCGCAGCAGTTCGCGGTGCAGGCGGTCGCGTGCAGGACCGTCCAGCTCCGGGTAGGCCAGTTCGAGGTTGCGCCGGGTAACGCGGCTCTCACGGGCATTGACACGAACCCACGTCCACGCCAGGGCGTGTGCGAACCCCCGCAGCAGCGGCCAGGGCAGGCGGGCGAACAGGGTGGTGGCGCGGTAGACCAGCCGGGCTTTGCGTTGCGGATTCATCGGCGCCAGTTTAGCCAAGGGCGCTGCTATCGTGGCCGGCCCCGTTCATTGGAAGCCCACGATGCTCGTCCTGATCCAGCGTGTCAGCCAGGCCGCCGTCCATGTCGACGAGGAGGTGGTGGGGCAGATCGGCCCCGGCTTGCTGGCCCTGGTCGGCATGGAACCGGGGGATAGCGAGGCCCAGCTGCGGCGGATGGCCGAACGCCTGCTGGGTTACCGGGTGTTCGCCGACGAGGCCGGGAAGATGAACCGGTCGCTGCGCGACACCGGTGGCGGCCTGCTGCTGGTCAGCCAGTTCACCCTGGCGGCCGATACCCGTTCGGGCATGCGGCCGAGTTTCACCAGCGCCGCACCGCCGGACGAGGCTGAACGCGGGTTCAATCGATTTGTCGACATCTGCCGTGAAAATCATGCGCCAGGGGTGGAAACGGGCCGGTTTGGTGCCCATATGGTCGTCAGCCTGGTCAACGACGGTCCCGTGACCTTCCTTCTCAGGCCCTAGGCCGCTGGGACCACCGCCCGGCAGGCAGGGCCCCGGGCTGGTATAATGCTACGTTCCCTATTTCTCCCTAGCCGGTGGCGCGAGCACTACATGGCCAACGAACGTCCTGCCCAATCCGAAATCAAGCAACTGATCAGCAAGGGCCTGGAACAGGGCTACCTGACCTACGCCGAAGTCAATGACCATCTGCCGGACGACATGGTCGACCCGGAACAGATCGAAGACATCATCGGCATGATCAACGGCATGGGCATCGATGTCCATGAAGTTGCGCCGGATGTGGAAACCCTGCTTCTCAACGACGGCAACACCGGTAACCGCGAAGTCGATGACACCGCGGCCGAAGAAGCTGCCGCCGCGCTGAGCGCGCTCGACACCGAAGGTGGCCGTACCACCGACCCGGTGCGCATGTACATGCGCGAAATGGGCACGGTCGAGCTGCTGACCCGCGAAGGCGAAATCGCCATCGCCAAGCGCATCGAGGAAGGCCTTTCGCAGGTCCAGGCCGCCCTGGGCCAGTTCCCGGTTTCGGTCGAATCGCTGCTGACCGACTACGAGGCCCACAAGGAAGGCAAGAAGCGCCTGGCCGAAGTGATCGTCGGCTTCAACGACCTGGCCGACGAAGAGCCGGCGCCGCCGGCGGTCGCTGCCGATGACAGCAGCGATGCCGACGCAGAAGGCGACGAGGACGAGGACGATGACGTCGAGGGTGGCGAGGAAGAAGCCGCACCGACCGGTCCGGATCCGGAGGAAGTCGCTGCGCGCATGCAGGCGCTGAGCGATGCTTTCAATGCCTTCAAGAAGGCGGCGACCAAGGGCGACAAGAAGAACCTGCCGCGCCTGCGCGAAGAGATGTCGGCGGTGTTCGTCACCCTGAAGCTGCCGCTGCCGCTGACCGACGTGCTGACCAAGCAGCTGCGCGACACCATGGCGTCGATCAAGGCCCATGAGCGACGCGTGCTGAACCTGGCCACCGTCACCGCGCGCATGCCGCGCAAGGACTTCATCCGCTCCTGGGAAGGCAACCAGACCAACCTGGAGTGGGTGGAAGACGCACTGAAGCGCAAGCAGAAGTGGTCGTCGGCCCTGCGCGAAGTGAAGGACCAGATCATCGCCGAACAGCAGGCGACGATCGACATCGAGAAGCTGACCCAGCTGGACCTGGAAGAGCTGAAGGAAATCAGCCGTGCCATGGCCTACGGTGAAGCCAAGGCGCGCAAGGCCAAGAAGGAAATGGTCGAGGCCAACCTGCGCCTGGTGATCTCGATCGCCAAGAAGTACACCAACCGTGGCCTGCAGTTCCTCGACCTGATCCAGGAAGGCAACATCGGCCTGATGAAGGCCGTGGACAAGTTCGAGTACCGCCGCGGTTACAAGTTCTCGACCTACGCCACCTGGTGGATCCGCCAGGCGATCACCCGCTCGATTGCCGACCAGGCGCGCACCATCCGTATTCCGGTGCACATGATCGAGACGATCAACAAGTTGAACCGCATTTCCCGCCAGATGCTCCAGCAGTACGGCCGCGAGGCTACGCCGGAGGAGCTGGCCAAGGAAATGGACATGCCGGAAGACAAGATCCGCAAGGTGATGAAGATCGCCAAGGAGCCGATCTCGATGGAAACCCCGATCGGCGACGACGAGGATTCCCATCTGGGCGACTTCATCGAGGACACCAACGTGGAGTCCCCGATCGAGAACACCACCAACATCAACCTGTCTGAAACCGTGCGCGACGTGCTGGCCGGCCTCACCCCGAGGGAAGCCAAGGTGCTGCGCATGCGCTTCGGCATCGACATGAACACCGACCACACGCTGGAAGAAGTCGGCAAGCAGTTCGACGTGACCCGCGAGCGCATCCGCCAGATCGAAGCGAAGGCGCTGCGCAAGCTGCGTCACCCGAGCCGCTCGGAGCAGCTGCGCAGCTTCCTGGATATCGATTGATTTCCAGCGGCTGGTGAAGCGTTGAGAGAAACCCCGCCTGGTGCGGGGTTTTTCTTTTTGGGGTGCCTCCGCTTTCTGTAGAGCCGAGCCATGCTCGGCTGCTGTTCGTGATGACGTATCCGGAAGATCTTCTCAACGGGTGTCGGTTGCTTGCCGCACCTTGTGACGCAACTGGCCCGAGGATTGTTGAGGGCTGCGATGCGAAGCAGGAGACCATCCAGCGGAAATCCCCAGTGGCTCAACGCTGTGAGCTTCCTGCTGTGTGTGACTGGCATGGGCCATGTCGCATTCGCCAATTGAAGCCACTACCTTCGCTTCCACACAGTCCATCTCAGGTGCTCAACACACTTTCGTAGGCGGACTGTCTAACGCAACAGCAGGCCAATCCAAGGTAAAACCGCATCACTCGCCATCCCGGTGAGCCCAAGGGTTTCTGGCCGGGTGGCGCGCAGCGATACAAGACCCCGCAAGGGGAAAAGCTGCGGGCGGCCCTACGACCGTGTTGAAGCACCCGGTCGCCTCTCTCAACAGGAGGCGCAACAGGTTCGACAAATCGTAGGAGAGTGAGCATGGAGCTGAAGATGGTTGTCGATGCGTGCGGCAGGAGTGGATCGGATGCGCAGGACTGCCACTTCCCGCCGTTGTTGGACTGGGACGACGTGATGCGCGATGAGCGCGATGACCCACTGGGACTCGCCCGGCGAGCAATGCTGACGCTGCTGACGCAGTCGGGTGCTGAATTGCTTGTAGGCTTCGGCGACGAAAACCAGAAGGCGCTGGAAGAGGCCAATAGGGCGGTGGCACTGTTCCACGTCCACCTGCGTCGGCAGGCGTCGCTCGCGGGAGTGGCGGAGAAGCGATTGGGGCGTGTTGCTGAGGCTCTTGCTGCTGCCGGGTAGCCGATGGAGCGCGGCCTCCACTACACTGTGACGCTGCGCCGGGCCTATAGCTCAACGGTTAGAGCAGGGGACTCATAATCCCTTGGTTCCAGGTTCGAATCCTGGTGGGCCCACCAATTGATGATCCTTTGTCGTCATATGAAGGCTGAAATATCCTGAAAAACAGGAGTTTGGGCCTTTTTCTTGCGTCTGATTGCGTCCTATGTGATCCAGCAGAATCCAGACTTCTCTGGCGGTTTGGCGGTTATGGACGTAGACGCGTTGCGCGAGGCTCTGTGGCAGTGGCGGGACCAGGCAACTTCTGCAACCAGTTCGTGCATTCGCCCAATGGCAAGAAGGACGGGCTGCAGCTGATTCCTATCAGCGAAGTTGCCGCAAAGGATGAGTTCACCGGAATCAAGCACGTGACCCGTGATGACATACTGGCGGCGCTGCGCATCCCCCCGCAGCTGCGCGGAATCGTTCCGCAGATGCCGGTGGATTCGGGTCGTTTGGGATGCGGCCACGATTTGGGCGTCGATGGAATTGGCACCCCTGCAATCGCGTATGACCATGGTCAACGAGTGGCTCGGCGAGGAGGTCATTGCCTTCGCCCCGTTTGACCTGGCCCCCGTAGCACCCTGACGGCTTGCCCGGTGAGCCGGTGCCGAGCCGAGCCGACCAAGTAGGCCGCCTAGGGGCGGCCTACTTGCGTTTCGAGGGAGTAATCCGTGGTGGATGCGGCCTTAGTGACGTTGTGGCGCCGAGCGACTCGTCACGTAAGCCCGTCAGCGGTGCGATGCCTGGGCAGCAGCAGTAGGTCATGCGCTACTACGACGCTAGAGGTAACCGGTGTAACCGGTCTTCCCCCATGACTGGTACGCACCTGAACCATACGTAAGCTGTTGATATATATAGATTCGAGGTGCATTGTAAGCAGCGTACCAATGTAACCAGCAAAAACAGCGAGTCAGAATCTCACGCAGGAAACGGCAGGCGGTAAGGCAGCGGTGATACCGGCAAGACCGTTGGGAGACAGGAGAAGCGGCAGCGGGAGAGGGGCGACAGTGCCCGGACAGGGGCTGTAACCAAAAAAGTGTTCCACAACCCCATTTCATAGCTTTCCTGAAACACTGTAAGTAGTGGTGCGTTCTTCTTGGACGCTATTGGATGCCCTCTTGCCTCTATGCTTTGGCGACTGCACGTCTGGCATCCATACGACCGCTCAACCCCTCACGAATCACCCCCATTTGGTGCAGGGATTCGCAGGTGGCAGCATGACCCCTCAGTGCCCCCGACAGCCTTGCTGGGCCTGCTGCTGGCCCGTGCGCAGGTAGCGCAGAAAAAGCACCCTATGAAGTGCGCAGGCGTGGCGGGGAGACAAGTGCGCGCGAGCGGGGCTGACTTGGTGCTGACGCCCTGTAGGCGCGCTTCCGTCCGTAAAGGGCCCGCTGGGAAACTAGGCAAGCGCGCCCTCGCTCCGTGAATGGGATGTTAATATGCTGCCGCCGATAGTCTCGTAAACGCACGAAAACGCACAGGGAGGGATCCATGGCAAAGCTACTAGCACTGTATAACCACAAGGGTGGCGTCTCGAAGACCACCACATCATTCAATCTTGCTCACGCGCTCGCTAATGATGGGCACCGCGTTCTGCTGGTTGACGCAGATCCTCAGTGCAATCTAACTGAGCTATGCCTAACACAGACCATCGAGCAGCTTGATCAGCAGCTCAATGATGACGGGGAAGCGCCGCCCTTACCTGGAACCACCCTCCTCGAAGCTCTGCGTCCGCGTTTCACTGGTGATCGGGCTACTGTGGATATCGACGCTATCGAACTGGTTCCTCTGCACAGTGAGCATGTTCAGCTATTTAGAGGTGACATCGGCCTGAGCGAGGCGGAAGATCTTCTTTCCCAGGCGCACAGCCAAAGGACGACCACTGACATCCACCAAAAGCGGAACTATGTCGCGATCTACGACATGCTTTCTCGGCTCGCGGATAAGCACAAATTCGACTACGTGATCATTGACGTCGGACCTAGCGCAGGGGCATTGACCCGCTCGTGTTTCCTTGCGGCAGATCTCTTCTTGGTTCCCGTGGTCCCCGATAGGTTCAACTACCAGGCCATCGGCTCGCTCAGTGCAATTATTTCGAAATGGATTCGAGAACACGCGGGAATCATTGCTGATTTCAAGCAACTCGGACTGAATGTTTCGGAGGGCAAGCCCCAGTTCCGTGGCATCGTGATGCAGCGGTACCAGCGATATCGTGGTTCGGCCAAGCCTGCGTTCAGACATTGGATGGATCGAATCCCCAGTCGAGTAGTGTCCGAGCTCCTCCCCGCGATCGTTGCTTCGGCGGGAACCGAAGATGTCGTCTGGGAACAGTGCTGGTCTGAACCCGTCGCCGTAGAGATTCCTGACTTCGCGAGTTTGGGCCCCATGATGCTTACTCGAGGCAAGCCTGTGTGGGCGCTTACTGAGGAAGAAACAGGCTGGGTGGGCAGCGTATGGAATGATCGAGAAGCTGAGATGCAGGCATTCGAGGCCAGATTCTCTCTTCTCGCTGCCAGGGTCGAGGCGTGACATGGCGATGGAGCTTTCGGTTGTAGCCTTCATCGATGTGCTTGGCTTCTCCGCAATGGTAAAAGCAGATGCCGCTAGCCAGGGAGAGAAGTACCTTGAGGCTTTCCGTAAGGTGCTGGAGGAAGTCAAAACAAGCTTTCACGACGTCGAAGGAGGGCTAGATGCAAAGATGTTCTCCGACTCCATTGTGCTGGCAGCGCCGCTATCGCCTGACGCCGTAATTGATGTGCTAAAGGCTTGTGCAAACCTCCAGCAGCGGTTCCTAAAGAGAGGCATTCTTCTTCGAGGGGGCGTGTCTTATGGGAAACACTTTGCTGACTCAACGGTCATGTTCTCGGAGGGGCTGATCTCGGCGTATCACATTGAAAGTCAGCTCGCGAAATATCCTCGCATCGTAGTTGACAAAAACGTGATCGATTACTTTGTTCATCACGGTGACGTCCATGAGGACAAGCGTGAGGTTGGGCGTAGCCTAATGATCCAAGACCGCGACAAAGTCTCCTTCGTTCACTACCTAAGTAGCGCAGAATTCTTAAGCGACAGCGCTCATGTGGAGGGGGTGATCACGAGCCAGCTCAGGTCAGGTGAATCGGTTCTCGAGAAGTTGCGCTGGCTCCATGACTATCACGCGTTCTGCGCTGACTCCTATGGTCAGCCCAGGATTTCGACCCCAGGCTGGTTCCAGCGAATGCAGGCCCATTAGATTTCGAGGCCAGTGAACCCCTTCGGGCGCACGTTCGGCGCTCGAAGGGCGGGTGGAGTGCGAGGCGTCGGACTAGTTTGAGAGTGCTTCTCCTTCGGATACACGCTGATCTGGATGACGGTAACTTTGGCGGTAATGAAAATGGGCAGCCTTTCGGAGTTGTAACTAAATCAACGACTTGTACTCAATTTGTGGTTGTTGGTGGGCCCACCAATTCATCCAATGGCTTGCATCATTTCAAAGGCACCGCTATGCAGTGCCTTTCGCGTTCAATGCCTATGCGGCGCCTATATTTCAGTCGAGGCAGGCCCCTGGGGATGACCATTCATTGGGTGCCCACTGCTGCACATCCGGGGCGGCTCGATGCGGGATCCGGTAGTCGCGCTTCTACTACTTCTCGCAGTTGCAGAATGAACGTTGCTGTTCATGCAAGCGGGAGGTGCTGTTCCCGCTTGCCTGATCTGTTCTACGCTTCCAATGCTACTTCGGGCGAATAGGAGTAATTGGTTTGATCGTTACCCTTCCGTTGCCGCCACCGCCGCAGTTACCGTGGCAGCCTCCACCCAGATTGGCTCCGCCCGTGCCACCACTACCTCCTCCACTGCCGCCGCCAGCGCCGCCACCACTGGAGGGCGGACGCGTAATGGGCTCTTGGTTGGTTCCATTCCAGTCATAGCTGTCCGTCAACTCATAGGTGGCGCAGTGCGTCGTGTTGCAGACGATGACCTTGGAGCCTGCCTGTATTGAGTATTCGAACCCCCCTTCCTTTGCTGGTTTACGACATCTCTGTATCTATTAAGGAACGCCTTCGTGGCGTTGTCTGGAATTCGAGCCTGCAACTGACACGTACTACAGTTAACTGGACCAAAGACGGTGAGGGCAGGCTCAAAGGGCCAAATCGCATAAGCCATGGGAAGGGCTGCGATTGCGACGGCCAGGGAAGTTGCAATCAACCATTTCTTCGAAATCATTGCTTTCATCGTGCGCCATGTTGGGTGGGTAGGAAATTTCTGTTGGATTACAAGCAGCAGGATCTGTATATAGCCTCAGACATCTCGTTGGATCGCTCTATCTGGTTGGGATGTAACAGTTTGGAGAGCCTCGCAATGGACGCCGCCGAATGGCTGTTGGGTTGCGCGCGCTGATATGCGAGCCAGTATGCAAGGCTCTTTTCAGGGGATTTATCGGTAATGATCCCTCGGTCATGGATGTCAGCAAGGGCTTCAATCGAGTCGACGCTTCCCAGTGATACCGACTCATTTAGGTAATCAATCGCATCCCTTCGATAATTGGTTATTCGCTCCGGATCCTTGAGCGCCTCAGTCAAGTCGCCAATGATGGCTTTCGGGTCTTTGGCGAAAATCAGTCTCGCTTCGACCGATCCTTGGGCGGCAGCAAGAGAGAGCCAATTCTCATCTCCGAGTTCCGTTCGCCCTATCAGTCCTTGGCAGTGGTCAATCTCCTGTTCGATCTTCCTTGAGTACTGCTCCCCCAGGCCAACTGATGCGTAGGCCTTGTACTCATCGGCATCACCTGAGTTAAGCGCCCGCTTGCAACTGGCAATGCGGTTGTGGATCTCATAGCTCGACTGGGCATTGCCCGACCGTGCAGCCGCGATGCGTATGTCAATGTATTCCGAGGCATCGCCTTCGTAGTGAGGCGCATCGATCTTGAGCAGAAATGCCTTGCCACCCAAAGCCAACCTTGATTCGGTGGATTGGGGCGGCGAACGCGAGGATTGGTGAATGCTTAATTCAGATGCGGCATCCGTTGGCGAAGCGCCTCTTTCACTGCGAGGAACCCCATCTCCTTTGTTTCCTGTGACATCGGATGGTCTGCAGGCCAACCAGGAAATGGTTGCGATTACGCCGATGACGACCATTCCATATACGAGACTCCTACTCATCTTCACCTGATTCCTTTCCCTTGTCGTGGCGGAGGTTTGCAATGGACTGGACCTCCGGCCGTGGTGATAACGGATTTCAGGGCTGATCCCCTGCCTACCCCTGCCTCCCGATTCCCGGAATTTCATATTGCGGGTTGACATTCAATGTCAACCAGAAACTCGTTGCAGCTGGCTGCACTTGCTTCTTGCGTGTTCTCAGTCACGCATCACTGGACTTAAAGCGACAAATGCCCTGCTTGGGGTGGCAAGCGCATGAGTGGCAAAACGGCCATTCCGTGCCGCGGTAGCACTTGGCTTCTTTAGCTCGTTTGCCGGGCGGCGGCCGCCGCAGTTGCGATCTCATCGCGAAGGTTGCGCCCTCCCTCCTGATGCGGCCGCGACGCGGTCGTGTTTATCGTTGGCCTTGGTGTATCTGTAGTGGAGCTCCAGCCCAGCGCCCGCGAGCTTCGTACATCCGGTCAGCCCACACCATGCGATGCTGAATCTGCGGCCTATTGGCCGATCGGTAAGGTGGCTAGTTCGTTGTCTCTGAGCATCCCTTCATTGCGCCCAATGGCGACCGCTCGGCGACCTTCTGTCAGCGGAAAGAGGTGGACGATAATGAGCGAAGATGGTCGCGCGGCTTGGAAGAATCAGCGGCTTGGTTTGCAGCGGGAAGGTCTGTGGAGACGCGTGGAAGCCCTCTGGAAGCCTCAAAATTCCTTGGTTCCTGATTCGAATTCTGATGGGACCAGAAAGAAGGTGGCACTTGGGTTTCGGTCTCAGTGCCTTTCTTGAGTCGTCGGCAGCCCACGATCTGGTGGTGCATCTCCTGGATACCCCGCATGACATTCGATCGCGTCCGCCAGCGCAATCGCGAGAAAGGCGCAACGTTCCCCATGGAGGTACCCGCTGCCTTCTTTGAGCTGGCGAGCGAGCATTGGGAACCGATGGACCCAACCGAATGCGAGATCTACGACGTCAGGCAATCACCTGGAATTCAAGGCCCCCTTCTGACTGACAGGGATACAAAGGCCCCAACGCCGCTGCACGCTCCTGATACATCAGGTAGCGCCGCAGCCGCGATGCTGATTCATGGGAGGAGACGGCGGCAGCCGCGATGCGGCTGCCGCGCATGTGCTCGTCCTGCTGCTTGCAACTACTTCGGCATCAACACGGTGTCGATCACGTGGATCACGCCATTGGACTGGCCGACATCGGCAACGCTGATCCCCGCCTTGCCGCCCTTGGCATCGATGACCCACAGCTTGCCGTCATGCAGTGCGACGGTGAGGGATTCACCTTCAACGGTCTTCAGCGTCGCCTTGCCGCCGTGCTTCCTGGCATCGGCCATCAGTTGCGCTGAACTGTAATTGCCTGGCACCACGTGGTAGGTCAGGATCTTGGTCAGTTGTGCCTTGTTTTCAGGTTTCACCAGCGTATCGACCGTACCTGCGGGCAGCTTGCTGAAGGCTGCATTGGTGGGCGCGAAGACGGTGAAGGGGCCGGCGCCATTGAGGGTATCGACCAGGCCCGCTGCCTTGACCGCAGCGACCAGGGTCGTGTGGTCCTTGGAGTTGATGGCGTTCTGGACGATGGTCCTGGTGGGATACATCTCCGCTCCGCCGACCATCACGGTACTGGCGGCGAAGCTCATTGAAGTGGCTGAGACGAGTACGGCGAAGCTGACTGTGGCGGCTATCCGCTGAAGGGCTTTCACGGCGCGTTCCTCTATAGGATGCCCGCAAGGCGCGGGCATCCTACATACGCGCTGGCGCGGCCCTTGGATGCAGGCAGATGCATCAGTGCGCGTTGTCGCTTGAAACGTCGCAGCCTTGTAAAAGCCGAGTGAACGACTGCCCCTGCCGGCGGCTACGCAGTACGAACTGCGCGCCGCTCAGCGGCGCGGATGGCGGATGTCGGAAGCGCAGCCAGAAAGGCGCGCGTTGCTGATGGCCTGGCGGACACCACAGCCACGGCATGACAGCACGGTTCCACCGGCAACGTGTTCCATCTCATGCTCGTCCCACACGCTCGTCGATCCGCAGGCGGTGCAGGTGGCGACGATCTGCAGTGCGCGGGCCAGGTCGCCCTGCTCCCCAGCCTTGTAGGTGAGATCGGTGATCTGAAAAATGCCGGTATGACTCATGGGAATGCCGGGGGGTGCTTGTTGACGAACGATAGGGCCCACCGGGTATCGGTCGTGTCGGTGCTGTGTTGATGGATGGTTGAAGTGCAGGCTATTCGTCGCTGCGTCGATTGAGCTCTTCAAGCCGTGCGCGGCTGACTGACTGGTGATTGCCGCAGGTTGGGCAACTGAGGGCAGCCGCACCGTCGAGATCGACAAGGCCATGGTTGGGAATGGCCCTGAACTGCCAGGAACACTTGATGCAGGAGCAATCGATTCGGGTGACCTGCAGCAGGGTGCCGTCTGCCCGCGTCACTCCCTCGACGCTGATTACGTAGAACTGTCCGATGTCACGCATGAAGATGAACGAAATCCCTGAATCCGTAGGGCGCCATCATGCTGTTTTGTGGGCCATCTGGGACAAAGGTGGCTTGGTCGAATTCTGAAGAGTTAAGAATTCGAGTGACGGTGCGGACTCGCAGCGGGACAGGTAATCCAACGCCGCGCGAGTGAGAGTTGGATACGACGACGTGAGCGCCTTCCGCAAGGTGTTCCAGAGCATTGTCGGCATGTCCCCGTCCGCATGCCGGGATCATTTCCGTATCCGGCGGCGTGCACAGGGGGAAGGCCGACGTCGGGGGGCCGTGGTTGACGGGATGGTGTCGATCCATCGCCAGCATGCCGGTGTCACCGCGCGGGGTCGTCGACCACAGGCATGCTGGGCGTGCGGATGTTGATTCCGATCCCGACAGGAGATCGCATGATGCGCAGTGCTTGTGCGTTCTTCGTTCTGGCTGCATCGCAATGCGTTCGGGCATTCGCGTCCGACGTTGGCGAATCACCCAGGTCAAGACGCTGGCGCCGATCATCGATGGCCTGCAGTACAAGCGCGCCTTCAACCTGGCCGGGCCCTCACGGCCGAGGGTTACGGTGCCATCGAGTACCTGCATGCACAGGGCAAGGTGATCCACACGCTGGCGCCAGAGGCCGAACTTCGCCGCTAGCGGGTGCACACTCCGAATCGAGGCTTACCCGCGCCGACCGCGCCCGTCGATGCTGTAGCGCCCAGCCCCGGTGCAGGCCAGCAGCAGGAACCCACCGGCCAGCCCCAGGTTCTTCAGGAACATGATCTGCTGGGTCTGGTCGGCGAAGTTGTGGTGGAAGATGAAAGCGGTGACCAGGCTGAAGCCCACCAGCACGATCGACACCAGCCGGGTCTGGAAGCCGAGCAGGATGCACAGGCCACTGCCGATCTCGAAGGCGACCGTTGGCCACAGCAGGATGCCGGGCACGCCCATGGCTTCCATATAGGCCTGGGTGCCGCTGAGATCGCCGAGCTTGCCCAGCCCGGAGACCAGGAACAGCGCCATCAGCAGGATGCGCGCAAGCAGGTAGGCAAGCGAATGCGATGAGGTGCTCACAGGGATGTCCTCGGGGATGGCCGACGAAGGCGATCGGAGCCCACCCGCAGTGAAGCCCGTGTCTACGCGGGGGCAAGCCGCCTTGACAGGCACCGCGCGGCAGTAGACCTTTCCAGCATGACGATCGATATTGAATCGCTCAGCCTGCGGGAGCTGGGCGCCTTGGTGGTTGCCGCTGAACAGCGGAAGCAGCTGATTTCCAACCGCCGTCCTGCCAGCGCGGTGCGGCGTATGCTGAAAGCCGCCGCGGCGGAAGCGGGATATACCCTCGAAGAACTCTTTGGCGATGAAGCCATCGAAGCGGGCGCACCCAGCCGGAAACCGGCACGGCGCAGAACCGGCAAAGTGGCCGCCAAATACCGAGACCCGGAATACAAGCGGCTGACCTGGTCCGGCCGCGGGCGCATGCCGCGTTGGCTCGCTTCCAGGATCCAGAAGGGCCACAAGGTCACCGACTTCCTGATTCCCGGGTTGGCGCGACCGACGGCGCGCAAGGGCAGCCCGATCGGCAAGCGCACGGTCTTCAAGAAGGATTGAACCTGCCACGCTGCTACCCTGCCGGGGTCTTTGAACGAAGGAGCGCGGGATGGCACACGATGCAGGCAGGACGATCACGCCCACGATGCTGTATACCGCCGCGGCCGCGGCCGTGCTGGTCAGCCTGCTGGCCTGGGCGGTGGAATGGAGCGGGATGGCCTATGTCTGCCCATATTGCCGCGTGCAACGCACGGTCATCGGCGTGCTGGGCCTGCTGACGCTGTTCGCGCGCCCGGGCGGCATCGTGGTGCCCTGGCTGTCGTACAGCGCGGGCGCCTTCGCGTTCGTGGTGGCGGCGATGCAGCACTTCAACGGTTGGAAGCGCATTTCCGCCGGCGACTTCAGTTTCAACGAACAGTGGTACATCGATCCGTGGCTGCTGTCGGGCTGCGCGATGCTGGTCCTGGTGGCGCAGCTGATGCTGGTGCAGGCCGCCTGCCGGCGCAGGTTGCACTGACAGTGTCGTCGCTGCGGGAGAAGTGCCGGGTATGGCAAGCGCTCTCAATCCTTCAAAGTGGTAGTGACATCGCGTGTGGCGCGCGATGCTCATGAAGTATGCCGTCGCACAGGATCCTCTACATACTGAATCCATCGGGCAACATGGCACGAAAGTTCAGCGTCATGCGTGATCGTGAAGGCGGCATCCGTTGCGACAAAATGGAACCCGGCGCGATGGATTGCGAACCCTTCGTCATCATCGACGAGCTCCCGGTCGAGCAACCGGCGATCAACTATCTTCAGTTCAAGCGCATAGTCGCTCAATCGGTGATCAGCCTGTCTGAGCCCGGCTACCCGACCAATGTGTACGATGACATCCAGAATCCGCAGAGAAGGGATGCGGTCAGCCAGCATCTGGGGCAGCGTTTCGAGACTTACATCTACCTGGCTTCCGGCGCGTACTCGCTTGGCATCGATGTCTGGGCGCCGCAGAAGATCCGCTATGCTGATGGGTCTACCGCTTCCTACAACTACAGCATGATCAACCGTCGCTGGGAGCCCAACGCCCTCCTTTACAAGGACAGGTTCGGTAACTCCATTCCGCTTAGCGTTACACAGTTGAGCGAGGGGCGAGGCGGCGTTACGCATCGCTTCGAATTCCCGAATGGGAATGCCACCGATATGGGAAGCTTCGTCAATGCGCTCAACAACATCGGTGTCCCGGTGACGGGGGCGGGCAATCAGTCTGTCACCTGCACCAGCACGATCAGGCTGACCGAGGTCAAGGTGACCTGCAACCGGAACTGATGAGGAATAGATCGATGCGAGTTTCACCAGGCCTGGGTTCCACGGTCATATTCGGTACTTCCTTTGTGGGAGCACTGCTATGCGGGTTCGTGTTTCCATCCATGTCGGCAGGTTCCCCGGAGCTGACCCCTTGGATGTTCAACGGCCTGCTGGCGTGCGGCGCGGTTGCGCTTTTTAGTGCTCCCTTTGGCTGGCGGGGTTACCTGAACTGGAGATCGCGTCGATTGAAGTAACGCATGGGGCCTGCGTGACTGCTGGCCCCTTGTTATCTGGGAGGAGGCGCAGCGCTAGGCGTCCTGGAAAACCGCCAGCTGCGCAGCAAACGCACGCTGGTAGGCGGGCCGCTGCATGGCCCGGGCCACATAGGTGGCGACCTGTGGGTACTCGTCGAGCAGGCCGCTGCTCTTCAGGCGCAGCAGCACCGAGACCATCATCAGGTCGCCCACGCTGAATTCGCCGTCGAGCCACGTTGTCCTGGTCAACCACGTCGATAGTTGGGCCAGCCGCGTCCGGACCCGCTCATCGAGCATTGGCAGCCGTTGCGCGTACCAGGCTTGCTCGCGCTCAAGCACCCAGGCCATGGAACGCTCCACGATGGGGGGCTCCACCGTGTTCAGCGCAGCGAACACCCACATGATCGCGCGCATGCGGGCGTCCGGATCGCGCGGCAGCAGGCCGGCGTGCTGTTCGGCCAGGTGCAGGGCGATGGCGCCGGATTCGAACAGGGTCCGGTCGCCCTCCTGCCACGTGGGAATCTGCCCGAACGGATTCCGTGCCAGGTGCGCGGGCTGCTTCAGCTCGGCGAAGCTGAGCAGTTGTACGTCATAGGCCACGGCCAGTTCCTCCAGCGCCCAGCGCACGCGCATGTCACGGGCCAGGCCCTGGCCGCGGTCGGGGGAGGTGGCGAAGGCGGTGAGGATCGGTGGCATTGGAGCGCTCCTGCAGGCCGATGGGCCTGCCTTTCCTGTTCCGACGAGCGACGGGGCGGGAAATCGACAGCCCTCGATGCGGGCCTTCACCCGGCCCGATGCTGCTCCCGATACTGATCGGGCGTGCACTGCGCGTGCCGCTTGAACATTTCGGCAAACGCGCTGACGCCTGAATAGCCCAGCTCCCCGGCGATGCGGCTGATCGGCTTGCGTGTGCACAGCGCCTCGGTGGCGCGCACGAACTTCACACGCCCACGCCGGCCGCCGAGTGACATGCCCAGTTCACTGCGCGCCATGCGCTCCAGCGTGCGCACGCTCATGTGAGGCCGCTGCGCGATCTCGGCCACGGATTCGGCCGTGCATTTGCCGCCTGCATCGTGATGATGCTGCGCCGGAAGATTCCGCTGACGGTGCTGGAGTCACTGTTCCTGCAGGCCACGGCGGCGTCGCTGATCCTGCTGCCGCTGCAGCTGCCGGAGTGAACAACCTGACCGCGGTGGGCTGTTTCGGTTTCGCTGCGGTGTGTGCGTCGATCCTTGCCCCCCTCAGCTGGATGACCGGTCTTTCGCGCTTGGGCGCGGCGCGCGTTTCGGGATTCTTCAGCCTGGTGCCGATCGTGACCACCGCACTGGCGGTGCTGCTGCTGGGTGAGTTACTCAGCGGATGGGGTGCTGGGTGGCAGCCTGCTGGCGGTGTCGGGTGTGGTACTTGCTGAATATGCCGCCAGGCGCGGGTGCGGAAGGCCGATGCGGCCCGATATTCCAGCAAGGTCTGCACGAAACGTGCACCTCACGTCGACGTTGTGCGATGCCGTTGCGCTTCAGTCTGGCAACCCCATTCCCCGCCCGCGCAGGAGCCCATCGATGAATACGCCTGGAAAGCCGAGACCCACCTGGAAGCAATGGCACGTGCTGCTGGTGATCCTGGCAATCGCGCTGCTGGTCACTCTGATCATCGTCACCGCACCGTGGTAAAGCGTGCAACGCGCTCAGATTCCGTGAAAGCCGACGATGCTTGAAATGACGAAGTCAGCAGGTGTTTCGCATGGTGATGCGTGCATCAATTCGTGCTCACCTGGTTGGCACACGCGATTGCACACAGTGGGGTCGAAGGCAATGCAGGTGCACTGCCATTCTCCACTGACTTTCGAGCACACAGGAGCGACGCCATGAGCACCCAGTCCACCATCGAACATCGCCTCAACGACCTGATCGAAATCGCCCGCGATGGCAAGTCGTTCTATGAAGAAGCGGCCACCAAGGTCAAGGATGCCGAGCTGTCGGCACTGTTCACCCGCATCGCTGGCGTCAAGGGCCGCATCGTGGCGGCGTTGAGCGGCTCAGTGGCCGCCAGCGGTGGCAAGCCGGCCGAACATGGCACCGTGGTCGGTTCGATGCAGCAGTTCTACGGCAAGGTTCGAGCCGCGTTCGGTGACACCAACTATGGCTACGTGGCTGAACTTGAAGAATCCGAGGACCGCCTGCTGGGCGCGTTCAAGGATGTGCTGCAGGACAACGAGCTGCCGCCGGCCGTGCGCCAGGAAGTGACCCAGCTGCTTCCGGAAGTGCAGGAGTGCCACAACGTCATGCGTGCGCGAAAGCACGCAATGAAGGCCGCCTGACCGCAGCGGTCGGCCCAATCAGCGGGACTGTCAGCCGGGGCGGTTTACCGCCCCGGCTGTTGCATTTGCGGCCCGCGCCGATGGCCTTTGATCAGGCCGCGTCGTCGTTCAGCATGTAGCCCAGCCCACGCTTGGACTCGATGCTGACACTGGCCGAGCGCAGGGCACGGCGCAGGCGTGATACGTGCGGATCCAACACGGTGGTACCGCCGTCGGCGCCCGCCAGGTGCACGGCAGCACTCAGCACTTCATGGCGGACGATCCGGCCCTGGCGGGCGCAAAGCGCTTCCAGCAGCAGCAGCTGGCTGCGCGGCAGGCTCAGGGGCGCACCGCCTACCAATGCCATGCGGTTGGAAAAATCGAACGTGAAATTGCCGATTCTCAGAATGTGGCCGGCATCAGCGTCGAGGCGCCGGGTAATCGCGCGCAGCCGCGCGGCCAGTTCGTCGAACTCGAACGGCGTGGGCAGGTAGTCATCGGCACCGGCATCCAGGCAAGCGATGCAGTCGGCAGCGTGGTTGTGGCGCCCCAACAGCAGAATGGGCAGCCAGGTACGCAAGCCGCGCACGATCTGCACCAGCTTCAGTGAATCGCCTTCGGGCAGCCAGCGGTCGAGAATGAGGGCGCGGTACTCCACGGCGTGTACCGCGGCCTTGGCCAGTGACCAGGTTGCCACGAGGTCCACCAGCATGTTGCGGCTCTGCAATACGTTGCGAAGCGCCTGTGCAAGTTCGGCGTCGTCCATGGCCACGAGGATGCGCATGCTGCGTCTTTTCCTGATTGCTGGATCCGGCGGGCGTGCAGGCGCACTGCGTAGCGTCCGTCATGGTGGTGAGGTCGCAGCGGGGCCGAGCAATGGTCACGGCTGCAGCACGTGCTGCAGCTGGCTGATCATCCCCCCCCCCGGGATGCCTGTCCTGGCATTGGCAGATGCAGGACGCGCAGCGCGGGCAGCGGACGGCTGCCTGCCAAGCGATCTCTACGTCGTATGGAGACCTGCCACGTGGCGGTGCATCACGCTGTGGCAGATGTCGAGGTGGTGGGCGCGCACCACCACCTCAGGCAAGCCGGAGAGGCTTAGCCGTTGCAGCAGTTGCTGTCGGAGCTGCTGCAGCTGTTGCCCAGGTTTTCCTGCTGGTTTTCGATCATCAGGCGCTGCAGATTCAGGACGCGATTCATATCAACTCTCCTTAGTCGTACATGGGATCGGGAGGCATGCGTGCCTCCCACGCGTTACGCAATGAAATGATTCACTGCGCGATTGCACCACGCAATCTCAAAGCCCTGTTGCAGTTGCTGAAGAACCCCGGTCTATACGTGGCGGATGGAAAATGGCATTGCCGATTGGAATGAGTCAAGTCAATTGTGGAATGAGAATCGCCTGCGCAATGTAGCGGCAAGGTACGGTGGCAATCATCGATCTGCAGGGACATTCCGGGCGGCTGCATTGCAGCGATAGCCGGCGGATTTCACGCCGTGCTTACGAATGAAGCAGGCAGGGAATCCGCATTCCGCATTTTGCGATGCCTGCAGGCTGGAGCGCCCGCAATGCATCCATCGCGCATGTGCGAGGCGTTCGCGGATGTGTGCACCGGGCAAATGAGCCGTGGAACCGACCAGGGAGAGACGATGTCAGCGCGTCAACGATCACTGCGTGAAGCACGCCACATGGACAAGGCCGCCTATGTGGGGGGCGACGAGCGGTTCTACGAATTGAGCTACAACCAGTACCGGCCCAGCGAAGATTTCCGCAGTATCGTTGAAGCGGAGATCGAGGCGGCCGGCATGGCGTGGACGATCCATCGCATCGGAGTCTGGTCGCACCTGGCGACGCATGGCGACCCGGTCGCCGGCAACCTGCCGCCGCAAGGCTGGAAGATCCACGTTTCAGCCACGCAGGAGAACTGCCAGCGGTTGCTGCGCACCGTCACCCGGATGGCCCTGGCCGAGCGCGTGAAGTTCAAGTTCGCCAATGACATGAACACGATGCGCATGATGAGCTCCAAGCGTTGGCCACGCGGTGGCTCGGGCAAGTTCATCACGCTCTATCCGCTGGACCTTGCGGTCTTCACGCGCTTCATCGAGCAGCTGCATGGGGCGCTGAAGGACGAAGATGGCTCGTACATCCTGTCTGATCGACGCTACAAGGACTGCCGCTGCCTGTATTACCGCTATGGCGGCATGCGCCAGGTGTACCGGCTTGATTTCATCGGCCAGAAGGTGCCGATGCTGGTCGCGCCCGACGGCAGCCATGTTCCCGACCTGCGCAATCCCTATTTCGAGGTGCCTGCCTGGGAAACCGACCCGTTCCCCAGCGAGGATGATCCCGGCGAGATGACGTTGAAGGAGGGCCGCTATCAGGTGCAGGCCGCGCTTGGGTTCTCCAACACGGGCGGGGTCTACCTGGCATTGGATCAGGTCACCGGGGAGGAAGTGGTCATCAAGGAGGCGCGGCCGCATGTGGAAATGCACGGGGAAGGGCTCGACGCCACCAGCCGGCTGGCACGCGAACGACGCAATCTGGAACTGCTGGGCCCGGTGGGCGCCTCGCCGCGCTGCCTGGATGCATTCACCGATTGGGAAAACAGCTATCTGGTGGAAGAGCGCCTGGATGCATTCGATCTTCGCGAGCTGATGCTCAAGCACTCGCCGCTGATGAAGGCCCGTCCCAGTGCACGCGATGGTAGTGACTACTACGGGATGTGCGTGACCATCTTCACCGGTCTGCTTCGCGCGGTCGACCGCGCACACAAGGTGGGAGTGGTGATCGGTGACATCTCGCCGTCCAACATCATGGTCGACCGCAGCAACATGCGTGTGCGCCTGATCGATCTGGAGGCCGCGTTCCTGGACGGCAGCGATGAGTGGGATGACATCCACACGCCCGGATTCCGCCGGATCATGAAGGGTCGCAAGCGCGCCAGCTGTTTCAGGGATGACCGCTATGCGACCGCGGTGGTGATGTTCTACTGCCTGTTCCCGCTGATGGCCATGGCCTACATCCGTACCGACCTGTTCCAGAAGGTGCTGCCGGTGATGATGGAGGATATCGGCTGGCAGCACACGCCAGTGGCCGAGGTCATCCAGGCGCTGGTGGACGACCGTATCGGCCTGGAAGAGGCCGCACAGCTGCTGCAGCAGCCGGCGACCCTGCAGGCGCCGTTCTCGTCGCCGCAGCGCCCGTTGCCGGCGCCGCGCCAGTGTATCCGGCGGCTGCTCGCGTTCATGGATGCACACAGCCGGCTGCAGCCGGAGCGGACGCTGTTCCCACTTGATCCGTTCTCGCACTCCACCAACACGATGAGCCTTGGTCTGGGGGCGACCGGTGTGATCCACGCCTTCCATGGGGTGGGTCATCAGCCGTCGCCGGCGGTGATGGAGCGCTATGCGCAGGAGCTGCAGGCCCTGGATCGCACATCGCTACCGCCGGGGTTCCTCACCGGCCTTGCCGGCATCGCCTGGTCGGCGCTGCTGCGTGGCGAGGTGGAACTGGCCCGCAGCCTGCTCGACAGCGCTGACGGCAGTGACCTGTTGCATGCGCATCACTCGCTCTATCACGGCATGGCGGGTATCGGAATGGCGCACCTGGCCATGCATCACGCGACCGGCCTGCCCGGGCATCTCGACAGGGCGCTGTCGCTGGCGCGGCGGCTTGCAGACACCGTCCACCACGGAGAGCGGGGTGCCTACTGGCAGGACGAAGGTGGCGTCCGCATCGGCATGGGTTACGGCCAGGCCGGCGTGGCGCTGTTCCTGCTGAGGCTGTCGCAGCTCAGTGGTGATCCGGCATGGCGCGTGCTTGGCGAGCAGGCACTGCGACACGATCTCTCCTACGGCTTCGAGCTGGAGACCGGAGTGACCACCTTCCCCAGCTCACCGGAAGAGGTCAACACCTATGAACCCTATCTGGAGCAGGGGACTGCGGGCATCGCCAAGGTCGCGATCCGTTACGGCCTGTGGCAGGACGTGAATCGGCTGGTGGATGACTTCCATCGCAAGTATTCCGGCTTCTGCGGCCTGTTGTATGGCCTGTCGGGCATGCTGGATGTGTTTGTCGACGCCCATCTCTACTCCGGTGACCCTAGGTACCTGCAGATGGCGGAGCGACCGTACCAGGGCATCGTCGATCTGTATCTGTTCGAGGAGGAGGAGGGAATGGCGGCGGTGCCGGGCGAGAATCTGTTCCGCATTTCCTTCGACCACGGTACCGGCATCGCCGGAGTGATCCGCGCCCTGCATCGGTACGACACGCTGGCGCCGGATGAGTTCTTCCTGGATGCACTCGATGTGCATGGCGCGGTGGTACGGGAAGTGGACGGAGTCGGGGTGGGGCAGGCGGCGGTTGCATGAATGCGCGCCCGCACCCGGCCGGACAGCCACTTCAGCGCGAGCAGACCGCGCAGCGGCACAGTGTGCGCGCCATCCTCGCCAGCTTCGCGATCCTGCTCGGCCCCCTCCGCGGGCGCTACCTTGCGGTGGCCGCCACCACCGCGATGTTCGGCGGACTGGGCGGGCTGCTGCATCCGCTGCTGATCCGCGCGATCTTCGACGAGGCCGCCAGCCGGCAGGATTTCAATCGCTTCCTGCTGCTTACCGGTGCATATCTGCTGCTGTGCCTGGTGACCAACCTGGGCAACTACAGCTGCGCGCTGTGGCAGCAGCGCGTGGATAACCGCATCGTGGAGCGGATCGGGACCTCGTTGCTGACCGCCTACTATGGCCGCAGTTATGACGAGGTGGTGCAGAAGGGGGCTGGCTACTATGTGGCGCGGATCCGCTCGGACGTGAAGGATGGCGTGGTGCCGATGCTGTCGGTCGCACGCACCACCCTGACCCAGGCGGTGACATTCGTCGCCTTGATCGCAGCCCTGCTGATCATCTCCTGGCGTGCGTTCCTGGTGCTGATGGCCATCATTCCCATCGCCACCACGGTCAGCGTGCTGGTCGGCCGACGCATCCGCGAGCTGACCGTGGTGGAGCGTGACCGCGAGGCCGAACTGGTTTCTTTGCTGACCCGGGCCGTGTCTGCCTTCAAGATGGTCTGTACGTTCGGCCTGGGCCCCAGCACGGTGCAGGCCCATGACCGCAGCCTGCGCGAGGTGCTGGATTCGACCTACCAGCGCTTCAGGGTGGTGAGGACCCTGCAGGGTGCGAGCGACCTGACGATGGTGATCTCGGATGTCTGCTCGATCTTCGTCGGCGCACTGTTCGTGTTCCGCCAACAGATGACACTGGGTTCGTTCATCGCCTTCATGAACGCCTTCTGGCGCTCAGCCACGACGCTCATCGGCATCTTCAAGAACATTGCCGAGATGCACAGCCACGGTGTGGTGGTGGTGCGGGTGGCGGAGTTCATGACCGCGCCGGCAGCCGCGGCGTCGGCCACGCACATCGAGGGTGGTCTGCTGGCGACGTCGATCGGCTACGGGTACGGCGCCACTCCCGTGTTTTCGGATTTCACCCTGGCCCTTTCACCCGGTGAACGTGCACTGGTGATTGGCGACAATGGCAGCGGCAAGACGACCCTGGCCAACGTCCTGGCCGGGTACTTCCAGCCCGTCGCCGGCCAGCTGCTGCGACCGGCGCGTATCCGCGCCATCACGCTTCCTCTGCAGTTCCCTCCGCTGAAGGTGCGCGACCTCGGCGCCGATCCGGTGCTGCTGGCGCGACTGGGGATGGACGGCGACGGGATCGCCGACAGCCTGCCGGAAACCCTGTCGGCAGGGCAGCAGCAGAAGATCGCCTTGGCGATGGTGCTGGGCGAGGACGCCGACCTCTACATTCTTGATGAGCCGGTCGCCAACCTCGATACGGCCAGCCGCGAGATTGCGATGGACGCGATCTTCGCACGCAGCCATGGCCGCATGCTGGTGATGATCATGCACGGCGCCGAGGCCTACCGCGCCCGATTCGATCACGTACACGAACTTGGCAGGTCCATGTGGCAACCGGCACGGGTCACGCCCGTGCACGTCCGGGGAGAGGCATGACATGAAGTCGATACAGGGTGCAGAAAAGGGTGCGGGCATGCGCAGGCTGGTCTACTGCGCGCAGGTGGCGCTGCACAATACACTGCGGAGCAAGGCCATCACCGCCCTGATGGTGCTGGCCATCGCGGTGGGCATTGGGGCCAGCATGACCACCTTGACCGTGGTCTACCTGCTGTCCGGCGATCCCTTGCCCGGGCGCAGCGGTGACCTCTACTACCCCCAGCTGGATGCCAATCCGAACTCAAAGGGCCGCGAACCGTACGACGTGCTGGACTATCGCTCGGCCTTCGACCTGTGGTCGTCCGGGCGCGCGGACCAGCAGACACTGGTGGTTGCCAATCCGGTCAAGCTGCGGCCCGATCAGGGCAGCGCGCCACCGGTCATCCGCTCATCGATCTCCACCACCACCGACTTCGCGACGATGTTCGCGGTGCCGCTGGCGCATGGACGCTGGTGGTCGCGCGAGGAGGATGACGCGCGCGCACGTGTGGTGGTGATCTCGTCGGAGCTCAACGAGCAGATGTTCGGTGGGGGCGACAGTGTGGGGCAGACACTGCGGGTCAAGGACACCGCGATGCGCATCGTGGGCGTGCTCGCGCCCTGGCGGCCCTCGCCGCTGTTCTACAAGGTGCGGGGCGGCCGCTTCAGCGGCGGCAACACGTCGGGCTTCTTCGCCTCGGCCGATGATCTGTTCATGCCGCTGACCTCCAGCCTGGAGATCAATGACGGCGACTTCGTGCCGTTCACCTGCTGGTCCACGCCGGAGGAGCGCGGCCGGCTGCAGACCGCGCCGTGTGTCTGGGTACACCTGTGGGTCAAGCTGGACAGCGCCGCCAAGGTGGCCGCCTATCAGCGGTTCCTGCAGAACTATGCCGCTGAGCAGAAGGCCCTGGGCCGGATCAGCCACGCCGACAACACGCGGCTGCGCTCATTGATGCAGTGGCTCGACTTCAACCAGGTGGTACCCAGCGACGTGAAGCTGCAGGCCATCCTGGCCTTCGCCTTCCTCGGGATCTGCATTGCCAATGTGGTCGGTCTGCTGCTGGCGAAGTTCCTGCGCTACAGCGGCGAGATCGGCTTGCGTCGCGCACTGGGCGCAAGCCGCGCGGCGATCTTCCTGCAGTGCGTGGTCGAGGCCGCGCTGGTAGGGGCACTGGGTGGCACGCTGGGCCTGTTGCTGACCTGGCTCGGCCTGAGCGCGGTGCGCAGCCAGCCGGTGGCCTATGCGGACCTGGCGCGGCTTGATACCACCATGCTGCTGTTCACCCTGGCGCTGTCGGTGCTGGCCAGCCTGCTGGCGAGCCTGATTCCCGCGATCCGTGCCAGTGCGGTCCAGCCCATCGCCCAACTGAAGCTTCTGTAGAGGAACCACCATGCAGATCGGCATCGTACTTTCGGCCCTGCGCCGGCACCGCCTGGCGACCTTCCTCATCGCGATGGAGATCGCATTGGCCTGCGCCGTGCTGTGCAACGCGATCTTCCTGATGATCGAGCGGAACGCTGCAATGCAGCTGGTCAGTGGCCTGGACGAGTCACGGCTGGGGGTGATCCAGCTCGACGGCATCGATGCCGAGCGCGCCAACGATGTCAACGCGCGGGTCGTTGGTGCATTGCGGGGGCTGAGCGGCGTGACGGCGGCCGGGCTGGTCAGTGCCATGCCGTTCGGCAGCCCGGGCATACGCGCCGGCGTCAACCTGGACGAGGACCAGCAGGTGCCCGGCGGTGTTCTGGATTTCTACCTGGCCGATGCCGTGGCCCTGGACGCGCTGCAGTTGCACCTGGTGGGGGGGCGCATGCCCGGTGCGGACGAGTTCGCACCGACCGATGAACTGGTGCCGGCCAATCCCCCGGCGCTGGTCACCCAGGAGCTGGCCCAACGCTACTGGCCCGGCGAAAACGCCGTGGGCAAGAGCCTGTGGGCGATGGACACCCGGCTGCGGGTGATCGGCGTGGTCGAGCACATGGCCGTATCCCGCCCCGGCCGCGGTGAAGCCAAGGGCTCGGACTGGTCGGTGATCGTGCCCGCATCGCAGGGGCCGCGCCTGACCGGCCGCTATCTGGTGCGCGCCGAGGCCGGCGACATGAACCGCGTAATGCGCGATGCGCAGCAGGCAATCCGCCGTGTCGCGCCGGACGTGGTGTTCGATGTCGAGGGCAGCCGGCGGATCTCCGAACTGCGCGAGCGGCATTTCGAAGGTGACCGGGTCATGATGGGGCTGCTGGGCGGTGTCATCATCGCACTGCTGGCTGCCACTGCCCTGGGCATTGTCGGACTGGCCAGTTACTGGGTGGAGCAACGTCGCAAGCAGATCGGCATCCGCCGCGCGCTGGGGGCCACGCGCACCGATGTGATGCGCTATTTCCAGATCGAGAACCTGCTGATTGTCTCCATCGGCATCGCGGCCGGGGCTCTGCTGGCCTACGCGATGAACCTGACCCTGATGCGCTTCTACGAACTGCCGCGCCTGCCACTGCTGTACCTGCCGGTGAGTGCGGTGATCCTGCTGCTGCTGGGCCAGGCGGCGGTACTGCTGCCGGCGCTGCGTGCCGCGGCCATCGCGCCGGTGTCGGCCATCCGTTCGTTGTGAGTCCCGCAGCTGCCTTGGCCGGTCGCTGCTTCCATCTGCAAGCGAGAATTCCCATGCTCAGGATGCAAGGCGTCAGCAAAGTGTTCCAGGTGGGTGAAGTCATGACCCATGCATTGCGCTCCATCGACCTGTCGGTGCAGGAGGGCGATTTCCTGTCGATTACCGGCCCTTCCGGCTCCGGCAAGTCCACACTGCTGAACATCCTCGGTCTGCTCGAGGGCTTTTCCGGCGGCCACTACGCGATCGGCGGCGTGGATGTTGGCGGCATGCGCGACGCGGCGCTCAGCGCGCTGCGCAACGAGAAGATCGGCTTCGTGTTCCAGGCGTTCAACCTGATTCCGGATCTGACCATCCAGGCCAATGTGGAGGTGCCGCTGCGCTACCGTGGCATGGCGGCAGCCGAATGCAGGCAGCGTGTGGTCTCGGCACTGGCCCAGGTCGGACTGGGCAGCCGCATGTCGCACTATCCCGGCGAACTGTCGGGCGGGCAGCAGCAGCGCGTGGCGATCGCCCGCGCCATCGCGGGTACGCCGGCCCTGCTGCTGGCTGACGAGCCGACCGGAAACCTGGACTCGCAGATGTCGCAGGGGGTCATGGAGATTCTGCGTGAGCTCAACCAGGGCGGCATGACCATCATCATGGTGACGCATGACAGGGAGCTGGCGGCGTGCGCGGGTCGCAGCGTCCACATCGTGGATGGGCAGATCGTCGAGGTCACAGCGCAGGCCATGCAGGCGCTGTGCGCCTGAGCTGAAAGAGCGTCACCCGCAAGCAGAAGGGGCGGCCGATGGGCCGCCCCTCCTGTTTTCATCGCACTGCAGGCACAGATCAGAAACGCACGGACCAGCGTGCATTCGCACCATGGTCACGGCTCTCGCTGCCGAACTGGCCGCTGTAGCCCAGCTCCAGCTGCTGGCGCGAGGTGAGCCACGCCGACAGGCCCAGTTCGGCCACCACCGCGTTGTCGGCGATCGGCGCGCCGTTGACCGCGAACGTGGAGCTGCCATTGGCAAACGCAAGGTTGGCGACCTGGCTGCGATCCCCCGAGGCACGACGATAGCCGACGCCCCCGCGCAGGTGCAGCCAGCTGTCCTGCTGGAACGAAGCCTTCAGCCCCTTGTCGAAGCGCACGCCGGCGGTGGCGATCGTGGTTCCGGTGTCGTCCACCTTGCCCTGCAGCGCCGCTGCTCCACCGCGTTCGCTGATGCGCTTGAGGTCCACTTCCACGCGCGCCACCTGCAGGTACGGCTCCAGCCCGGCTTCGGGGCCACCGAAGCGATAACCAGCTTCGATGAAGGCCTGGCGGGTGCGGGCGTCGTAACGCGCGCTCAGGCTGTCACTGAAACCTGCGAAGGCGACTTCACGCGTGCTCTTCACCTCGTGCTTGCTCCACGCCACACCACCGCGCAGGCCGAAGCCGCCCCAGGTGTGGCTGGCATAGGCACCGAAGTGCGTGTTGTCGATCTTCGACTTGGCGCGGCGGTCCTGCTGCTTGACGTCGGTACGGCCGGTACCGGCCAGCACGCCGACCTGCCAGCCGGAGAACTCGCGGTCGATGCCGACCAGCAGGCCGTTGCTGTTGGCCTCGGTGCGGGCGGTGTTGAAGTCACCGTCCAGCCTGCTGTTGCCACCGATGGCCTGCACCCATGCGCCCGTCGCATCACCCACGTCGCTGCCGGGTGCGGCGGCGCCGGCCCGGCGTGACAACGCGGCATCGCGCACGTAGCGGCTGCCCTCGACCAGGGCGATGGCCGTGGCCGGATGCAGCTCGCCGCTGAGGCCATCGAGCACGCCACCGACCTGCTGCGGGAACAGCTGGGTCAGCGGCTTGGGCAGGCCCTGGGCGATCGGCAGCAGGTCGGCGGCGGCCGCCACCGCACGCTGGTTGGGCGTGTTGGCAGCCGTGGCCAGCGAAGCGCCACGGGCAACGTCGATGCGCGTGCCATTGGCACCGTAGGCCAGGCTGAACTGCAGGAAAGGCGAGAACGCACTGAAGTCGGTCTTGGCGAACTGGCCGCTGATGCCACCGTCGGCACGCAGGACGTTGAACTGTTCGCCGAGGTAATACACGCCCGGTTCCGGCAGGGCGACCAGGGTGCCGCCGAGGGTGGCGGTGCCGGTCACGTGCAGCTGGTCACTGCGACTACCCGGTGCCAGCTCCGCCGCATACACGCCGGTGGCGCCCTGCACGTAGTTGCCGTTGATGGTCAGCGTGCCGATCGAGTTGCCCGGCGCGATGATGCCGTCCACGCGGGTGTTGCCGAGCGTGCCGACGCCCTTCAGCAGGCCATTGGCGCCGACGGTGGTGGTGCCACCGGTCTGCGTGCCGTTGAAGGACACCACGCCGCCGTTGACTACCAGGTTGCTGTTATCCAGCACGCCGCTGGTGCTGACCGTGCTGACGCCACCGGTGGTGGTCAGGGCGGTGGAGACCAGCCTGCCGTTGAGCAGCAGCCGGCCACCCTGGACCTCGACCGCCGAGGTGAGCGTGTTGGCGCCGTTCAACTCCAGCATGCCGTCCTGCACCACGGCGCCGTTGAAGCTGTTGTTGCCGCTCAGGCGCAGCCAACCGATACCGGATTTGGTCAGCTTGCCGGGGCCGCCGATGTCGTTGGTCCAGTTGTCCCACGCATCGCCTTCCCAGACCTTCAGGCCGCCGGCCCTCTGGTTCATCACCACGTTGGTGTCCACGCGCAGTGAGCCGTAGCCTTCGATGGCCTTGCGCAGGTCGACCATGCCCCAGCCGTAGATTGCATCGATGCCTGGCGCGCCGAGATCGCGTGCGGTGGTCAACAGCACGTCGCGGACCTGGGCGTTGTCCAGGTACGGGAAGCGCTCCATCAGCAGGCCGAGGGCGCCGGTGATATGGGGGGCGGCCATCGACGTGCCGGTCTTGGTGCCGTAGACGTAGTTGGTGTTCTCGCTGTCGATGATCAGCCGCACGTAGGCGGAGGTGTTCTCGATGCGGCCCTGGATATCGCCGGAGACGATGGTGCTGACGATATCGGTACCGGGGGCCGAGATGCACCAGTTGGCGGCAACCCCGCAGATGCTGGAACTGCCATCGATCACGTAGTCGGTTTCACCTGCGGCGGCGTCGGGCCGGCGGACATTGGCGACCGCCAGCCAGTACGGTTCCAGTTCGGGCTTCCAGCGCGGCATCGAGGCGGTGATGCCGGCAACCGCACCGCTGCCGTTGCCAGCCGACCACACCTGGATGAGAGTGGAGCCTGGGGCATCGCCGTTGTTGGCGTAGATGCTGCCGTACACGCCGTAGTCGGCACCAATGCTGGCGTACTGCTGGTCCAGCGCGGCGGCGGTCATGTTGCGCGTGGAAATGCCCCAGCTGTGATTGATGGCGCGTACACCCTGCGCCTGGATCTGCGCATACATGTCCAGCGTGGCGGCATCATCCGGATCGGTGCGGTACACCGCGCGCGGACGATAGAACCTGTCCGGGTCCAGGCGCCACTCGTAGTAGGTGTCACCGAACACGCGGGCGGCGGTAAGATCCGCACCAAAGGCCACGCCATGCATGCCGGTGCCATTGCGGTTGGCGCCGATGGTGCCAAGCACATGCGTGCCGTGATCGGCGTAGCTGAAGCCATAGGGCTGGCCGGCGGCGATCAGGCGTGCCGCCAGTGAGGCCGGAACGCCGGCGCCCAGTCCGTAGTAGTTGTAGCCGGGCTGTTCGCCGCGGGTCTGCCCGCAGGCGCCCGCCCCTGCGACCACGCCCGGCGTCGCACAGTCGGCACCGATGGTGATGCTGGAGGTATTGCGTCCTGCAAACTCCGGATGCGCCAGTGCGGAGCCCGAGTCGAACAGCGCCAGGCGTACGCCCTTGCCGGTCAGGCCGCGCGCATAGGCGTAGTCCGCGCCCATCGCGCCCAGGCCCCAATCGGCGTTGAATTCGTCGCTGCGCCAGCTGGCCGGATCGCCGGGATTGCCAAGAACGGCGTTGCTGCTGGCGGCAGCTGCCGTGGCCGTGGTTGCAGGTGCGGTGCTGGCAGCGGGCTGCGCCCACGCGGCCTGCAGCTGGCGCTGCTGCTGCCAGGCCTCGAGTGATTCGCTGGCCATGGCTGGCAGTGCGGTGGCCAGCAGCAGCGAGCTGGCGACGGCAAGCGCCAGCGGGCGATGCGACAGGGAGCGGGACGAACGGCCGTACAGCGGGTGATTCATCGGACAACTTCCTTGGTTGACGGACAACAAGGCCGTTAACGCCAAGGCATGGCGATATCCCCCAGTAATGTGAAGGGAATTTTATGAACGTGTTAATGTTTTGTGATCGGTGCATGGTGCGGCTCCAGCGGGCAGGGCAACGTGACCCTTCCTTCCGAGGCTTCGGAACCGCCCATGCGTACCGCATTCCGTAAACCACCGTTGGCGATATTGGGCGGTGCCGATCCTGGCAGCGACGCGTTCGAGCGCGCAGCTGGTGGCCAGGTGCCCAGCGTCATCCCGGAAGGCAGCATGCCGCCGGCCGACTGGCCGGCCACGGTGGTGGTGCCCTGTGGCATGGGGGATGCGCGTAACCTGATCATGGCCCTTGCCGGTGATGCCTGCATCGTCAGCGGTGGGCGCGCCTGCACGATCTCGGAGGTTTGGCTGCACAAGCGGCCGCTGCTGCCGCTTGCAGGGGCAGGTGGCGGGTCCGACGCGCTGCCGGACACCCCGCCGGACGAGCGCGGCAATTCGCCGATCCTGCCGTGGCGCAACAGTGATGAGCTGGCCGGGCAACTGCGTGTCCTGGGAATGCTGCAACACTGAGTCCAGCCGCATCCGCCTTCACCCAACGTCCCGGGTGCAGCGCTAAGGTGGCCCGGCCTGGGCTCACCAGGCTTATCAAGGAGTGATGTCGATGCGTACTTTCAGGAAAGTGATCGCCGGTGCTGTGTTCGCGTTGGCCTGCAGTGGGTCGGTGGCCGTGGCCGGACCGGTCCAGCCCTGCGATTTTCCCTGCTGGAAGGCCTACCAGGCGTGTGTAGCCGGTGGGGGTGATGCCATGGAATGCCAGTACGAATACGATCGATGCGTCATGGAGCGCTGCGGCGCGGTGTAAGCCCAGCCATGATCGGCTGATGACGGGCCCCGTCCATGACGGGGCTCTTCTGTTTGTGCGCAGGGTCGGGCACTCTCGGCGCATTCTTCCTGGTGGAGTGGAACATGGCCGTCATGCGTGTCGTCGCCAACATCGCCACGTCTGATCCCGCCCGCGCCGCTGCATTCTATGGCGAGCTGCTCGGCATGCCGGTGGTGATGGACCATGGCTGGATCGTCACCCATGGCGGGCAGGGCAGTGCGCTGGCGCAGGTCAGCTTCGCCAGCGAAGGGGGTTCCGGCGCACCGGTGCCGGACCTGTCTATCGAAGTGGACAACCTGCAGGAGGTGCTGGAACGCATGCACGCGGCTGGCATCGCGCTGGACTATGGGCCGGCCGACGAGCCCTGGGGCGTGCGGCGCTTCTTCGTCCGCGACCCGTTCGGCCGGCTGTTGAACATCCTCGCCCACGCCTGAGCGACGGCGGGCGCTTCAGCGACGGGTGCCGCCACGCTTCGGCGCCGGCGACACGCCGACCATGCGCAGGCAATCGGCCACCACCGCCGCAATGAAGGTGTCGGCGTCCTGCGTGGGCGCAGCGATCAGGTCATCGGTGGCGCCATGTACGCCGGCATAGATCAGCGAGGCCGTGATCTGCGGTGCCGGCAGCTGCCACAGGCCTGCACGGGTGCCCGCCTCGAGGATGTCGAGCAGCTGCTGCTGGATGGCGTTGCGCTCGGCATTGCCGCGCTGGTGGTGGTGATGGTTGGCGTAGACGACGTCGTGCAGTGCGTGCGTGCGCACATAGGTCTCGATGTTGGCGCGGATCCAGGCGCACAGTCGCGCCACGCCATCGTGGGCAGGCTGCTGCTGAACGGCATGGTCGACCTCGGCCATGAACTGCAGCGTGTAGCGCTGCGCCAGCGCCTGCAGGATCTCGGTGCGCGAGGCGAAGTAGGTATAGAACGTGCCCTTGGCCACGTCGGCGGCGGCCACGATGTCACTGATGGTGGTCGCTTCCACGCCCTGTGACAGGAACAGCGCCTGCGCGGCGTCCATCAGCTCTTCCTGGCGGGTTTCAGCGGGTTTGGTGCGGGGCCTGGCGACTGCGGGAATCTGCATGGGGCGGGGTCCGGGTGCGACGGTCGCCATTCTAGCTTCCTCCGGCAATGACTGACCGTCGGTCATTGACTGACGGTCAGTCAGCAAATTACGATGCGCGCACGCTCCCTCCCGGCATCCGCACATGCAACGCTTCCGACGGCCGGCCCTGGTGCTGGCGGCCTACCTGGGCACCTTCCTCGCCTCGCTGGACATCAGCATCGTCAACGTCGCGCTGCCGACGCTGCAGCAGGCACTGCACACCGACATGGCCGGGCTGCAGTGGGTGATCAACGCCTATGCCATCGCCCTGTCCGCAGTGATGCTGTCGGCGGGGCCGCTGGGTGACCGCTATGGCCACCGCCGCATGTGGCTGCTCAGCGTGGCGACCTTCACCGTGGGCTCGCTGCTGTGTGCCTGCGCAGGCAGTCTTTCCGCACTGGTGGCGGGGCGGGCGGTGCAGGGGGTGGCCGGCGCCCTGCTGATCCCGAGTGCGATGCCGATCCTCAGCCATGCATTCCCTGATCCGCGCCAGCGTGCACGCGCGATCGGGGGCTGGTCGGCGTTCAGCGCGCTGGCGCTGGTGCTGGGGCCGCTGCTGGGAGGCGAACTGGTGCAGCGCGCAGGTTGGCCCAGCATCTTCCTGATCAACCTGCCGCTGGGCCTGCTTGCACTCGCGCTGGGGGCCTGGGGCATTCCAGAGCGACGGCATCCGCAGCACGCCGCGCTGGACCCGGCCGGGCAGCTGCTCAGCATCGTCGCGCTGGGTGCACTCAGTTACGGCCTGATCGCGATCGGCGAGCACGGCCTGCTGGCACCTTCGACCCTGCTGGCGCTCGGCATCGCAGCATCCGGCCTGGCGCTGTTTGCGTGGGTCGAGCGCCGCGTGGCGCGGCCGCTGCTGCCGCTGGACCTGTTGGCGAAGCCGGGCTTCGGCATGCTCAACCTGGCCTCGTTCGTGCTTGGATTCACCGCTTATGCGAGCCTGTTCTTCCTGTCGCTGTTCTTCCAGCAAGCGCAGGGACATGGGGCTGCGCAGGCCGGTGCGCAGCTGGTACCGCAATTCGTGCTGATGGCGGTGGTGTCGCTGCTGTTCGGCCGTCTGGCGGCGTGGTTCGGGCTGCATGCCGCGCTGGTGACGGGCTATGCAATGACAGGCATGGCGCTGTGTGCGATTGCCACGTTCGAGCCGACTACAGCGCACGGCCAGGCCAGCGCACTGCTGATGCTGCTCGGCACTGGCATGGGACTGGCGGTACCTGCGACCGGCATGGCGGTGATGTCATGCGTACCAGCCGAGCGTGCCGGCATTGCGTCGGCCACGATGAACGCGCTGCGCCAGGCGGGCATGAGCCTTGGCATCGCGCTGCTGGGCAGCCTGATGGGCCTGCGCGCGGTATGCCAGTTCACTGCCACCGCGCAGGCGGCAGGGCAGCCCGCAGTGGCCGCACAGGCGCGCACGCTGATCCTGCAGCCGTCTTCACTGCTGCCGGGGACGCAGATACTGGCCTGGTACCGCGGCGCGATTGCCAGCGGTTTCGGCTGGGCGATGGCTGTCGCCGGCGTGCTGGCCCTGTTGGCGGCGCTCGCCCTGTACCGCCAGTGCAGGCGCGCCTGAGCACGCTGCGGTCAGCCTTGCTGGCGTTGCGGCCCTTCCTTCGTCGGCGCGGGTTCGGCCGCGTGCTGCCGCTGTTGCCGTGCATTGGCGTGGCGCGCGTGCCCGCCTTCGCGGCCGATCGCTGCCATGTGCTGGCGATTGCGGCTGATCGCCTCGCCGCCCTTGCGGCCTGCCACGCGTGCCTCGGCCGGGCTGAACTCATGTGCATTGCCGGACGCATGCGCGGCGCGTCCACCCTTTGCGGCGATCGCGCGCTGCTTGTCCCGGTCCATCGAAGCGAAGCCACGATGGGAGGTGCCGTGATGCTGGTCAGCCATGTGAAGGCTCCCGGTGCATGGAAGGGGAGCTCATCCTTGCGTGTGCCCGGCTAAGGCAGTGTCCGCACCGGCGGTGCTGCCCTCACGCCACGCCGCACTGGCTTTCACGGCGCAACTACGCCGCTGCGCGATGAGCGCCGCTTGGCTAGGATGGACCGGCATGGCGGATGACCGCCCAGACAGGAAAGGACGCCGTGAACAGATTCGGATGGCTTGTACTGCTGGCCTGCGCTGCACCGGCCCATGCGGACACTGCGCTGCTGAGCGGCAGTTTCGTTCACTTCGGTTACTCGTCCACCGATGAGCAGCTGCCAGCGGCGCAGCTGCCGCTGTTCCTCGACGAACTGCGGGACCTGGGCAACGACACGCTCATCATCGGCCAGACCCGCGCCACCCGTGCCGGCGTGGGCTGCGCCAGCAGCGCGCAGGATTTCGAATGGATCGCCGGCTTCCCGGCCAAGCTGGGCACGGTGCTGGACGCGGCCGCAGCGCGTGGGATGAAGGTCGTGGTCGGCACCACCTACAGTTCGGGCCAGTGTGCGGCGTTCTGGCAGGGCTCGAACGCTGCAGCGGTGGCGCAGGACGCAGCGCAGTCGATGGCGCAGCTGGCCCAGCAGTACGCGATGCATCCGGCATTCGCCGGCTGGTACATCACCGATGAGCCCGCGCAGGTACCGGCCGAGCGTGCGTCGTTCTATCGTTCAATCGTTTCCACACTGAAAGCGGCGACGCCATCCAGGCCGGTGATGGTGGCGCCCTATCTGGCATCCTCCAGCGTCGACCCGGCCAGCGTGGCCAGTGCTGCGCTACGGTTTCGCTCTGCCACGGGGGTCGACGTGCAGATCTGGCAGGACGGCATCGGCGCGGCGTCGCACGCGAAACTGTTCCAGTGGGATCGACCGGGCTATTCCACCGAGCAGTACTACCAGGCGTTGTCGGCGCAGCTGGGCGCCAGCGCTGTGTGGGCCGATATCGAGCTGTTCAACCATGGCAGCCCGCTGTTCCTTGATGCCGGTAACGGCCTGTCCGGTGCATACCGGTCGGCGTCGGTGCAGCGCATCAACCAGCAATTGTGGAGCGCCCGTTCGGCTGGCAAGCGCGTTGCCTGGCTCAACCAGTACCACATGTCCGAAGTGGTCGGCCCCGGCCAGGGCTACGGCGAGGCGCCGCGGATGATGAACACCTATCGCGGGTTGTACGGGTTGGGTGCCTCGTACCTCGTCGATCCGGTGCAGACCACCTATCACTACAGCGTGGCGCCGGCGACCAGCTATCCCGACGGCAGCGGCCATGAGCTGTTCGACCGCCGTGTAGGCGACCCGCGCAATCCGATGGACGCGGGCTGGGTAGGCGTGCACGGCAACGTCAGCATCACCATCGACCTGGGCCAGCGCCGACGGGTGGACTGGATCGGCCTGCATACGATGACCCGCCCGGCCTGGGGCATCGTCACGCCGACGTCGGTGGAGGTGATGTGCGCCGAGCCCGGAACTGCCGCCGTAACGATCGGCACGCTGTCGGCACCCTTCACCCAGTCCGGCGTGATGGGCTCGACCGAAGAGGAGTACGTGCTCGGCAATGCAGCCCCCCTGGCTGCGCAATGCCGCACGCTGGAGCTGCGCGTGGCCAACGGCAGCTGGACCTTCCTCAGCGAGATCGAGATGGCTGCAGAGCAGTAGCGCCTCAGCGCCGGCGGGCGTCCTGCAGGCGCTGTGCGAAGGGCCGTTGTTCGAGCGCCACCAGTGCTTTGCGCAGCACCTGCTCCAGCGACTGCCCCAGATCGGCATCGAGGCTGCGTGCCGCCACTGCGGTGGCCTGCCATTGCGCCTGCAGCACGGGCATCGCGCGCTGCGCGCGCGGGCTCAACTGCAGGATGCGTTCGCGCCCGTCGTCACCATTGGCAGTGTGCAGCCAACCATCGCGCACCATCGCCGCCACGGTCTGGCTGAGCGCCGAATGGCTGAGCCCGCAGGCCAGCGCGAGGTCCTTGATCCGGCAGGGGCCCTGCGCCATCAGCGTGCGCAGCACCGGCGTGTAGCGCGGCCGGTAGTCCAGTTGCAGGTGCCGGTAGGCCTGCTCGACGGCCGGGTCCAGCTGGTCCAGCAGTGCGCGCAGCAGGGTACCCAGCGTGGCGTGTTGGAGATCCATGAGTGGGATGATATATAAGCGCTTATATATCCTCAATGCGGGGTGGATGATGGCGGTCTCCTGGATGCTCGGCGCGCTGCTGGCGACGGCCTGCCCGGCGCAGGATGCGGTGCTGCAGGCGGCCGCCAGCGCCGTGCAGGCGCAGTACCTGGACGAGGCGGAGGCCGCCCGCATCGCCGATGCCCTGCGCAGCTGGTCGGCGCAGCAGCGGTATGCGGGCAGCTGTTCGGATCCTGCTGCGTTCAGTGCACGCCTGAACCAGGACCTGGACATGTTCGATGGCCACTTCCACGTTGAGCGCGTGGACGCAGCTGCCGGCCAGGACGACTGGTTGATGGCCTGGCGTGCCGATGCCCGCAGCAATGGTGCCGGTGTGCGCGAGGTGCTGGTGCTGGAAGGCAACATTGGCTACCTGCGGTTGAGTACTTTTTACCCGCTGGATCTGGCGCGGCCGAAGTTCGCTGCGGCCTTCACGCTGCTGGCCGACACCGATGGCCTGGTGCTGGATCTGCGCCAGAACGGGGGAGGCGACGATGCAAGTGCCGACCTGCTGGTGCGCACGCTGCTGGACGCGAAGATCGGCGCGGTGCAGCAGCTGGACCAGCGTGGCCGGCGCACGCCGGTACCGCTGCCGCCTGCCAGCCTGCCTGTGTACCTGAAGCCGCTGGTGGTGCTGATCGACCGGCGTACCGGTTCGGCGGCCGAGTTCGTCGCCTATTCGCTGCAGGCCCTGGGCCGCGCGCGCATTGTCGGCACGCGCAGTGGCGGTGCCGCGCATATGTTTGGTGATCCTGTGTTGCTGCCCGATGGCTATCAGATCAGCATTCCCGACCGGCAACCGATCAATCTGCGCACCGGCGGCAAATGGGAAGGCACCGGCGTGAGGCCTGATGTGGCCGGCGGCGACGATCCGCTGTTCATCGCGCGGCAACTGCTGGCGCCTGCGAGGTCGTCAAGATGAACGCACGATTGCATGGCTGTCCTATCGCAGATGCGCGAATGCATGCCTAGAATCGAAGCATCCCGGTAGTTCCCGGGCGCTTCGAGTGAATGGACTCAATGAAGATTCTGTTGACCGGCAGTTCCGGGCGCATCGGGCGCGCGATCTTCGGTGCGTTGGCGGCCGCCCACGAAGTGGTGGGGCTGGACCGCAGCCCGTTCGCCACCACGCGCATCATTGCCGATGTCACCGATCGCCAGGCGGTCACGCGTGCGGTGCAGGGCGTGGACGCGGTCATCCATACCGCGGCCCTGCATGCTCCGCATGTCGGCCTGGTGCCGGACGCGGTATTCCAGCAGATCAACGTGGAGGCAACCGCGCACCTGCTGCAGGCCGCACGCGAAGCCGGCGCACGGCGTTTCGTGCTGACCAGCACCACCGCGCTGTACGGCCATGCCGTGGTAGCCGGTGGCTGCCGTTGGATCGATGAAGACACCGAGCCGCTGCCGCGCACGATCTACCACCGCACCAAGCTGCAGGCCGAGACCCTGGCTGAAGCTGCCGCCACGCCGGGCTTCAGCGTTCGCGTGCTGCGCATGGGCCGGTGCTTCCCGGAACCGCCCGAGCGCATGGCGATGTTCCGCCTGCATCGCGGCATCGACGCCCGCGATGTGGCCAGCGCACACGCTGCACTGCTGCTCGACGAAGGCGCCCGATTCGCCCGCTATCTCGCCTGCGCACCGACGCCGTTCCGGCGCGAGGACTGCCTGGAACTGGCCACCCACCCGCGCAGCGTGCTGGCCCGTCGCGCGCCGCAGCTGCTGGCCGAGTTCGAACGCCGTGGCTGGCCGCTGCCATTGAGCATCGACCGTGTCTACGACAGTGCCCGCCTGCGCAGTGAGCTGGGCTGGCAACCGTGCTTCGGGCCGGACGACGTGCTGCAGCAGTATGCCGTCGGCAGCATCGAGGTACTGCCGCGCGCGCAGTGGATCAAGGACCGCGTGGCCGAGTGAGGCCATCGCGACGGACGGGTGGCTGACCCGACCCTGAGCAGATTCAGGAATGTGCAGGCCGGTCGCCTCAACCTCGTTGGCGGGCGGCCGCTAACCCGGTGCGCTTCCAGCGCCGGGCCCGCCCGGCGGCCGGTGGCCTGCGCGACGGATCGCGCGCCTGCGCGGTGCCTTCGTGGTGCCGGTCGTCCTGAACTGCCTTGCGGACCCTCCCATGCCTTCTTCCCGTTCCGCCGCTGCCCGCCGCCCGGGCAGCATCGCCCACAAGCTGATGCTGGGCACCGCTGCGATCGCGCTGCTGTGCTTCGGCCTGACCGCGTTCCTGATCTACCGACAGGCCAGCGCCAGCCTGATCAGCGCCTCGCGCCAGACCATGACCAGCGAGGCGACCGCTGAGGCGCGCCAGGTGGCGGCCGATCTGGGCACCGCCTTTGCCAGCAACGATGCCATGGTTGAAGGCGTGCTGGCCCAGCGCGCCCGTGGTGACGTGCCCGACCGCGCCAGCCTGGCGGCGGTGCTGGGCGAGCAGCTGCGCGCCCATCCCGAATGGCTGGGCAAGAGCACCATGTGGGAGCCCGATGCCTTCGACGGCAAGGATGCCGAGTTCGTCAACACCGAGGCGCACGATGCCACCGGCCGCTACATGAGCTACTGGGCCTGGCAGGAGGGCAAGCCGCAGCAGTCGGTGATGACCGATTACACCGAGACCGCCAGCGGTTCCGGTGACTGGTACATGGTGCCCAGCCGCGACAAGCTGCCGAAAGTGAGCGAACCGTATGCCTATGACATCGCCGGGCAGCAGGTGCTGATGAGTACGCTGAGCACGCCGATCATCGAGAACGACAGGTTCCTCGGTGTCTTCACCGTCGACTTCTCGCTGGCAGCGTTGCAGAAGCACCTGGCCACGCTGAAGCCGATGGGGGCCGGCCGCGTCGAACTGCTGTCGCCGAAGGGCGTGGTGCTGGCCTCGGCCAATGCCGCCGAAATCGGCAAGCCTCGCAACGACGCACTGACCCGCAGCATGCTGGCCGAGATCGCCGCCGACCGTCCCTTCGAGGCCTTCAGCCCCGATGCGGCCGGCAACGTGCGCGTGTATGTGCCGCTGCGCGTGGGCGATGCCCCGCAGCGCTTCGCGCTGGGCGTGGTGATGCCGCATGCGGTGATCGTGGCCGAAGCGCGCCAGCTGCTGTGGCTGACCCTGCTGGTCGGCGTGATCGCCGCGCTGACCCTCAGCGCCGGTGTCTACATACTGCTGCGCCGCCTGGCGATCCGCCCGCTGGCCGAAGCGGTGCGCGTGGCCGGTGACGTCGCCGCCGGCAAGCTGGACAGCACCCTGCCAGCGCGCAGCAACGACGAAGTGGGGCGCCTGCTGGACGCGATGCAGGGCATGCGCGGCCAGCTGCAGGCGGTGATGGCTGCGCAGGCCGAAATGGCGCGCCGCCACGATACCGGTGAACTCAGCTACCGCATGGATGCCGCGGCGTTCCCGGGCGAGTACGGCCGCATGGTGGCCGACAGCAACCAGCTGGTGGCCTCCAGCAACGCGGTCACCCAGCGCCTGGTTGAAGTGATGCAGCGCTATGCCGTCGGCGACCTCAGCGTGGACATGGAAGCACTGCCGGGCGAGAAGGCGGTGTTCACCGCTGCGATGGCGACCACCAAGCGCAACCTGGCCGCGATCAACGAGCAGATCCAGCAGCTTGCCGCTGCGGCCGCCGCCGGTGACTTCGCCGTGCGCGGTGATGCACTGCGCTTCGACCACGATTTCCGCCGCATGGTGGAGACCCTCAACACCATGATGGAAGTCAGCGACCACAACCTGGCCGCACTGTCGACGCTGCTGCGCGCGATCGCCGGCGGTGACCTCAGTACCCGCATGCAGGGTGACTTCCATGGGGTGTTTGCGGTGATGCGCGACGATGCCAACAGCACCGTGCAGCACCTGACCCAGATCGTCGGCCAGATCCAGCAGTCGGCAGCCAGCATCCGCCTGGCCGCCGGTGAGATCGCTGCCGGCAACAGCGACCTGTCGCGCCGTACCGAACAGCAGGCTGCCAACCTGGAAGAAACCGCCGCGTCGATGGAAGAACTGACCTCCACCGTGCGCCAGAACGCCGACCACGCGCTGCAGGCCAACGCGCTGGCCGGTTCCGCGGCGGGCGTGGCCAGCGAAGGCGGCCAGGTGGTCAGCCAGGTGGTGCACACCATGGAGCAGATCGAGGCGTCTTCGCAGCGCATCGCCGAGATCATCTCGGTGATTGATGGGATTGCGTTCCAGACCAACATCCTGGCGTTGAACGCAGCAGTGGAAGCGGCGCGCGCCGGTGAGCAGGGCCGTGGCTTCGCCGTGGTTGCCAGTGAAGTGCGCGCGTTGGCGCAGCGTTCGGCGGGTGCTGCGAAGGAGATCAAGGAGCTGATCGACGCCTCGGTGGCCCAGGTCGGTGCCGGTGCGCAGCTGGTGCACGGCGCGGGGCGCACCATGCAGGACATCGTCGGTCAGGTCGGTCGGGTCAACGAGATCATGGCCGAGATCTCGGCCGCGTCGCGCGAACAATCGGCCGGCATCGAGCAGGTCAACCAGACTGTGGTGCAGATGGACGAAACCACCCAGCAGAACGCCGCGCTGGTGGAGGAAGCCAGTGCCGCCGCGCGCGCGATGGAGGAGCAGGCCGAGCAGCTGGCGGTGGCGGTGTCGCGCTTCCGCCTGCAGGCCGAGCCGGCGGCCGTGGCACGCCGCGCGGCCTGATCGCGCAAATGAAGACGCCCGGCGGGGGCCGGGCGTCGGTTGCGTCCTTGCCGCGCATCCCTGCGCCGGTCTGATGGCTTAGAACATTCCTTCAAACGGGTTCCAGCTGGCGCGACCTTCCACCTTCTCCAGGTAGTAGCTGTAGTTGGTGCTGGAGGCGACCAGCAGATTCATCGCGATGAACAGCATGCGCCCGACGACGTCGGGAAGGAACATGCTGACGATGGCCAGCGCGATGTTGATGCCGATGACCACCAGCGCCTTGCGCCACATGCCCAGGATCAACAGGTAGATCGCACCGAAGAACAACGCGAAGAAGTTCAGGTTGATCTTCAGGCGGTCACCGAACGACAGCGCCTTCCAGGCCTGCTTGAAACCGGGATTCTTGGGCGCGGCATGCTGGCGGAAGAAGTTGAAGCGGAACTGCCACTTCGGGCTGAACTGGGACAGGTCAGTGGTATTCATTTGGGGGAAACATCCCTGTGAGAAAACGTTTTCATGATAAGGCAAGTCCTATTCAGGATCCAAGGGCTGCCGTCAAAAATGTGACGCGTGCCGTGTTCCACGTGCTGCGGCCGGGTGCCGCACCGTCACCCGCCCGCCTTGTTTTTAGGATAGGGTGCGCAGTTCCGCTGCCGCCCCGGTTGGACCCGTGCGGCGGCGGGATGTCCATGGAGGTTGCATGACCACACCTGCTACACCGGAAAACGCACCGGGACCGGTGCTCCTGCCGACACCTGAAGTGGTGCAGGCACAACAACTGCTCGCACGCCAGCAACTGGCGGTGGCGATGGACCGTGCGCGCACGGCCGCCACGCGGGACGCGGCACCGGCCGCGCTGGAAAGCGAGTAACCCGCAATACCGTCGATCGCGCTGGCATGTCGCCAGCGCGATCACGGCGCGTGCCGCCGGTCAGAAGCGCGCGGTCATGCTGAGGAAGTAGCTGCGCCCGGCGACGAAGTAGTCGGTGGAGCCTTCCGCATACAGCTTCTTGTCGGCCAGGTTGCTGACGCCACCGCGCAGGGTCAGCACCTCGTTGACGTTCCATGCCACGGTCAGGTCATACAGGGTGTAGGCCTTGAGGAAGGTTGTGGCGGTGCCGGTCTGCCTGCCGGTGTACTGCGCCGACAGGCTGCCGGAGAACACCGTATTCGGCGTCCAGTCCAGCGACGAGTAGCCGGAGAATTCCGGCGTATCGATCAGGTTGCGGCCGGTGGTCAGGTTCCTGGCTTCCTTCATCCAGGTCGCCGAGGTGCGCCAGCGCCACTGCTCGCCGAAGCGGACGTTGAAGTTGCCTTCCATGCCGCTGGTGCGCGCGCGCTGCACGTTGCTCATGCGCGTCCACCAGATGCCGTTGAAGCGGCCCAGCGGTGCGTATTCGATCTTGTTCCGGAAGTCGGTGTGGAAGTAGGTCACGCCAACATCGATCAGGTCATTGTCGAAGCTGATGCCGATCTCGCGGTTGGTGCTGGTTTCCGGATCCAGGTCCGGGTTGCCGGCCATGTAGCACCCGCCGCGGGTATACCCCAGCGGGATCAGCGAGGTGCAGCCACGGCCGCCGGACTGGGTGGCAGCGGTGGCCGAATTCTCGGTCAGGCTGGGCGCACGGAACCCCTTGGAGACGCCACCGCGGATGGTCCACTGTTCGGCCGGATGCCAGACCAGGTACGCACGCGGGCTGACGTGGCCGCCGAACTTCTCATGGTGGTCCAGGCGCGCGCCCACGGTCAGGGCCAGGGTGCGGTGCAGCTTCAGTTCGTCTTCGACAAACAGCGCCCAGGTATCCACTTCCAGGCTGGAGCCGCTGACGGCGTTGCCGGCGTAGTCGATCGGCGCGCGGCCGATGGTATCGGTGTTGGTCAGTTCCTGGCGCTTCCACTGCCCACCCACGGCAAACTGGTGTTCAACGCCCAGAGTGAACGGCGTGGTCAGGCTGCCTTCGATGATCGTGTCGGTGGCCTCTGAGCGGCCGGTGGCGCCGATGTCGTTCTTGTATTCGGTCCAGTACGCGCTGAGCCTGGAGGTGCCGAAGCTCCACGTGCCATCGTGGTTGAGCGCCAGCGAGCTGCGCTTGAGCTCACTGGCTCCCCAGGCGCCTTCGTCCTGCTTTTCCAGCGACGCATCGATGAAGGCCTGCTGCACGCCATGGCCGGCTTCCAGCGACAGTTCCTGTGCGTCGCTCAGCTTCCACTGCAGCAGCGCATCGACAGTGCGGTCCTTCTCGCCGGCGTAGGCATTGCCGTAGACACCGTGGTTGGACTGGTCCGAATCACGGCGCATGCTGTTGGCACCGATGCGCAGGCCGAAGCGTTCGCCCAGCGGGCCGGAGAAGGTCGCGCCGATCTGCTGGGTATCGCCGCGCTTGCCATCACCGGGACGGGTGTAGCTGTGGGTGGCGCTGCCGTTCCATTCGTCGCCGATGCGCCGGGTGATGATGTTGATCACCCCGCCCATGGCGTCGGAGCCGTACAGCGAGGACATCGGCCCACGCACCACTTCGATGCGTTCGATCTGGTCGGGCGAGATCCAGTTCAGGTCCTGGCGGCCGAGGTCGGGGCGGTAGTTGGTCGCGGCCGAGCTGCCCATGCGCTTGCCGTCCACCAGCACCAGCGTGTAGTTGGACGGCATGCCGCGCAGCTTGATCTTGGACTGTTCGCCGACGGCGCTGAGGCCGCCGGTCACGCCCGGCACGCGGCTGAGCAGGGTGGCCAGGTCGGGAACCGGCTGGCGCTCGATGTCCTCACGGCTGATCACGCTGATGCTGGCCGGGGCATCCTTGATCCATTGCTGGCTGCCCGAGGCGGTGACCACCACGGTATCCAGATCCTTGGTGGAGGCATCGGCGCCGGCCTCTGCAGCGGCCAGGCCTGGCAGGGCCAGCAGGCAGGCGGAGGCCAGGGCAGGGGCCAGGCGGGTGCGCGGCAGGCGCGCGGAACGGGAACGGGACGATGGGGACATGGCGGCTTCCATGGGAGGTGGGGTGACCCGGTGGAAGCAGCAGGCGCAGGCAGACAGCAGGCAGCCACCCTTCCGTGGGTCGTCGGTGCGCGCGGTGTGGACCGGCGCAGCTGGGTGGGTCGCGGCCGTGCGGGAAGACGGTGACCTGCCTGGTTAATGAAATGATAACCGTTCGCGTTTGATACGATCCAGTACCCGGGGCGATGCAATGACATCTGGCCATCCCCCGACGTGATCGCCTGCTATTTGCTGAATGGGGATAAATCCCGGCGTAGGCCTTCGCACCCGGCTTACATTCAGCGCCCTAGACTGAGCCGCATTTTCGATTCCGCCCCGTTGGAGATCGTGTGGGTTCCGGTAGTGACAGACATCGACTGTGCGGCCTGAAGCCGACACAGTCTGGACAAGTGCGGGCGCCGGGAAAGCGCGCCGGGAACCTTGGTGCATGCAGCCCGGCCGGGATGGCCGGCCGTGCCGACGGCGCGGAGTAGGCGGCGATGGGGGTGCAGACCATCCATGCGGAAGCAGAAACGCCCCGGCTCGACGCCGGCTGGGCGCTGCTGCCCGCTGAATCGCCGTTGCAGATGCCCGAACAGACCCTGCGCGAAGGTGCACTGAAGGTCCGGCGGCATCGCACGTCGCCGCGCCTGATCGGCCTGCGCCGGCTGTACATCTTCGGTGGCACGCTCGGCATGACCGCCGTGGCCACGCGGATGATGTGGCGGGTGCTGTCGGCCAATGGCATCAGCGTGCTCGAAGCCTGCCTGCTGGTGCTGTTCGTTGGCCTGTTTGCCTGGATCGCGCTGTCTTTCGCCAGCGCCCTGGCCGGCTTCCTGACCGCCGTGTTCGACCGTGGCTATCGCCTTGGCATCGACCCGGACAAGCCGCTGCCGACCGTGCACAGCCGCACCGCGCTGCTGATGCCGACCTACAACGAAGACCCGCGCCGCCTGCTGGCGGGCCTGCAGGCGATCTACGAGTCGGTGGCGGCCACCGGCCAGCTCGGCCGATTCGATTTCTTCGTGCTCAGCGATACCCGTCGCGAGGACATCGCCGCTGCCGAGGAGCGGGTGTTCGGCGAGCTGCGCGAGCGGGTGCCGGACGGGCAGATCCGCCTGTTCTACCGCCGCCGTGGTGACAACAGCGGGCGCAAGGCCGGCAACATCGCCGACTGGGTCCGTCGCTTCGGCGGTGCCTACCCGCAGATGCTGATCCTCGACGCCGACAGCCTGATGACCGGCGACAGCATCGTGCGCCTGGTGGCCGGCATGGAGCACAACGCCGACGTCGGCCTGATCCAGACCCTGCCGTCGGTGATCGGCGGCCGCACCCTGTTCGCACGCATGCAGCAGTTCGGTGGCCGCGTGTACGGGCCGGTGATCGCCCGTGGCGTGGCCTGGTGGCATGGCGCCGAGAGCAACTACTGGGGCCACAACGCCATCATCCGTACCCGCGCCTTCGCCGACCACGCCGGCCTGCCGGCGCTGCCGGGGCGCAAGCCGTTCGGCGGCCACGTGCTCAGCCATGACTTCGTCGAAGCAGCGTTGATGCGTCGTGGCGGCTGGGCCGCGCACATGGTGCCCTACCTCGGTGGCAGCTATGAAGAGGGCCCGCCGACGCTGACCGATCTGCTGGTTCGCGACCGCCGCTGGTGCCAGGGCAACCTGCAGCACGGCAAGGTCGTGGGCAGCCGCGGCCTGCACTGGATCAGCCGCACGCACATGCTGATCGGCATCGGCCACTATTTCACCGCACCGATGTGGGCAATGCTGATGCTGATCGGCATCGCCATCCCGCTGTTCCAGGAGGGCATCGACTTCAATGCCCTGCTGCACCTGTCGCCCAGCGTGTACTGGCGCGCACAGGACGAAGAGCAGGTGGTGCGCCTGTTCGCCGCCACCATGGCGGTACTGCTGCTGCCCAAGGTGCTCGGTTACCTGGCGATGCTGCTGGACCCGGTCGACCGCCGCGGCTGCGGCGGTGCGATCCGTGCCTTCGTGTCGATGCTGGTGGAAACCGTGCTGGCCGCGCTGATGGCGCCGGTGGTGATGTACGTGCAGTCGCGGGGCGTGGCCGAAGTGTTGTCCGGCCGCGATTCCGGCTGGGATGCGCAGCAGCGTGACGACGGCGGCATCTCGTGGCTGGCACTGATCCGCGGCTACGGTGGCCTGGGTGTGTTCGGCGCCTTCATGGGCGTGCTGGCCTGGGCCGTGTCGCCGTCGCTGGCGGCGTGGATGGCGCCGGTGGTGATCGGCATGGTGTTGGCCATTCCGGTGGTGGCGCTGACCTCCTCGCGTGGTCCGGGCGCCTTCCTGCATCGCCTGGGCCTGCTGGACATTCCCGAAGAGAACATCCCGCCACCGGTACTGGTCCGCGCCGCGCAGCTGCGGCGCGAAGCGGCCGAGCAACCGCCGCTGTACTGATTGCCCCACGCCAGCGGCATAATGCGGCTCGAACTTGAAGGAGCCGCATCATGCTGCAAACGGTGGAACAGGAAACCGGCGCCTCGCCGCGGTGGTCGGTGATCTGGCTGCACGGCCTCGGCGCCGATGGCCATGATTTCGCGCCGATCGTGCCGGAGCTGGTGCGGCCGCACTGGCCGGCGCTGCGCTTCGTGTTCCCGCACGCACCGGTGCGGCCGATCACGATCAACAACGGCGTGCCCATGCGCGGCTGGTACGACATCGTCGGCATGGACTTCCGGTCGCGTGCCGACATGGCCGGCGTGCAGGAATCGGTGGTGCAGCTGGACGCGCTGATCGCGCGCGAGATCGAGCGTGGCGTCGCGGCGGAGAAGATCTTCCTGGCCGGCTTCTCGCAGGGCGGGGCGATCATCCTGACCGCCGCGCTGGCGCGCACCGCGCCACTGGCCGGCCTGATCGCCCTGTCCACCTATCTGCCCGAGGCCGACAGTGCCCGTCGTGCTGAAGGTGCCGTGCAGGTGCCGGTGTTCATGGCCCATGGCAGTGGCGACCCGGTGATCCCGCAGGCCGTCGCCGCCCACAGCGCACAGGCGCTGCGTACGCTGGGCCTGGACGTGGCGTGGCACAGCTACCCGATGGCCCACCAGGTCTGTGCCGAGGAAATCCAGGCACTGGGTGACTGGCTGCAGGAACGGCTGGGCGCGGCCTGAGCCATGCCCCTGGCCAGCCCATCGCCGTGGATGCCGGAACTGTGCCGCCTGCCGCGGCTGGCGGCGATGCTGGGCCTGGCCGAGCTGGTGGTGGTGGTGCTGGCCCTGGCCCCGGATGGCAGCCGCCACTGGACCGTTGGCGAGCTGCTGTCGGCCAGCGGCTTCGCGCTGTGGCTGGCGCTGGCCGTGACCGCCAGCCTGTGCCTGCTGCGGCAGGCGCTGTCCAGGCTGCCGCAGGTGATGGGGGCGGTCGCTGCCATCGCACTGGCGGCCCTGATCGCGGTGGTCTGCGCCGGCATCGTGCACGCGCTGTACGCGGTGCTGGGTGACAGCTTCGCCAACGGCATCAGCTTCTGGCGCTTCACCCTCGGCAGCGCCGCCACCACCGCGCTGATCACCGCGCTGGCGCTGCGCTACTTCTATGTCAGCGACCGCTGGGCCGCGCAGGTGCAGGCCAATGCACGCGCCCAGGCCGATGCGCTGCAGGCGCGCATCCGCCCGCATTTCCTGTTCAACAGCATGAACCTCATCGCCAGCCTGCTGCATCGGGACCCGGCGGTGGCCGAGCGTGCCGTGCTCGACCTGTCCGATCTGTTCCGTGCTGCGCTCGGTGCAGGCGAGGGCGATTCCACCCTGCGCGACGAATGCGAACTGGCCGAGCGCTACCTGTCGATCGAATCGCTGCGCCTGGGCGAACGCCTGCAGGTGCGCTGGCAACGTGACGAGCCGCTGCCGTGGGACCTGCCATTGCCAAGGCTGGTACTGCAGCCGCTGGTGGAAAACGCCGTGCTGCATGGCATTTCGCGCCTGCCCGAGGGCGGCACCATCGAGCTGCAGCTGCTGCGCGAGGGCAACGATCTGCAGATCCGCGTGCGCAATCCCGCGCCTGATCCGCAGGCGCCCGGGCTGGCCCTGGCGCGGGGGGCCGGCCATGCCCAGCACAGCATCGGCCATCGGCTGGCCTGGCGCTTTGGCAGTGCCGCGCGGATGACGGCTGGCTGGAGCGAGGGCTACTATGCCTGCCAGGTGACAGTGCCGATCCAGTGAGGGGACGATCGTGAGGGTAGTCATCGCCGATGACGAACCACTGGCGCGTGAGCGCCTGCGCAGCCTGTTGGCCGCACAGGACGGCGTGGACGTGGTGGCCGAGGCCGGCAACGGCGAGCAGGCCCTGCACGCGTGCGCGGAGCTGCAGCCGGACCTGGTCCTGCTGGACATCGCAATGCCTGGGCTGGACGGCCTGGAAGCAGCCCGCCACCTGGCCAGCTTCGAACCGCGGCCGGCGGTGGTGTTCTGCACTGCCTACGATGCGCATGCGCTGTCGGCCTTCGAAGCGGCAGCCATCGATTACCTGATGAAGCCGGTGCGCGCCGAACGCCTGGCAGCGGCGATTGCACGGGCACGCACGTTCCTGGCCGGTCGCGATGGCCAGCCGCAGGCGCACAGCGGGCAGCAGGCACGCAGCGTACTGTGCGCACGCCTGCGCGGCAGCCTGCGGCTGATTCCGCTGGACGACATCCACTACCTGCAGGCCGAAGAGAAGTACGTGGTGGTGCACCACGCGCGCGGCGAGGACCTGATCGAGGAATCGCTGAAGTCGCTGGAGGAAGAGTTCGCCAGCCGCTTCATCCGCATCCATCGCAACTGCCTGGTGGCGCGGCACGAGCTGGTGGAGCTGCGCCGCGGCTCCGGCGGGCAGGTGCAGGCGGTGCTGCGGCATGGCAGGCAGCCGCTGGAAGTCAGCCGCCGCTGTGTGGCGACGCTGAAGCAGGAACTGCGGCATCTGTGAGTGGTCCCGCGCGGCCTGCGGCCGCGACTGCTTACAGATCAACATCAACATCAAGATCAACAGCAGGTTGGCCGGCTCGTTGTTCTTACGTGCTGGGTCGGGCCGGGGTGGGGTGGCGGGACACGCCGTAGACCCATCCCTGGGGGCTCGATGGCGCCATCCATGGCGCCAACGGTCCCGCCACCCCACCCCGGCTCAACCCTCTCGTTTTTCCCGCGTCGGACGGCAAAGGCATTGTTGTTATCGGGTGGGGGAAGAGGGGTCAGATCCCTTTTCCTGCGGAAAAGGGATCTGACCCCGGAAGCCTTCGGCAGTTGCTTTTGCTTCTGCTCTTTTTTCTTTTCTTTTGATCTTCCGTGGCTGACGCACACGGAAACTGTCAGAGGCCGGGCGGGGTGGGTTCGCGGGGGTGTCCGCGGCATGGGCCCGAGGCATGCCTCGGGCGGGTTGGGCAGGACGCCCAACCCCGGTCTTGCCGTGTGCGCAGGACAGCGCACACGAGCAAGCCGCGGCCAAGCCCCCAGGGATGGGTTCACGGCGTCCCCGCATGACCCCACCGCCCCGGCCAAGCACGGCTTCTGCTTTGATAGCACCAGCCACGAGGGGCTCCGCCGTTGGCCGTATCCGCGCCGAAGGCGCGATAATGACCGGATGGAAACCGTCCGCATCGCCACCCGCAAGAGCCCGCTCGCCCTCTGGCAAAGCGAACACGTCGCCAACCGCCTGCGCCAGGCCCATCCCGGGCTGCATGTGGAACTGGTGCCGATGAGCACCCGCGGTGACGAGGTGCTCGACCGCTCGCTGGCCGCCATCGGTGGCAAGGGCCTGTTCCTGAAGGAGCTGGAGCTGGCCATGCTGCGCGGTGAGGCCGACTGCGCCGTGCACTCGCTGAAGGATGTGCCGATGGAACTGGACGAACCCTTCGCGCTGCCGGCGATGCTGACCCGCCACGATCCAGCCGATGGTTTCGTCTCCAACCTGTACGCCTCGCTGGACGCGCTGCCGATCGGTGCGCGGGTCGGCACCTCATCGCTGCGCCGCCAGGCCCAGCTGCGCGCGCTGCGCCCGGATCTGGAATTGCTGGACCTGCGCGGCAACGTCAACACCCGCCTGGCCAAGCTCGACAATGGTGGCTACGACGCCATCGTGCTGGCCGTGGCCGGCCTGGAGCGCCTGGGCCTGGGCGGGCGCATCGTCGCGCGCCTGCAGCCGCCGCAGTGGCTGCCGGCACCGGCGCAGGGCGCGGTGGCGGTGGAGTGCGACGGTGGCAATACGCGCCTGATGGCGTTGTTCGCCACGCTTGATGACGCCGCTACGCGCGCCTGCGTGGAAGCCGAGCGGGCGATGAACCGCGCGTTGCATGGCAGCTGCCACGTGCCGGTGGCGGCCATCGCGCAGTGGCAGGGCGACGACCTGCACCTGCAGGGCCTGGTCGGCAGTGCCAGCGATGGTCGTGCGGTGCGCGCCGAGGCGGTGGGCCCGGCCCGGGATCCGGAGGCGCTGGGCCAGCGCGTGGCGAAGATGCTGCTGGAAGCCGGTGCCGGCGAACTGCTGAACGTCTGAGCTACCGCCGGTAGTGCCGGCCGCTGGCCGGCAACCGCGTGCCACCACTTGAACGCAGTTGCCGGCCAGCGGCCGGCACTACCGGAAGAAGAACGGGCGCCCTGGCACCCGTTCTGCTTACTTGAACTTGTAGACCACGTTCATCGTGGTCAGCGTATCGGTCTTGCGCTTGTCCTCGGCCACGTCACTGTTGTAGCGCGCCTGCCAGCCGGCCTTCAGTGCCAGGTGCTCGTTCATGCTCACCGAGACACCGAAGTCGTTCTGGCCGAAGGTGTTGTACGAACCGGATTCGACCAGCAGCGTGTTGACCAGGTCGGTGTTGTCAGTCAGCGAATACTTCATGTCGAACAGGCCACGGCCGATCAGGCCGGTGCGGGTGCGGTCGTCCTCGGTGCTGTGGGTGCGGCGCACACCGGGGCCGATCTGCGCGTCGAACGAGAAGCGCTCGGTGTTCCACAGGCGGGTGCCGTAACCCAGACCGAACGAGCTCTGGCGGTCGTAGGTGGCGAAGTCGTCGCGTTCCGTACGCACCGTCGCGGTCAGCTGGCGGTGTTCGCCCAGCTGCAGCGCGCTGCCGGCACTGCCGGTGTAGCGGTTGGCGGTGGTGTTGTTGCGGCGGGTGGTGGTGCCGTCGTCGTTGGTTTCGGTCACCTTGGAGCTGGAGCGCAGGCCGAACAGGTCCATGCTGTGCACCCAGTCACCGTCGGTGTAGCGCAGGCGCAGACGGCCGTTGAAGCTCTCGGTGCTGCTGTTGCCGCGTGCCGAGGCAAAGCCGAGCTCGCCGCCGCTGCCGCTCCACGGCGAGGACATCGCCGCCAGCTCGGAGGCATCCTGCGCGTATGCGAGTGGCGCACACAGCAGCAGGGGGATCAGCAGGGACACGCGCAGGGACATCGAGGCTTCTCCGGAACGGTTGACAGCCGGTGATGATACTGGAAGCGTGATGGCGGTCCGAATCGATCCAATGCGCGCTTCAGCGAACGTTGGCGCGGTCGCCTATTCAGGGCAGATCGACGCGCACCTCAGGGTCGTTGAAGCGCGAATAGCGCAGGCGCAGCTGGAAGCTGCGGCCATTGCTGCTGCCGCTGCGTACGATCTGGCGTGGCAGGCCCTGGGCATCCACCCAGTACTCCAGGCGTTCCCCGGGCTGGGTGCCGCGCAGCCGGTAGTGCCGGGTCTGCACCCCGTCCAGCGACTGGCTGCCGAGATCTTCGGCCTTCAGATCGGCGGGCAGGGCATCGGCGGGCAGCGGGTTGCGCCACTGCTCGAGCAGGCCGGGCGGGGTCGGCACCTGGCGGATCGCGCCGTCGGCCTGCAGGAACATGGTGTCGCCGATGATGGTCTGCGGCCCCGCCGGCGTCTCCACCCGGAAACGATCGGGCGCGACGAAGTCCATGCCGCTGCGTACCGGCTGCGGCGCGCCCAGCACCTCCAGTTCGGCGTGGAAGCTGCGCAGGGCCGCGAAACGCTGGCTGGCGCCCAGCACCGCCTGCGTCGGATCGGCGACGGGTACCGGGGGCTCGGCGCCGGCCGGCGCCGGCGCGCGATCACAGGCGGCCAGCAGCAGGCAGGCCAGCAGGGACAGGGCAGGCAACCGGCGCATCGGGCATTCCATGGGGGTGGGGCCGACCACGATAGCCCAAACGTCCCACACAAGACCCGCGACTCGGACATAATCGGGGGTATGGACCGATACGAACGCATCACCGCCCTGCATCGTCTGCTCAAGTCCGCGCGCTATCCGGTGACGGTGGCGACCCTGCAGGACAAGCTCGGTTGTTCCCGCGCCACCGTCTACCGCGACCTGGCCTTCCTGCGCGATGCGCTGATGGCACCGATCGAGGGCGACGGCGAGGCGGGCTTCCGCTACCAGGCTGACGAGAGCGACCGTTTCGAGCTGCCCGGCCTGTGGCTCAGCTCGGAGGAGCTGCATGCCCTGCTGGCCTCGCAGCACCTGCTGGCGCGGACCGGCGGTGGTGTGCTGTCGTCGGTGCTGGCACCGCTGCAGCAGCGCATCGAGAGCCTGCTGGCGGCCCAGGCCGGCGTGTCCAGCTGGCCGGTCGACCGCGTGCGGGTGATTCCGCACCGTGGCCGCAAGTTTGACGAAGGCAGCTTCCGCAGCGTCGCATCGGCCGTGCTGGAGCGCCGCCAGCTGGCGTTCGAGTACCGTGCCCGTTCCACCGACGAGCCGACCAAGCGCACCGTCTCGCCGCAGCGCCTGACCCACTATCGCGACAACTGGTACCTGGATGCCTGGGACCATGACCGCGACGCCCTGCGCAGTTTCGCGGTCGACCGCATCCACAAGGCGCGGGTGGTCGACAGCACCGCGCGCGACGTCGCCGACAGCGAGCTGGACGAGCAGCTCGGCGCCAGCTACGGCATCTTCTCTGGCGCGCCGAAGGGCTGGGCGACCATCCTGTTCAGCGCCAAGGCCGCGCGCTGGGTGGCCGACGAGCACTGGCATTCCAAGCAGCAGGGCCGCTTCCTGGCCGACGGCCGCTATGAGCTGAAGGTGCCGTACAGCGTCTCGCGCGAGCTGCTGATGGATGTGCTGCATTACGGCTCGGATGCCGAGATCGTCGAGCCCATGATGCTGCGCGAGCAGGCCAAGGCGTTGCTTGAGCTGGCCCTGAGCAACTACGAAAACTCCTGACACTCCCCCGAGAATTCAATCCCCCATGAAAAAGACCCTGTTGCTGCCCCTGCTCGCCGCTGCGCTGGCCCTGACCGCCTGCGGCAAGTCCGGCGAGCCCTCGCAGAAGCTGGTGGTGGCCGCCACGGCCGTGCCGCATGCCGAGATCCTCGAGGTGGTCAAGCCGATCCTCAAGCAGGAAGGCGTGGACCTGGACGTGCGGGTGTTCAATGACTACGTGCAGCCCAACGACCAGCTGGTGCAGAAGCAGGTGGATGCGAACTACTTCCAGACCGAGCCCTACCTGGATGCCTACAACCGCGACCGCAAGACCGACCTGGTGAAGGTGATCGGCGTGCACATCGAGCCGTTCGGTGCGTACTCGCGCAAGGTCAAGTCGCTGGCCGAGCTGCGCGAAGGCGCCGACGTGGTGATCCCGAACGATCCGAGCAACAACAGCCGCGCGCTGATCCTGCTGCACAAGGCCGGCGTGATCGAGCTGAAGGACCCGACCAACGCACTGGCGACCCAGCGCGACATCATCGCCAATCCGAAGAACCTGAAGTTCCGCGAGCTCGACTCGGCGATGCTGCCGCGCGTGCTGGACCAGGTCGACCTGGCCCTGATCAATACCAACTACGCGCTGGACGCAGGCCTCAACCCGACCCAGGATGCGCTGGCGATCGAGAGCAAGGACTCGCCGTACGTGAATTTCCTGGTCGCGCGCCCGGACAACAAGGACGACGCCCGCGTGCAGAAGCTGGCCAAGGCCCTGACCAGCCCGCAGGTGAAGGCGTTCATCGAGACCAAGTACAAGGGCGCGGTGCTGCCGGCGTTCTGACGCCAGCGCCCATTCGCCTGTAGAGCCGAGCCTATGCTCGGCTCTGCTTTTTGCGGTATCCCGCCAGCAGCAGCCGAGCATGGCTCGGCTCTACAGTGTCACTCCACGTGCCGCAGCAGGGCAGGGCATTGCCGTTTCAATCGACGTGGAAGGCGAGGGTCGCGGCCACCGCCTGCTGCCATCCCGCATACAGTTTCTCGCGCCGGGCCACCTCCATCCGTGGCTCGAAGCGCCGGTCCAGGCCCCATTGCGCGGCGATCTGTTCGCGGCTGTTCCAGAACCCCACTGCCAGGCCGGCCAGATAGGCCGCACCCAGCGCGGTGGTCTCGGTCAGTCGCGGCCGCAGCAGCGGCACACCGAGAATGTCGGCCTGGAAACCGGCCAGGAAGTCGTTGCCGATCGCACCGCCATCAGCGCGCAGCTCGGTCAGCGCGATACCCGCATCGGACTGCATCGCATCGAGTACATCGCGGGTCTGGTAGGCCATCGCTTCCAGCGCGGCGCGCACGAAGTGCGCCTTGCGGGTGCCACGGGTCAGGCCGAACATCGCACCGCGCACATCACTGCGCCAATAGGGCGCGCCGAGGCCGACGAACGCCGGCACCAGGTAGGCGCCGCCACTGTCGGGCACCTGCGCAGCCAGCGCCTGGCTGTCGCTGGCGCGTTCGATCATGCGTAGTCCATCGCGCAGCCACTGCACCACCGAGCCGGCGATGAAGATCGAACCCTCCAGCGCGTACTCCACGCGCCCGTCCAGGCCCCAGGCAATGGTGGTCAGCAGGCCGTTGCGCGACCGCACCGCCTGCGCGCCGGTGTGCATCAACATGAAGCAACCGGTGCCATAGGTGTTCTTGACCATGCCCGGCTGGAAACAAGCCTGGCCGAACAGCGCCGCCTGCTGGTCACCGGCGATGCCGGCGATGGGGATCGGGTGGTCGAAGAAGAACTGCGGCCGGGTGTGTGCGTACACCGCGCTGGAGTCGCGCACCTGCGGCAGCATCGCGCGCGGAATGTCGAGCAGGGCCAGCAGGTCGTCATCCCAGTCCAGCGTGTGGATGTTGAACAGCAGCGTGCGTGCCGCATTGCTGTAGTCAGTCACATGTGCCTGGCCACCGCTGAGGTTCCACACCAGCCAGCTGTCGATGGTGCCGAACAGCAGCTCACCACGTTCGGCGCGCTGCTGCGCACCATCCACGTGGTCGAGGATCCAGCGCACCTTGGTCGCGGAGAAATAGGCGTCGATCAGCAGCCCGGTCCGCTCGCGGATCAGTGCTTCATGCCCGTCGGACTTCAGCCGCTCGCAGATGGCGTGGCTCTGCCGCGATTGCCAGACGATGGCGTTGTGGATCGGCTGGCCGGTGGCACGGTCCCAGACCACGGTGGTTTCGCGCTGGTTGGTGATGCCCAGCGCGGCGATATGGCGTGGGTCGATCTGCCCGCGGCTGAGCAGTTCGGTCAATGTGGCATAGACGCTGGTAAGGATCTCGCGCGGGTCATGCTCGACCCAGCCGGGCTGCGGGAAGATCTGCGCGAACTCGCGCTGCGCGCTGCCGACGATGTCGCCGGCGCGGTCGAACAGGATCGCGCGCGAGCTGGTGGTGCCCTGGTCGATGGCCAGCACGTAGCGGGGCGTCATGCAGCGTCTCCAATGGCGATGGGGAAATCCTAATGCATCGATCGCGTCGCGCGCGGCTGCCCTGGTAGCTGCCAACCTGGGTTGGCACACGTGGCATCACGGGGGTCAGAGCCCTTTCCGTGGGAAAGGGATCCGACCCTCCATCCACGCCTGCAGCCGTGCCACCTGCGCAGCATCCAGCCGCAACCCCAGCTTGCTCCGGCGCCACAGGATATCGTCGGTGTCACACGCCCACTCGCGTTCGCGCAGGAAGTCCACTTCGCGTGCATGCAGGCCACCGCCGAAGTCCTCGCCCAGATCGTGCAGGCCCTGTACACCCTGCAGCAGTTCCGCGCTGCGACTGCCATAGGCCCCGGCCCAGCGTCGCGCGATACCTGCGGGCAACCACGGTGCCAGCGCCAGCAGGCGCGAGCACGCCTGTGCGGCGTCGCCCCAGTCGCTGCCCGGCAGCGGGTCTCCGCGCGCCGTCCAGGCCGGTCCCATCTGTGGCAGGGCAGGGCGCAGCAGGTCCAGTGCCTCCTCGGCCAGCACCCGGTAGGTGGTCAGCTTGCCGCCCAGTACATGCAGCGCCGGTGCCGGGTCCACCTGCACCTGCAGGCGGTAGTCGCGGCTCAGCTGCGCTGCGCGCGGATCCGGGTCGGCCAGCAATGGACGGACACCGGCGAACGCCCAGACCACCTCGTCCGGGGCGATGGGGTCACGCAGGTAGCGATTGGCCGCTTCGCACAGGTAGATCACCTCGGAAGGCAGCACGCTGCAGCGCGCCGGGTCACCGCGATAGTCGGTATCGGTGGTGCCCACCAGCAGGTGGTCGTGGGCGAAAGGCAGCAGGAACACCACCCGTCCGTCGGGCTGCTGCAGCAGGCAGGCGCTGTCATCGGGCCAGGGCCTGCGCAGCACGATGTGGCTGCCCTGCACCAGGCGCAGCGCAGGGGCGCCGCTGCGCGTCTGCATCCGTTCCAGCAGGCCCCCGGCCCACGGGCCCGCCGCATTGACCACGGCGCGGGCATTCACGGGGTGCCGCTGGCCATCGGCGGATTCCAGAACGGCCCGCCACCGGCCCTGCACGGGGTGCAGGTCGATGCAGCGGCTGCGCACCTGCACCTGTGCGCCCCGCTGCGCGGCATCCAGGGCGTTGAGCAGTACCAGCCGCGCGTCATCGACCTGCGCATCGGCGTAGCTGAAGGCCTGCCGCAGCGCCGGGGAGAGCCACTGGCCGAGCGGATCGTGCTGCAGTTCCAGTGCGCGTGACGCGGGGAAGGCGGGGCTGCGCCGGCCCAGATGGTCGTACAGCCACAGCCCCGCGCGCAGCATCCAGCGTGGGCGCAGGTGCGGTTCCCACGGCAGGACGAAGCGCAGCGGATGGACCAGATGGGGCGCCTGCCGGCGCACCACCTCGCGTTCGCCCAGCGCCTTGCGCACCAGCCCGAACTCGCCCTGCTCCAGGTAGCGCAGGCCGCCGTGGATCAGCTTGCTGCTGGCGCTGGAGGTGTGCGCGGCCAGGTCATGCTGTTCGCACAGCAGCACGCGCAGGCCGCGGCCGCTGGCGTCACGGGCGATGCCGGCGCCATTGATGCCGCCACCGATCACCAGCAGGTCGACGTCGTCCATCGTGTCTCCGCGTCCTGTGTCTGTAGAGCCGAGCCGCGCCACCCTTGACCGTGGGCGCCATTGAACGTAACGCATCGCAATGCGCGCGGAGCCCGCCGCTCGACTCGGGATAGGGGGCTTGGCTCGACTCTACAAAAAAGCAGCCGAGCATGGGCTCGGCTCTACACGCGGAACGCGGGTGACGGAAACGACGACGGGCCCCGAAGGGCCCGTCGCGTTGCATCAGTGAAGCAGGTGCTGCCTGGATCAGAAGCGGGCGCCGATGCCGAAGCCGACGGTCCACGGATCCATCTTGGCTTCGCCGATCTTCTCGCCGCCGACCTTGATGTCCGGGCGGGCGCGCATGTAGCGGGCGTCAGCGCGGGCGAACCAGGTGGAGTTGATGTTCATGTCGACGCCGACGGTGCCGATCACGCCCTTGGCATCCTTGAAGCGGATGTCGGTGTCAGCACCGTTGCCCAGCTTCTCGTTGCTGAAGCTCGACTGGTAGTAGCCCACGCCCACGAACGGGCGGAACACGTTGTCGGCCTGGCCGAAGTGGTACTGGCCGCTCAGCGCGACCGGCTGCTGCTCGACCGAACCCAGGCGGGCGTTGTTCGGGCCCTTGAACTTGTTGTCGAACTTGTCGGCAGCGCCCCACAGCTCAACGGCCCAGTTGTCGTTGATGTAGTAGCTGAAGCTGACGGTCGGCGCCGGGCCACCGTCGGTCTTCTTCACGCCGGTGATCGGGTCGTTCTTCGGCTCCAGCAGCGAGATGCCGCCAACAACGGCAAAATGCTTGCCCGAAGTGGTATCGGTGGTGCTGCTGTCCTGGGCGAAAGCGGCCGGCGCGAAGGCGGCGGAGGTCAGCAGGGCGAGACTCAGGATATGGATGGAGCGCATGGGGGTATCTCCTAATGTTTCTTGTTTTGGGCCCCCGGTTGCGGGGCGAGCACACCGTAGTCGCCCCAACATGAATCGAATCCGACGCACGTTAAAAAATAGTTTTCCTTGTTCAGCGACGGGTGCGGAATGCCTTTATTCATGGCGTTTTCTGCTCTCGCCGACATTCATGCAGTTGGAGAAGATGTGAGCACGGCAACGTTGTGCATTGGCCTGCCAGCGCAGGTGAACGTGGGATGCCGGGTGCTGCTGCTGGGCTCGATGCCAGGCGTGGCATCCCTGCAGGAGCAGCGCTACTACGCGCATCCTCGCAACCGCTTCTGGCCGCTGATGGCCGATATCTGCGGTTTCGACGCGGATCTGCCCTATGCGCAACGGCTGCAGGCGTTGAAGGCCGCAGGCATCGGCCTGTGGGATGTGATCGGGCGCTGCGAGCGGCGCGGCAGCCTGGATGCGGACATCGTGCGTGGCACGGAAGTGGCCAATGCACTGCCGGAACTGATCGCCACGTTGCCTGAGCTGACGCTGATCGGCTGCAATGGCGGCGCGTCATTGCAGGCATTCCAGCGCTGGGTGTTGCCGCGGCTGGAGGCCCCGCCGAAGGTGGTCGCGCTGCCGTCGACCAGCCCTGCCAATGCGGCGTGGTCGTTGCCGCGCCTGCGCCAGGCCTGGCAGCCGGTGGCCGACGCGCGGGCGACATGAAGCGGACATCGGCTGGACAATACGCTACCGACTGGTCGCGCACCCGACCCATGGGCAACAGCCTGTCCCGGCTGCGTGCGTACTGAAAACACCTGTAACGGTTGGCGCTGGACCCCGCTGGCCGCACAATAGACGTTTCCCTACACCAGATTGCCGGAGTTATCCCCATGGCCGAAATCAAGGAAGCACTTGTCCCCGATATCGGTGACTACAGCGATATCCCGGTAATCGAGGTGCTTGTCGCCGTCGGCGACACGGTCAAGAAGGACCAGGGCCTGGTGACGCTGGAAAGCGACAAGGCGACCATGGAAGTGCCGTCCTCGGTGGCGGGCGTGGTCAAGGAGCTCAAGGTCAAAGTGGGCGACAGCCTGTCCGAAGGCAAGGTCGTGGCCCTGATCGAAGTGGCCGAAGGCGAAGCCGAAGCCGCCAAGCCGGCCGCTGCCGCACCGGCACCGGCACCGGCACCGGCCAAGGCCGCTGCCCCGGCTGCCGCCACCCAGAGCGCGCCGGCCGCAGCTGCGCCGGCCGCTCCGGCTGCCAGCGGTGGTGCGGTTGAAGCCCTGGTGCCGGACATCGGCGACTACGCCGGCATTCCGGTCATCGAAGTGCTGGTCGCCGTGGGCGATACGGTCAAGAAGGACCAGGGCCTGGTCACGCTGGAAAGCGACAAGGCCACCATGGAAGTGCCGTCGTCTGTGGCCGGTGTGGTCAAGGAGATCAAGGTCAAGGTGGGCGACAATCTGTCGCAAGGCGACGTGGTTGCCATCATCGAAGCCGAGGGCGCTGCCGCGCCGGCGCCGACCAAGGCCGCTGCTGCTGCCGCTCCGGCTGCCGCAGAGACCGCCACCAAGGTCGAGCCGGTCGCTGTGCCGGCGCAGCCGGACAAGCTGGCGGCCCGCGAGATCGCCTCGGCCGGTACCCCGTCCAGCCCGCCGGTGCAGTTCAATGCCGATGGCGTGCTGCCGGCCAAGGTGCCGTACGCCACCCCGGCGGTGCGCGTGTTCGCCCGCGAGCTGGGCGTGGACCTGCTGCAGATCAACGGCACCGAGAAGGGTGGCCGCATCACCAAGGGTGACGTACAGAAGTTCGTCAAGGCCGCGCTCAGCGGTGGCGTGCCGGCCGCTGCCGGTGGCGCCGTCGCTGCTGGTGGTGGCCTGAACCTGCTGCCGTGGCCGAAGGTCGACTTCAGCAAGTTCGGCGAGACCGAAGTCCAGCCGCTGTCGCGCATCAAGAAGATCTCCGGTGCGAACCTGGCCCGCAACTGGGCCATGATCCCGCACGTCACCCAGTTCGAGCAGGCCGACATCACCGACCTGGAAGGCCTGCGCGTGGCGTTGAACAAGGAGAACGAGAAGGCCGGCATCAAGCTGACCATGCTCGCCTTCCTGATCAAGGCCAGCGCCGCAGCGCTGAAGAAGTTCCCGGAATTCAACGCCTCGCTCGATGCCAGCGGTGAAAACCTGACCCTGAAGAAGTACTTCCACATCGGTTTCGCCGCCGACACGCCGAACGGCCTGGTCGTGCCGGTCATCCGCGACGTGGACAAGAAGGGTGTGGTGCAGATCGCGCAGGAAACCGGCGAACTGGCCAAGAAGGCACGCGACGGCAAGCTGGGCCCGGCGGACATGAGCGGCGGCTGCTTCTCGATCAGCTCGTTGGGCGGCATCGGCGGCACCGCGTTCACCCCGATCGTCAACGCACCGGAAGTGGCCATCCTCGGCGTCTCCAAGTCGTCCATCCAGCCGGTCTGGAACGGCAAGGAATTCGCACCGAAGCTGATGCTGCCGCTGTCGCTGAGCTACGACCACCGCGTCATCGACGGCGCACTGGCCGCACGCTTCACCACGTACCTGTCGCAGGTACTGGCCGACATGCGCCGCGTGCTGCTGTAAGGCACCGCTTCGCCCCCACCGTGCGGCCGCAGCCCCTGGCGCGGCCGCGTGAACAGATGCAGTGACAGCCCGCCGGCGCCGCCGGGCGGGCACGAGGAAAACCCACCATGGCCACGATTGAAGTCAAGGTTCCCGACATCGGCGATTACAGCGATGTGCCGGTGATCGAAGTGTTGGTCGCCGTCGGCGACACGGTGAAGAAGGATCAGGGTCTGGTGACCCTGGAGTCGGACAAGGCCACCCTGGAAGTGCCGTCCTCGGCCGCCGGCGTGGTCAAGGAAATCAAGGTCAAGCTGGGCGACACCCTGTCCGAAGGCGCCGTGGTCGTGGTGCTGGACACTGAAGGCGCCGCCGAAGCCCCGGCCAAGGCCGCCGCGCCGGCTCCGGCCGCCCCGGCCAGCAAGCCGCCGGTGACCCCGTCGCACCGCGCCCCGGCCGAACCGGCTGCGCCGAAGCCGGCGCTGTCCAGCGGCAAGCCGGCCGACATCGAATGCGAGATGGTCGTGCTGGGCTCCGGCCCGGGCGGCTACACCGCAGCCTTCCGCGCCGCCGACGTCGGCCTGGATACGGTGCTGGTCGAACGTTACGCCAGCCTCGGCGGCGTCTGCCTCAATGTCGGCTGCATCCCGTCCAAGGCGCTGCTGCATGCTGCTGCGGTCATCGACGAAGTGGCCCACGCCGGTGATTTCGGCGTCGAGTTCGGCAAGCCGACCATCACCCTGGACAAGCTGCGCGCGTACAAGGAAAAGGTCGTCAACCAGCTGACCAAGGGCCTGGCCGGGATGGCCAAGCAGCGCAAGGTCCGCAACGTGCAGGGCGTCGGCAAGTTTGTTTCGGCCAACGAGCTGGAGATCACCGCCGCTGATGGCAGCACCCAGCTGCTGCGCTTCCAGAAATGCATCATCGCCGCCGGTTCGCAGGCGGTGAAGCTGCCGAACTTCCCGTGGGACGACAAGCGCGTGATGGATTCCACCGATGCGCTGGAGCTGGCCGAAGTGCCGGGCTCGCTGCTGGTCGTCGGCGGCGGCATCATCGGCCTGGAAATGGCCACCGTGTACAGCGCGCTGGGCAGCAAGGTCACCGTGGTCGAGTTCATGGACCAGCTGATGCCCGGCGCCGACAAGGACCTGGTCAAGCCGCTGGCCGACCGCCTGAAGAAGCAGGGCATCGAGGTGCACCTGAAGACCAAGGCCTCGGGCGTCACCGCCGATGCCAAGGGCATCACCGTGACCTTCGAAGCCGCCGAGGAAGGCCAGGCGCCTGCGCTGGCGCAGGGCACCTTCGACCGCGTGCTGGTGGCCGTGGGCCGCTCGCCGAACGGCAAGAAGATCGATGCCGAGAAGGCCGGCGTGCAGGTCACCGACCGCGGCTTCATCCCGGTCGATCGGCAGATGCGTACCAACGTGCCGCACATCTTTGCCATCGGCGACATCGTCGGCAACCCGATGCTGGCCCACAAGGCCACGCACGAGGGCAAGCTGGCCGCTGAAGTGGCAGCCGGCCACAAGAAGGAGTGGGTCGCCCGCGTGATTCCGTCGGTGGCCTACACCAACCCGGAAATCGCCTGGGTCGGCGTGACCGAGACCGAAGCCAAGGCCAAGGGCCTGAAGGTCGGCGTGGCCAAGTTCCCGTGGGCCGCCAGTGGCCGCGCGATCGGCATCGGTCGCACCGAGGGCTTCACCAAGCTGATCTTCGACGAAGAGACCCACCGCATCATCGGTGGCGCGATCGTCGGCGTGCATGCCGGCGATCTGCTGGCCGAGATCGGCCTGGCGATCGAGATGGGTGCGGAAGCGGAAGACATCGGCCACACCATCCATGCGCATCCGACGCTGAGCGAGTCGGTGGCGATGGCCTCGGAAATCTACGACGGCACGATCACCGATCTGTACATGCCGAAGAAGAAGTAAGGCGTCCGCGCCGTTCCGAACGAAAAGCCCTGGCATCTGCCGGGGCTTTTTTTCTTCGATCAGTGCTGCAGCAAAGGGTGGGGCCACTGCACGGGTGGCAGGCATTTCGACAAATGTCCCCCGTCGTCCGCCTGCGGCGGTCGCCTCCTCCTTTACTTTGTCGAAATGCCCGCCACCCGCGCAGCGGCTCGGCTTGCGGATAGTCGAGAGCCACAGCCTGGCCCGCCTGGATGCCTGACACGCGGGGGAAGAGGGGCTTGTGTGCGAAGTAAAGGAGGAGGTGACGGCCGTAGGCCGGCGCCGGGGGACATTCGCACGCAAGCCCCTCTTCCCCCAGCGCTCGACCACGCATGCGTCTACGGCAATTGCCACCCGTGCAGCGGCTCGGCTTGCAGATAGTCGAGAGCCAGTGCCTGGGCCGCCGGGATGCCTGACACGCGGAGGGAGCGGGGGTTGTGTGCGAAGTAAAGGAGGAGGCGTCGGCCGCAGGCCGGCGCCGGGGGACATTCGCACGCAGCCCCCGCTCCCTCCAGCGCTCGACCAACCCCGCTTCTGCTCTCTGCCAGCAACCCACAAAAAACGCGGCCCCGATGTTCCGGAGGCCGCGCCAGGAGAGAAGATGCCGTGGAAGGGGCAGGGGATCAGAACACGAAGCTGATACCGGCCACCGGGCCCTTGAATTCCTGCTTCAGGCCGACCGTGCCGTCGCTGCCCTTCTTGTCCACGTCCAGCTTGAACCAGTCGTAGCCGGCGAACACACCGAAGTTCTTGGTGAAGCGGTAATCGACGATCGCATTGGCGCGGCTCAGGTCGCCCTTGTAGTCATCGAAACTGCCCCAGCGCGTGTTCAGGTACTGGCCCTGCAGCGTGATCATCCAGCGCTCGGACGGGGTGAAGGTCATGCGCGCACCCACCACCGGTGCCACGCCATCGGCCTTCTCGTTGAGGAACTGGCCTTCATACACCGTGCCCAGGTCCGCGTAGCCCTTGGTGCTGACCTTGGCGTACTCGCCACCGATCTGCAGGCCCAGGTCGAAGGTGTCGGTATCGACGACCGAGTAGTCATAGACCAGGCTGGCCACCTGGTACTTCAGCTCGCCCTTCACGAAGCTGCCGGCCGGCACGCTCTCACCGCCGAAGGAAATGCCCTGGTCAAGCGTCTCGCGACGGTCCTTGTCGTACTTGAAGTAGTTGAACAGCAGGCGCTGACGGTTGCTGATGCGGAACATGCCGTCGATGCGCGGCTCCCATTCCTTGCCACCCAGCTTGAAGTCCTGGTCCAGGGAGATGTCCTGGCCGGCCACGGTGGTGCTGCCACGCAGCGTGTTGTCCGAATCGATGTTCATCGCACCCAGACGAATGGCGAAGCGGTCGTCGCCTTCGGCGGCGTGGGCGGCATTGGCGAACGAGGCGCCGGCAGCGAGCAGGGAAAGGGCGAGCAGGGTGGGTACGGGGCGCATCGAAGAGTCCTTGCAGTGGTTCATCAGAATGAAGACCACTGTGCCGGACGCCGCCGTCCACCATCCGTGAACGTATGGTCCACGGAGTGTGCACGGTTCAGCCCTGTCGCGACGACGCAAAAAGATGGCCCCGGAGACGGGCTTCGGGGCCATCGTGGGACCTGCGGGGCGGAGCGTCGACGAGGTTGCTGCAGGCAGGTCGAAAGATCGGACCGGCGCATCCAGCGAAAGTTCCGCGCCTGCGACCAAAGTTCAATACTGCGGTGCAGCATCACGCGGACGTCATTGTCCCCCGGGTGGCACGCAAAAATGTAACCGTTACCGCAACTTGCGGCTTCCAGGGATGAACAGGCAGCGGTTGTCTCGCAAATTGTCCCATTGCTATAATTTGGCGGCTCGATGAGGCCCCCCTGCTGTAGCCGCCTCAGCCCTCCACTTGCAACCACGCGGGACGTCCTGTGCTGAACTCCGTTGATGCGGGTCGGCGACTGATGCTGCGCGCCGCGGTCTACCCGCTGGCCGCGGTGGCTGTCCTGGCCCTGGCCTTCCTGCTGGTAGGTCCGAAGTATGCCCTCGGCGCGCTGGCGTCCGGTGTGGCCATTTCGGCCGGCGGCTGGGTTGCGGCACGGATGGCTCTGGGCGGTGGTGCGGTGGCCGCAGGATCGGCGATGGCTCGCCTGATCATTGCGATCGTGGCCAAGTGGGTCGTGGTTTTCGGCGTCCTGCTGGTGGGGTTCCTGGTCTTCAAGCTGCCTGCATTGGCGCTGTTGGCCGGTATCGCCGTCGGCTTGATGTTCCAGGTCCTGGCCATGGCCAGGCGTTGACAGAATTCAATTAACTGAAGGTTCCGGACACATGGCGGGCGAGGCTCTAACCCCTACCAGCTACATCCAGCATCACCTGCACAACCTGACCGCACCGGTCGGCAAGGGTGAGGGTATGTTCTGGCATATCCACGTCGATACCTTCCTCACCGCCGTCCTGATGGGCCTGGTGATCGTTGTCGCGTTCTGGCTGGGGACCCGCAAGGCCACCGCCGGCGTGCCGGGCAAGTGGCAGGCCTTCGTCGAGATCTGCCTGGAGTTCGTCGACCGCCAGGCCAAGGACACCTACCACGGCAAGAGCAAGCTGGTCACGCCGATCGCCATCACGATCTTCTTCTGGATCCTGTTGATGAATCTGCTGAAGATGATCCCGGCCGATTTCATCGCCAAGCCGCTGGAATGGGTGGGCGTGCACTACTGGAAGCCGGTGCCGACCGCTGACGTCAATGCCACCCTCGGCATGGCCATCAGCGTGTTCTTCCTGATGCTGTTCTTCGCGCTCAAGTCCAAGGGCCTGGTCGGCTTCGTCAAGGAATTCCTGACGGCGCCGTTCGGCAAGTGGATGATGCCGTTCAACCTGATCCTCAACATCGTCGAGTGGCTGAGTAAGCCGATCTCGCTGGCGATGCGACTGTTCGGCAACATGTTCGGCGGCGAAATCGTGTTCCTGCTGATCTGGGTGCTGGGTGGTGCCGGTTTCTTCGGCGCCATCGCGGGTGGTGTGTTCGGCCTCGGCTGGATGCTGTTCCACCTGCTGGTGATCCCGCTGCAGGCCTTCATCTTCATGATGCTGTCGATCGTGTACCTGAGCCTGTCGGAAGACGCTCACTGAGTTTCAAGCTTCAACGCGTTTCAACCTTCATCCGTTTCATCACCCTTAGCAACTTAAGTTCCTGGAGATAACCATGTACTTCGCCGTCCTGACCAACTTCGCGCAGATTCAGAGCTCCACCGCCCTTGCCGTCGGCATCATGATCGGCCTGGCCGCGCTGGGCGCCGGTCTGGGTCTGGCCATCATGGCTGGTAAGTTCCTGGAGTCGGCCGCGCGCCAGCCGGAACTGATCCCGGTCCTGCAGGTCCGCATGTTCATCACCGCCGGCCTGATCGACGCCGCGTTCATCATCTCGGTCGCCGTTGGCCTGCTGCTGGCTTTCGCCAACCCGCTGTCGGCTGCCTTTGCTGGCGCCGTCACCAAGGCTCTGGCCGGCTGATACAGCGGTTTGAGACGACCGGGTGCTGATGCACCCGGTTTCGGATGAAGGCCGGATGTGCCGCTTCGGCGGCACGTCCACCCCGAAACCAGCGATCGAGCTAACCATGAATATCAATTTCACCCTTCTTGCGCAGGCGCTGGCCTTCGCTGGTCTGATCTGGATCATCGCGACCAAGATCTGGCCGCCGCTGATGAACGCGATCGAAGAGCGCCAGCAGAAGATTGCTGAAGGCCTCGCTGCTGCCGACCGCAGCCAGAAAGATCTGGCCCAGGCGCAGGAGAAGGTCAACGAAGCGCTGAAGGAAGCCCGCACCAAGGCCAACGAGATCATCGATCAGGCCCACGCGCGTGCCAACCAGATCGTTGATGCAGCCCGTAACGAAGCGATCACCGAAGCCACCCGTCAGAAGGAACTGGCCCAGGCTGAAATCGACGCCGCCGCCAACCGTGCCCGTGAAGATCTGCGCAAGCAGGTGTCCGCGCTGGCCGTGACCGGTGCCGAAAAGCTGCTCAAGCGCGAAATCGACGCCAACGCCCACAAGGCGCTGCTCGACGAGCTGGCCTCGGAGATCTAAGGATGAGCCAGGCCCTCACGCTTGCCCGCCCGTACGCCCGCGCCGCGTTCGCGACCGCGCGCGACGAAGGTGCGTTCGCGCCGTGGTCGGACGCCCTGGCGTTCTCCGCCCACGTCGCCGCCGACCCGCGCGTGGCGGCCCTGCTCGCCAACCCGGAGCTGGGTCGTGACGACGCCGTCGCCCTGCTGGCGCCGGTCTCGCACGGCGAGACCTACTCGCGCTTCCTGGCCATCCTGGCCGAATCGCATCGTCTGCCGCTGCTGCCGGAAATCTCCGACATGTTCGACGCCCTGCGCGCCGAAGCCGAGCACGTGGTCAAGGCCACGGTGACCTCGGCTTCCGAGCTGTCGGCCGGCGAGCTGGACGCGATCAAGGCTGCGCTGCGCAAGCGCTTCAACCGCGAGGTCGACGTGACCACCGCGGTCGATGCTTCGCTGATCGGCGGCGCCGTGATCGACGCCGGCGACGTGGTCATCGATGGTTCGCTGAAGGGCAAGCTGGCCCGTCTGCAGACCGCGCTCGCTAACTGAATTCATTTAACGTCCGGCCCCGCTGCCGGCACTAGGACTTGACGATGGCAACCACGCTCAACCCCTCCGAAATCAGCGAACTGATCAAGAACCGCATCGAGAAGGTCAAGCTGGCCGCGGAATCGCGCAACGAAGGCACCGTGACCAGCGTGTCCGACGGCATCGTGCGCATCTTCGGTCTGGCCGACGTGATGCAGGGCGAAATGATCGAACTGCCGAACAACACCTTCGCCCTGGCCCTGAACCTGGAGCGCGACTCGGTCGGCGCCGTGGTCCTGGGTGACTACGAGCACCTGCGCGAAGGCGACGTCGCCAAGACCACCGGCCGCATCCTGGAAGTGCCGGTCGGCCCGGAACTGCTGGGCCGCGTCGTGAACGCGCTGGGCGAGCCGATCGACGGCAAGGGCCCGCTGGGCACCGACCTGACCGCTCCGGTGGAGCGTGTTGCGCCGGGCGTGATCTGGCGCAAGTCGGTCGACCAGCCGGTGCAGACCGGTTACAAGTCGGTCGACTCGATGATCCCGATCGGCCGTGGCCAGCGCGAGCTGATCATCGGTGACCGCCAGACCGGCAAGACCGCCATGGCGATCGATGCGGTGATCAACCAGAAGGGCACCGGCATCAAGTGCGTGTACGTTGCGATCGGCCAGAAGGCGTCGACCATCGCCAACATCGTGCGCAAGCTGGAAGAGAACGGCGCGCTGGCCCACACCATCGTGGTGGCCGCGACCGCTTCCGAATCGGCTGCCATGCAGTACATCAGCGCCTACTCGGGCTGCACCATGGGTGAGTACTTCATGGACCGCGGCGAAGACGCGCTGATCGTGTACGACGATCTGTCCAAGCAGGCCGTTGCCTACCGCCAGATCTCGCTGCTGCTGAAGCGTCCGCCGGGCCGTGAAGCCTACCCGGGTGACGTGTTCTACCTGCACTCCCGTCTGCTCGAGCGCGCTGCCCGCGTGTCCGAGGAATACGTCGAGAAGTTCACCGAAGGCAAGGTCACCGGCAAGACCGGTTCGCTGACCGCGCTGCCGATCATCGAGACCCAGGCCGGCGACGTGTCCGCCTTCGTTCCGACCAACGTGATCTCGATCACCGACGGCCAGATCTTCCTGGAAACCGACCTGTTCAACGCCGGCATCCGCCCGGCCGTGAACGCCGGTATCTCGGTGTCGCGCGTCGGTGGCTCGGCCCAGACCAAGATCATCAAGAAGCTGTCGGGCGGCATCCGCATCTCGCTGGCCCAGTACCGTGAGCTGGCTGCGTTCGCGCAGTTCGCCTCGGACCTGGACGAAGCGACCCGCAAGCAGCTGGAGCGTGGCCAGCGCGTCACCGAGCTGATGAAGCAGAAGCAGTACGCGCCGATGTCGATCGCCAACCAGGCGCTGTCGATCTACGCCGTCAACGAGGGTTACCTCGACGACGTGCCGGTCAACAAGCTGCTGGCGTTCGAAGAAGGCCTGCACGCCCACTTCGCCAACACCCAGGGCGAGCTGATCAGCAAGGTCAACGCCACCGGCGGTTGGGACAACGACATCGAAGGTGCCTTCAAGAAGGGCATCGCCGAGTTCAAGACCACCGGCAGCTGGTAATCGCGGTCCTGTAGAGCGGAGCCGCTGGCTCCGCTGGACCAGATGACAAACGGTTGAACAACGCGGGGCATCAGCCCCGCGCCACGGGAAACAAGAGATGGCAAGCGGACGCGAAATCAAAACCAAGATCAAGAGCGTGCAGAACACCCGCAAGGTGACGCGCGCCCTGGAAATGGTCTCGGCCTCCAAGATCCGCAAGGCGCAGGATCGGATGAAGACCTCGCGTCCGTACGCGCAGGCGATGAAGCAGGTGATCGGTCATCTGGCCCAGGCCAGCACCGACTACCAGCATCCGTTCCTGGTCGAGCGCGAGCAGGTCAAGCGGGTCGGTTTCATCGTGATCTCCTCCGATCGCGGCCTGGCCGGCGGCCTGAACAACAACCTGTTCCGCAAGATGCTGGGCGAAGCCAAGGCATGGCAGGACAAGGGTGCCGAAGTGGACCTGGTGACCATCGGCCAGAAGGCTTCGACCTTCTTCCGCCGCGTGAAGGTCAACATGGTCGGCAGCGTGACCCACATCGGCGACGTGCCGAAGCTGGAATCGCTGATCGGTGTGATCAAGGTCATGCTCGACGCCTTCACCGAAGGCAGGATCGACCGCGTGTACCTGGTCTACAACCGCTTCGTGAACACCATGGTGCAGAAGGCCAGCTTCGATCAGCTGCTGCCGCTGCCGCCGGCTGAGAAGCAGGTCGCTCACCACGACTGGGACTACCTGTACGAACCCGATGCCGCGACCGTGCTCGAGCACGTGATGACGCGTTACATCGAGTCGCTGGTGTACCAGGCACTGCTGGAAAACGTCGCCTCCGAGCATGCGGCACGCATGGTTGCGATGAAGGCAGCGAGCGACAACGCCAACAAGCTGATCGGCACCCTGCAGCTCGTCTACAACAAGGCGCGCCAGGCAGCGATCACCCAGGAAATCTCCGAAATCGTCGGCGGCGCGGCAGCAGTCTGACCGCGTTCGTTCAAAGCACACATTAGAGGATGCAGCAATGAGTCAGGGCAAGATCGTTCAGATCATCGGCGCGGTCGTCGACGTCGAATTCCCGCGTGAATCGGTGCCGAAGGTGTACGACGCACTGAAGGTGGAAAACACCGAGATCACCCTCGAAGTCCAGCAGCAGCTGGGCGACGGCGTGGTGCGTACCATCGCCCTCGGTTCCACCGACGGCCTGAAGCGCAACCTGGTTGCCGTCAACACCGGCCGTGGCATCTCGGTGCCGGTCGGCGCCGGCACCCTGGGCCGCATCATGGACGTGCTTGGCCGTCCGATCGACGAAGCCGGCCCGGTCGCTGCCAGCGACAACTGGGAAATCCACCGCGCTGCGCCGTCGTATGAAGACCAGTCCCCGGCCACCGAGCTGCTGGAAACCGGCATCAAGGTCATCGACCTGATGTGCCCGTTCGCCAAGGGCGGCAAGGTCGGCCTGTTCGGCGGCGCCGGCGTCGGCAAGACCGTCAACATGATGGAACTGATCAACAACATCGCCAAGGCGCACAGCGGTCTGTCCGTGTTCGCCGGCGTGGGTGAGCGTACCCGTGAGGGCAACGACTTCTACCACGAAATGAAGGACTCCAACGTCCTGGACAAGGTGGCGATGGTGTACGGCCAGATGAACGAGCCGCCGGGCAACCGTCTGCGCGTCGCCTTGACCGGCCTGACCATGGCCGAGTACTTCCGCGACGAGAAGGACGAAAACGGCAAGGGTAAGGACGTCCTGCTGTTCGTCGACAACATCTACCGTTACACCCTGGCCGGTACCGAAGTGTCGGCACTGCTGGGCCGCATGCCGTCCGCCGTGGGTTACCAGCCGACCCTGGCCGAGGAAATGGGCGTCCTGCAGGAGCGCATCACCTCGACCAAGAACGGTTCGATCACCTCGATCCAGGCCGTCTACGTTCCCGCGGACGACCTGACCGACCCGTCGCCGGCGACCACCTTCGCCCACCTGGACTCGACCGTGACCCTGTCGCGTTCGATCGCCTCGCTGGGTATCTACCCGGCCGTCGATCCGCTGGACTCCACCAGCCGCCAGATGGATCCGCTGGTCATCGGCCACGAGCACTACGACACCGCCCAGCGCGTCCAGCAGACCCTGCAGAAGTACAAGGAACTGAAGGACATCATCGCCATCCTGGGCATGGACGAACTGTCCGAAGAAGACAAGCAGGCCGTGTCGCGCGCCCGCAAGATCGAGCGCTTCTTCAGCCAGCCGTTCCACGTGGCCGAAGTGTTCACCGGTTCGCCGGGCAAGTACGTGCCGCTGAAGGACACCATCCGTGGCTTCAAGGCCATCGTCGATGGCGAGTACGACCACCTGCCGGAGCAGGCGTTCTACATGGTCGGCGGCATCGAAGAAGCGGTCGAGAAGGCCAAGAAGATGGCCGAGAAGGCCTGATCCGGGACGGGCGGGAGCGATCCTGCCTGACCTGACGCCGGCGCCGGGCAACCGCCCGCGCCGGTGGACCCCCACGGCGGCATTGCGCCGCCGCGAACAGCGAAGAGATTTGCATGAGCACGATCCGTTGCGACATCGTCAGCGCCGAGCAGGAAATCTTCCGTGGCGAAGCGACCCTGGTCGTGGCCACCGGTGAGCTGGGCGAACTGGGCATCGCGCCCAAGCACGCGCCGCTGATCACCCGCCTGAAGCCGGGCAAGGTGGTGGTGACCACGCCGAACGGCGAGCAGCTGGATTTCGCCATTTCCGGCGGCATCCTGGAAGTGCAGCCGCAGGTGGTGACCGTGCTGGCCGACACCGCGATCCGCGCGCAGGACATCGACGAAGCCTCGGTCCGCAAGGCCAAGGAAGAAGCCGAGCGCATCCTGGCCAACCGCGGCGAAGCGATGGAAGTGGCTGAAGCCCAGCAGAAGCTGGCCGAAGCCGTCGTCCAGCTGCAGGCGCTGGAGCGCCTGCGCAAGAATCTCAAGCACTGAGGTTCGCGCGTCATCAAGCACAAGCGCCGGCTAGCTGCCGGCGTTTTTGTTTGTTCGCCACAGGAGCAGGGAATGCAGCACCACTCGACAGCGATTGAAGGCGGCAGCTGGCAGCGGCCGTGGCGCACACCGGCAGGCGTGTTCCTGATTGCGTGGATCGTTCTGTGCCTGCCATGGCTCAGTGGCATCAAGACCATTCCCTTTGATGCCGTGCAGCAGTTCTTCCCGGCGGTCAGTTTCAGTGCCGAGCAGTTGCGTCACCTGCAGGCCCCCTGGTGGAATCCGTATCTCTACGGTGGCTACCCGCAGGTGGCCGATCCGCAGATGATGACGCTGCAGCCGACGATGCTGCTGCCGATGCTGCTGGCGCCGGGCTCCCTGCACCTGTTCACGGTGGTGGTGCTGCTGCATGTGCTGGCAGGCGGCCTGGGTGCACTGCGGTTGAGCCGCGTGCAGGGCATGCCGCCGCCGGCGCAGCTGCTGTTCGCGCTCACGCTGATGTTTGGTGGCGTGGCCGCGTCGCGCCTGCAGCACACGCCGATGATCATCAGCTACTGCCTGCTGCCCTGGCTGTGGCTGGGCCTGGAGCAGGTCCGCCGGCGGGGACGGATGCGCGACATCCTGCTGGCCGGTGTGGCCGGCGGGATGTGTGCGCTTCAACTGACCCAGGTCACCTATTTCATCATCCTCGCGTGCGTGATCTACGCCGTGGCTGCTGTCGTGCTGGCACAGGGGCAGCGCATGCGCCTGCTGTGGCAGCTGGGCGTGGTGGCCATTCTCGCCGGTGGTGTCAGTGCGCCGCAGTGGCTGTCCACGCTGGCCTGGCTGGACCAGACCAATCGCAATGGCCTGACGCTGGAAGCCGCGCTGCCGGGTGCCATCCACTGGCAGACACTGGTGACACTGCTGTCGGGCAACGTGTTCTCGCAGGGGCGCGGCGACAGCTGGGCCTTCGGTGATATCAGCGCCGATTACCTCTATGTGGGGGCAGTGCCGCTGGCGCTGTGGCTGCTCTGGGGCGGTGAGGTGCTGCGGCGCAAGCCGGCGGCGACGCGCGTCGCGCTGTGTGCGCTGACGCTGGCGATCATGGTCGCGGTGGGTGGCGCCACGCCGCTGTTCCCCTGGTTGTTCGGCTGGCTTCCGGGGCTGGACCTGTTCCGGCGCCCGTCCGATGCGCTGTTCCTTACCGTGCCTGCGGCGGCGTGGCTGGGTGCCAGTGCCCTGCAGGTTGCCCTGCAGCGGCAGCCATTGCGATTGCATCGGGTGTCCGTGGCGGTCGTCGCAGTGCTGGGCGCGTGCGCTGCGTGGCTGGCGATCGATCATGGTCATCCGCTCGCTTTCGCCTGGCTTGCGGTCAGCGCCGCGCTGGGCGTAGCCGCGGTGTGGGTGCTGCGCCGCCACCAGTCACCTGCGCGCTGGGTGCTGGCGCTGGTGCTGTTGGACCTGCTGCTGTTCAACGTCGGCACCAGGTTCAACGCGGGCAGCGGCACAAAGTCGGTGCTCACCGCCGATCGTGCGGGTCCTGCGCAGCGCGCCTATGCGCTGCTGGCGGCAGAGCGGCATATCGGCATACCCGAGCGCGCGGTGGTCTTCGGCATCGGCGGACTCACCAACGGCGCGGCGGTGCATGCCATTGCGCTGGCAAACGGCTACAACCCGCTGCTGGCAAGCGACTATCTGCAGATGACCGGGATGCCGGGCGAGCCGGTGGATACCTTCCAGCAGAAGGTCCCCACTGCCTGGATGCCAGACACCGCTGCTCCCCTGTACGACCTGCTGGGCGTGCGTTGGCTGCTGGCCCAGGAGCCGTTCCCGGGCTCCAGCGCGCAGGGCGACCAGGTGGAACTTGCGCGGCGTGACAGCGTGCTGCCACGGGTGCTGAATCCGCGGCAGGTGCGCCGCCATGAGGAGCGTCTACCGCCTGCGCCGCTGTTCAACCAGACCGATTTCAACCGGCAGTTATGGCTGCCGGCAGCCGCCAGCAGCCACTGTGCCGAACAGGATGCCGGCGAGGCCACGGTACAGGTGCTGCGCTACCAACCGGGACGCATCGAGCTGACGGTGGTGGCCGACCATGCAGCATGGGTGGTGATCAACGAAACCACCGGTCGTGGCTGGCAGGCGCAGCTCGAGGATGGCCAGGTACTGCCGCTGCTGCGCGGCAATGGCCTCTTCCATGCGTTGTGCGTGCCGGCCGGGCAGCATCAGGTGCGGTTGCGCTACAGCGCGCTGCAGCTGTGGCGTGAGGGACTGGGAGCGCGCCTGCGCCGTGACGGTGATCGCTGACCGCTGACCGCGATCAGCGGTACACCACATGGCGCATCAACAGGAACGACACGCACGCCAGCCCGCCTTCCACCAGTGGCTTGGCCAGCCAGGTGTACTGCAGGCCCAGCGCGTGGTCGACCAGGCTCACCAGCAACGTGCTTGCCGCAGTCAGCAGCAGCCACAGCCCGAAGAAGCGTGCAAAGCGCTTCCAGCCCAGCTTGTGGGTGCCGGCCTCGGCAAAGGTGTAGCGGCCGTTGAGCCAGAAGCCCAGCAGCATGCCGGCCAGGCGCCCGGCGACGTTGGCCGGTGCGACCGGCATGCCAAGCGCGGTGGCGACCACGAACACCAGCCAATCGACCAGCAGCTGCACGAGCCCGATCACGAGGTAGGCGCTTCCCTGGCGGACAAGGCTCATCGGCATGGTGAAGGAGGAGGGATGCCCATGTTAACGGCGTACGCTCTAGAATCGTCGGCAACGAACCACGGACTGCCGTTCCCATGACCCAAGCCCTGCACGTCATCATCCTCGCCGCCGGCGCCGGCAAGCGCATGAGGTCGGTGCTGCCGAAGGTGCTGCAGCCGATCGCCGGCCAACCGATGCTGGCGCACGTGATCGATGCGGCCCGCGAACTGCAACCGGCGGCCATCCATGTGGTCTACGGCCATGGCGGTGAGGCGGTGCGGCAACAGTTCGCCGACCAGCCCGACCTGCAGTGGGCTGAACAGGCGCAGCAGCTGGGTACGGGCCACGCGGTGGCGCAGGCGATGCCGCAGGTGCCGGATGCCGTGCAGGTGCTGGTGCTGTACGGCGATGTACCGCTGATCCGCGCGCAGACCCTGCGCGATCTGCTGGCGCAGCCGGGGCGGTTGGCGGTGCTGGTCGCCGAGGTTGATGACCCGACCGGTTACGGCCGCGTGCTGCGCGATGCCGAAGGCAAGGTGGGAGCGATCGTCGAGCAGAAGGACGCGACCGACGACCAGCTGCGCGTGCGCACGATCAACACCGGCATCATCGCCGCGGAGTCGACCGCGCTGCGCCGCTGGCTGTCGCAGCTGTCCAACCGCAATGCGCAGGGCGAGTACTACCTGACCGACGTGTTCGCATTTGCCGCGCATGAGTACACCCCGGCCGAAATGGCGCTGGTGGCCGACGCGCAGGAAGCCGAGGGGGCAAACGATCCCTGGCAGCTGTCGCAGCTGGAGCGTGCCTGGCAGCATCGCGCCGTGCGTGCGCTGTGCGCACAGGGTGCACGCGTGCGCGACCCGGCACGACTCGACATCCGTGGCACCGTCACCGTGGGCAGTGACGTGCTGATCGATGTCGATGTCGTTCTCGAAGGCAACATCGTGCTCGGCGACGGCGTTACCATCGGTCCGTTCAACCGCCTGAAGGACGTTACTCTCGGCCCCGGTACCGAAGTACGCGCGCACTGTGATCTGGAGGGTGTGGTCACCGAAGGCGCGGCGCTGGTCGGTCCGTTCGCGCGCCTCCGCCCAGGTACCGTGCTGGCCGATGGCGTGCACGTCGGCAACTTCGTCGAAACCAAGAAGGTCACCCTCGGCGTCGGCAGCAAGGCCAACCACCTCACCTATCTGGGTGATGCGGTGATCGGCAGCAAGGTGAACATCGGTGCCGGCACCATCACCTGCAACTACGACGGCGTGAACAAGTCGACCACCACCATCGGCGACAACGCGTTCATCGGTTCCAACAGTTCGCTGGTGGCGCCGCTGACGATCGGCGAGGGCGCGACCATCGCTGCCGGTTCGGTCATCACCCGCACCGCCCCGGACGGCAAGCTGACACTGGCCCGCGCACGACAGGAAACCATCGATGGCTGGAAGCGCCCGGTCAAGAAGCCCTGAGCCACGTATTCCGCATGCCGACGAGCTCGGCGTGCTGCCGGCAATTGAACAGCGTGCCGGCGAACTGCTGAAGGATCACGAAGCCCATCCGGTATTTGCCGGCCACGGCCTGGATCTGCCGACGCTGCAGGACGGCCTTCAGCGGGGCCAGCTGTGGGTTGTGGATGGCCCCGGCGGCGACATTGCCGGCTACCTGCTGGGCGGCGAGCTGTGTGGCGAGTTCCATGTCCTGCAGATGGATGTGGACCCCGCGCACGCGCGTCGTGGCCATGGCCGTGCATTGCTGCGGCACGCCTTGGCGCAGGCCAGGGCCACCGGCTTTGCTGCAGCGGTGCTGACCACCTTGAGCGATGTGCCATGGAATGCAGCCTTCTATGCCAGCGAAGGGTTCGACGTAGTGCCTGAGGCTGAGTGGAACGACGGCCTGCGCGCCGTCATGGCCGAAGAGGCTGCGCTCGGGTTTCCGATGCACCTGCGGGTGGCGATGCGGCGGGCCTGGTAGGTGCCGGCCCTGGTCGGCACATCCGCGCATGGCGTGGATCTACCCGATCGGCCCGCTCAACCCACCGGCAACAGGATCGACACGCACAACCCGCCATCGCCGCGGTTCTGCAGCGACACGCGGCCACCGTGCGCTTCCACGATCTCGCGCGTCAGTGCCAACCCCAGGCCGGTGCCGTTGCGCTTGGTCGAATAGAACGGCATCAAGGCGTTCTGCAGCACCTGCTCGTTCATGCCCTTGCCGCGATCCAGTACGTCCAGGCGCAGCCATTGCGGCAGCCGCGTGAGTTGCACCTGTACGTCATCGTTGGGCGGATCGGCCTCGGCGCAGGCTTCATGCGCGTTCTTCAGAAGATTCAGCAATGCCTGCCCGAACTGCGCGATGTCGATGCGGCTGCTCAGGTCCTCGTCCGGCTCGCGTTCCATGGTGAACGGGATCTGCTGGCGCAGGCTGGACAGGAACGGCGCCCAGTGCACGGTCTGCAGTTGCGGCTGCGGCAGCTTTGCGAAGCGTGCATAGCCACGGATGAAGCCTTCCAGGTGGCGTGCGCGGTCCTCGATGGTGGTGAAGATCTCCGGCAACCGGTCGAAGCGTTCGCGCTGCACCAGCACGCCACCGGAGTGGGCCAGCGAGGCGATCGGTGCCAGTGAGTTGTTGAGCTCGTGGCTGATCACCCGGATCACCTTCTTCCACGTCTGCACTTCCTGGCGGCGCAGTTCGGCGGTGAGCAGGCGTACCAGCAGCAGGTCGTGCGGACGGCCGTTGAGCTGGAAGGCGCGGCGCGACAGGTGGTAGACCTGTTCGTCATCCTCGTCGCCGTCCTCGCCCTCGGCATGCACCGCGAACAGGCTGTCGCCGCCACGGGCGATGGCATCGCGCAGCTCCACCGGCACCTGTTCCAGCACCTCTTCCAGACGCTGGCCTTCCAGCTTCCAGCCGCCATGCAGCAGCTTGCGCGCAGCCAGGTTGGAGAACACCACGCGGGCGATGCCATCGCCGCCGGAGGCAATCAGCAGCATGGCCACCGGCGTGTTCTGCACCATGGTGTCCAGCAGCAGTTCGCGCTGCACCAGGCCCTGCCGCTGTTCGCGCAGCACATCGCCCAGCTCGCGGTGCGCCTGCACCAGGTCGCCCAGTTCGTCGTTGCCCGGCCAGTACACGCCGAAGTTGTACTCGCCGTCGCGGTAGCTGCTGGTGGTGCCGGACAGTGCGCGCATCAGCGAGCGCACCGGTGCGGTGGCGCGGCGCAGGGTCCACCACATCAACGCCAGCAGGATCACGGCCGACGCCGTGGTCACCACCCAGCCATGGTTCATCCAGTACGCCAGCAGCCACGGCAGCGCAGCGGCCAGCGCCAGCACCGGCAGCAGGCGCAGGAACAGGCGGAAGGTGAACGAGCGCCGTTTCATTCGCGTGGGATGCCGTGGCGGTCCATGCGCCGGTACAGGGCCTGGCGGCTCAGGCCGAGTTCGGCAGCCGCCTGGGCGATGACGCCGTGGTTGCGTGCCAGCACGTCCTCGATGCGCTCGCGGTCGGGATCGTTGCCAGCGCTCGGTGCGGGGCGTGGCGCCGGTGCGGTGCGCGGCAGGTTCAGGTCGGCCACCTCGATGCGGTTGCCGGTCGCCAGCAGTTCGGCACGCTGGATCACGTTGCGCAGTTCGCGCACGTTGCCCGGCCACGGGTGCCGTTGCAGGGCGGCACTGGCGGCACTGGACAGCGGCTTGCCGGCCGTCAGGAAACGCTCGGCCAGTGGCACGATGTCGCCCGCGCGCTCGGCCAACGGCGGTAGTACCAGTTCCACTGTATTGAGGCGGTAATAGAGATCTTCGCGGAACGTGCCGTCGCGGATCATCGCCGGCAGGTCGGCATTGGTCGCGCTGACCACGCGGACTTTGACCTGGCGTTCGCGATTGGAACCCAGGCGCTCGAAGCGGCCGGTTTCCAGCACACGCAACAGCTTCATCTGCCCGCCCAGCGACAGGTTGCCGATCTCATCCAGGAACAGCGTGCCTCCGTCGGCGGCTTCGAACTTGCCCTCGCGTGCCTTGTTGGCGCCGGTGTAGGCGCCGGCCTCGGCGCCGAACAGTTCGGCCTCGATCAGCTCCGACGGCAACGCGCCGCAGTTGACCGTGATGAACGGGCCTTTGGCCACCAGTGAATTGGCCTGGATGATCTGCGCGATCTTCTCCTTGCCGGCACCATTGGGACCGGTGATCAGCACCGGCAGCTCGGAGCGCGCGACCTGGCAGGCCAGGGCGATGACGCGCTCGCTGGCCGGATCGGCGAAGACCGCACCGCACAGGTCGTACTTTTCTTCCAGCGCATTGCGCTGGCGCAGCTCGCGGCTGCGGCGGCGGTCCAGTTCGCGCCGCGCCTCGGACAGCTCCAGCAGGTTGTTGACCGTGGTCAGCAGCTTGCGGTCGTCCCAGGGCTTGGCCAGGTAGTCGGCGGCGCCGGCCTTGACCAGGTCCACCGCGCTGCTCAGGTGGGTCCAGGCCGTCAGCAGGATCACCGGCAGGTCCGGGTGGCGTGCGCGGATCTGTGCGAACAGCGCTTCGCCCTCCTCGCCGGAGGTGGTGTCCTCGCTGAAGTTCATGTCCTGGATCACCAGGTCGACCGGCTGCGACTCGAGCAGGGCCAGCCCCTCGGCCGGGCTCTGCGCCTGCAGGGTGTCGATGTCGTGCAGGGAGAACAGCACGTCCAGTGCAGTGCCCACACTGGCGTTGTCGTCGATGATCAGGATCGAAGGCATCAAGCGGTTCTGCAGAAAGGGATGGGCGGCGCCGATGGAGCCGTGTTCGTGTCCATACGCCGGGAGAGCCCGGCGCCACCCATCAAGCATAGCCAAACCCGTAGCCGTCGGGGCGGCGGGCTCAGCGTCGGGGCGGCGGCGGTGGCGGTGCTGGCGGAGGCGGAGCGACCAGCGCCCTGCGCCAGGCAGCGGCGTCCACCGCGACCGTCAGTTCCTGCCTGTTGCGCTGCAGCAGGAGATAGGCCCTGGCGGCGCTTGAACGCCGCAGGGCCTCGGCAAGATGCTCGATCCTGCGTACGGTGGTGTCATCCACCCGCAGGATGCGATCGCCGCTGCGCACGCCGAAGCGGGCTTCCGGGCCGGCGGCTTCCACGCGCACCTGGCCTTCGCTCGAACGCAATGCCAGGCGCGCATCGTCCTGGCGCCACTCCAGTGTCTGCGAGCTGCCACCGCCGGCCAGTGCCGGCAGTGGCAGGAGCATCATCATCAGCATCCAGCGGATACGCATCTCATGCGCCCCGCGTGGCAACCGCAGGCGGTACCGCTGCCGCGCGCCGGGCCGGCCCGAACACCGCGATCTGGCCAAGCACCCACAGCAGCAGTGCGCCCAGCGGCAGGTAGTGCAGCGGCATGCGCGGCAGCTCGTACATGTTCATCAGTGCCAGGTTGATCGCATAGGCGGCCAGCATGCCCAGCACGATGCCCAGCGTGGCCAGCAGGAAGTTCTCGGTCTGGAAGTAGCGCAGGATCTGCCCACGCGTCGCGCCGAGCGCGCGACGGATACCAATCTGCTTGCTGCGCTGCTGCACCCAGAAGCTGGCCAGGCCGATGATGCCCAGTGCGGTGACCACCAGCAGCGAGATGCACACCGTGATCAGCAGCCCGACCATGGCCCTGTCGTTCTTGAAGTAGTCATTGCGCTGCGCCTCATAGGTCAGCTTCTCGCGCACCAGCCGGTTGGGGTCGTTGCGTTCAAGCGCGGCGATCGCGCCCTTGAGTACTTCCTCGCGCCGTTCCGGAGCGGTGCGCAGGACGTACGGGCCCTGGGTGAAATCGGTCCGCACAGGCAGCACCATCGACAGCGTGGTGTTGTTGTTGTAATCGGTGGGCGTGGCCAATGACGCGACAATACCCACCACGTGCAGTGGCTGCTTGCCCATGTAGAACGTCTTGCCCAGTGCGTTCTCGCCGGGGTACAGCCTGTCGGCGAGCGTGCGGCTGATGATCACCGAGGAGGCGGTATTGGTGGAGGCGTTCTTCTGTGCATCCTCGACGTTGCTGTATTCACTGGGCTGGAAGTCGCGGCCGGCGGTCAGCTGCAGTCCAAGCGTGGACAGTCCACCTTCGCCGAACATGTACATGGTGACGAAGGCGGTCGGACGTTCCTGTTCCTGCTTCAGCGAAACGCTGGTATTGGAGGAGTTCGGGCGGAACGGCAGCTGGTTGACCTTCGCGGCGGCGGTGACCCCGGGAACGGCGCGCAGGGCGGACAGGTCCTCCTGGGTGCGGGCCTGGCCATTGGTCTGCTTGCCGATGCCGCTGACCCGGACGAACACCAGCTCGTTCTCGGCCAGGCCGCTGGTCTGGCTGATCCGTTCAACGCGCTGGGTGACCAGGAACAGGGCATTGCAGACGATGGCGCAGGTCAGGGCGACTTCCAGCACGATCAGGGCGGCGGCTGTCTTGTGCCGGCGCAGGGTGCTGAGGATGGGGCGGATATCCATGGGAGGTCCTCGTACTCGTGCTTACTGCGACTTGAGCTGGATGGCCGGGGTAACCTGCATCGCGCGCCAGGCGGGCAGGAAACCAGCGGCGAGGCTGGCGAACAGGGTCAGGCCAATGGCCAGCAGCAGCATGCTGCCGTCCAGGTGGGCCAGGCTCGCGTAGTCCACGGGTTGCTGGCGCACCGCATACAGGCCGAGCAGGGCCAGGCCGATGCCGAGCACGCCGCCGGCAACGCCGATCGCACCGGCTTCAACCAGGCATTGCAGGAAGATCTGCCCACGGCTGGCACCGAGGGCGCGGCGCACGCCGATCTCGCCGCTGCGGCGCAGGAACTTCGCCAGCAGCAGGCCCACCGTGTTGACCAGGCAGACGCCGAGAAAGCCCAATGCCAGCCACATCTGCAGGCGCACGTCGCTGGGCACGGCATTCTTGAACGTCAACCACTCCATCACCGGGCGCAGGCGCACGTTGGTGGGGCGCTCGAAACGGCCCGCTGCGCGCTGCTGGTCCGAGTAGTTGGCCAGGTAGCTGCGGTAGTCCTCGACCTTGGCCGGATCCAGCTCCACCCAGTACTGGATCCAGCTGCAGGGCGCGTTGATCGAGTTGCTGCTGCCATCCGGATTCTCGCCGAAGCAGTTCATGTTGCCGTTGCTGCCGAACTCCAGGTCCATCGCAGTGGAAAACGGCACCAGCAGGTCTTCATCCTTGCCGTAGTTGCCGGTGGTCAGATCGAAGAAGTGGGGTTCGGGATTCCACTTCTTCATCACGCCGATCACCCGCAGTGAATGGCCACTCAGGCGGATCTCGCGACCGGTGCTGTCGGCACCCTGGAACAGCTTGTCGTTGATCGCTTTCGACAGCACCACCACCCGGCTGCGATTGTCATCATCGCTGCTGTTCCAGGCACGCCCGTACTGCATCGGCACGTCGAACATTGGGAAGAAATCGGCCGACGTCCAGCGCGTATCCACCGAGAACGGCTTGAGCGTGCTGAGCTCCGGTTCCACCGTGCCGCCGCCCGCGCTCATCATCGCCTGGCGGATGCCGCGCTTCTCGCGCAGCAGGGTCTCGGCGTCGCGCCGTGTCATCTGTTCCTCAGGCTCCTCACCCGGGGTATAGCCGCCGCGCGGGCGCGGATCGACCTGCACGTAGAACAGCTGGTCGCTCTTGCCGGGAATCGGGTCGCCGGACAGCACGTGGAACACCGTCAGCGTGGTCATCGAGGCACCGATGCCGAGCGCGATGGCGACCACCATCAGTGCGGTCAGGATCTTGTTGCGGCGGAAGCTGCGTACCGCCAATCGGGTGTAGTAGGCGAACATGGGAGTGCCCTCACTCGTTGACGGCAACGATGTGGCGCGGCGGGGTAGCCAGCACCGGTTCGCGCACCAGGTCGGTCACCTGGCCATCGACGATGTGCACGTTGCGCTGCGCGCGCGCGGCCAGTTCCGGGTCGTGGGTGACCATCACGATGGTGGTGCCGGCGGCATTGATCTCCTCCAGCAGTTCCATCACGCCGCGGGCCATCTGCGTATCCAGGTTGCCGGTCGGTTCGTCGGCCAGCAGCAGGCGCGGGCTGCCGGCCAGCGCACGCGCGATCGCCGCACGCTGCTGCTGGCCGCCGGACAGTTCGTTCGGGTAGTGCTTCATGCGTGAGCCCAGGCCGACCTGGGTGAGCGCCTTCTCGATGCGTTCGCGGCGCTCGTTGGCACTCATCTTCCGGTAGCGCAGCGGCACGTCGACGTTGTCGAACAGGTTCAGGTCGGGAATCAGGTTGAAGCCCTGGAAGATGAAGCCGATCTTCTGGTTGCGCAGGCGGCTGCGGGCGTCATCGCCCAGCGTGCTCACGTCCTGGCCGTCAAGCAGGTAGGTGCCGCTGGTGAAGGTTTCCAGCAGGCCGGCGATGTTGAGGAAGGTGGTCTTGCCGGAGCCGGACGGGCCGGTGACCGCGACGAACTCGCCTTCCTTGACCTGCAGTTCCAGCGAGCGCAACGCGTGGGTTTCCACCTGTTCGGTGCGGAAGACCTTGGCGACCGAACGCATTTCGAGCATGTACATGGGGTGTCCTCTCTCCAGGATTCAGGTATCAGGTATCAGTTGACGGAGACGCGTTCGGCGTCCTTGAACAGGTCGCTGCCGGAGACCACGATGCGGTCGCCCGGCTGCACACCCGACTTGATTTCCACTTCGCCCAGGCTGCTGACGCCCAGTTCCACCGGACGCCGCACCGCGGTGCGGCCATCCATCACGTAGGCCACGCCATTGCCCTGTTCGACGAACGGGCCGCGCTCGACCTTCAGCACGTCCTTGCGGGTATCGAGCAGCACGCGCACCGACATCCGCTGGCTCTGGCGCAGGCCTTCCGGCTGCGCGCTGGCGAAGCGCACGCGGGCGTTGACCTCGCCGTTGACCACTTCCGGCGACACCGCGCTGATCTCGCCCGGGAACGGCTTGCCATTGCCGCCGGTCAGCTGCGCCGGCATGCCGATCGCCAGGTCGCGGGCGAAGCTCTCCGGCACCTTGATCTCGACCTCGAACTTGGACAGGTCGACCACGCCCAGCACCGGCGCGTTGGCAGCCAGGTTGGTGGACTGGACCGCCTGCACCTGGCCGACCTGGCCGTCAAACGGTGCGCGCAGGGTCAGTGCGTCGACCTGGCGCTGCACTTCGGCCACCACGGCCTTCTGGCGGTCGGCCAGCAGCCGCTTGTTGCGGGCATCCAGGTCGGCGCCCTGGCTCTGCAGGCGCGCATCGGTGGTGGCGTTGGCCAGGGTGATGTCGGCCTTCTTCAGCGAGTCCTTGGCCTTGGCCAGGTCGATCTGTGGCACCGCACCGCCGTCGTAGCCGCGCTGGAAGCGCTGCAGGTCGCGGTCGGCGGCCTGGCGCTCGATGGTGGCCTGGTCGGTTTCCTTGCGCGACTTGGCGCGGGCCAGGGTGGCGTCCAGCGCGGCACGGCTGGCCTCGGCTTCCAGGCCGGCCAGGGTGGCCTGTTCCTGGGCCAGCTTGCTGCGCAGTTCCGGGCTGTCGATGACCGCCAGTTCCTGGCCCTTCTTCACCACGTCACCGGCGACCACTTTCAGGTCCACGGTGCCGGCCGAGATGGCGTACAGGATCGGGCTATTGGCGGCGATCACCCGGCCGTCGGCGGCGATGTCGCGGACCAGGTCGCCGCGCTTCACTTCGGCGATGCGCACCCGGCTGCTGTCGAAGGAGCGGCTGGCATTGGACCAGGCATGCACGGCCCAGCCGATGCCGGCCAGCAGCACGATGGCGCCCAGCGCCGGCCAGCGGTAGCGCTGCCAGTTGACGCGGGTGGCGCCGGCGGGGGCGGAGGAAACGATCTGGTCCTGTGCGGAAGTGTCGCGGATCATCGGGTGCGTGCCTGACGGTGGTAGCCAGTACCAAGCACGTAGCGTGCCAACTTTATTTCCTTTCAGTTCAACAGGTTGGGCGGGCCGCTGGAGTGTCCGGGTGTCCGCGGACACCTTTCCGGACACTTTCATTAAGCGGACAGGAGGGGGAAGCCGGACACGCGGGCTAGAATGCGCCGATCGTCTTCAAGGAAACGCGTGACATGTGTGGAATCGTGGGTGCAATCGCCGATCGCGACGTGGTGCCGGTGCTGATCGAAGGCCTGAAGCGGCTTGAGTACCGTGGTTACGACTCCTCGGGCATCGCGGTGATCGATCACGCCGAGCGCCCCGAAGTACGTCGTGTCCGCCGCACCGGTCGCGTGTCGGAAATGGCCACGGCGGCCGAGGCCGAAGGGTTCAATGCGGTGCTGGGTATCGGCCACACCCGCTGGGCCACCCACGGCGGCGTCACCGAGGCCAACGCGCATCCGCACATCAGCCACGGCGTGGCGCTGGTGCACAACGGCATCATCGAGAACCACGAAGAGCAGCGCGAGAAGCTGCGCGCGCTGGGCTACACCTTCGAGTCGCAGACCGACACCGAAGTCATCGCGCACCTGATCCATCATCACCTGAAGGGCGGCGATGACCTGCTGGTGGCGCTGCAGCACACGGTGAAGGAGCTGACCGGCGCCTACGCGCTGGCCGTGGTCAGCCGCGCCGAGCCGGAGCGCTTCGTCTGCGCGCGCATGGGCTGCCCGCTGCTGGTGGGCCTGGGCGAGGGCGAGAACTTCGTCGCCTCCGACGTCTCGGCGGTGATCTCGGCCACCCGCAAGGTGATCTTCCTGGAAGAGGGCGACACCGCCGAGATCCGTCGCGATGGCGTGCGCATCTTCGATGAGCATGACCGGCCGGTCGAGCGCGATGTGCACCTGTCCGACGTGTCGCTGGCATCGCTGGAGCTTGGCCCGTACCGCCACTTCATGCAGAAGGAAATCCACGAGCAGCCGCGTGCGCTGGGCGACACCATCGAGGCGGCGATCGACGCCGGTGGTTTCCCGGCCGAGCTGTTCGGCAAGAACGCCGAAGCGGTGCTGTCGGGCATCGAGGGCGTGCAGATCATTGCCTGCGGCACCAGCTACTACGCCGGCCTGACCGCGCGCTACTGGATCGAAGCCATCGCCGGCCTGCCGTGCAGCGTGGAGATTGCCAGCGAGTACCGCTACCGCGCCGCGTATGCCAACCCGAAGCACCTGATCGTCACCATCTCCCAGTCCGGCGAAACGCTGGATACGATGGAGGCGCTGAAGTACGCCAAGGCGCTTGGCCACAAGCACACGCTGTCGATCTGCAACGTGCCGGAAAGCGCGATTCCGCGCGCCAGCGAGCTGGTCTGCTACACCCGCGCGGGCGCGGAGATCGGCGTAGCTTCGACCAAGGCCTTCACCACCCAGCTGGCCGCGCTGTTCCAGTTGACCGTGGTGCTGGGCAAGCTGCATGGCCGCATCGACGCGGCGCAGGAAGCGGATTACCTGGAACAGCTGCGCTTCCTGCCGGGCAGCGTGCAGCACGCGCTGAACCTGGAACCGCAGATCGCGGCGTGGGCCGAACGCTTCGCGCGCAAGTCCAATGCGCTGTTCCTGGGCCGTGGCCTGCATTACCCGATCGCGCTGGAAGGCTCGCTCAAGCTCAAGGAGATTTCCTACATCCACGCCGAGGCCTACCCGGCGGGCGAGCTGAAGCATGGCCCGCTGGCGCTGGTGGACGAGGACATGCCGGTGGTGGTGATCGCCCCCAATGACAGCCTGCTGGAGAAGGTGAAGTCGAACATGCAGGAAGTGCGCGCCCGTGGTGGCGAGCTGTTCGTGTTCGCCGACCAGGACAGCAACTTCAATGAGTCCGAAGGCGTGCACGTGATCCGCACGCCGCGCCATGCCGGCGTGCTCAGCCCGATCGTGCACACCATTCCGGTGCAGCTGCTGGCCTACCACACCGCGCTGGCACGCGGCACCGACGTGGACAAGCCGCGCAACCTGGCCAAGAGCGTGACGGTGGAGTAACACTCCCGGATCCGTCGAATGCTGCATGCGAAAAGGGGCCCGCGTGGCCCCTTTCGTTTGCGTGGTCGGCCATGCCAAGTGGGACAGCCACCGGGTGTTCTGTCCGCCGTCGGCAGCAGGCAATCATTCTTTAATGCGCGGCATCGGCTGTATTCAGCGGCGGTTTCAGCCGCGGTGCCATTCTCTGGATCGTCGGTTGGTTCCCACGACGAACTGTCCATCGATGCCGGTAGTGACCGATGGTCGCAGTCGTAGAATCGATTTGACCGAGGTCCGGGTTGAGCGGTTGAGCCCACCTCGTTCGCGTTGCAGCACATCGCCTGCCGATCCATTCCACGCGGCGGGCGGGTGCGCCAGACGTGCGCTGAAAGGTCTGTTCCCGGGGAGGGGGCGTATCGGAAGAGCACACTTTTTTGACTTCAGTGACCTGCACCAGGAAACAAGAATGAACGTCCGCGAACTTCTGCAATCCAAGAAAGAAGCTGTCATCACCATCGACGCCGAGGACACCATCGGTGCCGCCGCCCACAAGATGAGCGCGAACAGGATCGCTGCGCTGGTGGTGATGAAGGACGATGCCCCGGTCGGCATCATTTCCGAGAAGGACATCGTGCGTACCCTGGCCGACGACGGCCCGCAGGCCGGCCGCCGGGTGATCTCCAGCCTGCCGTCCACCGGCCTGGAAGGCATTGCGCCGGACGCGACGCTGAAGCAGGCCATGTCGTTGATGACGTACTCGCGGCGCCGTCATCTGATGGTGACCGACGGCAACCAGCTGGTCGGCATCCTCAGCCTGGGCGATATCGTGAAGAACCTGCTGGGCGAGCTGGAACTGGAAAAGGCCGTGCTTCAGGACATCTACATGGCCGCCCACTGAGGGCTGCAGCGCTGGAAGCAGGGAAGCCGGGCATTGCCCGGCTTCTTCGTTCACGGCTTCGGTGATATCAGAACGTGACCTTCACCGAGTCGGCGCTGTAGTTCGCAGGACCGTGATAGACCACTTCGATGTTGTTGCCGTCCGGGTCGAGCACGAAGGCGCCGTAGTAGCCCGGGTGGTAGGGGCGTTCGCCCGGCGCGCCGTTATCGGTGCCGCCGGCGGCGATCGCGGCGGTATGGAAGGCATCGACGGTGGCGCTGTCGCGGGCCTGGAAGGCCAGATGGTGCCGGCCGGTCAGCTGGCCGGCGGCGGCCTCGCTGCTGGCGCTGGAAATGAACAGCTCATCGGCCCAGAAGTAATCATCGCCTTCGCCGGCGATCGGGATGCCGATGGTGTCGAACACCGCCTGGTAGAAGCGGCGGCTGGCCGCCAGGTCACGCACCACCAGCTGGATGTGGTCGATCAGGCGGCCGCGGTGCAGTTCCATCGTTTCCATACGAACCTCGCAAAAAAGGGGACGGAGGGGATTAAGTCGCTTCCGGCCAATAGTGCCAGAAACGACTTAATCCCCTCCGTCCCCTTTTTGTCAGTTGGCGATGATTTCGACCCAGTAGCCGTCCGGGTCCTTGATGAAGGCCAGATTCTTCATGCGGCCGTCGGTCAGGCGCTTCTGGAAGGTCACGCCGAGGTCCTCGAAGCGCTGGCAGGCGGCCTCGATGTCCGGCACCGACACGCAGATGTGGCCGAAGCCGCGCGGGTCGCTGTTGCCGTCGTGGTAGACCGCGCCCTGCTGGGTCTCGGTGCCGTGGTTGTGGGTCAGTTCCAGCACGCCCGGCAGGCCGGCCATCCACAGGCGGCGCTGGCTGTCGTCTTCCGGCACCACTGCGCCGGCCGGCACGTAGGCCAGGAAGTACAGGCTGAACTGGGCGTCCGGGAAGTCGCGCTTGTCGATCAGCTGGTAACCCAGTACGCGGGTGTAGAAGTCCAGCGAGGCGGTGATGTCCTTCACCCGCAGCATGGTGTGGTTGAACACGAAGCCGCTGGTTTCGGCCGGGGCCTGGGCGGCGACGCCGGGGACATCGCGCAGGGCGGGAATGGTCATGGGGGAGGTCCTTCAGACGGGGCCGTTGCCGGCCGGATGGCCGCCATTCTACCGGCCCGCACCTGACGGCACCGCGACGTACAATGGCCGGATCGCACCGTTCCGTCCTGATAACGATTGCCCGCCATGTCGCAGCGTGAATGGGTGGCCGCCGCCATCCGCAAGATCGAAGCCGATTTCAACCGTTCCGCCGATACCCATCTGATCCCGCTGGCGCTGCCCGGGTTCGAGGGCAGCGACCTGTACCTGAAGGACGAGTCGAGCCATCCCACCGGCAGCCTCAAGCACCGGCTGGCGCGCTCGCTGTTCCTGTACGCGCTGGCCAACGGTTGGTTGCGCGAGGGCCGGCCGGTGATCGAGGCCTCCAGTGGCTCGACCGCCGTGTCCGAAGCCTATTTCGCGCGCCTGCTGGGCCTGCCGTTCATTGCGGTGATCCCGGCCACCACCTCGCCGGAAAAGATCGCGGCGATCGAGTTCCATGGGGGCCGCTGCCACCTGGTCGAGCGCGCCTGCGACCTCAACTGTGATTCGGAAAAGCTGGCCCGCGAAACCGGCGGCCACTTCATGGACCAGTTCACCTATGCCGAGCGGGCGACCGACTGGCGTGCCAACAACAACATCGCCGAATCCATCTTCAAGCAGATGGCCGAAGAGCCCAGCCCGGTTCCGGAATGGATCGTGTGCAGCCCGGGTACCGGCGGTACCGCCGCCACGCTGGGCCGTTATGTCAGCTACCGCCGGCATGACACCCGCATCCTGTGCGCGGACCCGGAAGTGTCGGTGTTCTTCGACGGCTACAAGGCTGCCGTGGCCGGTGAACAGGACTGGCGTGGACTGACCTGTAGCGGTGGCTCGCGCGTGGAAGGCATCGGCCGGCCACGGGTGGAGCCGAGTTTCATCCCGACCAGTGTCGATGCGATGGTGAAGGTGCCCGATGCGCTGAGCCTGGCCGCGATGCGCCATGTCAGCCGCCAGCTCGGCCGCCGTGTCGGTGGCTCCACCGGCACCAACTTCATCGGCGTGCTGCAGGCCGCGCAATGGATGCGTGAGGCGGGCCACCAGGGCAGCATCGTCAGCATCCTGTGCGACAGTGGCGAGCGCTATGCGCAGAGCTATTACGACCCGGCGTGGTATGGGCGACAGGGGATCGATGTCGACGGCGCCGATGCGCAGCTGGCGGCGGCGGTGGCCGGGCAGGGGTTGCCCGAACTGCCGTGGTGCAGCCTGGAGCCGTTGTAACGCGGCAACGCACGGCCGGCCGTGCATCGGCTGGGTAGCGTCTACTGTTGGTCGACCGCTCCACGTTCAGGTCGCCGGAATCCCGCGCTGCGCGCGAAAGTCGACCCACAGTCGACTCCACCCGGTCGCCGGGGCGTCTCAATACCCCGCTGCGGTGAACGCATCCAGCACCGCATCGCGCAGCGCATCAGGCAACGCCTCGATGTCCATCGCGCGGTCATCCAGGTGCAGGCTGGGGTCCAGGATGCTGGCGCGTCCCTGGGCCAATGCCTGCAGCCACAGCAGCACGCAGATCACGAACTCGCGCTCGTGGCCCAGCTGCAACTGGCTGGCGCCGCGCTCGATCACCTCGAACGGGTACCACTCCTGGGCATCGTTGAACGTGCCGCCCTGCTGCAATACCGCCTGCAGCTGCTCCAAATGGCGGGGGGCGTCGTCGCCGGCATCGCACAGCGCGGCGATCCAGGCCAGTTCTGCCGGGCTGGCGGACAGCGCCAGCGAGCGCGCCGGTGAGATGGATGCCACTGCAGCCAGACCTTCCATGTAGGGCCTCGTTCGGTAAGTACCGCTGCGGACTCCCCCGCAGCCAGAGCTTCGGTGCGCGGCCGTCAGGCCGACGTGAACGCCGGCGCATGCCCCCTTGTCAGCCGCGCCTGTCAGCGCCATATCTGGGAAGCTGCCCGCCCGCCGGGCCCGTTCCCTGGAGATCTGCCGTGACCGTTGCCAACCCCCTGCTCGACTTTTCCGGACTGCCGCGCTTTGACGCGATCCGCCCCGAGCACGTCGCGCCGGCGCTGGATGTGCTGCTGGCCGAGGCCGAAGCTGCCGTCAGCGCAGCCGAGCGGGTGCAGCCGGTGCGTTGGGACACCTTCGTCACCCCGCTGGATGACGCCACCGAGCGCCTGTGGCGTGCCTGGGGCCTGGTCGGCCACCTGCAGGGGGTGGTCAACACCCCGGAACTGCGTGAGGCCTACAACGGCAACCTGCCGCGGGTGACCCGTTTCGCCAGCGCGCTGGGCCAGAACCTGGCGCTGTATCGCCAGTACCAGGCACTGGCCGCCAGCCCGGAGGCCGCGCATTTCAATGAAGCCCAGCGCAAGGTGCTGGACAACACGCTGCGTGACTTCCGCCTGGGCGGTGCCGAGCTGGCACCTGAGGCGCAGCAGCGCTTTGCGGCGATCAAGGAGGAACTGTCGGCGCTGTCGGCGAAGTTCTCGCAGAACGTGCTCGACGCCACCGATGCATGGTCGCTGTACATCGAGGACGAAGCGCGACTGCTGGGCCTGCCGGAAGACGTGAAGGCTGCCGCGCGCGCTGCGGCAGAGAAGGACGGCAGGACCGGCTGGAAACTGACCCTGCAGATGCCGTGCTACCTGCCGGTGCAGACCTGGGCTGAAGACCGCGACCTGCGCGAGATCCTGTACCGTGCCAGCGCGCAGCGTGCATCGGAGTTCGGCGATGACGCGCTGGACAACAGTGGCAACATCGACCGTATCCTTGCCCTGCGCGCCGAACTGGCCGCGTTGCTCGGCTTCGATTCGTACGGCCATTACTCGGTGGCGACCAAGATGGCGCAGGATCCGGCCGAAGTGCTGGGTTTCCTGCGTGACCTTGCCGCGCGAGCCAAGCCGTTCGCGGCCAAGGACCGCGCCGAGCTGGAGCAGTTCGCACGCGAGCAGCTGGGCATCGATGACCTGCAGGCCTGGGACCTGGCGTTCGCCGCCGACCGCCTGAAGCAGGCGCGTTACAGCTATTCCGAGCAGGAAGTGAAGCAGTATTTCACCGAACCGAAGGTACTGGGCGGCCTGTTCTCGGTGATCGAGCAGCTGTATGGCCTGCATGTGCAGGAAGACAGCGCACCGGTGTGGCACGAAGACGTGCGCTTCTTCCGCCTGGTCGATGCGCAGGGCGCGCTGGTCGGCCAGTTCTACCTGGACCTGTACGCACGCGAGGGCAAGCGCGGCGGTGCGTGGATGGACGATTGCCGCAACCGTCGCGTGCGTGGCGACGGCAGCGTGCAGACGCCACTGGTCTACCTGGTGTGCAACTTTGGCCGGGGCGCCAACGGCAGGCCGGCGACCTTCAGCCACAATGAAGTGACCACGCTGTTCCATGAGATGGGCCACGGGCTGCACCAGCTGCTGACCCGCATCGGCGAACTGGGCGTGGCCGGCATCAACGGCGTGGAATGGGACGCGGTGGAGCTGCCCAGCCAGTTCATGGAGAACTTCTGCTGGGAATGGGACCACCTGCAGGGCATGACCGCGCACGTGGACAGTGGCGAGCCGCTGCCGCGCGCGCTGTACGAGCGCATGCTGGCGGCGCGCAATTTCCATAGCGGCATGGCCACGGTGCGCCAGCTGGAGTTCGGCCTGTTCGACATGCTGCTGCACAGCCAGTTCGAACCGGCGCAGGACAGCGTGCTGGCACTGCTGGACCGAGTGCGCGCGGAAGTGGCCGTGAACCACCCGCCGGTCTGGAACCGCTTCCCGCACCAGTTCAGCCACATCTTCGCCGGTGGTTACGCCGCGGGTTACTACAGCTACAAGTGGGCCGAAGTGCTCAGCGCCGATGCCTACGCCGCGTTCGAGGAAGCGCCGCAGGCACTGGCTGAAACCGGTGCACGCTTCCGCGATGAGATCCTGTCGCGTGGTGGCAGCCGCCCGGCGGCGGAGAACTTCAAGGCCTTCCGCGGCCGCGCGCCGCAGATCGACGCGCTGCTGCGGCACTCGGGCATGGCGTAAGCGAAAAAAAGGGGACGGAGGGGATTAAGTCGTTTGTGCACAAACGACTTAATCCCCTCCGTCCCCTTTTTCTATTCGGCGTAGATCATCTTCCGGGTCATGCCGCCGTCGACGATGAAGTCCTGGCCGGTGCTGAAGCCGGACAGCGACGACAGCAGGTACACCGCCAGCGCGCCGATGTCCTCGGGGCGGCCGACCCGGCCGACCGGGTGCTGTGCCTGGTCGATGGCGGAGTACTCCGGTGCGTGTCGCCGCGAGGGAGCTTGCCAGGCCGTGGTGCCGATCCAGCCCGGACTGATGCTGTTGACCCGCACCGTTGGGCCGGCACTGATCGCCAGCGCATGGGTGAACGCCACCAGCCCGCCTTTGGCCGCAGCATAGGCCTCGCTGTGCGCTTCGGATTGCCAGGCGCGGGTCGAGGCGATGTTGATGATTGCGCCGGCGGCGCTGGCCGTCAGCGCCGGTAGTGCGTGCTTGCTGCACAGGAAGGCGCCGTGCAGCGAGGACAGGCGGCGCTGCCACTCGTCCCAGTCCATGTCCTGCAGCTGCGTGCCATGCGGTCCGGCGATGCCCGCGTTGTTGACCAGCCCGTCGATACGGCTGAAACGCCGCAGGGCCACGGCGATGAAGTCGCGCACGCTGGCTTCGTCGGTGATGTCCAGGCGCTGGAATGCGGCCTCGCCACTACGCTGCCATTCCGCCAGGCACGCCTCGCCGGCCTCCACGTCCAGGTCGCCGATCAGCACGCGTCCGCCGGCACCGAGCACGGCCTGTGCGATGCCACGGCCGATGCCGTTGGCGCCGCCGGTGACCAGCACCACCTTGCCCGACAGCGGCGCGGCCGGCCATGCGGCAATCGGCGGCACCGTGCTCACGTCAGGTCTTCGCCACGCAGGCGGCGATGCCAGCCGTCCACGCCGATGCGGTCCAGGGTCTGGATGTTGCGCTCGACGATCACGTCCGGGTCCGGATAGACATCCACTGCGCGCGCCACGCTGTCTTCGCGCAGCAGGTGCAGGGTGGGGAAGGGCGCGCGATTGGTGTAGTTGCTGGCGTCGTCCGCTGCCACGCCGTCGAACTGGTAGTCCGGGTGGAAGCTGGCCACCTGCAGGATGCCCTGCAGGTCCAGTGCCTCGATCGCGGCGTCGGCGTTGTCGAGGAAATCGTTGTAGTCGAGGAAGTCCGTCAGCACCTGCGGATGCACGATCAGCGTGGTATCGATCTGCTCGGCCGGCGTATCGCGCAACAGCACCAGTTCCTCGGCCAGCTGCTCAACCAGCGCTTCCGGCGTGGTCGCATCACTGAGCACGATGCGGACCTGGTCCTTCACATACACCGCCTTGGCGAACGGGCACAGATTCAGGCCGATGACGATGCGCTCCAGCCACAGGCGGGTGGCAGCGATCGGGTCATCGGTGGGCAGGGGGGAATCGGTCATGGCGGGCACGTCGGCTGGCGGGGCCGCCATTGTAGGCGCGTCGTTGGCAACGCGCCGTCGTGCCTGCCGCTGGCAGCGCCGGGGCATGCCCGGCGGATGCCTCAGTCGCGGAAGTTGTTGAACTGCAGCGGCAGCTCGAACTTGCCGGCCTTGAGCACGGCGATGGCGTCCTGCAGGTCGTCGCGCTTCTTGCCCTGCACGCGCAGCTTGTCGCCGTTGATCTGGCTTTCCACCTTCAGCTTGGCATCCTTCAGCGCCGCCGCGATCTTCTTGGCGATCTTCTGCTCGATGCCCTGCTTGACGGTGATCTTCTGCCGGGCCTGGGCCAGGTTGGTCTCGATGTCGCCGAACTCCAGGCTGAGCACGTCGATGCCGCGTGCGGCCAGGCGAGCACGCAGGATGTCGTTCATCTGCTTGAGCTGGAATTCGGTCGGCGCGGTCTGGTTGATGACATCGCCGTCGCGCTCGAACTTTGCGTCCACGCCCTTGAAGTCGAAGCGGGTGGCCAGTTCGCGGTTGGCCTGGTCGATGGCGTTGGTCAGCTCGTGGGTGTCGACTTCGGACACGACGTCGAAGGAAGGCATGGGCGGTGCTCCGCAGGTTTCAGTGGCGATCATTCTATCGCGAGGGCCCGCATGCCCGTCCCCTGTAGAGCCGAGCCCACGCTCGGCGGCTTTGTGAAGAGCAGCCGAGCGTGGGCTCGGCTCTACAGAAAGCGACGACCGGGCGATAATGGGCCATGAACGTGCAACGCTCCCCTTCGCGTGCGGTGGCCTGGATGGTCGCTGCGGTCGCCTGTTTCTCGCTGATGGACGCTGGCATGAAGCAGCTGTCGGCCAGCTATCCGACCCTGGAAGTGACCTTCCTGCGCGGCGCGGCCTCGTTGCCGTTCGTGCTGGTCTGGGTGTTGGCCAGCGCCGGCCCGCGCTCGCTGGTGCCGCGTCGCTGGGGCCTGCACCTGCTGCGTGGCGCGCTGGGCATGGCGATGATCGGCTGCTTCGTGTTCGCCCTGCGCGACCTGCCGCTGTCCACCGCCTACACCATCTATTTCGTCGCCCCGCTGCTGATCGCCGCCTTGTCGGTACCGCTGCTGGGCGAGCGGGTCGGGCCACGGCGCTGGGTCGCCATCGGCATCGGCCTGGTCGGCGTGCTGGTGGTGCTGCGGCCGGGCGTGGACGGTTTCATCTCGGTGCCCGGCCTGATGGTGCTGGCTGCGGCCACCGCCTATGCCGTGGCGGCGATCACGGTCAGCCTGCTGACCCGCACCGATACCTCGCAGTCGATGGTGGTCTGGTTCCTGGTGATCATGGCCATCGGTGCCGGCCTGCTGTCCCTTCCCGGCTGGGTGCCGCTGCAGCTGGCGCATGCGCCGCTGATCGCCGGCATGGGCCTGGCCGGGGCGCTGGGCCAGATCGCCCTGACCAAGGCGTTCCAGCTGGGAGAGGCCTCGATGATCGCGCCCTTGGAATACAGTGGCCTGGTCTGGGTGATCGGTTGGGATCTGGCCTTCTGGGGCCAGCTGCCTGATGGCTATACCTGGGTGGGCGCCGCGATCATCGTGGCTTCGGGGCTGTACCTGCTGCATCGTGAGCGCCTGAACCGGGTGCAGCCACCTAAGCCGCTGGACCATCCCTGAGCCGGTTGGGCCTGGGAATGGGGTCAGAGCCCCTGCGGGGATCCGACCCCGGGGTCGGATCCCCGCAGGGGCTCTGACCCCAGCCAACACGTCGGCGCGGGCGGCTTAGAACCAAAAGGAATAACATTCTGGCCCATGGCGCGGGCGCGCGACCGCCTGCGCTGGTAGGCTGCACGCCCCCTTCCGTCACCCAGCCGGTGAGCCACGCCCGTGATCGAGTTCCAGCGCCTGCACAAATCCTATGCCGTTGCCGGCCGCGAAGTCAGCGCGCTGCAACCGCTGGACCTGACCATCGAGGCCGGTGAGGTATTCGGCATCATCGGCCATTCCGGCGCCGGCAAGTCGACCCTGATCCGCATGATCAACCGCCTGGAAGAACCCAGCGGTGGCCGGCTGCTGATCGGTGGCGAGGATGTCACCGCACTGGACGCGGACGGCCTGCGCACGCTGCGCCGGCGCATCGGCATGATCTTCCAGCACTTCAACCTGCTGTCGTCGCGCACGGTGGCTGGCAATGTCGCCTTCCCGCTGGAACTGGCCGGCACGCCGCAGGCGGAGATCGACGCGCGCGTGGCCGAGCTGCTGCAGACCGTGGGCCTGGAAGCGCATGCGCAGAAGTATCCGGCGCAGCTGTCCGGCGGCCAGAAGCAGCGTGTCGGCATCGCCCGTGCGCTGGCGACCCGCCCGCAGATCCTGCTGTGCGACGAGGCCACCAGCGCGCTGGATCCGCAGACCACCGCCTCGGTGCTGTCGCTGTTGTCGAAGATCAACCGCGAGCTGGGCCTGACCATCGTGCTGATCACCCACGAGATGGACGTGATCCGCCGTGTCTGCGACCGCGTGGCCGTGCTCGATGCTGGCCAGATGGTCGAGACCGGTCCGGTTACCCGGGTGTTCCTGCATCCGCAGCACCCGACCACGCGGCGGTTCGTCAGCGAATCGGAGCACGTGGACGAAGGGGCGTTGCACCGCGATTTCGACGTGGTGGGCGGGCGCATCGTGCGCCTGACCTTCCTCGGCGGCGACACCTACGAACCCCTGCTGGGCAGCGTCGCGCGCCAGACGGGGGTCGACTACAACATCCTGTCCGGCCGTATCGACCGGATCAAGGACACCCCCTATGGCCAGCTGGTGGTCGCCCTGGTGGGCGGTGACCAGTCCGCCGCGCAGGCTGCCTTCGTGGCTGCCGGCGTGCATGTCGAGGAGCTGCGTCGATGATCATCGCCACTGCCGGCGGTTTCTTCCGTCACCTGGATGCGGGCAAGTGGGCCGACATCGGCCAGGCCACCTTCGACACCCTGCTGATGCTGCTCGGTTCGCTGCCGCTGACCCTGGCCATCGGCCTGCCGCTGGGCGTGCTGCTGTACCTGTTCGGGGCGCCGCAGATGAAGCGCCGGCCGTTTGCCTATGGCGTGCTGGCTCTGGTTGTGAACCTGCTGCGCTCGGTGCCTTTCATCATCCTGATGATCGTGCTGATCCCGGTCACGCTGTTCCTGATGGGTACCTCGCTGGGCGTGCGCGGCGCGATCGTGCCGCTGGTGATCGGCGCGGCGCCGTTCTACGCGCGCCTTGTCGAGACCGCGCTGCGCGAAGTGGATCGTGGCGTGATCGAGGCGACCCAGGCGATGGGCGCCACCACCTGGCAGCTGGTCACCCGGGTGCTGCTGCCGGAAGCACGACCGGGGCTGATCGCCGGGGCGACGGTCACCACCGTGGCCCTGATCGGCTTCACCGCGATGGGCGGTGCGATCGGTTCCGGTGGCCTCGGCGACCTGGCGTTCCGCGATGGTTACCAGCGTTCGCACACCGACGTGGCGCTGGTCACCGTGGTCCTGTTGCTGGTCCTGGTGCAGCTGCTGCAGATGCTCGGCGACCGCCTGGTCGCGCATTACAGCCGCAAGTAACAGAATGCCGGGCGGCAGCCGGCCAGCGGCCGGCTCTACCCGATTGCCGGGAAAAAAACGGTAGTGCCGGCCGCTGGCCGGCAATTCCACGTGCGGTCAACGCGCGTTCGGTACTTCGTAGCCCAGCTTCCCGACCTGTTCCGGATGCTGAGGCACGCGCTTGAGCTTGTCGGTGTTCACGCCGTACTCGTCGCGCAGGCGCTCGGCCAGCTCCTTGTACAGGGCTTTGTCCATGTCCGGCTTGCGCGCGAAGATCCAGGCCATTTCGCGGCCCGGATAACCGATCAGTGCCCATGAATAGTCCGGGGCCACTTCCAGTACCCGCGAATGGGTCGGCACCACGCGATAGAACCAGGTTCGCCAGCCATGGTTGCCGCTGTCCGGATCGACGCTGGCACGTGCGCGAATTTCCTGCAGTGGTTCGCCGAAGCCATCACGGTAGCGGTAGGTGATGGCGACCTTGTGCTCGTCGCGCAGCTCGTACTCGTTGACGCTGGCGACATGCCCGCGTTCGATGAAGTTCGGCACGCGGCCGATCACGTACCAGGTGCCCATGAAGCGCTTCAGGTCGATCGGCGCTCCCGGGTCGGCCGCGTCGGTGGCGCTGGCGCGGGGCGACGGCGGCTCACTGGCGGCCATGGCAGGACCTGCCAGGGACAGAGCCAGCAGCACGGCGCAGAACGGGCGGATCGAAGTCATGCGGGAGCGGGCTCCAGTGGGCTTGCACGCGCATGGTCGACTGTGTGCACGCGATCCGTCAATGGTGTCGCATCCTGTGAGAAGGGGCTTGCCCAAGCTGTGTTGCATTGTCTACCGGAGAAGCCCCCATGAACGCTCGTTCCGTCCGTCGCCCTGCAACTGAACGCGTCATCGAACGCGCCGACCCACGCCTGCTGCGCGGCGTGCGGCAACTGGCGCTGGCCGGGCTGGCGCTGATCCTGGTCTGGCCGGCGGCACGCGGCAGCAGCGCGTGGCTGGGCTGGCTGCCGATGTGGCTGGTGGGCATGCCGCTCGCCGCCTGGTGGGCGCTGCTGCGCTTTCCGCTGCCGCACCCGTCATGGCGATGGCGGGCGCGGCGTACCGGTGGACAGGCGCGCCGTCGGCCGGCTTCCGCCGCACGCGGCCGGCGCGGTCCGGCGGCCACGGCCTGACCTTCGACACGGGGGAGGCCGCGACATTCCGTGCTAGCGTTCCCCGGCTTATGACTGCCTGGAGCTGCAATGTCACGACTCGCTTCCGCCTGCCTGCTGGCCGGCATGATGACCGCTGCCTCGGTGGGGACCGCCGTGGCCGCTGAAGACACCGATCGCTACGCCTGGCTGGAGGACGTCACCGGCGACAAGCCACTGTCCTGGGTCAAGGAACAGAATGCCAGGTCCGAGGCGCGCCTGGCGCAGACCCCGGCCTTCAAGCAGATGGAGACCAGCATCCGCGAGGTGCTCGACTCCGACGCCAAGATTCCCGGCGTGCAGAAGATCGGTGACTACTACTACAACTTCTGGAAGGACCAGCAGCACGAGCGCGGCCTGTGGCGCCGCACCACCCTGGCCGAGTACCGCAAGGCCTCGCCGCAGTGGGAGACCGTGCTCGACCTGGATGCACTGAACAAGGCCGAGGGCGAGAACTGGGTCTGGCACGGCGCCGACTGCCTGCGCCCGGATTACAGCCGCTGCCTGATCGCGCTGTCGCGCGGCGGCGCCGACGCCGACGTCACCCGTGAGTTCGACCTGGCCAACAAGACCTGGATCAAGGACGGCTTCTTCCGTCCGGAGTCGAAGGGCGGCCTCAACTGGGTCGATCGCGACACCGTGTTCGTCTACACCGACTTCGGTGCCGGCTCGATGACCACCTCCGGCTACCCGCGCGTGGCCAAGCTGTGGAAGCGCGGCACGCCGATGTCCTCGGCCACCGTGGTGTACGAAGGCAAGCCGGAGGACATGTACATCGCGGCGATGCACGATGACACCCCGGGCTTCGAACGCAACCTGGTCAGCCGCACCCTGGCGTTCTACAACAACGAGCTCTACCTGCGTGGCGACGACGGCACGCTGACCAAGATCGACGCGCCGAACTCGGCCGAGAAGGGTTTGCACAAGCAGTGGCTGACCCTGGAACTGCGCGATCCGTGGACCGTGGGCGGCAAGACCTACGCGTCCGGTTCGCTGCTGGCGACGAAGCTGGACGACTTCCTGGCCGGCAAGCGCGACTTCGACGTGCTGTTCACCCCGACCGCGACCACCTCACTGGCCAGTGCCAGCTGGACCAAGAGCCACTTGGTGCTGAACGTGCTGGACGACGTCAAGAACCGCCTGTCGGTGCTGACCCCGGGTGCCGACGGCTGGCAGACCAGCCGCTTCGTCGGCGCCCCGGCCTTCGGCACGCTGGGCGTGGCTGCGGTGGACAGCAATGACAGCGACGCGGTGTGGCTGACCGCCACCGATTACCTGACGCCGACCACGCTGGCCCTGGCCGAGATCGGCCAGGCACCGGAAACGCTGAAGACCATGCCGGCCTTCTTCGATGCCAAGGGCAAGGTGATCGAGCAGCACTTCGCCACCAGCAAGGACGGCACCCGCGTGCCGTATTTCGTGGTGCACGACAGGGCGATGAAGCTCGATGGCTCCAACCCGACCCTGCTGTATGGCTACGGTGGTTTCGAGATCTCGCTGACCCCGAGCTATTCCGGTGGCATGGGTCGCGCCTGGCTGGAGAAGGGCGGCGTGTACGTGGTCGCCAACATCCGCGGCGGCGGCGAGTACGGCCCGCGCTGGCACCAGGCGGCGCTGAAGCAGAACCGTCACAAGGCCTATGAAGACATGGCCGCGGTGGCGCGGGACCTGGTCAAGCGCAAGATCACCAGCGCCAAGCACCTGGGCGTGCAGGGCGGCAGCAACGGTGGCCTGCTGACCGGCAACATGCTGACCCAGTACCCGGAGCTGTTCGGTGCGGTGGTGGTGCAGGTGCCGCTGCTGGACATGAAGCGCTACAGCCACCTGTTGGCCGGCGCCTCGTGGATGGCCGAGTACGGCAACCCGGATACCAGCGACTGGGAATTCATCAAGACCTTCTCGCCGTACCACCTGTTCAACGCGAAGAAGAACTACCCGCCGGTGCTGTTCACGACCTCCACCCGCGATGACCGCGTGCACCCGGGCCACGCCCGCAAGATGGCGGCGAAGATGATCGACGCCGGCAAGGACGTGACCTACTACGAGAACATCGAAGGGGGCCACGGCGGCGCAGCCAACAATGCACAGGCCGCGCATATGTCCGCGCTGGCCTACAGCTTCCTGTGGGAGCGGTTGGGCGGCAAGTAAGCAGAACGGAAAACGCCGCCCCAGGGCGGCGTTTTTCTTTACCGGTAGTGCCGGCCGCTGGCCGGCAACCGCATCATTCAGGCATTCCCGGCTTGCCGGCCAGCGGCCGGCACTACCCTCAACGTGATCCCTGCCAACGCTTCAACCCGCGCGCGATCCGCGCCACCGCCTCCTGCAACCGCGGTACTTGCTGGGTATACGCCAGCCGCACATGCTGGTTGGCGCGATGGAAGCCGAAATCCAGGCCCGGCGTGAACGCCACGTGCTCGGTTTCCAGGAAGTGCGCGCAGAACGCCTGCGCGTCGTCGGTGAACGCGCTGACATCGGCGTACAGGTAGAACGCGCCCTGCGGCTCGACTTCAATGCGGAAGCCGAGCTCACGCAACGCGGGCAGCAGGAAGTCGCGGCGTTGGCGGAACGCTTCCCGGCGCTGTTCGAAGATCGCCATCGATTCCTCGCTGAAGCAGGCGAGCGCGGCGTGCTGGGCGATGCTGGAGGCGCTGATGTACAGGTTCTGCGCCAGCTTTTCCAGGTCCGGTACCGCTGCAGGCGGTGCCACCAGCCAGCCCAGCCGCCAGCCGGTCATGCCGAAGTACTTGGAAAAGCTGTTCAGCACGAACGCGCTGTTGTCCACCTGCAGCACGCTGGGCGCATCCAGGCCGTAGGTCAGGCCGTGGTAGATCTCGTCCACCACCAAGTGGCCGCCCCGCGCGTGCAGGGCCTGCGACAGTGCCGCCAGTTCGTCGGCGGACAGCACGGTGCCGGTCGGATTGGCCGGTGAGGCGACCAGCGCGCCGACGCTGTCGTCATTCCAGTGCTGTTCCACCAGCGAAGGGGTCAGCTGGTAGGCGGTGTCCGGGCCGACCGGCACCAGCTGCGCGCCGCCCTCGACGAGGCGCAGGAAGTGGCGGTTGCAGGGGTAGCCGGGGTCGGCCAGCAGCCAGTGGCGGCCGGGATCGACCAGCAGGCTGCTGGCCAGCAGCAGCGCACCGGACCCACCCGGGGTGACCAGGATGCGTTCGGGATCGACATCCAGCCCATAGTGGCTGCGGTAGAAACCGCTGATCGCCTGGCGCAGCGCCGGCAGGCCGCGCGCGGCGGTGTAGCGGGTGTGGCCGGCGGCCAGTGCGGCCTGGCCGGCACACACGACGGGTTCGGCGGTAGTGAAGTCCGGTTCGCCGATTTCCAGGTGGATCACATCGTGGCCTGCCTGTTCCAGCGCCTGCGCGCGGGCCAGCAGGGACATCACGTGGAACGGAGCGATTTCATGGCTGCGCCGGCTGTAGCCCGGCGTGTGGGGCGGGGTGCTCATGTGCCCATGGTACGCCGGCCGGCGCAACCCATGACGTTCCGCAGGGTTGCCGCATTGCCGAGATTGGGGTCAGATCCCTTTTCGGGAAAAGGGATCTGACCCCGTCGAAGACCATTGCATTGATGCGCCAGGAGCCTTATCTCATGAAGTCCACCCTCTGCCTGTTGCTCGCCAGCCTGATGACCACGACTGCTACCGCCGCCACGCCGCCCGTTCCGCCGGATGCCGCCAAGCATCCGCATGTGGTCAAGGCGCCGTTCGGCGCGACCCGCAACGATGACTATTACTGGCTGCGCGACGACAAGCGCGAGAACAAGGACATGCTGGCCTACCTGCAGGCAGAGAATGCCTACGCCGACCAGCTGCTGGCACCGCTGAAGCCCCTGGAAGACACCCTGTACAAGGAGATCGTCGGCCGCATCAAGCAGGATGATTCCAGCGTGCCGGCGCGCGAGCGCGGCTACTGGTACTACAGCCGCTTCGAGACCGGCCAGGATTACCCCATCCACGCGCGCCGCAAGGGCAGCATGGAGGCGGCCGAGGAAATCCTGCTGGACGTCAACGCAATGGCCGCCGGCAAGGGCTACTTCAGCGTCGGCTCGATGGAAGTCAGCCAGGACAACCAGCTGCTGGCCTGGGCCGACGATGACGTCGGCCGCCGCCAGTACACGATCCGCTTCAAGGACCTGGCCACCGGCACGGTGCTGCCCGATGTGATCACCGGCAGCTCCGGCGACCTGGTCTGGGCCGACGACAACCGCACCGTGCTGTATGTCGAGAACGATCCGGAAACGCTGCTGACCGTGCGCGTGAAGAAGCACGTGCTGGGCACCCCGGCCAGCGCCGACACCGTCGTCTACGAAGAGAAGGACGACAGCTTCTACATGGGCATCGGCCGCACCCGCGACGATCGCTTCATCACCATCGGCGTGCACAGCACCGTGTCCTCGGAAGAGCGCTACGCGCCGGCCAGCGACCCGACCACCTTCACCGTGCTGGCGCCGCGCCAGCGCGATGTCGAGTACGACGCCGACCACCATGACGGCCGCTGGGTGATCCGCACCAACGACGGTGCGAAGAACTTCAAGCTGGTCACCGCGCCGACCGATGCCACCTCGCGCGCGCAATGGAAGGATTGGATCGCGCACGACGATGCGGTGTTCATCGAAGGCTTCGAACTGTTCGACACGTACACCGCCATCGCCGAACGTTCCGAGGGCCTGGAGCGCATCCGCCTGCTGTTCAAGGACGGGCGCAGCGACTACGTGAAGGCCGACGAGCCGGCCTATTCGATGGGCCTGGGCGACAACACCGAGGCCGATACGCCGTGGCTGCGCTACGTCTACACCTCGATGACCACCCCGACCACCGTGTTCGAGCTGAACACCGCCACCGGCGAGCGTCGCCAGCTGAAGGTGCAGCCGGTGATCGGCTATGACGCCTCGAAGTACGAGACCGACCGCGTCTGGATCACCGCGCGCGATGGCGTGAAGGTGCCGGTGTCGCTGGTCTACCGCAAGGGCTACCAGAAGGACGGCAAGGGCGCGCTGTTCCAGTACGCCTACGGCAGCTACGGCATGTCGATGGATCCGTACTTCAACCAGACCGCGGTCAGCCTGCTTGATCGTGGCGTGGTGTATGCCATCGCCCACATCCGTGGCGGCCAGGAGATGGGGCGCGACTGGTACGAGAACGGCAAGCTGCTGCACAAGCAGAACACCTTCAACGACTTCATCGACGTCACCCGTGGCCTGGTAGCACAGGGCTGGGCGGCGAAGGATCGCGTGGCCGCGTCCGGTGGCAGCGCCGGCGGCCTGCTGATGGGCGCGGTGGCCAACCAGGCGCCGCAGGATTACCGGGTGATGGTGGCGCAGGTGCCGTTCGTCGACGTGGTCACCACCATGCTCGACCCGACCATTCCGTTGACCACCAACGAATACGACGAGTGGGGCAACCCGGAGCAGAAGCCGTATTACGACTACATGCTGTCCTACTCGCCCTATGACAACGTGAAGCAGCAGGCGTACCCGGCGCTGTACGTGGGTACCGGCCTGTGGGATTCGCAGGTGCAGTACTGGGAGCCCGCCAAATGGGTGGCCAAGCTGCGTGATGACAACACCGGCCACTACCCGATCCTGTTCCGCACCAACATGGAAGCTGGCCACGGCGGCAAGTCGGGGCGCTTCCAGCGCTACCGCGAACTGTCCGAGTCGTACGCGTTCGTGCTGCAGCAGCTGGGCATCGCCCAGCCGTAACGGCGAAGGGGCGCCGGGCGCTGCCTGGCACCCCGAACCGGTATCCTTGCGGCCATGAGCCAGCCCGAGCCATCTGCACCCCGCGATAGCGCCACGCCGCCGCGCGTGGTGCGTTTCCGCTGGGCATGGTGGCTGCTGGCGTACGTCAGCCTGGGCACCGGCATCGTCGGCATCTTCGTTCCGGGGCTGCCGACCACCGTATTCATCCTGATCTCGGCCTGGGCCGCCTCGCGCGGTTCGGAGCGCCTGCATACCTGGCTGCTGCAGCATCCGCGTTTCGGCCCGGCCATCGCCAACTGGCAGGCACACGGGGCGGTCAGCCGCTACGGCAAGTGGATGGCCACGATCACCATGGCGGTATGCGCCGGCATCATGCTGTGGTGCGTGCCGATCGCCTGGGTGAAGTGGTTCTCGATCGGCAGCATGACCGTGGTCGCAATCTGGCTGTGGACGCGGCCGCTGCCACCACCGCCCGCGGATTGAGCGCCGGCGGTAGTGCCGGCCGCTGGCCGGCAACCCGATTCCCTGCACCAACCGCTCAGCCGCCAATGGCTATACTCGGGGCATGAAGATCCCCCATCGAAACGCCATCCTGATTCCGCTGGCAGCGGCCTCGCTGCTGCTCCTCGCCGCCTGCGGCAACAAGGGACCGCTGGTACTGCCGCAGAAGCCGGTGCCGGTGGAAGAAACCGTCGAACCCGCTGCCGAGCCCGCCACCGAGGCGACCGCGCCGCAGACCCAGGGCAGCGGCACCCCGGCCACGACCGTGGAGCCGGCCGCACCGGCCACCCAGCCGGCGCCAACGCCCGCGAAGAAGGCGGGCAGCGGGAATGAGTAAGGCCGGTTCCAGGGCCCTGCGTTTCAGCAAGATGCATGGCGCGGGCAATGATTTCGTAGTGATCGACCTGCGTGACGGCACCGCACCGCCCACGCCCGAGCTGGCCGCGCGCCTGGCCGACCGCCACACCGGCGTTGGCTGCGACCAGATCCTGACCATCGAGGCACCGCGTGCGGACGGTTCGGTGGCCTCGTACCGCATCTGGAATGCCGACGGCTCCAATTCCGAGCAGTGCGGCAACGGCGCGCGCTGCATCGCCGCCTGGCTGGTGCGCGAGGGCAGTGCGCAGGGCGGTGCATTCGTCATCGACAGCCCGCTGGCCAGCCATGAAGTGAAGGTGCTGGGCGAAGGGCAGTTTGCGGTGACGATGGGCGTGCCCGCCTTCGAGCCGGCCAACGTGCCGCTGATGGGCTTTGCGCACGCGCGCGAGGAATACCTGCTGCCGCTGCAGGGCGAGAGCGTACGCTTCGCCGCGGTGTCGATGGGCAACCCGCATGCGGTGATCGAAGTGGGCCTGGTCGATGCTGCACCGGTCGAGCGCGTCGGTGCGCTGCTGCAGCAGCATGCGTCGTTCCCGCGCTCGGTGAACGTGGGCTTCGCCCAGGTGATGAGCCCGGCCCACGCCCGCCTGCGCGTGTTCGAGCGCGGTGTCGGCGAGACCCTGGCCTGCGGCAGTGGTGCCTGTGCCGCCGCGGTGACCCTGATGCAGCGCGGTCGCCTGCAGCGCGATGCCCGCATCAGCCTGCCCGGTGGCGACCTGCGCATCCAGTGGCCGGGCGATGGCCAGCCGGTGGTGATGGCGGGCCCGACCGCATTCGTCTTCGAAGGGGAGTGGATCGCATGACCGAAACCGTCGACAAGCTCGGGGCCCATGAAGTCGCTGCCTGGTTGCGGCGTCATCCCGGCTTCCTCAAGCAGTTCCCGGACCTGGCCCTGACCCTGGTGGTGCCGCGTGACGACGGCCCGACCGCGTCGCTGGCCAGCTACCAGCTGGAAGTGCTGCGCGAGAAGAACCGCGAGCTGGCACGACGGTTGGCCGATCTGGGCGCGACCGCCCAGGTCAATGAGCGGCTGGCGGTGCGCACGCACCAGCTGACCCTGGCGCTGATGAAGCAGGACAACGCGGCTGACACCCTGCGCGCGATGGCCGCCTCGCTGCAGGAAGACTTCGCCGGCGACCTGGTGCGGCTGGTGGTGCACACGCCAGTGGCCGGGCTGGAACAGGCCGACTGGCTGCGGGTGATTGCCGCGGATGATCCGCAGCTGGGCCCGTTCCGCGATTGCCTGAACGATGGCGAGCCGATCTGCGGCCGCCTGCAGCCGGAAAAGAATGCCGTGCTGTACGGCGTGCGCAGCGAGGAAGTGCAGACCACCGCGCTGCTGCCGCTACCGGGCGTGGGCCTGATCGCGGTCGGCAGCCACGACCCGAACCGCTTCTACCCGGGCATGGGGACGTTGTTCCTGCGCATGATGGGCGACGCGCTGGTCACTGGCCTGAAGCGCTTCCCGGGCTGAGCAGGTTGCGACGACGATGAGCGCGGTACAGGCCTTCCTGCAGCACCTGCAGGTGGAGCGGCGGATGTCGGCGCATACGCTCGACGCCTACCGCCGCGACCTGGACGCGCTGTCGGCCTGGGCCGAGCCGCGTGGCGTGGCGGTGGAGGCACTGGATGCCGAGGCCGTGCGCCAGTTCGTTGCCGACGAGCACCGGCGTGGCCTGTCGGCCAAGAGCCTGCAGCGCCGCCTGTCGGCCTGCCGAAGCTTCTATGCCTGGCTGCTCAAGCACGGGCGTATCGAGGTCAGCCCGGCAGCGACGCTGAAGGCACCGCGCGCACCGCGCCGCTTGCCACAGGTCCTCGACGCCGATGAGGCGGTGCAGCTGGTCGAGCTGGAGCCGGAGGGTGAGCTCGGCCGCCGTGACCGCGCGCTGCTGGAACTGTTCTATTCCTCTGGCCTGCGCCTGAGCGAAGTCTGCGCGCTGACCTGGCGCGATCTGGATTTCGACAGCGGGTTGGTGAACGTGCTGGGCAAGGGCAACCGCCAGCGCCGGGTGCCGTTCGGCCGGCCGGCGCGCGAAGCGCTGCAGGCGTGGCGCACGGAAAGTGGGGGCGGCCCGGCCTCGCCGGTGTTCCCCGGCCGCAACGGGCCGATCAGCCAGCGCGCGGTGCAGATCCGCATCCGCCAGCTGGCGCAGCGCCAGGGCCTGTTCAAGCACGTGCATCCGCACATGCTGCGGCACAGTTTCGCCAGCCACATCCTGGAATCGTCCGGCGACCTGCGCGGTGTGCAGGAGCTGCTGGGCCACGCCGACATCGCCACCACGCAGATCTATACCCACCTCGATTTCCAGCACCTGGCCAAGGTCTACGACGCCGCGCATCCGCGCGCGAAGCGTCGACGCAGCAACGAGGGCAGCGGAGAAAGCTGAACGTTGCCCCTGCGGCAGCCGGTCGCGGGTGGCTTGAAGGGCGCAGCGCAGTCCCCACCTCTGGTTCTGTCACCCCGGAGGCATCATGGACCCCAGTCAGAACCCCAACGTTTTCCACGCCACCACCATCGTCTGCGTCCGTCGCGGCGAGCACGTGGCCATTGCCGGCGACGGCCAGGTCACGCTGGGCCACACCGTGATGAAGGGCAACGCGCGCAAGGTGCGCCGCCTCGGCCGTGATGGCCAGGTACTGGCCGGCTTCGCCGGTGCCGCCGCCGATGCCTTCACTCTGTTCGAGCTGTTCGAGGCCAAGCTGGAAAAGCATGGCCAGCTGCAGCGTGCTGCGGTCGAACTGGCCAAGGATTGGCGCACCGAGCGCCGCCTCGGCAAGCTGGAAGCCCTGTTGGCGGTGGCCGACAAGGAAACCTCGCTGATCATCAGCGGCACCGGCGATGTGATCGAGCCGGAGGACGGCATCATCGCCATCGGCTCGGGTGGCTCGTATGCACTGTCGGCCGCACGCGCCTTGATGGCGCACACCGAACTGGATGCGCGCACCATCGCCAGCGAAGCGATCGGCATCGCCGGCGACATCTGCATCTACACCAACCGCAACGTGGTGGTCGAGGAGCTGTGAGGGTAGCGTCGGGCGCTGGCCGGCAACCTCATGATCCCCCGCACGCGTGCCTGGTTGCCGGCCAGCGGCCGGCACTACCGACAAAGAATCCGTGAGCACATCCATGTCGAAGATCGAAGTTTCCTCCGCCACCATGACCCCGCGCGAGATCGTGCAGGAACTGGACCGGCACATCGTCGGCCAGCACGACGCCAAGCGCGCCGTGGCCATCGCCCTGCGCAACCGCTGGCGCCGCATGCAGCTGGTGCCCGAGCTGCGCAATGAAGTGATGCCGAAGAACATCCTGATGATCGGCCCGACCGGCGTCGGCAAGACCGAGATCGCGCGTCGCCTGGCCACGCTGGCCAACGCACCGTTCGTGAAGGTCGAAGCCACCCGCTTCACCGAAGTCGGCTACGTCGGCAAGGACGTCGAGCAGATCATCCGCGACCTGGCCGATACCGCGGTCAAGCTCTATCGCGAACAGGCCAAGGTGCGCGTACGCACCCAGGCCGAAGAGCGTGCCGAAGACCGCATCCTGGATGCGCTGCTGCCGCGCCGCAGCGGTGGCATCGGCTTCGATCCGGAAGTCGCCCGCAACGAGCCGTCGGCGCAGGACAACGAGACCCGCATCAAGTTCCGCAAGATGCTGCGCAACGGTGAGCTGGACGAGCGCGAGATCGAACTCGACCTTGCCGCAAACGTCAGCATGGACATCATGACCCCGCCGGGCATGGAGGAAATGGGCCAGCAGCTGAAGTCGATGTTCGCCAACCTCGGCGGCGGCGCCAAGGCGCACAAGCGCACGCTGACCATCAAGGCCGCGCGCCCGCTGCTGATCGAGGAAGAAGCGGGCAAGCTGGTCAACGAGGACGACATCCGCACCGCCGCGATCGAGGCCTGCGAGCAGCACGGCATCGTCTTCATCGACGAGATCGACAAGGTCGCCAAGCGTGGCGACAACGTGGGTGGTGGTGACGTGTCGCGCGAAGGCGTGCAGCGCGACCTGCTGCCGCTGGTGGAAGGCTCCAACGTGTCCACCAAGTACGGCACGATCAAGACCGACCACATCCTGTTCATCGCGTCGGGCGCGTTCCACCTGGCCAAGCCCAGCGACCTGATTCCGGAGCTGCAGGGCCGCTTCCCGATCCGCGTGGAGCTGGGTGCGCTGAGCAAGAACGATTTCGTGCGCATCCTGACCGAACCGAAGGCCGCGCTGACCAAGCAGTACGAAGCACTGCTGGCCACCGAAGGCGTCAAGGTCAGCTTCACTGCCGATGCCATTGATCGTCTGGCCGAGATCGCTTTCCAGGTGAACGAACGCCAGGAAAACATCGGCGCGCGTCGCCTGCATACGGTGCTGGAGCGCCTGCTGGATTCGCTCAGCTACGAGGCACCGGACCGCGACGGCGAAACCCTGGCCATCGACAGCGCCTACGTTGACAAGCACCTGGGTGAGCTGGTGCAGGACCCGGACCTGAGCCGCTACATCCTGTAATGCCCGGTGGGGTCGGATCCCTCGCCGTGGCGAGGGCGCTGACCCCGCCCACTGCAGCAGAAAAGGCCGCCGCAAGGTGGCCTTTTTCCTGTGCGGTCAGTGCGATTGCCGGGTGCGGTAGTCCCGCAGCACCTGGTCGATCACTGCACTGGTGCGGGCGGCGCTGATGCCGTTCGAGGGCGAGTGCCCGTTGCCGCGCAGTTCGTCCACGAGGGAGGCGATCAACGGCTGCTGGATCGACGACGGGTTCGGGATGTCGAAGGCCTGCACGCCCGCTTCGGTTTCCAGCTCCACCGGAACGTCCTCGAAGGTGGCAAAGCGCAGCTGGCCACGGTCGCCGGTGATCTCGATCTGATCCTGGCGGCGGAACGCGCAGAAGCTCCATTGCGCGATGCCGTGCGTCCCCGTCCCGGTGCGGAAGCACATCGAGACGCTGTCCTCGGCGGCGTAGGCGCCGGTCAACGAGCTGGCCAGGCCACGCACATCGCTCAGCGGCCCCAGCAGATGGTCGAGCAGGTCCAGGGTATGCGAGCCCAGGTCGACGAACAGCCCGCCGCCGGCGATCGCGGGGTTGGTCCGCCAGAAGTCAGGCGATGCGGCATCCACTGAATGCGGCCGGTGCAGGGTGGCGCGCACGGCGCGCACTGTGCCGATCGCGCCGTCGTCCAGCAGCTGCTTCACCTGTGCGAAGCGGGGCAGGGCACGGCGGTAGTAGGCCACGAACACGGGCACGCCGCTGCGGGCGCTGGCCGCGATGATGCGCTGGCACTCGTCGTGGTCCATGGCCATCGGCTTTTCGATGTAGACCGGCTTGCCCGCAGCAATCGCCTGCAATGCGTAGTGCATGTGCGTGGAGGGCGGTGTTGCAACGTAGACCGCGTTCACCTCCGGATCGGCGATGAGTGCATCGGCGTCCGCGTACCAGCGCGGAATCGCGTGGCGGCGTGCATAGTCTTCGGCCAATGCGGCATTGCGGCGCATGACCGCCACTACCCGTGAGCCCGGCGTGTTGGCCAGGGCTGGCCCGCTCTTCTTCTCGGTGACGCTGCCACACCCGATGAAGCCCCACACCACGTTGTCCAGGATCATCGATCTGCCCTTGCAGGGGGTGCCGCAGTGATGGGAGCAGCCTCGTTCACGCCTCGGGCAGCGGCTCGGGGACGGTGCCGGGAACGAACACACCATCCTTCACGTAGGCGGCCAGGGTCATGTCCAGCGCGAGCATGCCGTCGCGCTTGAGGTCCATCAGTTCCGGTTCGACCATCGCGCCGTGCAGCACGCCCAGCACGGTGGCGTGCAGCATGCGCGCGGCGATTTTCGGGTCGGCGCCTTCGCGCAGCTGGCCCAGATCGCGGGCGCGGCGCAGGGCACGCTCCATCCGGTCCAGCGCATCGCGGAATCCGGCCTGCTGCATTTCGGTCAGCACCCTGGTGTCCGCCGACGCATCGCTGCGCAGCATGATCTCCATGGTCTTGCGCAGGCGCTCGTCCTCGGACAGCTCGATGAACGAGTGGATCATCACCGCGCGCAGGTCGTGCACCGGGGTGTCGCGCTGGTCGGTGGAGGTGCGCTCCAGTTCCTGCATGAAGGGCAGGTGCACGCGCTCGACGATGGCGGCCAGCACCTCGCTCTTGTTCTTGAAGTGCCAGTAGACCGCGCCACGGGTGTAGCCGGCGCGGGCACCGATCATCTCCAGCGTGGTACGGGCCACGCCGTGTTCATGGAAGCAGGCTTCGGCGGCGTCAAGGATGCCTTCCCGGGTTGCCTGGGTGTCCTCTTTGGTCTTGCGGGCCATGGGTGTGGGTACGAGTGCGGGTGAAACGTGGCTGAATTGTACCGGTTTACAAACAAACAAGCATGTATGTATATTTCGCACCCATCATTCCCGTCGTGTGCGTGGCAGGCCGGTCCGGCGCCCACTCCACCCGGGTGGGCGCGATCTGCGGGCTTTCACCGGAAGGGGAATGTCCATCGATATCAGCTCCCTCTGAGATTCCTTCCTCCAAGAGCCTTTCCGTCATGTTGCTGAGCCGAATCCGACCCTTTGCACTGTCGCTGGCAATCGCCGCGACCGTGGCTGCCTGCGGCGGCCAACCCCAGGCCCCCGAGCAGGGCCCGGGTGACGTCACCGTGGTCACGCTGAAGTCCGAGACCGTGGGCCTGACCCGCGAACTGCCGGGCCGTACCAATGCCTTCCTGGTCGCCGAAGTGCGCCCGCAGGTCAATGGCATCGTGGCCAAGCGCCTGTTTACCGAGGGCGGCATGGTCAAGGCCGGCGAGCCGCTGTACCAGCTCGACGATGCCAGCTACCGGGCCCAGGCCAACAACGCCCGCGCCCAGCTGGCCCGCGCCGAAGCCACCGCCAATGCCGCGCGCCTGAGTGCCAAGCGCATCACCGAGCTGGCCAAGGTCGATGCGGTCAGCCAGCAGGACCTGGAAAACGCCGTCGCCGCGCAGAAGCAGGCCGAGGCCGACGTCGGTGCCGCCAAGGCCTCGCTGGATGCGGCCAACGTCACCTTGGGCTACGCCCGCATCACCGCGCCGATCAGCGGCCGCATCGGCAAGTCCAGCGTCACCCAGGGTGCGCTGGTCAGCGCCGGCCAGGCCAACGCACTGGCCACCGTGCAGCAGCTGGACCCGATCTATGTCGACCTGACCCAGTCCTCGGCCGAGCTGCTGCAGCTGCGCCGCGAACTGGCCGCCGGCCGCCTGCAGGACAACCAGACCCTGCCGGTCAGCATCCTGATGGAAGACGGCAGCACCTTCGAGCACAAGGGCACGCTGGAGTTCTCCGAAGTCAGCGTCGATCCGACCACCGGCAGCTTCGGCCTGCGCGTGAAGGTGGACAACCCGGACGGCCTGCTGATGCCGGGCATGTACGTGCGTGCGGTGATCGGCGGCGGCGTGCGCAGCGACGCGGTGCTGGTGCCGATGCAGGGCATCGCGCGCGATCCGAAGGGCGACACCACCGCGATGGTGGTCGGCAAGGACAACAAGGTCGAAGTGCGCCCGGTCAAGGTCAGCCGCACGGTCGGCGACAAGTGGCTGGTCGAGGACGGCCTGAAGGCCGGTGACAAGGTCATCGTCGAAGGCCTGCAGAAGATCGGCCCCGGCATGCCGGTCAAGGCCACCGAGAAGGGCGACGCACCGGCCAAGCCGGCGGCAGCCGCCCAGCCTGCCGCCCCGGCCGGCGACGCGAAGTAAGCGGAGAACCCCATGGCACGCTTTTTCATCGATCGACCCATCTTTGCGTGGGTGATCGCCATCATCATCATGCTCGCCGGCGGCCTGGCGCTGTTCAAGCTGCCGGTCTCGATGTACCCCAACGTCGCACCGCCGGCGGTGGAAATCAGTGCTACCTACCCGGGTGCATCGGCCAAGGTGGTCGAGGACTCGGTGACGCAGATCATCGAGCAGAACATGAAGGGCCTTGATGGCCTGATCTACTTCTCCTCCAACAGCTCGTCCAACGGCCAGGCCACCATCACCCTGACCTTCGAGAGCGGCACCAACCCGGATATCGCCCAGGTGCAGGTGCAGAACAAGCTGCAGCTGGCCATGCCGCTGCTGCCGCAGGAAGTGCAGCGGCAGGGCATCAACGTGGCCAAGTCCAGCTCGGGCTTCCTGAACGTCATCGCGTTCGTGTCCGAGAACGGCAGCATGGACGCCAACGACATCGCCGACTACGTCGGTTCCAATGTCGTCGACCGCCTGAGCCGCGTGCCGGGCGTGGGCAACATCCAGGTGTTCGGTGGCAAGTACGCCATGCGCATCTGGCTGGACCCGAACAAGCTGCATACCTACGGCCTGTCGGTGCCGGAAGTGACCGCCGCGATCAAGGCGCAGAACGCCCAGGTGGCGATTGGCCAGCTCGGCGGTGCGCCGTCGGTGAAGGGCCAGCAGCTCAACGCCACCATCAACGCGCAGTCGCGCCTGCAGACCCCGGAACAGTTCCGAAACATCATCGTGCGCGGTGCGCAGGACGGTGCCGAGCTGCGCCTGGGTGATGTCGCCCGCGTCGAGCTGGGTGCCGAGTCCTACGACTTCGTCACCCGCTACAACGGCCAGCCGGCCAGTAGCCTAGCGGTCACCCTGGCCACCGGCGCCAACGCGCTGGATACCGCGGCCGGTGTGGATGCCGCGCTGGAAGACATGAAGGGCTTCTTCCCGGCCGGCCTGAAGGCCGAGATCCCGTACGACACCACCCCGTTCGTGCGCGTGTCGATCAAGGGCGTGGTGCAGACCCTGATCGAAGCGATCGTGCTGGTGTTCGTGGTGATGTACCTGTTCCTGCAGAACTTCCGCGCCACCCTGATCCCGACCATCGCCGTGCCGGTGGTGCTGCTGGGTACCTTCGGCGTGCTGGCGATGCTGGGCTTCTCGGTGAACATGCTGACCATGTTCGCGATGGTGCTGGCGATCGGCCTGCTGGTGGACGATGCCATCGTGGTGGTGGAGAACGTCGAGCGCATCATGTCCGAGGAAGGGCTGTCGCCGCTCGAAGCGACCCGCAAGTCGATGGGCCAGATCACCGGTGCGCTGGTGGGTATCGGCCTGGTGCTGTCGGCGGTGTTCGTGCCGATGGCCTTCATGAGCGGCTCCACCGGCGTGATCTATCGGCAGTTCTCGGCCACGATTGTCTCTGCGATGGCGTTGTCGGTGCTGGTGGCGATCGTGCTGACCCCGGCACTGTGCGCGACCATGCTCAAGCCGCTGAAGAAGGGTGAGCACCACGTCGCCCACCGTGGCCTGGCCGGTCGCTTCTTCAATGGCTTCAACCGTGGCTTCGACCGCACCAGCGAAAGCTACCAGCGCGGCGTGCGCGGCATCATCCACCGTCCGTGGCGCTTCATGGGCATCGTGGCGGCGCTGTTCGTGCTGATGGGCGTGCTGTTCGTGCGCCTGCCCAGCTCGTTCCTGCCCAATGAAGACCAGGGCGTGCTGATGGCGCTGGTGCAGGCGCCGGTCGGTGCCACCCAGGAACGCACGCTGGAATCGATCGCGGCACTGGAAAACCACTTCCTGCAGAACGAGAAGGATGCGGTGGACTCGGTGTTCTCCGTGCAGGGCTTCAGCTTCGCCGGCATGGGCCAGAACGCGGGCATGGCGTTCGTCAAGCTGAAGGACTGGAGCGAGCGTGACGCCGACAATGGCGTGATGCCGATCACCGGCCGTGCGATGGCGGCCCTGGGCCAGATCAAGGATGCCTTCATCTTCGCCTTCCCGCCGCCGGCCATTCCGGAGCTGGGGACCGCCTCGGGCTACACCTTCTTCCTGAAGGACAACAGCGGCCAGGGCCACGAGGCACTGGTGGCCGCGCGCAACCAGCTGCTCGGCCTGGCCGCAGGCAGCAAGAAGCTGGCCAACGTACGCCCGAACGGCCAGGAAGACACGCCGCAGTTCCGCATCGACATCGACGCGGCCAAGGCGACCTCGCTGGGACTGTCGATCGATCAGATCAACGGCACGCTGGCCGCGGCGTGGGGCAGCTCGTACATTGATGACTTCGTCGATCGTGGCCGCGTCAAGCGCGTGTTCGTGCAGGCCGACCAGGCGTTCCGCATGGTGCCGGAGGACTTCGATCTCTGGTCCGTGAAGAACGACAAGGGTGAGATGGTGCCGTTCAGCGCCTTCGCTACCAAGCACTGGGACTACGGTTCGCCGCGCCTGGAACGCTACAACGGTGTGTCGGCAATGGAAATCCAGGGCGAACCGGCCCCGGGTGTCGCCTCCGGTGATGCCATGGCCGAGATCGAACAGCTGGCCAAGCAGCTGCCGGCGGGTTTCGGCATCGAATGGACGGCGATGTCCTACCAGGAACGCCAGGCCGGCTCGCAGACGCCGCTGCTGTATACGCTGTCGCTGATGATCGTGTTCCTGTGCCTGGCCGCGATGTATGAAAGCTGGAGCGTGCCGACCGCGGTGCTGCTGGCGGCCCCGCTCGGTATCCTCGGCGCGGTGCTGGCCAACACCTTCAAGGGCCTGGAGCGCGACATCTACTTCCAGGTGGCGATGCTGACCACGGTGGGCCTGACCAGCAAGAACGCGATCCTGATCGTCGAGTTCGCCAAGGAAAACCTGGAAAAGGGCGCCAGCCTGATCGAGTCGATCATGCACGCCGTGCGCGACCGCCTGCGCCCGATCGTGATGACCTCGCTGGCCTTCGGCATGGGCGTGGTACCGCTGGCGATCTCCACCGGTGCCGGCTCCGGCGCCAAGCAGGCGATCGGCACCGGCGTGCTCGGCGGCATGATCGTCGGCACCGTGCTCGGCGTGTTCTTCGTGCCGCTGTTCTTCGTGGTGGTGCAGCGCGTGTTCAAGCGCAGATCCACGACGTGACCTGAAACGGTCATGCCGGCCTCAGGCTGGCGTTATCGAAACGGTAGTGCCGGCCGCTGGCCGGCACTGCCTCCTGCCATCCGGCAGTACCGATGGAAGTGATCCCCATGAAAAGTGCATCCCTGTTCCTCTCCATTGCCGCCACGCTCGCGCTGGCCGGCTGCTCCACCCTGGCGCCGAAGAACACCGCCGTCGCTCCGGCGATTCCTGCGCAGTGGCCGGCCGAGGCCGCGCAGGGCGAGGTGGCCGATGTCGCCGCCGTCGGCTGGCGCGATTTCTTCACCGATGCGCGCCTGCAGCAGGTGATCGAGCAGTCGCTGCAGAACAACCGCGACCTGCGCGTGGCCGTGCTCAATGTCGAGCGCGCGCGTGGCCAGTACCGCGTGCAGCGCGCCGATCGCGTGCCCGGCGTGGCCGTGACCGGCCAGATGGACCGCCGTGGTACCGATGCCGGTGTCACCGAGCAGTTCAGCGCGGGCGTGGGTGTGGCCGAGTTCGAGCTGGACCTGTTCGGTCGCGTGCGCAACCTCAGCGAGGCGGCGCTGCAGCAGTACTTCGCCGTGGCTGCCAACCGCCGCAACGCGCAGCTGAGCCTGGTGGCCGAGACCGCCACCGCGTGGCTGACCTATGGGGCTGATGCGCAGCGGCTGAAGATCGCCGATGCCACGCTGAAGACCTACGAGGATTCGCTGCGCCTGGCCGAGGCCCGCCACGAACGCGGCGGCAGTTCGGCGCTGGAGCTGACCCAGACCCGTACCCTGGTCGAGACCGCACGCACCGATGCCGCGCGCCTGCGCGGCCAGCTGGCCCAGGACCGCAACGCACTGGCGCTGCTGGCCGGTGGCCAGCTCGATCCGGCACTGCTGCCGGACAGCATCGAACCGCAGCTGCTGGCGCTGGCCCCGCCGCCGGCCGGCCTGCCCAGCGACGTGCTGCTGCAGCGCCCGGACATCATGGCCGCCGAACACCAGCTGCTGGCCGCCAATGCCAACATCGGTGCGGCACGCGCAGCGTTCTTCCCGAGCATCTCGCTGACCGGCAGCATCGGCAGCGGCTCCAGCGAACTGTCCAACCTGTTCGACAGCGGCACCCGTGTGTGGAGCTTCCTGCCGAAGATCACCCTGCCGATCTTCCAGGGCGGCAAGCTGCGCGCCAACCTGGCCATCGCCAACGCGGATCGTGATATCGCACTGGCGCAGTACGAGAAGTCGATCCAGGTGGGATTCCGCGAAACGGCCGATGCGCTGGCGTTGAACGTCAGCCTGGATGAGCAGGTGAGTTCACAGCAGCGCCTGGTGGAAGCGGCCGAACAGGCCAATCGCCTGTCGCAGGCACGCTACGACGCGGGGCTGGACAGCTTTGTCACCCTGCTTGACGCGCGGCGTACCGCCTACAACGCGCAGCAGACCCAGCTGCAGGCGCAGCTGGCGCAGCAGGCCAACCGCATCACCCTGTACAAGGTGCTGGGCGGCGGCTGGCACGAGCGCGGGTAAGCAGTGCTTCTGGTAGGTGCCAACCTTGGTTGGCACAGGGCCAGCCGCCTGCGCTGACGCATCCGTGCCAACCAAGGTTGGCACCTACCTGGAGATCGAGGGTAGTGCCGGCCGTTGGCCGGCATTGTCATTCGGGGGCCTGCTATACCGCTTCATCGTCGCGCCGCGCCGCATGGCAGGCGCGAACGCGCGCCAGCGCATCGCCGGCTTCGCGCGCCATCTGCTCGTACTCGGCGCGGATCTCTTCCAGGCGCGCTTCATCCAGTTCTTCCAGATCCAACAGTTCGTTGTTGGCTTCGGCCGTCGCCCGGATCAGCTCGTCCAGCTTGATCTGCATCGCGGCAGTATCCGCGTTCTGCGTGTGCTGGATCAGGAACACCATCAGGAAGGTGATGATGGTGGTGCCGGTGTTGATCACCAGCTGCCAGGTGTCGTTGAAACCGAACACCGGGCCACTGATGCCCCAGATCACCACGATCGCTACTGCAGCCAGGAAGGTCCACGGCGAGCCGGTGGCGGCCGCGGCCTTCTTGGCGATCGTATTGAACAGGTTGCGTGCTTTCATCGTCGTCGTCCCACTCAGGTGACGAGGATGATCGGCAGTGGCCCGTGCAGGGGTTGTGCAGCGGCGGTCAGGCGCGCATGCGCTGCAGTCGTGGCGCCTGCAGGCTGCGCACCGGGCTGCTCTGGTAGACGTGCTGCCAGCAACGGTCGACGAACTCACGGGCCTGGGCTTCGCTCAGCCGCGGCATGATCTGCAGGGCGTATTGGGTCTGGAACATCTCGTCACGTTCGGCCTCGCTGGCGCGCGGCTGGGTGATCAGCGAATCACAGGCGAACTTGATCCACGGCACGTACGAGCCGAACGAGTTGTGCGGCAGTGCGCCTTCGGCATGTTGGCGGCGCCAGTGGTCAAGCTCGGCGTCAACGTTGATGACCGGAGGAATGGTGGGGACTTCAGCGTGCATGACAATCCAGTTCGGTTGAGTGGAAAGGGAGTGGGGGTTCATCCGAGTGTGGCGTATATGGCGGTGCATGCCGCGTCAGCGGGATGTGGAGCCTGCGTTGGCATGGCCGATCAACTGCGCATGTTCGACCGCACCGAGGTCTTCGGCCAGAGTGGCCATCGCATTGCACAGGCGTTCGTGGTCGAGCGGGTGGCGGCGGACCAGCTCCAGTTGCATGTGCTGATAGGCAGTCCAGAACGGCGCGCCGCGCCGGTGCAGCGCATATTGCTGCTGCAAGCGTTCGCGGATCGGATCGAGGATCGGGTCTGTCGTAGGGCGTACGGCGTGCGCGCACATGGCTGGCTCCGCCGGGGAAAGGGTGCCCCGGTGAACCCACCGTAGGCGTGTCAGCCGCGTGGGGTGTTACCGCAATGTGTGCGCGTGACCTGGCTGACTGTGCGCGCGGTCACGCCGATGCCCGCAAAGGCCGCCGGCACAAGGGCGCACCGGCGCTGAAGCGTTCATTAAATGTGTTGCAGAGACGAGCGCGCGTGGCTCATTCGCCGATGTCCTCGTTCCAGATGTCGGGATGACGGCTGATGAAATCGCCCAGCAGGTCCACGCATTCCTGGTTGTCCAGGTCGATCACGTTGACGCCGTTTTCGCGCAGCCAGTCGATGCCGCCCTGGAAGGTGCGCGATTCGCCCACCACCACGGTGCCGATGTTGAACTGGCGCACCAGGCCCGAGCAGTACCAGCACGGGGCCAGGGTGGTGACCATGATGGTGTCCTGGTAACGGCGCTGGCGGCCGGCCTTGCGGAAGGCGTCGGTTTCCCCATGTACCGACGGGTCGCCTTCCTGCACGCGGCGGTTGTGGCCGCAGCCGAGCAGGCGGCCGTCGTTGTGGTACAGCGCCGCGCCGATCGGCACGCCGCCCTCGGCCAGGCCCTGGCGGGCTTCGGCGATGGCGGTCTGCAGCAGGGCCTGGTAGTCGGGCGTGGTGATCATGCGGGGCTCCGGTAAGTCGTGGCCCGCCATCATACGGGCAGGGGGTGCCGCTGGCCCCCGGCGGTGCGATAATCGGGGCCATGAGCGAATCCCCCTACAAAGCCGGTACCACCCATTTCGGGTTCCGCGACGTCGCCGCCAAGGACAAGCAGAAGCTGGTCGGCCAGGTGTTCACCTCGGTCGCGCGCAACTACGACCTGATGAACGACCTGATGAGCCTGGGCGTGCACCGGGCGTGGAAGCGCTACTACGTGGCCACCGCGCAGGTGAAGCCGGGCGACCGCGTGCTCGACCTGGCCGGCGGCACCGGCGACATCGCCGCCCTGCTGAAGGAGCGCGTCGGCGCCGAGGGCTCGGTGGTGCTGGGCGACATCAACGCCGGCATGCTGTCGGTCGGCCGTGACCGCCTGACCAACCGCGGCCTCGTGCTCGGCCTGGACTACGTGCAGTGCAACGCCGAAGCCCTGCCGTTCCCGGACAACAGCTTCGATCTGGTCACCATTGCCTTCGGCCTGCGCAACGTGACCGACAAGGACGCTGGCCTGCGCGAGATGTACCGCGTGCTGAAGGTGGGCGGCCAGGCCCGCGTACTGGAATTCTCCGAAGTCACCGCGGACTGGTTCAAGCCGATCTACGACTTCCACTCGTTCAAGATCCTGCCCAAGCTGGGCAAGCTGTTCGCCAACGATTCGGACAGCTACCAGTACCTGGCCGAGAGCATCCGCAAGCACCCGCCGCAGGACGAACTGAAGGCGATGATGGGGCAGGCCGGCTTCGAGCGCTGCCACTACAAGAACCTGACCGGCGGCATCGTCTCGATCCACTCCGGCTACAAGCTGTAAGCCCTGCTCTGGTGGGTGCCAACTTGGTTGGCACTCGCCCGCTGCGGTCATCCGCTCTGGTAGGTGCCGACCTTGGTCGGCACGGGCCTGCCGCGTGCGTTGATGGATCCGTGCCAACCAAGGTGGGCACCTGCCTGTAGATGCCAACCAAGGTTGGCACCTACCTGTAGATGCCAACCTTGGTTGGCATGCGCCGGAGGCGCAGGAACGGCCCCGGCCTGCATTACCCCGCACCGCGCAACGCCTGCGCGGCCGGAGGGAGGTACCATTGGGGTTTGATCCCCGTAACGGTCCCGATTCATGCGTAACCCGCTGATGCTCCTTCCGCTGGCCGTGGCCCTGGCCGCCGGCTGCTCCCAGGAGGCGGCCGCGCCCGCCGCCGCCCCGACTGCCGCAAAGGCCCCCGCCGCCCCCGTGAACGCCGAGAACCGCAGCCACGACGAAAGCTCGTATGCCGAGCCGGACAAGGTCGTCATCAAGGACATCGCGCTGGATCTGAAGCTGGACTTCGACCAGAAGCAGATCGGCGGAACCGCCACCTACACCCTGGAATGGAAGCAGAAGGACGCCAAGCAGCTGGTGCTCGACACCCGCGAGCTGACCGTGTCCAAGGTCGAGGCCGTCGGTGCCGATGGCGCGCGCAGCCCGCTGCAGTTCGCGCTGGCCCCGGTCGACAAGGTGTTCGGCAGCAAGCTGACCATCGAGACCCCGGAACAGCCGGCCAAGGTGGAAGTGACCTACCACACCGCACCGACCGCCTCGGGCCTGCAGTGGCTGGCGCCGTCGATGACCGAAGGCAAGAAGCTGCCCTTCATGTTCAGCCAGTCGCAGGCCATCCACGCCCGCTCCTGGGTGCCGCTGCAGGACACCCCGAGCGTGCGTTTCACCTACAGCGCGCACGTGGTCTCGCGCCCGGACGTGATGGTGCTGATGAGCGCCGACAACGATCCGAAGGCCGCGCGTGACGGTGACTACACCTTCAAGATGCCGCAGCCGATTCCGTCCTACCTGCTGGCCATCGCCGCCGGCGACCTGGTGTTCGAGCCGATCTCCGGCCGCTCCGGCGTCTGGGCCGAGCCGACCATGGTCAACAAGGCCGCCAAGGAATTCGAAGACACCGAGAAGATGATCGGTGCCGCCGAGAAGCTCTACGGCGAATACCGCTGGGGCCGCTACGACATGCTGGTGCTGCCGCCGTCGTTCCCGTTCGGCGGCATGGAGAATCCGCGCCTGACCTTCGCCACCCCGACCGTGATCGTCGGTGACAAGTCGCTGGTCTCGCTGGTCGCCCATGAACTGGCGCACAGCTGGTCGGGCAACCTGGTGACCAACGCCAGCTGGAAGGACATCTGGCTCAATGAAGGCTTCACCACCTACGTCCAGGGCCGCATCACCGAAGCCCTGTACGGCAAGGAGATGGCCGAGATGGAGAAGCAGATCGACCAGACCGACCTGCTGGCCGAAGTGAAGGACATGAGCCCGGCCGACCAGGCGCTGGCGCTGCCGCCGCTGAACGAGCGTGACCCCGACGAAGCCCTCAGCCAGGTCGCCTACGTCAAGGGTTCGTGGTTCCTGGAATTCCTGGAGCAGCGCTTCGGCCGCGAGACCTTCGATCCGTTCCTGCGCGGCTGGTTCGATGACCATGCCTTCCAGAGCGCGAACACCGACCAGTTCGTCGCGTACATGAAGAAGAACCTGCTGCCGAAGAATCCCTCGGCAGTGACCGAGGCCGAACTGAAGGCGTGGCTGGACGAGCCGGGCATTCCGGCGTTCGCGGCCAAGGCGCAGTCGCGCAACTTCAGCAGCGTCGATACCGCGCGCATTGCCTTCGCCAGCGCCGGCACCGTGCCGAGCAGCCAGGTCATCGCCGACTGGAGCACGCAGGAATGGGTGCGCTTCATCGACGGCCTGGGTGCGACCCAGCCGCTGGACAAGCTGGCCACGCTGGACAAGGCGTTCCACTTCACCGGCACCCCGAATGGCGAGATCGCCATGCGCTGGTACCCGCTGGCGATCCGCAGCGGCTACGAGCAGGCCAATGAAGGTGCTGCCGCGTTCATCGAGCGCGTCGGCCGTCGCAAGCTGATCCTGCCGATCTACGCCGAACTGGTGAAGACCCCGAAGGGGCTGGAGCTGGCCAAGCAGGCCTTTGAAAAGGCCAAGCCGGGCTACCACCCGATCACCACGGCCTCGGTCCAGGACATGCTGGCCAAGGCTGAAGCCAAGTAACCGGTGGTGCCGGCCGCTGGCCGGCAACCGGTCACTGCTTCACCAGCTACGGCGGGGAAACCCGCCGTTGCTGTATCCGCTTTTCGCTGCCGATAGAATCGGGATGCACTCGCATAGGACCTCCGCCATGAAACGACTGATCCTGCTCACCGCCTGCACCCTGGCCCTGGCCGCCTGCAGCAACCCCGAGGAAGAGCGCAAGGCGCAGGAAGCCGCCGCGGCCGCCGTGCAGGCGCAGAAGGAAGCCAAGGCCGAGGACGTGGCCAAGCAGTACGACATGGCCGTGGCCGCGCAGGACTGGGAACGCGCGCGCCTGCATGGCGCCTCGCTGCTGGACCAGTACAAGGACACCGCCGCCGCCGAGCGCATCGCCGCGGGCTTCGACGAGGTCAAGGCCAAGGGCGATGCCGCGCGCGACCTGCGCCGCATGCAGGCGCTGTGGCAGTACAACCAGATCCCGGTGGGCAACAAGGGCAACCAGGTTTCGGCGCAGATCTACAGCAAGGAACGGGTGGACGTGGATGGCAGCGGCGCCAAGCCGGTGCAGCTGGTGTTCCGCGATCACCCGGAGTGGAAGCGGCACGCTTACCTGGTGCTGCAGGCCGGCGATTTCCGCTGCCCGCAGTGCACGGTGAAGGTGACCGTGGACGATGGCAAGCCGGTGTCGATGGCGGCCTGGCGCCCGAAGACCGATGAAGCCATCGCCCTGTTCATCACCGACCAGAAGGCGTTGTGGAAGCTGGCGCGCAAGGGCAAGTCGATCAGCATCGAGTTCCCGGTCAAGGCTGGCGGCACGCGTACGGCCGTCTTCGAGACCGGCGGTGTCGACGCCAGTCGCATGCCGCAGTGGTGGCAGTGATGATCGCGACGGGCAGCGCAGTGCACGCGTTGTCCGCGATCCGGCACTGGGTCTTCGACATGGATGGCACGCTGACCGTCGCCGTGCATGATTTCGCCGCGATCCGCCGTGCGCTGCAGATCGCGGCCGAGGAGGACATCCTGGACCATATCGCAGCGTTGCCGGATGCGCCGGCGCAGGCCAAGCGTGAGTGGCTGCTGGATCACGAACGTGTGCTGGCCGAGGAGGCGCTGCCGGCGCCGGGTGCGGTGACGCTGCTGCGTGCGCTGGCAGCCGACGGTTGCCGGCTGGGCATCCTGACCCGCAACGATCATGCGCTGGCGAAGCTGACGCTGGACGCGATCGGGGTCGGGGAACTGTTCGATGATGCCGACATCGTCGGCCGTGATGAAGCGGTGCCCAAGCCCTCGCCGGATGGCCTGCAGCAGCACCTGCGGCGCTGGGGCATTGCAGCGAGGGAGGCGGTGATGGTCGGCGACCACGCCTACGACCTGGAGTGCGGCCGCGCCGCGGGCGCCCATACCGTACTGGTCAACCTGCCGGAAAACCCGTGGCCCGGCCGTGCCGACTGGCATTTCGCCGATTGCCGCGCGCTGTTGGCGGCCTGGCAGGCCGCATGACCGTGTAGAGCCGAGCCCACGCTCGGCTGCTCTGCGGTCAGATCGCGCAGGCGCGCGCAAGCCGAGCATGGGCTCGGCTCTACAGAGAGCAGGCAACGTGTCGGTCGGAAGTTCCGGTAGTGCCGGCCGCCGGCCGGCAGTGTCGACCCAGGTCGACACCCACCGAGCGATGCGCGGGCAGTTCGGTTTACGCGCCCAGCGCGTAACCGAACTGCTGCTTGAACTGCTCGTTGAACTCATCGAAGGTGAAGCGCTGGTTCTGCGTGCCCGGGTGCTCGACCTTCAGTGCGCCCATCAGGTTGCCCATGCGGCCGATGGTCAGCCAGTCGTAGCCCTTCTGGATGCCGTAGATCAGGCCGGCGCGGAAGGCGTCGCCACAGCCGGTCGGGTCGACCACGCGGCGCTCGTGCGCCGGCGGGATGTCGTAGCTCTTTTCCGGGGTGTGGATGACCGCGCCCTTCGGGCCGCGGGTGGTGATGTAGGCCTTGACCCGGCTGACGATCTCCTTTTCGTCCCAGCCGGTGCGCTCCTGCAGCAGGTTCGACTCGTAGTCGTTGACCACCACGTAGTCGGCCTGGTCGATGAAGGCGCGCAGCTCCGGGCCGTTGAACAGCGGCATGGCCTGGCCCGGGTCGAAGATGAACGGGATGCCGTCCTCGTGGAATTCCTGCGCGTTCTGGATCATGCCTTCGCGGCCGTCCGGGCCGACCAGGCCCAGGGTCACGCCCGGCACGCCGCGCACATGGTTCTCGTAGGAACGCATCATCGCACCCGGGTGGAAGGCGGTGATCTGGTTGTTGTCGTGGTCGGTGGTGATGAACGCCTGCGGGGTGAACAGCTCATCGATCACGCGCACGCGCGACAGGTCGATGCCCAGGCCTTCGAAGTACTCGCGGTACGGGCCGAAGTCCGAACCCACGGTGCCCATCGGGATCGGCTGGCCGCCCAGCAGGTGCAGGTTGTAGGCGATGTTGCCGGCGCAGCCGCCGAACTCGCGGCGCATGCGCGGCACCAGGAAGGACACGTTCAGGATGTGCACCTTGTCCGGCAGGATGTGATTCTTGAACTGGTCCGGAAACACCATGATGGTGTCGAAGGCAAGAGAACCACAGATCAGAGCGGACATCGATGTAAGCCTATGCGGTGAATTTTGGGGTGGGCCAGCCCGGTTCAGCGGGCAAGCAAACGGCGCCCTTGGGCGCCCGACGGCGCAAAGGTTACCCGCTGGTGCCGCTCAGGGCCAGAACCGGGTGATGCCCGATCAGGCCGAAAGCCTGTGAAGACGCGGGTTCAGCTAGTTTTTTCCTTGCTCGGCGGCAGGCGGGTTGCTAGGCTTGTCGGCCTCGATTTCTGCCCATTTTTTCGCCATCCCGCGGCGGGCACGACACCCCTCAGGACTCCTTCCTCAGATGTTCAAGAAACTCCGTGGCATGTTCTCCAACGACCTGTCCATCGACCTGGGCACGGCCAACACCCTCATCTACGTGCGCGGGCAGGGGATCGTGCTGAACGAGCCGTCGGTCGTGGCCGTGCGCCAGGACCGTGCCATCGGTGGCACCCGCTCGGTGGCAGCCGTGGGCGCCGAAGCCAAGCAGATGCTGGGCCGTACCCCGGGTCACATCACCACCATCCGCCCGATGAAGGACGGCGTCATCGCCGACTTCACCTACACCGAGGCGATGCTCAAGCACTTCATCAAGAAGGTGCACAAATCGCGCGTGCTGCGCCCGAGCCCGCGCGTGCTGGTCTGCGTGCCGGCCGGCTCGACCCAGGTCGAGCGCCGCGCGATCAAGGAATCGGCCGAGGAAGCCGGTGCCCGTGACGTGTTCCTGATCGAAGAACCGATGGCGGCCGCGATCGGCGCCGGCATGCCGGTCACCGAGGCCCGTGGCTCGATGGTCATCGACATCGGCGGCGGCACCACCGAAGTGGCGGTGATCTCGCTCAACGGCATCGTCTATTCGGCCTCGGTCCGCATCGGCGGCGACCGCTTCGACGAGTCGATCACCAACTACGTGCGCCGCAACCACGGCATGCTGATCGGTGAAGCCACCGCCGAGCGCATCAAGGTCGAGCTGGGCTGCGCCTACCCGCAGGCGGAAGTGATCGAGATGGAAATCTCTGGCCGCAACCTCGCCGAGGGCGTGCCGAAGATGATCAAGATCAGCTCCAACGAGGTGCTCGAGGCCCTGCACGAGCCGCTGTCGGGCATCGTCAGCGCGGTCAAGCTGGCGCTGGAGCAGACCCCGCCGGAACTGTGCGCCGACGTCGCCGAGCGCGGCATCGTGCTGACCGGTGGTGGCGCCCTGCTGCGCGATCTGGACCGCCTGATCTCCGAGGAAACCGGCCTGCACGTGCAGGTGGCCGACGATCCGCTGACCTGCGTGGCCCGCGGTGGCGGCCGTGCGCTGGAGCTGGTGGACATGCACGGCAACGAGTTCTTTGCGCCGGAATAAGCCGTCCCGGCCGTTCCTGCCCGCCGCGCCCTTCCGGGGTGCGGCCCGCCGTGATGGCGGGCCGGCACCGGCGGGGCGCCCGCGTGTTTCCCTTTCGCCTTCTGCCAGTTGAATCGTTGCCGTGCCGCCCTACGCCGGTCCTCCCGTTGCCTCCCGATCCGGTGATGCCGCCAGCCCCCTGCGGTTGCTGGCCTATCTCGCGTTGGCCATCACCCTGATCGTGCTCGATGACCAGGCCGGCTGGCTGGCGCGCCTGCGCGAGCAGGCCAACAGCCTGGTGCAGCCGGTATGGGCGCTGGCCGGCCTGCCCGGCAAGCTCGGCAACCAGGTCAAGGATTCCGCCGCCAGCCATACCCAGCTGGTGACCGAGAATCGCGAACTGCGCAACCAGCTGCTGCTGGCCAACGCGCGCCTGACCCGCCTGCAGACCGCCGCGCTGGACAATGCCCAGCTGCGCGAACTGCTGAACGTGGCCGAGCGCAGCGGCCTGGACGTGCAGCTGGCGCCGATCCTGGACATCGACCTGGACCCGGTGAAGCAGCGCCTGGTGCTCGACGCCGGCACCCGCGAAGGCGTGCACGTCGGCCAGGCGGTGATCGATGCCGGCGGCTTGATGGGGCAGGTGATCAGCGTCACCGGCGGCACCTCCACCGTGCTGCTGCTGACCGACCCCGACCACGCGGTGCCCGTTACCGTGGCCCGCAACGGCGTGCGCCTGATCGTCTACGGCCGCGGCGACACGCTGGAGCTGCGCGACATTCCGCTCAGCGCCGGCGTGGAAGTGGGCGATGAGATCGTTACCTCCGGCCTCGGCGGGCGCTTCCCGGCCGGCTTCCCGGTCGGCACCATCACCGGCCTGCGCCCGGACGACACCCACGCCTTCCTGGTCGGCGAACTGAAGCCGGCGGCCCAGCTCGACCGCGGCCGCGACGTGCTGCTGCTGCGCCCGGGCGCGGCGATCCGCATTCCGCCGGAACTGCGCCTGCAGCTGGAAGAAACCGCCCCGGGGGGGCCGGCCACCGGCGCCAGCGTGCCTGCGGGAGCCGCGCCAGCGGCAACGACGCCGGCTCCGGCCAGCTCCCCGGTAGTGCCGGCCGCTGGCCGGCAACAGCCCTCGTCGCAAACGAGGACTGTTGCCCCCGCATCCTCCCTTACCCCCGCGCCTTCGGCGCGCCCCCCTCAGCCGACTGCACCTTCGGTGCAACCGGCCCGCGCATCCTCCCTTACCCCCGCGCCGTTGGCGCGCCCCCCTCAACAAGAGGGGGGCTCCACCCCAGCCGGGTCCACGGTAGTGCCGGCCGCTGGCCGGCAACCGACCACGCCGGAGGCCCAGCGATGAGCCGCCTGCGCGACAACCCGTGGGTGCTGCCGGCCAGCCTGGTGGTGGCGCTGCTGCTGGGCCTGCTGCCGTTGCCGGCGCTGCTGCAGCCGCTGCGCCCGTACTGGCTGGCGCTGGTGCTGGCGTACTGGGTCATCGAAGCCCCCGAGCGCGTCGGCCTGGGCATCGCCTTCGCCAGCGGCGTGGTTGCCGACCTGCTGTACGGCGGCGTGCTGGGCGAACAGGCGCTGCGGCTGGTGATGCTGGCCTTCATCCTGCAGCGCTTCCGCGCCCGCATCCGCTTCTTCCCGATGTCCCAGCAGATGCTGGCCATCGGCGGCCTGCTGTTCAACGACCGTATCGTCAGCGCGCTGGTCCACATCGTGGTGGATGAGCCGACCCTGCCGTGGTCGTACTGGTGGGCACCGCTGCTGGGCATGGGCCTGTGGCCGCTGGTGTTCGTGCTGCTGGACGCGGTGCGCTTCGGCAAGCGCGGGCGCTGAGCCATGATCCCGCGCCGCCAGGTCAAGAACCCGCACGCCGAAGCCGAACAGTTCCGCCGCCGCGCGGCGCTGGGCTTCCTGGGCGTGCTGGTCTGCCTGCTGGGCCTGGGCGGCTGGTACTTCAAGCTGCAGGTGCTGGACCACGACGTCTATGCCACGCGCTCGGAAGCCAACCGCATCAAGCCGCGGCCGGTGGTGCCCGGGCGCGGCATGATCTACGACCGCAATGGCCGCCTGCTGGCCGAGAACGTGCCGGCCTTCCGCCTGGACGTGACCCCGGACAAGGTCAAGGACATGGACGCCACCCTGGAAGGGCTGGCGAAGATCATCAACATCAGCCCGGAAGAGCTGGAAGCGTTCAACAAGTCGCGCAAGGCGCGCCGCAAGTTCCTGCCGGTCACGCTGAAGCTGCGCATGAGCGACGAGGAGATGGCGCGCTTCGCGGTCGACCGCTGGCGCTTCCCCGGCGTCGAGCTGGAGCCCTACCTGACCCGCCGCTACCCCTACGGCGATCTGTTCGCGCACATCATCGGCTACGTTGGCCGCGTTGATGACAAGGATCTGGAGATCCTCGGCGAAGGCAATGCCGCGCTGACCCACATCGGCAAGTCCGGCCTGGAGCGTTACTACGAGCAGCAGCTGCGCGGCAAGGTCGGCTACGAGCAGGTCGAGACCAACGTGCAGGGGCGCGCGATCCGCACCATCGGCCGCGTCGCCGCGCAGTCCGGCGCCGACCTGCGGCTGTCGATCGACGCCGACCTGCAGCGCGCCATGGTGGCCGCCTTCGGCGACCAGGAAGGCTCGGCGGTGGCGATGGACCCGCGCACCGGCGAAGTGCTGGCGATGGTCAGCCTGCCGTCCTACGACCCCAACCTGTTCGTCAACGGCATCTCGCATGCCGACTTCAAGGCGCTGAACGAAAACCCGTCGCGGCCGCAGTTCAACCGCCTGGTGCTCGGTGGCGTCGCCCCCGGTTCCACGCTGAAGCCGCTGATCGGCCTGGCCGGCCTGGATTCGGGCGTTCGACGCCCGGAAGACAAGGTGCTGTCCACCGGCATGTTCTATCTGCCGGGCACTTCCCGCGGCTGGGGTGACGCCCACCGTGGCGGCCATGGCTGGACCGACCTGCGCAAGTCCATCGCCGAATCGGTCAACACCTACTACTACAAGCTGGCGCTGGACCTGGGCATCGAGCGCTTCGACCATTACATGGAGTACTACGGCTTCGGCCAGCCGACCGGCATCGACCTCACCGGCGAGATCGGCGGCATCCTGCCGTCGCCGGCCTACAAGCGGAAGAGCCGCAAGGAAGCCTGGTACCCCGGTGATACGGTCAACATCAGCATCGGCCAGGGTGACTGGAAGGTCACCCCGCTGCAGCTGGCGCGCGGCGTCAGCGGTCTGGCCGATGGCCAGCTGCGCACCCCGCACCTGGTGATCCAGCAGCGCGAGGGTTTCGACAGCGACTGGTCGGCGATGCCGGCTGGCGAGAGCAAGCCGGTCAGCCCCAACCCCGCCAACGTGCAGGCCGTGCGCGAGGGCATGATGGCGACCATGCGGCCCGGCGGCAGCGGCTGGCGCGTGGCAGTGGGTGCGCCGTACGTGATGGCCGGCAAGACCGGTACCGCGCAGGTCATCAGCCGAAAGGGCACGGCGGCGGTGAATCCGAAGAGCCTGCCGATGCACCTGCGCCACCGCGCGCTGTTCGTCGGCTTCGCACCGGTGGAAAACCCGGTGATCGCGATCGCGGTGGCCGTGGAAGGCGGCGGCTATGGTGGTTCGGCGGCCGCGCCGATCGCACGCAAGGTGTTCGACGCCTACCTGCTGGGCAAGATGCCCGAAGGCATGCAGCCACTGGACAGCGAGCGCGGCACCACCGCCATCGGCGCCACCGCGTTCGACAACGAAGATGCCGGCGCGCGCCAGGCTGGCGACCTCGCCGCGGCGCAGCTGGGTGAACATCCGGTGCTGGTCGGCGTGCCGGCGCCGGAACCTGTACCCGCACCGCAGCCGGGTACGCCGGCCGCCGCCGCGTTGCCCGCCACGCCACGCCCGACCGTCGCGGAGCCCGTACGATGAGAGTGTTCCTGCGCTGGGCCGGCGACATGCTGCGCCGCTTCTTCAGCACGCTGGACTGGGTGCTGTGCCTGGCCCTGGGGACGCTGATGGTGATCGGCCTGGCCACCCTGAAGAGCGCCGGTGGCGACAGCCTGGTGATGGCCCAGGGCGCGCGCTTCGCCGTGGGCATGGCCGCGCTGTGGGGCATCTCGCGGGTGCCGATCCTGCGCATCCGCTCGGCTACGCCGATGATCTACGCGATCTCGATGATCCCGTTGCTGGCGGTGTTCGTGCTGGGCACCGGCAAGTACGGCCGGCAGTGGCTGGACCTGAAATTCTTCTACCTGCAGCCGGCCGAGCTGCTGAAGGTCAGCCTGCCGATGATGGTGGCCTGGTACCTGCACAAAATGCCGCTGCCGCCGCGCTTCAACACCGTGCTCGTGGCCCTGGTCATCATCGGCGTGCCCACTGGCCTGGTGATGCTGCAGCCGGACTTCGGTACTGGTGTGCTGATCGCTGCCAGTGGCGTGTTCGTGCTGTTGTTGGCCGGCCTGCCGTGGTGGTGGGTCGGCCTGGGTGTGGGTGGCGTGGCCGCGGTCGCGCCGGTGGCCTGGTTCTGGTTGCTGCGGCCGTACCAGAAGGACCGCATCATGATGTTCCTGGACCCGGAGATGGATGCGCTGGGGGCCGGGTGGAACATCATCCAGTCGAAGATCGCGATCGGTTCCGGCGGCTTCGATGGCAAGGGCTGGGGCGAGGGCTCGCAGTCGCACCTGAACTTCATTCCCGAACAGACCACCGACTTCGCGTTCTCGGTGCTGAGCGAGGAGTTCGGCTGGATCGGCGTGGCCACCGTGCTGGCGCTGTACCTGGTGGTGATCGGGCGCTGCCTGTGGATCGCCAGCCAGTCGCGCGATTCGTATTCGCGCCTGCTGGCCGGCGCCACCGGCCTGGCGTTCTTCGTCTATGTGCTGGTGAACGGCGGGATGATTTCTGGCCTGCTGCCGGTGGTGGGCGTGCCGATGCCGCTGATCAGCTACGGCGGTACCTCGGCGGTGTCACTGCTGGCCGGCTTCGGATTGGTGATGGCGGTGCGCAGTCACAACCCGGTGCACGGCGGCTACGGCTGAGTACGGCGTCGGGGTCAGAACCCTTTTTCCACAGGGAAAAGGGATCTGACCCCACAGCCCGGCTACGGAGATCAGAAGCACCCTGACAGCTTCACGCAAGCGCCCGTTGCTAGCGTGCTGCGCGTGGAATGGAAACGACTGTTTGGCGGCTGCCGTGAGGCAGTGCGCACGATCGATCTGCCGTTGCTGGTCGCATTGCTGATCCTGATGGGCGCGGGCCTGGCGGTGCTGCACAGTGTGTCCGGGCCGGTGGCCGGGCAGGCGGCGCGCTTTGCGGGTGGACTGCTGGCGATGTGGCTGCTGTCACGTGTTTCGCTGCTGCGCCTGCGCGCGTGGACACCAGCGTTGTACGCGCTGTCGATGCTGCCGCTGATGGCGGTGTATGTGATCGGCACCGGCAAATATGGGCAGCGCTGGCTCAACCTCGGCGTGTTCTACCTGCAACCGTCGGAGCTGCTCAAGCTCAGCCTGCCGTTGATGATGGCCTGGTACCTGCACCGGCAACCGCTGCCGCCGTCGCCGCGCACGGTACTGACCGCCGCGGTGCTGATCGGCGCGCCGGCGGTGTTGATCCTGATGCAGCCCAACCTCGGCACCGCCACGCTGGTCACCGCCAGCGGCGTGTTCGCGTTGTTGCTGGCGGGCCTGCACTGGGGCTGGGTGGCGACCGGCGCGGCGGGGCTGGCAGTGGCCGCGCCGCTGGCGTGGTTCGGTCTGCTGCGTCAGTACCAGAAGGATCGTGTGTTGACCTTCCTCGACCCGGCGGCCGACCCCCTGGGCACCGGCTGGAACATCCTGCAGTCACGCATCGCGATCGGCTCCGGGGGATGGCAGGGACGCGGCTGGGGGCAGGGCACCCAGGCCACGCTGGATTTCCTCCCCGAATACACCACCGACTTCGCGTTTTCGGTGCTGGCCGAAGAGTTCGGCTGGATCGGCGTGGCGACGCTGTTCGCGCTGTACCTGTTCGTGGTCGGGCGTTGCCTGTGGATTGCCGTGCACGCGCGCGACACGCATGCACGGTTGCTGGCCGGCAGCCTGGGGCTGGCGTTCTTCGTCTACGTGCTGGTGAACGGCGGAATGATTTCCGGCCTGCTGCCGGTGGTGGGCATTCCAATGCCGCTGATCAGCTACGGCGGGACATCGGCGGTTTCGCTGTTGGCCGGCATCGGGTTGGTGATGGCGGTACGCGGGCACCGGCCCGTGCACGGGGGATAGGGTTTCCGGCCAACGGCGCAGCCCCTCGTGGGTGGTGTCTGGGTGGCTGCGGAAAGCAGAAGCCGCGGGTGGGCCGGTCGGGTTGGGTACGCGGGGGACGCCGTGAATCCGTCCCTGGAGGCTTGGCAGCCGCATCCATGCGGCTGACACCCCCGCGTACCCAACCCGACCGGCTTCTGACAGATTTCGGAGGTCTGCCACCCACGGAGAAGAAAAAGAAGATCAAAAGCGGATCGCGACGCTGCGCTTGCTCGTGAGCCGAGCATGGCTCGGCTCTACACACGGCAATGAAGCGACCCGGCAGGCCGCCTCTGCTTTTGATCTTCTCTTTACTTCGCCGTGGGTAGACGCGCACGGAACCTGTCCGTGGCCGGGTAGAGGGGCTGCGCAGGGGCGTGAGCCGCATGGATGCGGCGACCGAGCTTACATGGACGTACTTGCAGCGGCCCCTGCGCAGCCCGTCTACCCGGCCCCACCCATGAACTGCTTTTCGCGGCCACCCACGAGGGGCTGCGCCGTTGGCTGGAAACTCCTGACTGCGCAACGCCCGTTGTGGAAGCGTTCTCACGCCGATGCATGACAGCACGCCCGCTGACGAAAGTCCGCAAAAAACGTTAGCTGGTTCACACTTTTACACCGCGTTGATCTTGATCAATGGACTTGTCGTAATCGGCCTGCACAATGGCGGCCCGTTCGGCACGGCGCGCCGTCAATCGTTGCAGCGCGAGGGGGCGTCGGGCGGGAAGCAGTACTGATCCAACGGGTACAGGGAGCGCGGGGTACTGCCACTGGGGAGCGGCAGCCGCGCAGGTACCGACCGGATCCGGTCGCCGGTTGCGTCTGCGGGGATGGGGACGCAACCGGCAACCTCCATCTGAATGGGGAAGGGCGATCACGGTGCCTTCACATTTCCCGCTGGTCGCAGGCAAATCGTTGTGATTCATGGTGTTAGGGGTTTTAATTCATCCATGACCTGCTAACCTGCGACGATGATTCGACGCACTCTGGCCTGCATGCTCACCCTCGGCCTGGTCGCCTGCGCGACCCAGCCGAAGTCCCCACCGTCTTCGCCCCAGGCCAGCAGTACGCCGCGCCAGCCCGCCGCCAAGGCCCATGGCCCGGCCGAGGCCGCGCCTGAAGCCACCGCCGCCACCGCGGCGCCGGTCGATCTCACCCCGGTGCCGTTCGAGGTCGCACGGGCCCGCTTCATTGCCGATACCGCCAAGCGCTATGGCCTGAAGCCGGAGCAGATCAGCAGCGTGCTCGACCAGGCGCAGGTGCGCCAGCCGATCATCGCCGCGATGTCGCGCCCGGCCGAACGGGTCAAGCCGTGGAATGAGTACCGGCCGATGTTCATCAGCAAGGCGCGCATCGATGGCGGCCGCGCGTTCCTGGCCGAACACCGCGCCGAACTGGATCGCGTGCAGCAGCGCACCGGCGTGCCGGCCGAAGTGATCGTCGCGATCATCGGTGTGGAAACCAGCTACGGCAGGAATGCTGGCAGCCATCGCGTGCTCGATGCGCTGTACACGCTGGCGTTCTATTACCCGCGCAGCGGCGACCCGGCCAAGCTGGAACGCGAAGTGCGCCGCGAGCTGTTCTTCCGCGATGAGCTGGCCAAGCTGTTCGAGTTGGGCCACGAAGAGAAACTGGATATCACCACGCTCAAGGGCAGTTATGCCGGTGCGATGGGCATGGGCCAGTTCATGCCGTCCAGCTATCTCGACTACGCCGTGGACGGAAACGGTGATGGCCGCCGCGACCTGTTCACCAGCTACGACGACGTGTTCTCGTCCATCGCCAACTACTTCGTGAAGAAGGGCGGCTGGGTGCGTGGCGGGCAGGTGGCCGTGCCGGCCACGCTGGCGCCGGGCCGCGAGGAGTTCAATCCGACCGAATGGATGCCGACCTGGACGATGGCCGACCTGGCGCAGCGCGGCTACCAGCCGGGCGCGCCGGTGCAGCCGGGCGCCACCGCCACGCCGATCACGCTTGAAGGCAGCACCGGCAAGCAGTACTGGCTGGGCTTCCAGAACTACTACGCGATCACCCGCTACAACCTCTCGAAGATGTACGCGATGGCCGTGTTCCAGTTGTCCCAGGCCATCGCCGGACAGGAGCTGCCCCCGGCATGAACATCAGATGGCTGGTCCCAGGCTTGATCGTCCTCGCGCTGGCTGCCTGCAGCAGCGCGCCGAAGAAGCCGGCCACGGCCGGCCATGGTGGCAAGTCCGGCGGCACGCTGGTGCAGGGGCGTGGCTCGCGCCCGGCACACTGCCCGGAAGGGTCACCGTACGCGGCGGCCAAGGAAGACCTGAGCACCCGCGGCAACTACACTGCCGGTGGCCTGTACAAGCCGGGCGTGCGTGACAGCACGCCGGATTACATTCCCAACGTGGCCTGCATTCCCGAGCCGGAAGTGACCGCCGAGGAGCGCTCGGCGATCGGCAACAAGTCGCCGTACGTGGTGCTGGGCAAGTCCTACAAGGTGCTCGACGATACCCACGACTATGTCGAGCGCGGTACCGCGTCGTACTACGGCGCCAAGTTCCATGGCCGCCTGACCTCCAACCGCGAGGTCTACGACATGTACCAGTTCACCGCCGCGCACAAGACGCTGCCGCTGCCCAGCTTCGCCCGCGTGACCAACCTCGACAATGGCGAGTCGGTGATCGTGCGCGTCAACGACCGCGGCCCGTTCCACGATGGTCGCGTGGTCGATCTCAGTTATGCCGCCGCCGTGCGCCTGGGCATCACCCAGCGCGGTACCGGCAACGTGGAAGTGCGCGCGCTGCAGCCGGGCGAGAGCAACCTGCTGGCGCAGAAGCCGTCCCGCCGCGAGCGTCGTGCCGCCGAAGCGGCAGCTGCGGTGGCCAGTGCACGCCCGGCAGCGACCGCGCGCGCCACTGCCGACAGCGATATCGATCGCCTGGTCAAGCGCCTGCCGGCCGATGGCATGCCGGCACGCGGCCAGCCGGCCACCACCCAGGGCGTGGCCAGCACCGTGCCGGAGGTGGCGGTCAGCAGCCTGCCGCCGAGTGCACCGCTGCGCAGCACCGCACCGGCGCCGGTTGCAGTCGCCAGCGCCGCGCCGCGCGCCGTCGCGCCGGCACCCGTGCGCACCGTCGCCGCCACGCCGGCGGCACCCAGCCTGTCGCAGCAGGTGGTGGGCGCGGTGATGGTGCAGGTCGCCAGCTTCTCCAGTCGCGACAACGCCAACCGTGCGATGGGCCAGCTCAACGCTGCCGGCATCGTCGGCGCGACCATCAGCGACATCGCCGCCGGTGGCCGCACCCTGTTCCGTCTGCGCGTTCCTGCCACCGACCATGCCAGTGCCGCGGAACTTGCCGGCCGCATCGCCGGTCTGGGCCTGGGTTCGCCGCAGATCGTCAAGGATTGATCCGCCCGGGCCGGTGCTGCCGGCCCAGGCTCCCCCGGCCTTACAATGGCCGTTACGTTCCACCCTCCATTCCCGGCCGTCCCCTGGAGCCTGCTGTCCAATGAATTTCCGTTCCGCCGCCACCGCCCTGGCCGCCACCCTGGTGGTGGGCCTGGCTTCCGCCCAGACGCCGCTGCCGACCCCGGCCACGCCGGCGCCTGCCGCCGCCGCTGCCGCCCCGGCCACCGTCGCGACCCCGCCGGCCCCGGCCCCGAGCGTGTCCAAGGCCTGGGTCCTGATGGACTACGCCACCGGCCAGGTGCTGGCCGGCGAGAACATCCACGAGCAGCTGGCCCCGGCCAGCATCACCAAGGTGATGACGTCGTACGTGGTTGCCGCCGAGGTCAAGAACGGCAAGGTCCGTGCAGATGACCAGGTGATGATGAGCGAGCGCGCCTGGCGCGAAGGTGGCGCCGGTACCGACGGCAGCTACAGCGGCTTCCCGGTCAACCAGACCGCACGCCTGGAAGACATGGAAAAGGGCATGGCGATCCAGTCCGGCAATGACGCCGCGATCGCCCTGGCCGAGCATGTGGCCGGCAGCGAAGAAGCCTTTGCGTCGCTGATGAACAGCTACGCCGCCAAGATCGGCATGAAGGACTCGCACTTCGTCAACGCCCACGGCCTGACCGCACAGGGCCACCACAGCACCGCCTACGACCTGGCGCTGCTGGGCCGCGCGATGGTGCGTGATTACCCGGAAACCTACGCGTACAACAAGATCAAGGAATTCCAGGTCGGCAACATCAAGCAGCCGAACCGCAACCTGCTGCTGTGGCGCGATGGCAGCGTGGATGGCATCAAGACCGGCCACACGTCCGAAGCCGGCTACTGCCTGATGAGCTCGGCCCAGCGTGGCGACCAGCGCCTGATCGCCGTAGTGCTGGGTGGTGCGTCGGAGAAGCAGCGTGCCGACGACAGCCTGGCCCTGCTGAACTGGGGCTTCCGCTTCTTCGAGACCCATCGCCTGTACGAGCCGGGCAAGGCCGTGGCCGAGCACAAGGTCTGGAAGGGCACCACCGACAAGGTACAGCTGGGCGTGGCCCAGCCGATGCTGGTGAGCGTGCCGCGCGGCCGCTACAACGACCTGAAGCCGAGCATCGACGTGCCCAAGACCCTGGAAGCACCGTTCACTGCCGGCCAGCAGATCGGCACCGTGAAGGTCACGCTGGATGGCAAGGTCATCGCCGAGGCACCGCTGGTGGCCGTGGCCGCCGTCGAGCAGGCCGGCTTCTTCAAGCGCCTGTGGGACAGCTTCTGGATGTGGTGGGAATCGGAATGATCCACGCCTTTGCGTGGTGAACGAAAAGGCCGGCAAATGCCGGCCTTTTCTGTTTCGGAAGGCCGCTTCCCCCCGCACGCGGGGGGTAGAGCCGGCCGCTGGCCGGCTCCGCATGAGCCCACCCAGATGCGGGTCGTGCCGGCCGCTGGCCGGCTCCCCAGCAACTCATCCGGAACTGCCGGCATCCGGCCAGCGGCCGGCACCACCTGCAGCGCCTGACTTGCAGCGAGCGATGCGGTAACCGGTGTGCCGACCAACGGTCGGCACCTACCCGCTTCACCCTCAGCCCCTCGCCTACAGCGAGCGGCTGATGGTGAAGCTGCCGAACACCGGCGATTGGCGCTGGCCGTTGAACTCTCGCGTGCTGTGGTAACGCGCAGCGGCGAACTTCCAGCGTCCGTACATCACGGCCACGCCATAGCCGCCGTAGGCCACCACATGGCGCTTGTCCACGCTGTGACTGTTGCGGAACGTGTTGCCATCCAGCGTGATGTCGCGGATCACCCAGGCCGCGTCCGAGGTCGCGAACAGGTGCCAGGACCAGCCATTGGGACGGCCGCTGCGGGTCGGTGCCGTGTTCTCACCGGCCGGGCGCAACGGCGTGCTGCCGAAGTCGTCCGGCAGCTTCCAGCCGAAGCGCACTTCACCGCCGAGGTTGGCCTTGGTTTCCAGGTTGCCGATCGAGCCGCCGTAGTGGCTGATCGCGTCCCAACCCCAGCCGTCGGCATTGATGCTGGCATCACCCGGCCAGCGGCGCATGCGCTCATGGGTCAGCATGAACAGCGGCTCGTTGTGCAGCTGGTTGTCCCAGCCCTTGAATTTCTCGTCGCCCAGCACTTCGTGCACGGCATTCTGCACCTGCTTGCCCTGTGCCCACGGGCCAACTACGCCCAACGTCAGCTGGGTGGTCTGCAGGCGGTCGCCGCTGCGCGCATTGAAACCGAAGTTTGCGATCAGTACGCCCGCGTAAGGGCGGTCGTCCTCGATCAGGTCCCTGCGGCTGAAATCGGTCGGGGTGAAGATGCCCTGGCCGATGCTGAAGATCATGTTCTGCTGTTCGAACCTGCCCGGATGCAGGCCTTCCAGGTACTGGTTCACCCAGCGCGCCATGCGTGGAAGGCACGGGTCGTCGGTGTAATCGACCAGATTGGGCGAGACCAGGGTCAACAGCGCACCGTTGGTATAGCCCTGGTCCTGGTGGCGGCCGCCGAACAGGTCGTTGTCGACGCGGAAATTGACCTGCGGCGGGTGATCGCGCATCGCGTCCGGACCACATTGTTCGGCCGCCTGGGCGGCAAAGGGGAGGGCAGAGGCCAGCAGGCCGGCCAGCCCGAGGGCTGCGACACTACGCATGGATGGAATGCTCATGGGGAAGGGGGCGGTTTTCTGTCGTTTTCTGCAACGCTACGGTACTCGTGCCCGCGCGCCGGAACGAGCACGTTGGGATCACTTGTCTGTTCCGAAAACAACATTGTCCGGCGGACACAATTCGTTACCCGCGCACGCGCCGCAGGCCTGGCGTGAAGGCGACTGCAGGCCGCGCGCACGATGCCCCGGTCAGTGAGGGGCCGAAAGAACCAGTCAGCTGCCGTTGGGCTCTCCGCCCGCGCTTTTGGGCCAGCTGCAACGCAGCAGGCCGCCAGTGCTGTCTTTGACGTTGATGAATACTCTTGGGTTTGTTGCCCTGCGGCCCGATAATGGGGCCATGGAAATCAAGTCCGACAACCCCGACCACGGCTTCCAGTTCCCCGGCCAGTTCGAGCTCAGCGCCATGGGCCCGGCCAACCGCGGCCTGGAGCATGAGCTTCCCCGTCTGCTGCTGGCTGCCGGCATCGATGTGGTGAACGAACGCATCAGCTGGAAGCATTCGTCCAACGGCAAGTACGTGTCCGTCCGCATCGTGTTCAAGGCCGAGAGCCGCGAGCAGTACGACCTGGCGCACCAGGCACTGCGCGACCACCCGGAAGTGAAGTGGACGCTGTAGCCGACAGCTGCCCGGCCGAAGCCGCCCCGGAAGACCGCGCGCCGCGTCCGGCGGTGGTCCGCGACCTCGGCCGCCAGGCGTACGAGCCGGTGTGGCGCGCCATGCAGCGCTTCACCGACCAGCGCAGCGACGCCGACGCCGACGAACTGTGGGTAGTCGAGCACGATCCGGTGTTCACCCTGGGCCAGGCCGGCAAGGATGAGCACGTGCTGGCGCCGGGTGACATCCCCGTGCTGCACGTGGACCGTGGCGGCCAGGTGACCTATCACGGGCCCGGCCAGATCGTGGTCTACCCGCTGTTGCGCCTGCCGCGGCTGGGCATCGGTGTGCGCGACTACGTGTGCCGCATCGAGCAGGCCCTCATCGATACCCTGGCCGAGTGGAACATCGGCGCCGAACGCCGCGAGGGCGCCCCGGGCGTCTACGTCGGTGGCGCCAAGATCGCTGCGCTTGGCATCCGCGTGCGCCGCGGCTGCACCTTCCATGGCCTGGCCTTCAACGTGGCCATGGACCTGGAACCCTTCCACCGCATCAACCCCTGTGGCTATCAGGGGTTGCAGGTGACCTCGGTGGTAGACTTGGGCGGCCCCTCCGGGCTGGATGCCGTCAAGCCGGTGCTGCTGGACCACCTGGCCCGCCAGTTCGGCCTGCTGCTGCAGCACACGCCGGAACTGCCCGATCTTTCTGCGGCCGCCTGACCGCCCCCCGGAACTGCCATGACTGAAACCACCGCCCGTTCCATTCCCCTGCAGATCGTGCAGGGCGACTCTCCGTCCGCCGCGCCGTTGCAGGCCGGGGTCAAGCAGCTGGGCGGTGACAAGATCAACCGTTCGCCGGTGCAGTTCGCCGATGCGCCGGTGCTGCGCAAGCCGTCGTGGATCCGCGTGCGTATTCCCTCGGGCAACGCCGTGCAGAACCTGAAGGCCAAGCTGCGCGAGAACCGCCTGGTGACGGTGTGCGAGGAAGCCAGCTGCCCGAACATCCACGAATGCTTCGGCCATGGCACCGCCACCTTCATGATCCTCGGCGAGGTCTGCACCCGCCGCTGCTCGTTCTGCGACGTGGCCCATGGCCGCCCGAAGCCGCCGGATGCCAACGAACCGGCCAGCCTCGGCCAGACCGTGGCCGACATGGGCCTGAAGTACGTGGTGGTGACCAGCGTCGACCGCGATGACCTGCGTGACGGCGGTGCCCAGCACTTCGTCGACTGCATCACCGCCATCCGCGAAAAGTCGCCGGGTACCCGCATCGAAGTGCTGACCCCGGACTTCCGTGGCAAGGGCCGCATGGAGCGCGCGCTGGAGATCCTGGCGCAGAACCCGCCGGATGTGTTCAACCACAACATCGAGACCGTGCCGGACCTGTACCGCAACGTGCGCCCGGGTGCGGACTACCAGTGGTCACTGAACCTGCTGAAGAACTTCAAGGCACAGCACCCGGACGTGCCGACCAAGAGCGGCATCATGCTGGGCCTGGGCGAAGACTTCGAACAGATCAAGGCCACCATGCGCGACCTGCGCGCGCACGATGTGGACATGATCACCATCGGCCAGTACCTGCAGCCGACCGCGCATCACCACCCGGTACTGAAGTACTGGACCCCCGAGGACTACAAGGCGCTGGAAGACTACGGCTACGCGCTGGGCTTCAGCCACGTGGCGTCCGGCCCGATGGTGCGCTCGTCGTACCACGCTGACGTGCAGGCCAAGGGCGCCGGCATCTCTTGAGGTGGGTGCGGACCGTTGGTCCGCATACCTCTGCCTGCCGCAGAGCCGAGCCCATGCTCGGCTGCTTGCTGCCGGCCAGCCGAGCATGGGCTCGGCTCTGCATGCATTCACAATTTGCTACACCGGCCCGGCTAGGCTGGTTTTCCACCGAGCGCGGCCGGATGACAAACCCGGCAACTTTCGGCACTGTCGTGGTGTCTGAACACCCTGCAGTCTCCCCCTTGGCAAGGCGCCTTCGAGCACGTCAATGAAATTCAAAGCCCCCGCATTCCTGATGGCCCTGGCGCTGGTCGCGCCGCTGGCGCTGGCGGCCAAGGCCGACTCGCCCGCATTGCCCGCGGCGGCCACCGCCGATCAGGTGACCACCTCCAAGCTGGTGTACGGCCTGTTGTCCGACAGCCGCTACGCCTACCGCCCGCGCGCGCTGGACGAGGCCACCTCCAAAGACGTGTTCAAGCGTTACCTGGAGACCCTGGACGGCGGCAAGCAGTACTTCACCCAGGCCGACGTGGCGCGCTTCGCGCCGTTCGAAGCCAACATCTCTTCGGCCATCCGTGGCGGCGAGCTGGAGCCGGCGTTCCAGGTGTTCGCGGTCTACAAGCAGCGCGTCGGCGAGCGCGTGGCCTATGCGCGCAAGCTGCTCAAGCAGGAGCCGGACTTCACCACCGACGAGCGCTTCGAATACGACCGCAAGAAGGTTCCGTGGGCGGCCAGCAGTGCCGAACTGGATGAGCTGTGGCGCAAGTCGGTGAAGAACGACTGGCTGCGCCTGAAGCTGGCGGGCAAGAAGCCGGACGACATCCGCAAGACGCTGGACAAGCGCTACGCGACGCTGGAGAAGTCGGTCAACGAGCTGAAGGGCGAAGACGTCTTCCAGTTCTTCATGAACGCCTACACCAGCGCGGTTGATCCGCACACTGACTACTTCACCCCGCGCACCGCCGAGAACTTCAACCAGGCGATGTCGCTGTCGCTGGAAGGCATCGGTGCGCAGCTGCAGCGGCAGGACGACATGGTGGTGATCCGCGAGATCATCGCCGGTGGTCCGGCCGCAGTGGACGGCACCCTGAAGCCGGGGGACCGCATCGTCGGCGTTGGCCAGGGCAAGTCCGGCCTGGTCGAGGATGTGATCGGCTGGCGCATCGACGACGTCGTGGCCAAGATCCGCGGTGCCAAGGATACCCAGGTCAAGCTGGAATTCATCCCGGCCGCCGAGGGCGTGGACGGCAAGCACCACACGCTGGTCCTGACCCGCCAGAAGGTGCGCCTGGCCGAACAGGCCGCCAAGGGCGAGACCATGAGCATCCCGGCCGCCAACGGCGAACCGGCGCGCAGGATCGGCGTGATCAAGCTGCCGACCTTCTACCAGGACTTCGAAGGCCGTCGCCGCAATGCCGCTGACTACGCCTCGGCCACCCGCGACGTCGCCAAGCTGCTGGCCGGCTTCAAGAACGACAAGCTGGATGGCGTGGTGCTGGACCTGCGCAACAACGGGGGGGGCTCGCTGGATGAGGCGATCGAACTGACCGGCCTGTTCATTGAACAGGGCCCGGTGGTGCAGGTGCGCGAGTCCGGTGGCCGCGTTACCGTCAACAGCGACCGCAACCAGGGCGTGGCGTGGGATGGCCCGCTGGCGGTGCTGATCAACCGCGGTTCGGCCTCGGCCTCGGAGATCTTCGCCGGTGCCATCCAGGACTACGGCCGTGGCCTGGTGATCGGTGAAACCAGCTTCGGCAAGGGCACCGTGCAGAACATCGTCGACCTCGATCGCTGGCCGAGCGGCGAGACCCAGCGCTTCGGCCAGGTCAAGCTGACCATCGCCCAGTTCTTCCGCATCAGCGGCAGCAGCACCCAGCACAAGGGTGTGGTGCCGGACCTGGCCTTCCCGGCCAGCGTCGATGCCACCGAATTCGGCGAAAGCACCTACGACAACGCCCTGCCGTGGACCCGCATCGCCGCCGTGCCGCACACCCAGTACGGCAACTTCGCGCCGCTGCTGCCGAAGCTGGAGACCCGCCACGACGCGCGCATCGCCACTGACAAGGAATTCCAGTGGTGGAACGAGGACGTGGAGCAGTTCCGCACCGAGGCCGCGAAGAAGTACATCTCGCTCAACGAGGCGACCCGTCGTGCCGAGCGCGAGCGCCAGGACGCCCAGCGCAAGGAGCGCCAGGTGCAGCGCAAGGAACTGGGCCTGGCCCTGGACCCGCTGGCCGACGACAGCAGCGACGATGGCCTGACCGGCAACGAGCGCGACATCGTCAAGGATGCCGCCCGTGAGAAGGCCGCTGAAAAGCGTCCGGACCCGCTGCTGCGCGAGTCGGCCTCGATCCTCGCTGACGCGGTCAATCTGCTGGCCAATGACCGCCCGCTGTCGGCCCAGGTGCTGCCGCAGTCCACCGGCGCGGGGCGCTGGGCGGACTGAGCCGGCCACGGCATGTGACACCTCAGGGGCCGGCATTGCCGGCCCCTCGTCGTAAAAGGGGACGGAGGGAATTAAGTCGTTTGTGGCACAAACGACTTAATTCCCTCCGTCCCCTTTTTCGTGCATGAACCGGGAGCAACGTGGGAGGGTATGTCGACCTGCCGCACACGGGGGTGGGACTACCCTTGGTGCTTCCGTTCTCGCAGGAGTACCCATGCGGGCCTCCCGTCTTTCCAGCGCCGCCGTGGCGCTCACCAGCGCCCTGATCCTCTCGGCCTGCGGTGGCCGTGCCGCCGACAGCACCGTGTTGCGCGAGTCCTTCGATTCCGGCGATACCTTCTCGCGCACGGTCGATGGGCGCCCGGGCGAAGCCTGCGAAGCGGCGCGCCGCACGCTGCTCAGCCAGGGCTATGCCATCGCCCGTTCCGACGATGCACAGGTGGAAGGCAACAAGAACTTCCAGCCGCGCGAGGATGACCATGAGCAGCTGGTGCTGCGCATCTCCTGCGCCCCGCGTGGCGGCCAGACGCTGGTGTTCGTCAGCGCAGTGCAGGATCGCTACGCGCTGAAGAAGAGCCCGACCTCGGCCAGTGTCGGTGTGGGAGCGCTGGGTTCGGTATCGCTGCCCTTCGGCAGCAACGACGACTCGCTGGTGAAGGTGGCCAGCAGCACGGTCACCGATGCCGAGTTCTATCGTCGCTTCTTCCAGCGCCTGCAGCAGTACCTGCCGGCCGCGGCGGGCAAGCCGTCGCCATCGCCGGCGGCAGCACCGGAGCCCGCACCCGCACCGGCGGTCACGGACCAGGGCTGAGCGTGCGCGGCAGGTGGCTGATTGCAGCCCTGCTGCTGGCGCCCGCGTGGGTCGTCGCAGCGCCATCCCCGGACTGTACGCAGGGCCTGCTGCAGCGGTTGGGGTGGCGCTTCGAGGATGCCGAGCTGCGTGCACCGCAGGTACACAAGGGCCCGGTGTGTACGCGTTCCTCGCTCGCCGCGGCACAGGCAGCGGGTGACCTGCGCGTACGCTGGCCGGCGGATCTGCCTGCAGGCGAACGACAGGCACTGCTGCAGCAGCTGCTGGAAGACCCTGCCACGGTCTGCGCCTATGCCTTCGAGCTGGGGGCGGCCACGCGGCGCGCGACCTCGGCATTGCAGGGCAATGCCACGTTCCGTTTCTCCGGCCCGCAACTGGGCTGGATCGGCTTTGGTCTGCGCGGCGCGCCGGCACAGGGCTGGCAGCGTACGCGCAGTTTCGGCCGTGGCTTCGTGCCCAGTGCGGGCAACAGCCATGCGCTGCAGGCGTTCTACAGCGGTGCCGTGCGCGCCGAGTGCGGTGTCGGCCGCCAGGTCGCGCAGCTGGCCACCCAGCGCGAGCTGTATGGCGATGCTGCGTTCGATACGGAGTTCGCAGCGGATGAACTGTCGATCGGCACCTTCCTCGCGCTGCACGCCACCGACAGCATCCTGCTTGGCGCGCACGCGGGCGAGTTCTTCGCCGATGGCAAGGCGGTGCGCACCTCGGCGATGGGGCGGCAGGCGTTCGTGGGTGTGCCCGGCTTCATCGAACATGTGTACGACAACGGTACGCTGGATGACCTGAGCAACCAAGCCGAGAACTTCGTGGTCGTCACTGTGGGCGAGGGCGCTGCGCAGGCCCTGGCGCAGCACGGCGGCCTGGCCTGGTACGACCAGCGCAATGCCGAACTCTGGAAACTGGCGCAGGACATCCCGCGCATCGGCCAGCGCTACTTCGAGCGCCTGCTGTTCGAGCGCGATCCGCAGTTGCGCGCACGGCTGGCGCCGCGCTACCACGACACGCTCGCGCGCATGGACCAGCTGCTGGACGATCCGTTCTACCAGCAGTTCGTGATCTATGTGCATCCACGCGGTATACGTCCCATCGGCTACCACGTCGCCCGCCTGCTCGATCGCAACCCGCGAACCCCGTTTTCAATCGACCTGGCGGTGCACAATCTGCATACCACGCTCTACCGGCGTTGGCGCGAGGCGCAGCTGCGCCACTGCGCGGCTACCGGCAGGCCAGGCAGCCTGACCCTAGACCCCAACTGAAGGTGAAACAATGGATATTGCAATGATCGGCCTCGGCCGCATGGGCGCCAACATGGCCCAGCGCCTGCATCGCGGCGGCCACCGCGTGGTCGGCTACGACCCGGGCGAAGGCGCCCGCCAGCGCGCCGCCGAGGCCGGCCTGGAGGTGGTTGATTCGCTGGCCGCCGCCGTGGCCGCGCTGCCGGTGCCGCGCGTGGTGTGGCTGATGGTACCGGCCGGCGAAACCGTCGACCAGACGCTGGGCCAGCTGACCCCGCACCTGGCCGAGGGTGACATCGTCATCGACGGCGGCAACTCCAACTACCAGGACTCGATCCGCCGCGCCAAGGCGCTGGCCGAGGATGATCTGGGCTACGTCGACTGCGGCACCAGCGGTGGCGTGTGGGGCCTGCAGGAAGGCTACAGCCTGATGGTCGGTGGCGAAGCGTCGGTGGTGGAGCAGATCGCACCGTTGCTGCGCACGCTGGCCCCGGCCGAAGATCGTGGCTGGGGGCGCGTCGGCCCGTCCGGTGCCGGCCACTTCACCAAGATGGTCCACAACGGCATCGAGTACGGAATGATGCAGGCCTATGCCGAAGGCTTCGCGCTGATGGAGCGCAAGCAGGAGATGGAACTGGACCTGGCGCAGGTGGCCGAGGTGTGGCGCCACGGCAGCGTGGTGCGTTCGTGGCTGCTGGACCTGAGCACGGAAGCCCTCAAGCGCAATCCTTCGCTGGATGGCATTGCCCCGTATGTGGAGGATTCCGGCGAAGGCCGCTGGACCGTGGCCGAAGCCATCGCGCTGGATGTGCCGGCGCCGGTGATCACGCTGTCGCTGCTGGAACGCCTGCGCTCGCGCGAATCGAATTCGTTCACCGACCGCCTGCTGTCGGCGATGCGCAATGAATTCGGTGGCCACGCCATCAAGAAGTCGTAAGCACTGCGGTGGCGTCAGAGCCCTTCGGCGTTGCCGAAGGGATCCGGCCCCAGGCAGATCGGGGTCGGATCCCTTTCCGCGGGAACGGGCTCTGACCCCATGCAGCCAATCGAGCATGGCTCGACTCTACAGAAGCCTGCTCCGATCGCTTCCACGTTGACGTGTCGACCAAGGTCGACACCTACCGTCGGGCGCGGATAACTGTCGAAGGCGGGTGGGTCCGCCATCTCACGGGTAGCCGTTTTTTGCCGTTGCTGTTGAGGTTGCCGGCCAGCGGCCGGCACTACCGCTTGCGCGGGTGCAGGGCGCAGCCCTGCCGATCACCCCAACGCGATCCGGCGCCCTTCGCGCGCGCTGTCCATGCCGGCCTGCAGCAACCGCATCAGCTGCAGCGCCTGCACCGGGCTGACCGTGGCTTCGCCCTCGCCGTGCATCGCCGCTGCGAACTGCGCATACAACCGGCGATAGTCGCCGGGCAGGTTGTCGACGGTGCTGCGTTGCACGTTGTCTTCGGTATCGCAGCGCACCAGCTCGCCATGCCGCGGATCGATGCCCCAGCCTGGTGCGCCCGGCGCCACGCCGCGGCGCAGCTGCGCCTCCTGCACGTCCACGCCGTGCTTGATCCAGCTGGCGGCGCTGCCATGCACACTGAAGTGCGGCGTCTGCGCTGCCACCAGGGAACCGGCGTGGACGATCGCCCGATGCCGTGGGTAGTGCAGTATTGCGTGGAAGTAATCGATGCCGCCGCCACCTTCGCGCTGCACGGCCAGGTCGGCATCGATTGCCTCGGGCCAGCCGAACAGCACCAGCATCTGGTCCAGCAGGTGCGGACCGAGGTCGTACCACAGGCCACTGCCGGGCCCGTCCTGTTCGCGCCAGCGGTCGCGCACCTGCGGACGGTAACGGTCGAAGTGCGCGTGGCACTCGGCCACGTCGCCCAAGCTGCCTTCGGCCAGCAGCGACTGCAGGGTGAGGAAGTCGGCATCGAAACGCCGGTTCTGGAACACGGTGGCGATGCGCCCGGCATCGCGTGCCGCAGCCAGCACCGTTTCCGCTTCGGCCACATCCAGCGCGAACGGCTTGTCGACCAGCACATGCTTGCCTGCCGCCAGCGCCGCGATGGCCAGTGGCGCGTGCTGTTCGTTCGGCGTGGCGATCACTACGGCATCCACGGCCGGATCATCGAATACCTGCTGCGGCGTGGCACGCACGTGCACATCGCTGAACGTCCGCAGCAGGGTGTCGCGTTGTGAACTGACGATGCTGTGCAGCGCCAGCCCGGGGCTGTGCTGGATCAGCGGTGCATGGAAGACGCGGCCGGCGAAGCCGTAGCCGATCAGGGCCAGTTGCAGGTCGGGGCGCATGGCAGGGCTCCGGCAGTGGGAAGGGCAGGGTAAACGACGGGGACTGGCAGTCCAAAACTGAACGGTTGCCATTGGAAACGCTTCGATTCACGGCGGCATGACCGCAACGCCACGCCTGCTCTACGGTGGGTTGTCCAGACTGGCAGCACATTCCGAAGGAGTACGACACGATGAGCAATACCACCCGCACGCTGATTGCTTCCGCCCTGACCCTGGGCCTGGCGCTGTCCTCCTCGGCCGCATTCGCCAAGGACCCGGCCGCGAAGAGCCCGCCGACCAGCACCCATCCGACGACCCATGCCGATCGTCACGACTCCAATGAGCCGGTGACCGATACCTGGATCACCACCAAGGTGAAGGCCGATCTGCTGGCCAGCAGCAACGTTCCGGGCACCGAGATCAAGGTGGAAACCGTGAACGGCGTGGTCAGCCTGAGCGGTGCCGTCGCTACGCAGGCGGAGAAGGACAAGGCGGTCAACACCGCCAAGGGCATCAAGGGCGTGACCCGCGTCGATGCCGCCGCGCTTAAGGTCAGCGCCGCTGCCAAGCGCTGAGCATCCACCGCGCGTTGAACAGGGTGGGCGCCCCGAAGGGGGCGCCCACTCGCGTATGGGGCCGGCTGCGGGGGCCCGTTCAGCCTGCCGCGCTTTGGGCTCCAGAGTTGTGACCGCCTGCGCTATATTGCCGGTTCCGCCGCAGCCGGGCTCGTCCCGGGTCCCGCTCCGCGGCCGTGCTGACGAGGAACTATGGCGCTGGTTTTCAGTGACGACATCTGGGACCGCTGGCGGTTGCCGGCCCTGGCGCTGGCGGCTGCCGCGATCATCGTGGTGCCGTGGTTGACCCTGCGCAAACTGCAGCAGGACAGCGAAGAGGCGATGGCCTGGGTCAACCACACCCAGTCCGTTGGTGTGGCGCTGCAACAGCTGCAGGCCGATGTGCGCGACGTCGAATCCGCCGCCCTGACCCTGTCCAAGGGCGTGGATGCGCCCGGCCTGCGCGAGCGGATGGCCAAGGCCAACGAGATCCCCGGGCGCCTGGCCGAACTGGGCCGGATGACGCGTGACAATCCCGATCAGCTGATCCGCATTGGTCGGATCGAATCGATGCTCGAAGGCCGCATGGCGCTTGCCCGCGAGCTGGCCCGGTCCGAACCGAACTCCGACCAGCGTGAGCTGGTGCAGGACCTGAGCACGCGTTATCCGATCCGTGGCCTGGTGGAGGAGCTGCAGGCCAGCGAGCAGAATCTGCTGGCACTGCGCGCCCAGCAGGCCGCGCGCCAGCGCAAGCAGACCGAACTGGTGTCGTGGAGTTCGCTGGCGATCCAGCTGGCCCTGCTCGGCCTGGTGCTGTGGCTGCTGCAGCGGCAGATCGGCCGCCGCCTGCATGCGGAACGGCAATCGCTGCGCTCGGCCGCACGCGCGGCGTCGGTGCTGCAGACCGTGCGCGAACCGATCGTGCTGCTCGACCGCGACCTGCGCGTGCAGCTGCACAACCCGGCGTTCGCCGAACTGTATGACCTGCAGGACGAGCGCGCCGATGGCCTGCTGCTGGAAAACATCGGCGACGGCGCCTGGCGGGATCCGGTGGTGCGCCAGCGCCTGGCCGATGTGCTGTCGCGTGGCCGCGAACTGTGGGACTTCGAGCATGAGCAGCGTACCGCCGATGGCATGGTGCGCTACATGCTGCTCAACGCACGGCGCATGCCGCTGCCCGACACCGATGACGAAGTGGTGCTGCTGACCATCAGCGACGTCACCATGCAGCGCGCAGTGCAGCTGCGCGTGGAGGAGCTGAACCGCCAGCTGGAGGGCAAGGTCGCGCAGGTGTCCGAGGTCAACCGCGAGCTGGAAGCCTTCAGCTACTCGGTTTCGCATGACCTGCGTGCGCCGCTTCGCCACGTGGCCGGATTCTCCGACAAGCTGTCGCGCCACCTCGGCGACGCCGCCGATGACAAGAGCCGGCATTACCTGGAGGTGATCTCCAGTTCGGCCCGGCGCATGGCGGCGCTGATCGACGACCTGCTGGTCTATTCGCGGCTGGGCCGCGCGGCGATGCGCCAGCAGGCGGTGGACATGCAGTCGCTGGTGGCCGATACCCGCGCCATGCTCGATGCCAACCTGCAGGCCGAGGCCGAGAACAGCGGCCATGCGCACCACGTGGAGTGGAGCATCGCGCCGCTGCCGATCGTGGTGGGCGACGAGAACATGATCCGCCAGGTCTGGCTGAACCTGCTCGGCAACGCGGTGAAGTACTCGGGCAACCGCGAGCCGGCGAAGATTCGCGTGGACTACCAGCCGCAGCCCGATGGCGGCCATCAGTTCACGGTCAGCGACAATGGTGCAGGCTTTGACATGGCCTACGCCGGCAAGCTGTTTGGTGTATTCCAGCGCCTGCACAAGGCCAGCGACTACCCGGGTACCGGCATCGGCCTGGCCAGCGTGCGCCGCGTGCTGACCCGCCATGGCGGCCGTATCTGGGCCGAGGCCGAACCGGACGTCGGCGCCACCTTCCACTTCTACCTGCCTCCCGCGATCGACGCGGACAAACAAGGGCCTTCTGCATGACCACTCTGCGCACCATTCTTCTCGCCGAAGACAGCCCGGCGGATGCCGAAATGGCGATCGATGCCCTGGAAGAGGCGCGTCTGGCCAATCCCATCGTGCACGTCGAAGACGGCGTGGAAGTGATGGACTACCTGCTGCGCCGCGGCGCCTTCGCCAATCGCGAGGAAGGCCTGCCGGCGGTGCTGCTGCTGGACATCAAGATGCCGCGCATGGATGGCCTGGAAGTGCTTCGGCAGATCCGCGAGCATGAAGAACTCAAGCGCCTGCCGGTGGTGATCCTGTCGTCCTCGCGCGAGGAAAGCGATCTGGCCCGCAGCTGGGACATGGGCGTGAACGCCTACGTGGTCAAGCCGGTGGACGTGGACCAGTTCTTCGGCGCGGTGCAGACCCTGGGCAAGTTCTGGGCGTTGATCAACCAGGCACCGGAACTCGAGTGAACCCATGCCCCTGACCGGTCCCGCCCTGGGGGCGCTGCGCATCCTGCTGGTGGAAGACTCACCAGAGGATGCCGAGCTGATGTCCGAACAGATGCTCGACGCGGGCCTGGACGCCCGCTTCGAGCGTGTCGAGAGCGAGGCGGAACTGCGCCAGGCACTGGCTGCGTTCCAGCCGGACATCGTGCTGTCCGACCTGAGCATGCCGGGGTTCTCCGGTGATGACGCGCTGCGCATCGTGCGCGAGACCTCGCCGGACGTGCCCTTCATCTTCGTCTCCGGCACGATGGGTGAGGAGAACGCGGTGGCGGCGCTGCAGAAGGGCGCCAATGACTACATCATCAAGCACCTGCCGGCGCGCCTGCCGTCGGCGGTGGCGCGTGCGATCCGCGATGCACGCAGCGCGGTGGAGCGTGCACGGGTGGAAACCGAGCTGATGCGCGCGCAGCGCCTGGAAAGCCTGTCGCTGCTTGCTGCCGGCCTCAGCCATGACCTGCGCAACATCCTGCAGCCATTGCTGATCATGCCGGACCTGCTGAAGGCGCGCACCGAGGATCCGCAGCTGCACCACCTGGCCGATGTCATCGCCGAGTGCGGTCGCCGTGGCCATGAGATGGCCGAATCGATGCTGTCGTTCGTGCGCGGTTCGCGCAAGCCGAGCGAGCGCATCGAGATCGATGGCTTGTTCGATGCGGTTGCACTGCTGTTGCGCAGCAACGTGCCCGATGCCGTGCGCCTGGAACTGCAGGTGCAGGACGAAGGCCTGGTGGTCGATGCCAACTACACCGAGCTGCAGCAGGTGATGTTGAACCTGGCGCTCAACGCGATCCAGGCGATGCCCAACGGCGGTCGCCTGAGCCTGACCGCCAGCCATGCCGGCCAGCGCGATGGCGTGGACTGGATGCGGATCTGCGTGGCCGATGAAGGCATCGGCATGGATGCAGACACGCTGTCGCACCTGTTCAATCCGTTCTTCACCACCAAGGCCGACGGCACCGGCCTGGGCCTGATTTCCTGCAAGCGCATCGTCGAAGGTGCCGGCGGCAGCATCCATGTCAGCAGCCAGCCGGGGCAGGGCACCTGCTTCGAACTGCACTTGCCGATGCACGAAGCCAGCGACGGCAGTGAGCCGATCGAGCAGCTGGTGGCCCTGGGCAGTGGCCAGTCGATCCTGGTGGTCGATGGCGAGGCCACGCGCCTGTCGTTGCTCGGCAATGCGCTGTCAAGCCAGGGATATCAGCTGCAGCTGGCCTCCGATGGCCCGGCGGCGCTGCGCTGGATGCAGCAGGAGGCAATGCCGGCGCTGGTGATTGCCGACGCCGGCTCGAAGTTGTTGCCGGCCAGCCAGCTGCTGGGCGAGATGGCCACGCTGGGCTATCGCGGCCCGGCGCTGGTGCTGGAAGACGCAGCGGTGGAGGTGGCGGCCGATGCATTTCCCGCTGGCGTGCAGGTGCACGTGCTGCGCAAGCCGCTGCAGATGCAGCAGGTGTTCCGCGCGGTGTCCGAAGCGCTGGGCTGATGTCGCGGTAGTGCCGGCCGCTGGCCGGCATCCCTGTGTGGTGGGATCAACGCGGTTGCCGACCAGCGGCCGGCACTACCGTCCGTTGGTTTCCCAGGGGAAGCGCGGCAGGGCGTCCACTGCCTGTTCCAGCCGCCGCGACCAGTTCTGGTGGATGTCCGCATACAGCGTGGAATCCGCACCCAGCCGCAGCTGCTGGCCGATGCGCAGTTCGCCGTCGCGCAGCAGCGCCAGGTCGATCGGCAGGCCCACCGACAGGTTGGAACGGATGGTGGAGTCCAACGAGACGATCGCCGTGCGTGCGGCATCCTCCAGGCGCGTGGCCGGGCTGAGGATGCGGTCGAGGATCGGCTTGCCGTACTTGGATTCACCGATCTGCAGGTAGGGCGTCTCCGGCGAGGCGGCGATGGCGTTGCCGAGCGGATAGATCATGTAAAGCCCGGGGCGCTCGCCGGCGATCTGCCCGCCGAAGATCAGCGTGGCCTGGGTATTGACCCCATCGTGGCCATGTTCGCTGTGGTTGGTGTGCACCTGGCTGTCCACCAGCAGCTGGCCGACGTACTCGGCGGCTTCGAACAGGTGGGGCATGTCGCGCAGGTTGGGCACGCGCCGCTCTGCGGCGTCGCGGCCCAGACGCGACACCAGCAGCTGGGTGGTGGCCAGGTTGCCAGCCGCCATCAGCACGTAGGCTGCCTGGCCGGGATACTCGAACACGTGCAGCTTGCGATGCACGCGCACATCGTCCAGCGAGGCATTGGTCCGGGTGTCGGCAGCGAAGACCAGGCCCTCGTCCACCTCGATTCCAACGCAATAGGTCATGTCGGTGCCCTATCATGTGCATCCCGGATTGTAGGCAGGCCGCCGTGACGACGGCATGTCCACGCCCCCATTGCTGCCACCTGAACCGCATGACGACCGTGCTCCTGAGCCTGGGCAGCAATGTCCAGCCCCGCCGCTACCTCCACGCCGCGGTGGCGGCCCTGCGCGAGCGCTTCGGCGCGCTGCAGGTATCGCCGGCCTACCGTACCGCCGCGGTCGGCTTCGATGGCCCGGCCTTCCTCAACAATGCGGTGGCGATCGAGACCGATCTGCCGCTGCAGGAACTGGACGACTGGCTGCACGCGCTGGAAGACGCGCACGGTCGCGACCGCAGCGGGCCGCGCTTCTCCGACCGGACCCTGGACATCGACGTGGTGTTCTATGGCGACCTGGTGCTGGAAGGCCCGGGGCACCTGCGCATCCCGCGGCCGGAGCTGAAGCACGCGTTCGTGCTGAAGCCGCTGGCCGACATCGCGCCGGGCTTCATCGACCCGGTCAGCGGCCAGGACCTGGCCACGCTGTGGCGCGCGCACCCGCAGTTTGGCGAGGCATTCGAGGTGGTGGATCTGGAGTGACGGGGTCAGATCCCTTTTCCCGCCGGGAAAAGGGATCTGACCCCGTTGTGGACCCCGGCAACCTTTCAGCTGACCGTACGCCCGCCGTCCACGCGCAGGGTGTGGCCGGTGACGAAGCTGGCCTCGGCCACCAGCCAGTACACCGCCTCGGCGATCTCCTCGACGGTGCCGATCCGCGCCAAAGGCGTGCGTGCCAGCAGCGCTTCGCGGGCGAAATCATCCTTGCCCTGTTCCGGCCACAGGATCGCACCCGGTGCTACTGCATTGACCCGCACCTTTGGCGCCAGCTCCAGCGCCAGCGCGCGCGTTGCCATCTCCAGCGCGGCCTTGGCCATGGTGTAGGCGATGTGGTCACGCATCGGGTCGGTGCCGTGCAGGTCGGTGAGGTTGACGATGCAGCCCTGCTGGCGGCGCAGGTAGGGCGCTGCCGCCTGTGACAGCAGCAGCGGCGCGCGTGCATTGACCGCATACAGCGCGTCCATCGCCTCGGCGGTGACCTGGCCGAGCGGGGTGGGGAAGAAGTTGGAGGCGTTGTTGACCAGCGCGTCCAGGCGGCCGAAGTGGGTGACGGCCTGTTCGACCAGATCGGCCAGGGCGTCGGCGTCACGCAGGTCGGCCTGCAGGGCCAGCACGCTGCCCGGGCGCACGTTGTCGAAATCGAACGCAGCCTGCTGCAGCTCGGCGCTGGAGGTGTTGGCGTGCAGCACCACCGACCAGCCACAGGCGTGGAACTGGCGGGCGATGGCCGCACCGATCCGGCGCGCGCTGCCGGTGATCAGGACCACGGGGTGGGTATCGCTCATCGAGGGTCCTCCAAGGCTCGGCTATCCTGTGCACCATTGTCACCGCATTCGAAGACGCCATGCAGCCCACCTTCCCCCTGCCCGAAGCCGATGCCCTGGCCCACAGCGACCAGCTGGCCGCTGCCCTGCGCGCCGAAATCCTTGCGCAGGGCGGGGCAATGCCGTTCTCCCGCTTCATGGAGCTGTGCCTGTACACCCCCGGCTGGGGCTATTACAGCGCCGGCGCCAGCAAATTCGGCGGCAGTGGCGACTTCACCACCGCGCCCGAGCTCGGCAGCCTGTTCGCCGGCAGCGTGGCCAACGCGCTGGCGCTGGTGTTCGCCCAGCTGGGTACGCAGGCGCGGATGCTGGAACTGGGCGGTGGTACCGGCGCCTTCGCCGAAGCGGTGCTGCTGCGCCTGGCCGAGCTGGACGCGCTGCCGTCGCGCTACGCCATCCTCGAACCCAGCGCCGACCTGCGCGAGCGCCAGCAACAGCGCCTGCAGCAGAACCTGCCGGCCGAGCTGGCCGCACGCGTGGACTGGGTCGATCGCCCGTTCGAAGAGGACTGGGAGGGCGTGGTGTTTGCCAACGAAGTGATCGACGCGCTGCCGACGCCGCGCTTCCTGATCCGGGATGGCGAGGTCTACGAGGAAACCGTGGAACTGGACGCCGAAGGCAACTTCATCCGTGGTGCGCAGCCGGCCGACATCCTGCTCAACGGTGCGGTGCGCCACATCGAGCGCTACCTGGAGCGCCCCTTCGCCGAGGGCTACCGTTCCGAGGTGCTGCCGCAGCTGCCGTACTGGTTGCAGGCGGTGGCGGGCGGCCTGCAGCGCGGCGCGATGCTGTTCATCGACTACGGTTACAACCGTGGCGAGTTCTACCAGCACGACCGCGATGAGGGCACCGTACGCGCGTTCTACCGCCACCACGTGCACAACGACGTGCACCGATGGCCGGGCCTGCAGGACATCACCGCGTCGGTGGATTTCACCGCGATGGCCGAGGCCGGCATGCACGGCGGTTTCGAGCTGGCGGGCTACTGCAGCCAGGCCAGCTTCCTGCTCGGCAACGGCCTGGACCAGGTGCTGTCGCTGGCCGAGGAGCGCACCGATGAAGTCGGCCGTATCCAGCTGCGCGACCAGGTGAAGAAGCTGACCCTGCCGACCGAGATGGGGGAGCGCTTCCAGGCGATCGGCCTGCAGCGCGGCGTCGACTTCGAGCCCGCCTTCGAGCTGGGTGACCTGAGCTGGCGCCTGTGAACGATGCGCTGCCGCTGATCAAGCCACTGCGGCGGCCGCGGCTGTGGACCGCACTGTGGTTCAGCGCGGTGTTGCTGGTGATCGTGGTCTGCCTGATCCCACCGCCACCGATTCCGTTGCCGGAAAACGGCGACAAGGGTGAGCACTTCCTCGCCTATTTCATCCTGGCTGGCAGCGCGGTACAGCTGTTCCGGCGCGGACGTCCGCTGCTGTGGGTGGGCGTGGGCCTGGTGCTGATGGGGATCGGCATCGAGTTCGCGCAGGGCGCATTGACCGATGACCGTATGGCCGATCCGATGGACGCGCTGGCCAACACGATCGGCGTGCTGGCCGGCCTGGCTACGGCACTGACCCCGCTGCGCGATCTGCTGCTGCGCTGGCGCGGGTAAAGTTCCTGTAGAGCCGAGCCCATGCTCGGCTTCATCCCAAAGGCAGCCGAGCATGGGCTCGGCTCTACAGTAGATCCACGCCATGCGTGGATCGATTGTGCCAGGACAGGCCTGCCGTTACTTCCCCAGCGTGACCTCATCCAGCACCCACATCGCCGGGCGCGTGTCGCCGGTGAAGTTGATGCACAGGTCACCGGTGCCCTGGGAGCCCTTCGGCAGCGTCGCACGCAGCGTCACGAAGCCATCGGCATCCGGCGTGGCCGGCAGCGGCACTTCGGCCAGCACCTTGCCGCTGCAGTCGCCGCGACGCACCAGCATCTCGCCATGCGCACGCTTGGCCTTCTCGAAGCGACGCTTGGGCTCGTCGTGGGCCAGCTGGAAGTAGTACGGAATACGCCCCGCGCGGACTTCCACGCTGCCGATGCCGTCCAGCTGTGCCTGTGGCCAGCGCCAGCATGGCTGGAAGATGTCCACGTTGAACACTGCGCGGTTTCCCTCGCGCGGGCCATCGTCTTCCAGGCGCAGCACCAGCCCCTTCTTGCCTACGCAGCTGAGCAGTTCGTCACTGCCGCGGCTGAGCAGCGATTGCGCACTGAAGTCCGCGACCGTCGGCTTCGCCGCCAGCATCTGGCCCTGGTAGAACGCGGCGGCCTGCACCGTGGTCGGCAGCGTACTGGTCAGCGGCTGCTGGTACAGCGGCGACTGCGCCGTCACCGGCTGGCCATCGGTGCTGTAGCGCACCTCATAGCCCAGCGGGTTGGCCAGCGACACGGTCACCGTGTTGGCGGCGCGGTTGTCGGTGTAGTCCACGCCCACTTCGAACGGGGTCTGCGCGTAGGCCAGGCCCCAGGCGCGGTAGCGTTGCAGCTGCGCGGGCAGGCGCGCGAGGAAATCGCGGAAGTCGCGATGCTCCGGCGTGCTCCAGCCGGTCTCGGCCACCGCGGCCAGGCGCGGGAACAGGTTGTGCTGCAGGCGCGCATAGGTGCGCGTGTGTTCGGTGAACATGTTGGCCTGCAGGCCGAGGATGTGCCCGCGCTTGTCAGCGGCCAGCTCGGCCGGCACGGGCTCGAAGTTGTACAGCTTGCCGAGGTTGACCTGGGCCGGGCGGCCCGGCGGTTCGTTCGGCGAGGCCGTCTGCAGGTAATCCAGATAGAGGTAGCCCACGGGCGACATGACCACGTCATGGCCAGCACTGGCCGCGGCCAGGCCACCTTCGGTGCCCTGCCAGGACATCACCGTGGCCTGCGGCGGCAGCCCGCCTTCAAGGATTTCATCCCAGCCGATCAGGCGCCGGTCGTGCTCCTCCAGGAAGGTCTCCAGGCGCTTGATGATGTGGCTCTGCATGGCCATTTCATCCTTGATGCCCAGCGCACGCATGCGCTGCTGGACCTGCCTGGAGGCTTCCCACTGGTCCTTGACCGCCTCGTCGCCGCCGACGTGCACGTACTTGGCCGGGAACAGTTCGATCACTTCCTCCAGTACGTTCTCGAGGAAGGTGACAGTACTGTCTTCCACGTTGAACAGGTTCGGGAACACGCCCCATTCGCTGATCGGCTTCAGCGGGGTATTGATCGAACCCAGTTCCGGGTATGCGGCAATCGCTGCGGTCGCGTGCCCCGGCACATCGATTTCCGGAATCACCTGGATATGCAGCTTCGCGGCATAGGCAATCACTTCGCGGATCTGGTCCTGCGTGTAGAAGCCGCAATACGGATGCTCCTTGCCAGTGCCCGGATCGGTGCCACCGTCGCCGGCCGGCAGGCGGCAGCTGCCCACTCCGGTCAGCTTCGGATAGCGCTTGATCTCCATGCGCCAACCCTGGTCATCGGTCAGGTGCCAATGGAAGGTGTTGAGCTTGTGCGCGGCCATTGCGTCGAGCACGCGCTTGATCTCGTCCAGGCTCTGGAAATGCCGCGCCGAGTCGAGCATGAAACCGCGCCAGCTGAAGCGTGGCGCGTCCTGGATCTGCACCGCTGGCAGCACGCCGTTGCTGCCGCCGGTGGCGAGCTGGGCGAGGGTGGTTGCGCCGTAGAACAGGCCGGTTTCGTTGCCGGCCTGTACCACTACGCCCTGTGCGGTGCTTTCCAGCGTGTAGCCCTCGCCGCTGTCGCGGAAGGTGGGCACGATCTGGAAGCGGATGCCACCGGTCCTGGCCGCCGCCTTGCCCTTGGCCAGCCCCAGGCGCGGGCCGCCACTGCGCGCCAGCAGGTCGGCGAACTGGCTGGCGACGCGCTGTGCGGCCTCGCCTTCGGCCTGCAGCACGGTATCGGCGCGCACGGTGATGCCGCTGCCCTGGCCAGGCTGCACATTGCTGGGGGCGGGAATCAGCATCAGGCTGCCGGCACGCAGCTGCGGGCCGGGTGCCTCAGCGGCCGGCATGGGGTCGGCGGCAAGTGCCGGCAGTGCCGGCAACAGGGCGAGCAGGCTGCCCAGCAGCACTGCGCTGCGCATCCGGGCGCGGGAAGGCTTGACCATCGGTACGACTCCTTGGAACGGTGCGATGAACGCTATACATGAAAAACGCCGGGCCCGGAATGACCCAGGCCCGGCGTGCGTGCACGACTCGGCGATGTTGCCGCCGCTGGATCAGTACTTGAAGCGGAAGTTGAGGTAGTACTGGCGACCGTTGCTGTAGAACGAGGTCGGGATGGCCGCGGTCTGGTAGTACTTGTAGGTCGGGTTGTTGAGGTTCAGGCCATCCAGGGTGATGCTCAGCCAGTCGGTGGCCTTGTAGCTCAGCGACGCCGACAGCGTGCCGAAGTCATCCTGGTAGTACGGATTGGTGCCCGACAGGCTGATCAGGAACGAGGAACGGCGGGTATAGCTGACGCGGGCGCCAAAGCGCTCGTTCTCGAAGTAGGCACCCACGTTGTAGGTGTTCTTCGAGGTGCCCAGCAGATTGTGCGAGCCGTCCGACCAGGTGTGCGAGGTGGTGCCGTTGGCGTAGGTGTAATTGGCATTGACGCCGAAGTACTCGCCGATCGGCTGTTCGTAGGCCACTTCCACGCCGGTGACCTTGCCGTCGGCATTGATCGGGGTGGAGATCTGGTAGGTCTCAAGCTGGTTGGTCAGTTCGCTGTACAGCTGGCGCGAGACCACGTCGAAGGCGATGTAGTCCTTCAGGTTCATGTGGTACGCGCCCACCGACAGCAGGCCGCGCGGCATGAAGTACCACTCCAGGTTGGCGTCCAGGTTGGTCGACAGGGTCGGCTTGAGGTTCGGATTGCCACCGCCGCCGGTGCGGTTCAGGTCCGAACCGTACGAGGAGGCACCCAGTGCCGAGTAGTCCGGCAGGGTCTGGGTCTGCGAGGCGGCGACGCGCAGCACCAGCGAGTCGTCCAGGTCGAACTTGATGTTGGCGCTGGGCAATACGCGGTTGCGCTTGTTCTGGAAGGCCAGGCGCTCCCACATGCCGAACAGGCTGCTGACATCGGCATCGGCGGCCTTGCTGACGGCGTTGTAGGTGTCGATGTCCTGCTTGATGTTGACGTAGCGCAGGCCGACGTTGCCGCTCCACCAGTCGCCGCGGAAGTTGGCCTGCACGTAGCCGGCGAAGTTCTTTTCCTTCACCTTCCACTCGGCGCCATAGTTGTGGCGACCGGTCGGGCCATCATTGCCGGCCAGCCAGGTGGAGTTGTTGGTCACCGCGTCCTTCAGCGCGCCCGGGGTGAAGTACCAGAGGTTGCGCGGGAAGGTGCCGCCGATGTCACCGGCAAAGCCGCTGGGATAGTTGGCCGTCGCACCGTTCTTCAGCGCGCTCCAGATGTCACCCGGGGTTGCACCTTCCGGCGACAGCGCTTCGCGCTTGTGGTCGGCGAAACGCAGGCCGAAGTCGATCGAGCTCAGCACGCCGCCATCGTTGAAGTACTGGTTGAAATCGAGCGTGGCCCACTTCTCCTTGTCTTCAGCGGTGACCTGCTGGTTGCCCCAGGTGCCGAAGCTGGTCACGCCGTTGGGCGAGATGTCGCCGCCGACGTTCCAGTCGATCGGCGAGCCATTGCCGTGGGTAGCCCAGCTGGCGCCGCCGCCGTTGGCCAGGGTGACCTCGGCGATGTACTGGCGCGGCGTCTCGCCGGTACCCTTGGTGCTGCCGGCCTGGAACTTGGCGGTCAGGCTGTCGCTGATCTGCCAGTCGGCATCGAAGGTGACATAGCTCGACTTGGCCTTCGACTCGCGGTAGATCATGTCGTACACCGCATAGTCGGTGCCGGGCACGCCCTTGTAGTTGGCGTTGGTCAGCACGCCGTCCTTGACCACATAGCCCGGATCCGGCGCCTGCGACTTGGCGAAGCTGTTGCCGAACATCATGAAGTTGCGGTTGTAGTTGTTCGCCTTCAGCTCGGAGCTGAAACCATTGAGGCCGAGGGTGAGGCTGTCGCTCGGCTTGAACTGCAGCGAGACCAGGCCGCCCTTGCGCTCGCGGGTCTGTTCGAACAGGGTCGAACCCAGCAGGCCCGGAACGTTGACGCCGATCAGGTCCGGATTGGTCTTGGCGACCGGATCGTTTGCGCCGATCTTGAAGAAGCCACCCGGGATTTCCTGCGCTTCACGGCGCAGTTCGCGCTTCTGGCTGAAGCCCTGCACCATCACGCCGAAGGTGCCTTCGTCGTTCTTGTAGTTGAACAGCGCCGAATATTGCGGGTCGTTCGACTTGGCCTGGTCCGAGCGCACCAGGCCGATCGAGCCTTCCGCGGTGAACGGCTTGGAGAATTCCAGTGGCTTGCGGGTGATGATGTTGACGGTACCGGTGGTGCCGCCGTCCTGCAGCTTGGCCTGCGAGGACTTGTTCACTTCCACCGAGCTGACCAGTTCGGACGGCAGCAGCGAGTAGCTGACGCTGCGGCCGACGTTGTTGCCCTGGCTGAGCACGAACCAGTCGGCCGAACCGACGGTGTGGCCGTTGATCAGGGTCTGGGTCAGGCTCGGGCTGGTGCCGCGCAGGCTGACACGGTCGGCTTCGTCGAAACCGCCTTCATCGGCGCTGGACGAGCTGATGTTGACGCCCGGCAGGCGCTGCAGGGTGTCGGCGACGTTGTGCGCCGGCAGCTTGCCCACGTCCTCGGCGGTGACCACTTCCACGCGCGCATTGGCTTCGCGCTTGGTGTCCAGCGATTTTTCCATCGAACCACGGATGCCGGTAACGGTCACGGTGTCCAGGTCGGTGGCGGTCGGGGCAGCCTGCTGCGCGTGCGCACTGAAGGCGATGCAGCTGACGATGGCGGCCGAAAGCAGGGTCTTGCGGGTATTCATGATGTCTCTCCTCATCACTCGATTGGATGCCGGCGGCGGTGTTCGATAACGGTTGCGATGACATGCGCGGGGCGGCGGCGAAGTCCCGTGCGTTGGCGTGCCACGTACTGCGTGCTGCGATTGCGTTGAAGCCTGTTGCGGTGTCAGGCGGCCGACTGCTGCTGCAGGTACCAGCTGGCAGCGCCGACCACGCCCAGCTGGCCGTGTTCGACGACCTTCACCGGGATGCGTGCCAGTGCTTCGCCCATCGGCCCCTTCTGCAGGTAGCGTTCGACGAAGGTGCTGGCGTGCAGGTATTCGCGGATCTGCGGCAGGATGCCGCCGGCCAGGTAGACGCCACCGTGGGCACCATAGAACAGGGCCATGTCGCCGATGGTGCTGCCGAGCAGGCCGCAGAACACATCCAGCGCCTGGCGCGCGTGTGCATCGGTATCGGCCATGGCGGCGGCGGTGACCGCATCGGGGCTGGCCAGCGTCGGTGCCTGCCCCTGCAGCGCGCACACCGCGCGGTACAGGTTCATCAGGCCCGGGCCGGAGATCGCATGCTCGATCGACACGTGCGCGCGGTCGCGCTGCATGTGGCGGACGATGGCCATTTCCAGTTCGGTGCTGGCGGCCAGGGTCGGCTGGCCGGCTTCCGTCGGCAGCACCACCGGGCCGTGCGCAGTGGGGATCCACAGCGCGGCGCCGAGGCCGGTGCCGGGACCGACCACCAGGGTCGGGCCACGCGCAGCGGTGTCCGGCCCGCACAGGTGCAGCACGCCACTGGCGTCCACCTGCGCGGCGGCATAGGCCACCGCTTCGAAGTCATTGACGATGTAGACCCGCTGCAGGCCGACATCGGCCTCCACCTGGCGTGCCGACAGCGGCCACGGCAGGTTGGCGGTGATCACCGTGCCGTCCTCGCGGGCGTAGCCGGCGCTGGCGACCACACAATGCGTGGGCCGCGGGCCTTCGCCGAGGAAGTCGGACAGGATCGCGCTGAGGCCGGCATGGTCGGCGTTGCGGTACTTGCGGTATTCCAGCACCTGCACCGGATGGGCGGCATCGCCGCTGGCCTGGACCCGGGCCACGCGCACATGGGTGCCACCGACGTCCGCGGCCAGGAACGAGGGCGCGACGCGGGACAGGACATGCGACGGGGCGGGGTGGCTGGCGGTCACGCGGGCTCCTGCTGCAGGTGGGGCTGGCCCCGGGATCGGGGGCAGCGGTTGGGGCGGAGTCTGTAACCGCGCTGACAACGATGTCAACGAGTTCGTGACACTTTCGTTGCTGCGCCGCAACGAATGCGACAGGCAGTAAACGTTTACATGGCGTGAGTGCGGGTTCACGTGGGAACCGTTGCTGCATGGGGCTCTAGGGCTGGCGCGCATTCAGCGCGTAGCACCGCAATCGACTTGCGCAGTGCAGCACGAGGTTGAAGGGGCGTGCATGGAAGTTGACAAACCGCCGTTGTCCACCGAAAGAATGTGACAACGTTGTTCCCAGCCACTCTCCGACGCCGCGTTCTGCGGCTGTCGCCGCAGGAGCCCTCCTGATGTCCGCCGTCCCCGCTGCAAGCGCGCGCCCGAACGTGGCCACCTCCATCGCCATCGTCGGCGTGTTGTTCTTCCTGATCGGCTTCTTCACCTGGCTCAACGGCCCGTTGATCACCTTCGTCAAGCTCGCCTTCGAGCTCAGCGAGGTCGGCGCCTTCCTGGTGCTGATGGTGTTCTACCTGTCCTACTTCTTCCTGGCGCTGCCGGCGTCGTGGATCCTGCGCCGTACCGGCATGAAGAAGGGCCTGAGCCTGAGCCTGCTGGTGATGGCCGGTGGCGCGGCACTGTTCGGCGAATTCGCCACCCAGCGCTGGTACCCCGGCGCACTGGGCGGCCTGTTCGTGATCGGCAGCGGCCTGGCCCTGCTGCAGACGGCCATCAACCCGTACATCTCGATCCTTGGGCCGATCGAAACGGCGGCGCGGCGCATCGCGTTGATGGGCATCTGCAACAAGATCGCCGGCATCCTGGCGCCGATCCTGATCGGCACGGTGGTGCTGCATGGCATTGGCGATCTGGACGTGCAGGTGCAGGCGGCCGATGCCGCGACCAAAGCCGTGCTGCTGAACCAGTTCGCCGCCAAGATCCATGCCCCGTACCTGGCCATGGCGGCGCTGCTGGTGGTGTTGGCGGTGGCGATCCTGTTCTCGCCGCTGCCGGAAATCAAATCGTCCGAAGCCAACGCTACGCCGGTGGCCGCCGGTGCGGTCGAGCGCCGCAGCATCTTCCAGTTCCCGCACCTGTGGCTGGGCGTGCTGTGCCTGTTCGTGTACGTGGGCGTGGAAGTGATGGCCGGTGATGCCATCGGCACCTACGGCCATGGCTTCAACCTGCCGCTGGACGAGACCAAGATGTTCACCGCCTTCACCCTGGGCGCGATGCTGGTCGGTTACGTGGTCGGCCTGCTGGTGATTCCGCGGGTGGTGTCGCAGTCGCGCTACCTGACCATTTCGGCGGTGCTGGGCGTGGTGTTCTGCCTGGGCGCGTGGGCAACGCACGGCTATGTGTCGGTGGCCTTCGTGGCCCTGCTGGGCTTTGCCAACGCCATGATGTGGCCGGCCATCTTCCCGCTGGCCATCCGCGGCCTGGGGCGCTTCACCGAAACCGGTTCGGCCCTGCTGGTGATGGGCATCGCCGGTGGCGCGATCATTCCGCAGCTGTTCGCCCTGCTCAAGCAGCACATCGATTTCCAGCTGACCTTCGTGCTGCTGATGGTGCCCTGCTACCTGTACATCCTGTTCTATTCGGTGGTGGGCCACCGCGTGGGCCTGCCGCAGGACCGGAGCTGATCGGCGATGATGGACGGCAGCCAACCCCAGGAAAAACCGATGCGCAGAGCGACCATCAAGGACGTTGCCGAAAAGGCCAAGGTCTCGCTGAAGACGGTCTCGCGGGTGATCAACAACGAGCCCTCGGTGATGCAGGCCACCCGCGCGCGGGTGCTGCGTGCCATCGCCGAGCTCGATTACGAACCCGATCCGTCCGCGCGCAACCTGCGCAGCGGCACCACCTTCGTGATCGGGCTGGTCTACGACAACCCGAACCCGTACCACATCATCGGCGTGCAGAACGGCGTGCTCGCCGCCTGCCGCGAGACCGGGTTCGGCCTGCAGATCCATCCCTGCGATTCCAGTTCGCCGCTGCTGGCCGATGAACTGGCTGACTGGGTGCAGCGTTCGCGCCTGGCCGGGCTGGTGCTGACCGCACCGATGTCCGAGCGCCGCGACCTGATCCAGGCACTGACCGCGCGTGGCATCAAGCTGGTGCGCATCATTGCGGCCACCGAAGATCCGGCCGACGGTGCCTGCGTGTTCGTCGACGACCGCGAGGCCGCCTACGAGATCACCGAACACCTGATCCAGCTGGGGCACCAGCGCATCGGCTTCCTGTGGGGGGGCAGCTCGCACCGCTCCTCGGGCGAACGCTATGCCGGTTATGAGGCCGCGTTGAAGGACTACGGCATGACCGTGGACAAGCACCTGGTGGTGCAGGGCGACTACACCTTCGACGACGGTTTCCGTGGCGCGCGCCGCCTGCTGGCGCTGCGCGAACCGCCTACCGCCATCTTCGGTTCCAACGACGAAATCGCTGCCGGCGTGCTGGCCGCTGCCAAGTCGGCCGGCATGAACGTGCCCTACGACCTGTCCATTGCCGGTTTCGAGGACAGCCCGTTCTCGCGCCAGTCGTGGCCGCCGCTGACCACCGCCAAGCAGGCCACCGAGGACATCGCCCGCCATGCCGCGCGCCTGCTGATCGCACAGCTGCGCAGCGACGCCTACGACGATGCGCCGGCACCGCTGCACAACCAGGGCTTCGTGCCGCAGCTGGTGGTGCGCGGATCGACCGCGCCGATGCGCCCGGCCGGCGCACGCCCCCTTCCTTCCGATCCTGCCTGAGCCTGCCATGTCGCTGTCAGACCCCACCGCTACCCTGATGTTCGCCGAGGCCGCTGAAGCGGCCGACGTGGTCGCGCGCCAGTTCTCGCGCAACCACGCCACCCTGGAAACCCTGGCCGCCAGCCTGCGTGCCGCGCCGCCGCCGTTCGTGGTCACCTGTGCACGCGGCAGCTCCGACCACGCCGCCACCTATGGCAAGTACCTGCTGGAAACCCAGCTGGGGCTGGTGGTCGCGTCGGCCTCGCCATCGGTGGGCTCGGTCTACGCCGCACCATTGCAGCTGCGCGGCGCACTGTTCATCGTCATTTCGCAGTCGGGCAAGAGCCCGGACCTGCTGCGCAACGCCGAGGCGGCCAAGGCCGCCGGCGCGCGCGTGATCGCGCTGGTCAACGTCGAGGATTCACCGCTGGCGCAGTTGGCCGACACGGTCATCCCGCTGCATGCCGGCCCCGAGAAGAGCGTTGCAGCGACCAAGAGCTACCTGGCCTCGCTGGCCGCATTGCTGCAGCTGGCCGCGTACTGGAAGCAGGACAGCAGCCTGCGTGCGGCGCTGGACCTGCTGCCGGACGCGATGCGTGAAGCCTGGCAGTGCGACTGGAGCGCGGTGACCGAGGGCCTGGTCGAGGCCACCAACCTGTTCGTGCTCGGCCGCGGCCTGGGCCTGGGTGCGGCGCAGGAAGCGGCGCTGAAGTTCAAGGAAACCTGCAGCCTGCACGCCGAAGCCTACAGCTCGGCTGAAGTGAAGCACGGCCCGATGGCGCTGGTTGATCGTGGTTTCCCGGTGCTGGCCTTCGCCCAGCCGGACGAAACCGGCGCCGGTACCCGTGCGGTGGTCGATGAGTTCACCGCACGCGGCGCGCAGGTATGGTTGGCCGGTGCTGGCGGCAACCTGCCGGTGGCGGCCGCACCGCATCCGCTGTGCGCACCGCTATTGACCGTGCAGAGCTTCTATCGCGCCATCAATGCGCTGGCGCTACGCCGTGGCTTCAACCCGGACCTGCCGCCGCATCTGAACAAGGTTACGGAGACGGTGTGATGGTGACGGTGCTGCGCAATGCCCGCATCCTGGCCGGCGATGAGTTCCGCGACGACCTGGCGGTGGTGATCGAGGACGGTCGCATCAGCGCGCTGCTGCCCGACGCAGCACCGCAGCTGGGCCACGCGGCCGAGCAGGTGGACCTGGGGGGCGGCTGGCTGCTGCCCGGCTTCATCGATGTGCAGGTCAATGGCGGCGGCGGCGCGCTGTTCAACAACACGCCGGACGTGGCGGCACTGCGCACCATCGCGCAGGCGCACCGCCGCTTCGGTACCACCGCGATGCTGCCGACGCTGATCAGCGATGACGTGGCGGTAATGCGCGAAGCCATCGGTGCGATGCGCGAGGCCATCACGCAGGGCGTGCCGGGCGTGATCGGCATCCACCTGGAAGGCCCGTACATCGCGCCGGCACGCAAGGGTACGCACGATGCCAGCAAGTTCCGCGTGCCGGATGAAGAAGAGATCGCATTGGCCGCGTCGCTGGATAACGGCGTGACCCTGCTGACGCTGGCGCCGGAGCGCGTGCCGCTGGAGACCATCCGTGCGCTGGTCGAGCGTGGCGTGATCGTCGCTGCTGGGCACACTGCAGGCACCTACGAAGAGATCCGCGCCGGCCTGGATGCCGGCGTGCGCGGCTTCACCCATCTGTACAACGCAATGTCGCCGCTGCAAGGGCGTGAGCCCGGCGCGGTGGGCGCTGCGCTGGAAGATCGCGACAGCTGGATCGGCATCATCGTCGATGGCGTGCATGTGCACCCGGCCAGCCTGCGCGTGGCGTTGGCGGCCAAGCCGTGCGGTCGCCTGCTGCTGGTGACCGATGCGATGCCGCCGGTTGGAGCCGACGATCCCAGCTACGTGCTGTATGGCGAAACCATCACCGCCATCGATGGCGTGGTGCGCAATGCCGCCGGTTCGTTGGCCGGCTCGGCGCTGGACATGGCCACCGCCGTGCGCAATACCGTGCAGCTGCTCGGCCAACCGCTGGCCGAAGCGGCGCGCATGGCGTCGACCTATCCGGCGCAGTTCCTCAACGTCGACGACCGCCTTGGCCACATCGCCGAGGGCTACCAGGCCGACCTGGTGCTGCTGGACGACGCCCTGCAGGTCCGTGGTACCTGGATTGCCGGACAGTACGAGGCCGCCTGATGAACAGTACGCCGCCACGCCGTCTGGGCTCGATCGATGCCCTGCGCGGCATCACCGTGGCGGCGATGCTGCTGGTCAACAATCCGGGCGACTGGAGTGCGGTGTTCGCGCCGCTGCGTCACTCGGAATGGCATGGCTGCACGCCCACCGACCTGGTGTTCCCGTTCTTCCTGTTCCTGGTGGGTGTGTCGATGGCCTTCAGCGTGGCACCGCGCGCGCTGGATGCCGCTGCACGGCCAGCATTGGCGCGCGGGGTGCTGGAGCGTGCACTGCGCATCCTGCTCGCCGGCGCGTTGCTGCACCTGTTGATCTGGTGGGCGCTGCATACCCATCACTTCCGCATCTGGGGCGTGCTGCAGCGGATTGCGGTATGCGCAGCGTTGGTGGGTGTTCTGGCGGTGTATGCGCGGCCGCGCGTGCAGGTGGGCGTGCTGGTCACGCTGCTGGTGGGCTACACCGTGCTGCTGATGGGCATCGGTGATCTGGCGCCATGGACCAACCCGGCCAGCCGCCTGGACACCACGCTGTTCGCACCGTGGATCTACCAGTGGCACGCCGATACCGGACTGGGCCATGACCCGGAAGGATTGCTGAGCACGCTGGGTGCGCTGGCCAGTACCGTGCTCGGCCTGATTGCCGGTGGCCTGCTGCGCAACGGTCGTGCGGCGGCATTGGCTGGCCTGGGTGTGGCAACCGCCGTGCTGGGGCTGCTGCTGGCCACGGTGCTGCCGTTGAACAAGCAGCTGTGGACGCCCAGCTATGTGCTGTGGACCGGCGGCCTGGCCGCGCTGGCGCTGTGGCTGGGCCATGTGTTGATCGACCAGAAGCGATGGCCGCCGCTGGGCCGCCGTTTCGGGGTCAACGCAATTACCGCCTATCTTGGCGCATCGGTGATGTCGGTGGCGCTGATGGCGACCGGCGCGTGGGGCTGGATCTGGCAGCAACTGGCCGCCGCGATGCCGCACGCGCTCGAGCTGGCGTCGATGCTGCAGGCGCTGGCGTTCGTCGCGCTGTGGTGGGGCGTGGCGTGGTGGCTGGACCGGCGGAAGATCTATCTGAAGATCTGACGGCTCCGGGTCGGATCCCTTTCCGCAGGAAAGGGCTCTGACCCAACCTGGGAGGCCACCTCATCCAGGCATGGGCATGACCCCGCAAAGATGAACGATTTCAGGCACGTAGAGGTGGGGTGATGCCCGATCAGGTTCGCATCTGAACTGTGATGATCGGCACGCAAATTCACCTGCCGAAACCGTTCACCATGGCGCAGACTTCGCTCGCAGTACCGCATATCCGCAGTTCCTGATCCCCTGTCCAGGAGTGCTGTATGTCCCGTGCCGTCCCGCGCGCAGTGCGTATGCGCCGCCTCACTGTTTCCGTACTGCAGGCTTTGGCTGTTCCCTCCGTCATGCTGTTGACCGCCAGCGCCGCCTGGGCCGGCTGTGACAGCGCCGCCCCCCTCGCCGGCCAGACGGTCACCTGCGATGCCAATGCGCCGAACCCGCAGACCGTTCCCGTCACCGCCGATGGCGCCGCCGGCATCACCGTCACTGTCGCCAGCACGGCGCAGCTGCAGCAAAGCGGTGGCAGCAGCGCGATTTCGCTTGTCGGGGCCGGTGGGCACCTGTTGTCCAACCTGGGCACGATCAGTTCGGTGGGCGGCGTGGCGGTCCAGCTCGGTGGCGGCAGCCGCGTCGAGAACTCGGGCAGCATCAGCACCGGCAACAACACCGCCCTGCAGTTCGTCGGCGCCGGCGACAGCGTGCTGGTCAACCGCGGAACGATCAGCGGGCGCACCGGCGTGCAGTTCGGTGCCGGCAATGATCGCCTGGACATGCAGGCTGGCAGCATCAGCGGCAGTGTGCTGCAGGGCGATGGCAATGATGCGCTGCTGCTGGACAACGGTACGATCGACAGCGTCGACCAGGGCAGTGGCGATGACCAGATGACCGTCACCGGCGGCACCGTCACCGGCGTGGTGGCGCAGGGCAGTGGCCGCGATGATTTCGTCATGAGTGGCGGCACGGTCGGCGCGCTGCAGCAGGGCGACAACATCGATACCTTCCGCATGAGCGGTGGCCGCATCATCGGTGCGTTCGAGGATGGTGACCAGGCGTGGATGACCGCTGGCCGCATCGGCCGGGTCAACATGAAGCTGGACAAGAACCTGTGGGACCAGTCCGGCGGCACCGTGGACGGCAACGTGGTGACCGGCTTCGATACCGACACCATCATCATCTCGGGTACCGCCTACATCGGCGGCAACATCAGCGTCAGCGGCGGCAACGACAGCGTGACCATCACCGACGGCACCGTGCGCGGGCAGGTACTGCTCAGTACCGGCAACGACACCTTCAACTGGAATGGCGGCGGCATCGTCTACGGCGCGATCGACATGGGGCCGGACAACGACGTCGCCAACCTCGGCAACCTCAACCAGGGCAACCTGGGGGCGGTGCCGCTGTTCGACGGTGGCGGTGGCATCGACCAGCTCAACTTCCACAACGTCAAGACTGCCGGCGTGGGCCGCTTCCAGAACTGGGAGGCGATCAGCCTGGCCAACAGCACCGAGCTGACCTTTGATGGCGACCTGGTGCTGGGCGACAGCGGAACCGGCACCGGCACGCTCACCGTGGACGACACCAGCACCGTCTACGCGGGCAGTGGCGGCCATGCAGTCCGTCCGTTCAACAGTGGTGCACTGGTGGAGATGGTCAATGCCGGGCGCATCGACCTGACCGGCACCGGCGCAGGCGACGTGTTCACCGTGCGTGGCAACTACCGTGGTGACGGCGGTGGCCTGTACCTGCGTACCGTGCTGGGCGCGGACAATTCCAGCAGCGACCGCCTGGTGATCGATGGCGGAACCGCCACCGGTACCACCGGCATCGGCGTGCTCAATGCCGGCGGCAGCGGCGCCGCCACGCTGGCCGATGGCATCCTGGTGGTGCAGGCCTTGAATGGTGGCCGCACTGCGCCGGGCGCGTTCTCGCTGTTCGCACCGGTTGCAGCCGGTGCCTACGAGTACTTCCTGTTCAAGGGTGGTGTCAGCGCCGGCACCAGCGAGAACTGGTACCTGCGATCGACGCTGGTGACCGGGCCGACGCCGGCACCCAACGGCGGCGGCACTGCCACGCCACCGCCCCTGACGCCGCCGGTCGCACCGCCGCCGGCGATCCCCCCGGCACCGCCGCCGCCGCCTGAAGGCGCTACCGATCCGAACCTGACCGCCGGCGAGGCCGCGCCGCCACCGCCGCCACCGGAACCGGCGCCGGTGGCGCCGCCCAGCGACCCGGCGGTGCCGGACGTGCCGGTGGCCGGCGGTGCGTTGCCCGGTACCGGCACCCCACCAACGCCGGGTGCACGCCCGGCCGAAGGCGCGGTGGTGCCGCTGTACCGCGTGGAGACCGCCGCCTACGCCGTGGTGCCACCGCTGCTGCGCGAGACCTCGCTGACCAGCCTCGGTACCTTCCACGAGCGGCAGGGCGAACAGCGCCTGCTGTACAACCAGGGCACAGTCCGCACCGCCTGGGGCCGGTTGGTGGGGCAGAGCAGCGAGATCCACTGGAAGGGTGATGCGCAGCCGGGCTTCGATGGCGATGTGATGGGCCTGCAGGCCGGTCTCGACGTGTGGGCCGCGGCGTCTGACAACCACCGCAACCAGATCGGCGTATTCGTTGGCCGCACCCGCGCGCAGGGCAAGACCACGGGTCTAGCACTGGGCTGGGAGAACGTGCAGGTAGGCCAGAACCGCCTGGATGACAAGCACGTGGGCCTGTACTGGACCTTCACCGATAGCAGTGGGGGTTACATCGACGCCGTGGCGATGCAGAGCCGCTACGACGGCCGCGTGCGTTCCTCGCGTGGGCTCGGCTTCGGCCTGAGCGGCGACGGTACCAGCGTGTCGGTGGAGGCGGGCAAGCCGCTGCTGCACTTCGGGCAGTCCGCATGGTGGCTGGAACCGCAGGTGCAGGTGATCTGGCAGCGCACTTCGCTGGATGACCGTCGCGATGAAGTATCGAGCGTGCGCTTCGACAACGACAACGCCTGGACCGGCCGCATCGGCCTGCGTTTTGCCGGTGATTACCAGCTGGCTGACAACGGCTGGCAGCCGTATTTCAAGCTCAATTACTGGCATGGCCGTTCTGGTGAAGACCGCATCCGTTTCGACGACGACGTGATCATCAATTCGCAGCGCTCACGCGCGCTGGAAGCCGGCGTGGGTGTGGTCGGGCGTTTCAACCGAACGATCAGCGCCTATGCCGTGGCCGACTACACGCGCGAACTGGGCGGCGACCGCAACGAGAAGCGCCGCGTCATCGAAGGCAACATCGGCCTGCGTGCGGACTGGTGAGTCTCATGCTCTGGTGTGCCGACCAAGGTCGGCACACACACCCAACCGACGCCATTGACCCGCTCTGGTAGGTGTCGACCTTGGTCGACACGCTCTGAAATATCGTTCGCTTTGGGCGATAGGGAATTGCTATGAATTGATGAATCCGTAGATGAGATTACCTTTCTCGAAATGGACATGAAGAATGGCCTCGCCGGGCTCGCCATCTCCGAGGAGATAGCACTCAACTGCAATGTCACCATCACCACAGTCATACGTGGTCATCAACGATATCAAGTCGCCTGCTGCGCCGTACGTAGGTAGAGGGATGGAAATGGCGGCACCTTCTAGGAAGTACACCGGCAGAAGCTCGTAGATTTCCAGAATCATGACTGAGGTCAGGCCAAAGTCCTCCTGCAGTGTGCTGCTATCCCGATCCGATAGCGCCTGCACGAATTTCCGAAGTAATCCATATCTCTTGTCGTCCAGGCCTTGATCTGATTGCTTTCTCATGGGTCTATTTCTTTCCGGTAGGGTTCCAACATCTAGCAGCATTCATTGGCTCGTATCGGCAGCAGCTCGGGCGCGACCAGCGCCCCGGCATGATCGGCCAGCACCACCACCGCATGCAGCAACCCTTCCTCCACCTGTGGCGGACACTGCGCCTGCGCATCATCCATCTCGCGTGCCGACTGCGCCGCCAACAAGATGCCCCCACACGCAGACACCGCCGCCAGGCAGCGCGTCGCCTCGGCCAGGTGCCGGCCGCGCGCCTCGCTGAGTTGCCGTTCGCGCCACGCCTGGCCGTCGGCCGCGTGGCTGTGAGCGATGCCGCGCAGCCGCGCGAAGAATGCGGAGGGCGGCGCCTGTTCGTCGACTTCGGTGAGCGCATCTTCCAACGCTTCGGCTGCGGCGTTGGACAGCTGCAGGCCGGGCAGTGCAGCGCCGAGCAGTGCCTGCAGGCGTGGATAGGCGGGGTAGGGCGTGTTCATGGCGGCAACCTCACGAGGCAAGGCCACCTGCGAAGCGCAAGGTGGCGGGCGGTGCGGGTTGGCGTGCCGGTCAAAATCAAAGCGAAAAAGCCGACGGATCACGAGGATCCCCACGCACCGCCCACCATGGGCAAGCCGGTGCATTGTCGCGATTGCCGTTGATGCGGCAAATCGATCGCTTCGATGTTTGATTCAGGACGCCAATCCCGGTCAGCGCAGGAAGCGCCGACGGGGCCACCTTGGCGCGTTGTGCGCCGCGATGGCATGGGCAAAGTTGCAATGTGGTGACCGCACGCAAGCCGCCTTGCTGCAACCCGCGACCGGGCCGGATACGACAGTTCGCGCGTGGCGCAAGCGATCATGCCCCGGTTATGCTGCGGTCCTGATTCAACGACAAGGAAGCGTCGCATGCAGGTTCGCAAGGGAGTGCGTCGCATCGGCGCGCTGATGCTCGTGTTGCTGGCGACCGGCGCCATGGCCGATACGCCAGGCGCGGTCGAGATGCCCTCGCCGGAGGCCCAGGCTGAGATCCTCAACCTGCTTGAACGCCAGGCGCTGTATCGCGACCGGGTGGACTGGCCCGCCATCCGCATCCGCCTGCAATCGGCGCAGGGGGATCCCGCGCAACGGCTGGCCGTTCTGCGCGAAGCCATTGCGCTCAGCACCGGCCACCATGGTGCGTGGACCACGACCCAGCGTCAGCGCGAATCCCTCGCGCGTGCGCAGCAGGCCGGTGCCGCTGCCGTGGACCGGGCCAAGGCCGCTGATTCGGTGGATGCGCGCATCGGCTGGGTGGTCATCGAGGGCTATGCCTCCTCGCCGGGCGCGACGCCGCAGGAAAAATTCCGCCAGGACATCCAGCGTGCCGCGCGGTGGCAGCAGGTCATCCGCAGCAAGGACGACGGCGCGCGCTGTGGCTGGATCGTCGACCTGCGGGACAACGGTGGCGGCTCCATGTGGCCGATGCTGCTGGGCATGGCACCGCTGCTGCGCACCTCGGTGGTGAACAATGAGGACGTCGGCGCGTTCGAAACCGCGCAAGGGCCGCAGCGCTGGACGTTGACGGCGACTGCGGTGCAGCTGGCGGGCAGGCCGCTGCTGGACTTCGGCCAGTCCGGCCATGTAGTGCGGCAGCCTGGCGCACCGGTGGCGGTGCTGTTCGGGCCCCGCACCGGCAGTTCGGGCGAGGCCTCGGTGCTGGCGTGGCGTGGCCGCCCGCAGGCGCGGAGTTTCGGCCAGCCGACCGCGGGCGTCTCCACCGGCAATGTCGTGCACACGCTTGCCGATGGCAGTCGCCTGCTGCTGACCACCAGCGTGATGCGGGACCGCAATGATCGTGGCGATGGCCTGAAGATCGAACCCGACCAACGCGTCGAGGGTGACGCGGCCACTGTGGCCGCCGCCCAGGCCTGGCTGCTGGCCCAGCCCGCCTGCCAGGTCAACCGGACATGATCCTGATCGGCCAACAGGAACGGGTGCTGATCGTCGGCCCCACCGAAGCGCACCACTGCCTGCGCTGCCAGACGGAAACCGAGTTCGCCCCGCAGCTGCGCTACAAGATGGCGCGCATCGACCTGCTGTTCGGCTTCACCTACCAGCGCCGCTACGAGCTGGCCTGCACCCGGTGCGAGCACGGCTGGGTGCTCGATACCGAGACCATGGACCAGCAGCTGGGCGGGGTGCCGATCCCGTGGCGGCACCGCTTCGGCCTGCCGTTGATGCTGGTGGGGGTCGCCGCGCTGGCGGTGGCCGGTTGGATGTGGCGGCACGGATACATCGGTTGAGGACCGGGCCTGTTAAAGTCTGCCCTGCAACCACGTACCGGAACCGACCATGGACCACGACACCCCGTTCGAACCCCTCAACGACCTCGAGGTGCGCCTGCTGCAGGCCCAGGACGGCACGCTGACCGCAGCGCAGTTCCTCGACGGCCTGCTGACCTCGACGGCGTTCGTGCTGCTGGACAAGGCCATTGGTGAGGATGGCGCCTGGGACGAGAGCATCTCGCCGCTGGTGCTGACCAGCGAGAGCGGCGAGCCGATGTTCGCGGTGTTCACCGCGCCCGAGCGCGCCGGCCTGTGGCACGAGCAGCTGCCGCAGTTTGCCCATGCCATGCCGATCGCGGTGCACGCGCTGCTGGCCGGTATCGGCGACGGCGTCGGCCTGGTGCTGAACCCGGGCCTGGACGTGGGCATGGAGATGATTCCCGATGCCGTGGCCCAGCTGAAGCAGCGTGCGGCGGCGATTACCCGTGGGATGGCGCACTGAAGCCAGTGATATAGGGGTGCCGGCCAGCGGCCGGCACTGCCCATAGCAGTGCGCGCGGACGTTGCGGATCAGCGGGCGGCGGCGATGGCTTTCACCCGCGCCTTGGCCAGCGCTTCGCCGATGGCCGGGCCCTTCAGATGCGTGGTATCCAGATCCCGCGCCTGCACTGACAGCGCCGCCTGGTGCAGGCGCTTGAGCGTTTCGCCCTGGGGGTAGTCGGCGTCCTCGAAGCCGAGCCGGCCGCGCTTGTCGGCCTCGCAGCACAGTGCGATGCGGGCCACGCGTTCCGGCCGGCGCAGCGCATCACAGCGGCCCAGCAGTTCCAGCACGGTGGCATCGCGCAGTTCGTCGATGCGGTGCACGTTCAAGTGCTCGCGACACACCGCTTCAGCCAGCTGCTGGTGTTCGGCGGGAATCTTCAACCGCGCACACAGTGCCTTCAAGGGCTTGATGCCGCGCTGCTCGTGCATGATGTGGCGCGGCCACTCCTCCGGCGGGGTCAGGCCCTTGCCCAGGTCATGGGTAAGCGCGGCAAAGCCGACCAGGTCATCGCCCGGCGCCAGTTTCGCGGCGGTGTCGCTGACCATTTCCTGATGGATGCCGGTATCGACCTCGGGGTGGAACTCAGCACGTTGCGGCACGCCATACAGCGCTTCCAGCTCGGGCAGGATCGGGCCCAGTGCCTGCGCATCGTGCAGCGTGCGCAGGAAGGCGGAGGGCCGTTCACTGACCAGCGCCTTGCGCAGCTCCTGCCAGACGCGCTCGGGCACCAGCGCGTCCAGCTCGCCGCTGGCGGCGACCTCGCGCATCAGCGCCATGGTCTCTTCGGCGACGGTGAAGCCCAGCGGTGCGAAGCGCGCCATGAACCGGGCCGCGCGCAGCACGCGCAATGGATCTTCCACGAACGCGGGGCCGACATGGCGCAGCACGCGTTGCTCGATATCGCGCACACCGCCGTAGGGATCGACCAGCGTGCCGGTGTCTTCGTCGCAGGCAATCGCGTTGATGGTGAAGTCGCGGCGCTGCAGGTCTTCTTCCAGCGTCACTGCCGGGTCGGCATCGACCACGAAGCCGCGGTAGCCACGGCCGGATTTGCGCTCGGTGCGCGCCAGCGCGTATTCCTCAGCGGTCTTCGGGTGCAGGAACACCGGGAAATCGCGGCCGACGGCGGTGAAGCCCTGCGCTTCCATCTGCGCGGGCGTGGCGCCGACCACCACCCAGTCATGGTCGCCGGCAGGTCGCTGCAGCAGGCGGTCACGCACGGCGCCGCCGACAAGATAGATCTTCATGGCTGGAATCATCGCATGCCCGGCGCAGACGCACCGGTAGTGCCGGCCGCTGGCCGGCAACCGCAGTCACCCCGAAGCTGCCGGCCAGCGGCCTGCACTACCGATACAGCGTCCAGCCCGATCCAGGCCAGCAGGCTCATCGTTTCCCTCCCCAAGGAGTGGATACCCGTCGTGCCGGCCAGCGGCCGGCACGACCGCAGTGCGATCAATCGCCGCCCTGGTCGGCGTTGGCGGCGCAGCTGAAGCGCTTGCGCTTGTCCACCAGGCGGCCCATCAGGCGATCGCTCAGCGGCAGCGCATCACCATTGAGGCGCCAGTCGTAGATCACGCTGAAGGCCAGCACGCGGGCCACGTACTCGCGGGTTTCCTTGTAGCTGATGGTCTCGATCCACAGGTCCGGATCAAAGCCCGGGCGCTGGCTCTGCCAGCGTGCGGTCGGGGTCGGGCCGGCGTTGTACGCGGCGATGGTCACGTAGGGCAGGCCGTCGTACTTGTTCATCAGCTGGCGCAGGTAGGCGGTGCCGATGGCGATGTTGGTGTCCGGGTCGTACAGGCTGTCGGCGCCGCCGTAGCCGGTCAGGCCGATCGACCTGGCCACGCCGGCACCGGTGGCTGGCAGCACCTGCATCAGGCCCATGGCGTTGGCAGGCGAGCGCGCACGCGGGGTGAAGGTGCTCTCGGCGCGGATCTCCGCCGCCACCCAGGCCGGGTCGATTGCGTTGCGTGCCGATTCGCGGCGGATGGTGGCGTCGTGGTGCAGCGGGAAGCGCAGGTCGTACAGGCGCTGCTCCTGCGGCTGCTTGCCGAGCGCGAACACGGCGCGGTCGAACCAGCCGTTGCCCTGCGCCACGCGCACGGCGAGGCGACGCTGGGTGTCATCGAAGCGCGACAGTGCACTGTTCCATTCGGCCACGGCCCAGCCAGCGCGATCGATCTGGTACAACGCCATTGCGCGCTGGATGGCCGGGTCGCGCGCGATCACCGCCTGCGCCTGCGCGCTGTCGTTGGGCTGCCACGGGCACAGCGTGTAGCCCTGCTGCAGCTTGTCGGCGGCGAGGAAGCCGTGGAAGGTCGATGCACGCGCGGCCTCGCGGAACAGCGGCTGCGCCTGCTGGGCCTGGCCGGTCTTCTCCAGCATGCGGCCTTCGAAGTAGCGCCAGCGCGGGTCGCTGCGCTGCTTGCTGCCCATCTTGCGGATGGCGGTCAGCGCCGCGGTCCAGTCGCCGCGGGACATCGCTTCGCGCACGCGCCACTCGTGCAGGCGTTCGTCATAGGCCGACTCCGGCACCGCGTTGAGGCGGCGTGCCGAATCGGGCAGGTAGGACGCCACCGTCCACAGCGCGATCTGGTACAGCACCTGGCCCTGCTGGGCGGCACTCAGCCCCAGTGCCTGCGCGTACTGCGGCAGCTGCTGTTCGGTGGCGGCCGGGTCGGCCTTGGCCAGCTTGGCCAGGCCATCGGTGGCGATGCGCCGGCTGCGCTCGTTGCGGGGCCAGTTCAGGGCGCTGGCGTTGGGCTTGTCGACGAAGGCGGCGTAAGTGTTGGCCAGTGCCAGGTCAGTGGCAGGCAGGCCGCGGGCCGCGCTGCGCATCACGGCGGGCTGCTGCGCGTCGGCGGCAGCATCGATCCGTTCCCAGCGCAGGGCGTCGCTCAGGCCGCCTTGTGCCTGCAGCACGGTGAACACCGCATCGCAGCTGTCCGGCAGCGGCTTGCCGTTCTTGCGCCACAGCTCCTGTGCTTCGCTGATCCACTGCGGATCGACCTTGCCGGTCACCTGGCGCGCGGTCAGCTGCGCACAGCGCAGGCCGGCATTGTCGGTGGGCGCCCAGTTGGCCAGCAGGGTCGGCCAGTCCTGGCGGCGGGCGAGCGAGGGCAGCCACACGCTGCGGAACGTGCTGGCCACGGCCTGGCCCTCATAGCGCTTGAGGAAGGCCTGTGCCTGCGCGGTATCGACGGTGTCGATGTTGCGGCGCAGGTTGGCGTACTCCAGCCAGCCATACGCCGGATGGCGGCTGAGCGCAGCGGCCTGGCCAAGATCGAACTGGCCGCGTTCGGCGGCCGCGATCGCGGCTTTCAACTGCACGTTCTGGGCATCGAGGGACTGGGCATTGGCGCAGCCGATCAGCAGCGTGGTGGCCAAGGGCAGCAGGGACAGGGCGGTCGAAGAGCGTCGGGTCATGGCATGCAGCATAGCGGGCAGTGGCTGAATTCAGTTTCGCATTGCGTGCACGCCATGCGTGGGCAACGATAGCTGAATGACTCCGCACAGGCCCCTGCCGCAGGCGGGCGCAGGCGTCGTAACGTCGGCCTTGGGCGAACCGCCCGGCTGCAGGGAGCGGCACATGGCGTTCAGTAGCGCAGGAAGAAGCGGCCCGCTGGCGGACATCAATGTCACGCCACTGGTGGATGTGATGCTGGTGCTGTTGATCATCTTCATCGTAACCGCGCCGATCGTGGCCCGGCCGATTCCCGTGCAGTTGCCACAGGCCACCGATCGCACGATTGATCGCCCCGAACCGCCGCCGCCGATCGAGCTGCGACTGGATGCGTCGAACCAGCTGAGCTGGGATGGCCAGCCGATGGCGATCGGCGATCTGCAGGGGCGCCTGCAGGCGCAGGCCGGCGAGCATGCCGGCAACCTGCCGGAGCTGCGCATCGCCACCGATCCGGCGGCCGAGTACGAAGGCATGGCGCGGATATTGGCTGCGGCCGAAGCCACTGGCATGGAGCGCATTGCCTTCGTGCGGTGAGTTTCGTGCGGTGAGTCCGGCAACGGGCGGCCTGCCATCGGCAGGCCGCTCTTCCTGCGAGGGAACGTGGCATGCGATACGGGATACAGCACGCGGCCTCACTGATGGCCGCCCCCAATCTGGCACCGCTGGTGGATGTGTTGCTGGTGTTGCTGGCGCTGGTGATCACCGCGCTGCCGATGGCGCAGGCGACCGGCCTCCTGGCGCTCCAGCAGCGCACCTCGTGCCCACCCTGGCCGGCGTCCTCACCCCAGCCGATCCACCTGCGCATCGACGCGGCGGGGGCGATGTTCTGGAATGGCCAGCCGCTCGACGCTGTCGCGTTGCAGCGGCACCTGGTGCAGGCGCAGCAGATGCCGCAGCAGCATCGCCCCTGGGTGCACCTGGCGACCGCCGACGACACCGACTACGAAGACATGGCACGCGTGCTGCTGGCCGTGAGCCAGCATGGGCTGCGCGTCGACGCGCCCGGTCACTAGCGCCTGCACCGACAAGTCCCCTTGATGAGTTGTGGCGGATCTCGGCGCGCGCTGACGCAGCCGGCATCAAAGTGGAGGGCGGTGAACAGTACCGTCCGGTTCTAAACGGTCCTCATCTGACGTAAATGGCTGTCAATTGCGTCAATTCCGCGTGAAAGAGTGTCGATCATCACGCCGTGATTTTTACCGCTTGTTTACAAAGGAGACGCTGCCGCCATGCAGGGGGAGCGCGGCAGTCCATGTCCCGACATTCCTTTGGAGAGAGAGCGAATGAAGCACCTGCACCACCGCCCGTTGGCGGTTGCCGTCACGCTGTGCGTGATGGCCTTGGCACCCCTGGGTGCCGCTGCACAATCCACCACCAACCTCGACGCGGTGGAAGTCACCGGTACCCGCATCAAGCGCGCTGAAGTAGAGGGCCAGGTCCCGATCCAGACCCTGACCCGTGGCGACATCGAACGCACCGGCCTGACCTCGATCGGCGAAGTGCTGCAGCAGCTCACCGGTTCCGGCTCTGCGCTCAACGCCAAGTTCAACTCGTCCGGCAACTTCGGTTTCCCGCCCGATGGCAGTGGCGTGGGTGCCGGCTCGGCGCAGGTCGATCTGCGCCACCTGGGTGCCAAGCGCGTGCTGGTGCTGGTCGACGGCATCCGCTGGGTCAATGAATCGTCGGCGTCCGGTGTGGGCTCGGCCACCGACCTCAACACCATTCCGCTGGCCATCGTCGAGCGCATCGAGGTGCTGGAGGACGGTGCTTCGTCGCTGTACGGCTCCGATGCCATCGCCGGCGTGGTCAACATCATCACCCGCCGCGATTTCGATGGTGGGCAGGTGACGCTGAACTACGGCGAGTACAGCAAGGGCGACGGCACGCAGAAGGGCGTGGACCTGGCCTGGGGCAAGAATGGCGATCGCTTCAGCCTGTTCCTGGGCGCCAGCTGGACCAAGCAGGACCCGGTATTCGCCAAGGATCGCGAGCAGTCGCGCTTCCCCATTCCCGGTACCGGCCTGGCGTTCGGCAGCGGTGGTATTCCGCAGGGCCGTTTCATGTTCACCGACCCGAACACCGGTGCGGTGCAGAACATCGTGCCCAATACCGGCGTGAGCAATCCGCGGTACGACGGCAGTGCCGGCTGCAGCCGCACGGATGACTATCACTGCTTCACCACCGCCGACCGCTTCAACTTCGCCGAATACAACATGGTGCTTACGCCGTCGGAGCGCAAAGGCCTGTTCGGCCAGTTCCGCTTTGACATCACCGACAACGTGCAGTGGTACATCAAGGCGCTGGGCAACCGCCGCGAGTCGACCAACCAGGCCGGCCCCGAGCCGCTGTTCTTCGGCCCCGATGGCGCCACCGGCAATCCGTTGGCCGACAACATCGTGGTCTCGCGCCTGAACCCGTACAACCCGTTCGGCTTCGATCTCGTCTCCGGCGACAACATGAGCCTGATCGGTCGTCGCCCGGTGGAGGGCGGTGCGCGCGTGTTCAAGCAGAAAGTGGACACCACCTACTTCGCCACCGGCCTGGTCGGTGACTTCCATGCCGCCGACCGCAGCTGGTACTGGGACGTCAACGGCATGTACAGCAAGAACAAGGCCGAGCAGACCAACTACGGCAGCTATGACATCTACAAGGTGAACATGGCGCTGGGCGATCCCGCGGTGTGCGCGGCCACGCCTGGCTGCGTGCCGTTGAACATCTTCGGTGGCGCCGGTTCGATCACCCCGGACATGCTGAAGTGGATCCAGCCGGTGGTGCGCGACCGCAGCCAGAACGAACTGAGCCTGTTCACCGCCAACCTGTCCAGCGAGCTGTTCTCGCTGCCGGCCGGTCCGGTGTCCTTCGCCACCGGCTTCGAGTACCGCAAGTACAAGGGCGCCTACCAGCCCGATCCGCTGACGGTGATCGGCCACTACAACGGCGTGCCGTCGCAACCGACCTCCGGTTCCTACGACGTCAACGAGGCCTATCTGGAGTTGAGCGTGCCGATCTTCGCCGACTCCTCGTTCGGCAAGAAGCTGGACCTGAGCCTTGCCGGCCGCTATTCGGACTACTCCACCTTCGGCGGCGAGTTCACGCCCAAGTACGGCCTGCGCTGGCAGGTGACCGATGACTTCGTGCTGCGCACCACGTACGCCGAGGGTTTCCGCGCACCGTCCATCGGTGAGCTGTACGGCTCTGCCGCACGTGCCGACCTGCAGCTGTTCGATCCGTGCTCGGTGGGCCTGGGCGGCACGCCGCCGCGTGGCAGCGCGGCCAACTGTGCTGCACTGGGCGTACCGGCCGGCTTCCAGCAGGCCAACTCGCAGATCTCGGTGACCACCGGCGGCAACCGCGAGCTGGACCCGGAACGCTCGCGCAGCTTCAGCGCCGGCTTCGTGTGGAGCCCGTGGTTCGGCAACAACGCCTCGTGGTCGGAGCGCTTCGATGTGGAAGTCACTTTCTACCGCCATGCCATCGATGGTGCGATCCAGGCCATCAACGCGCAGACCCAGCTGGACCTGTGCGTGGATACACTGGACCCGATCTACTGCAACGGCATCACCCGTGCCAGCACCGGTGCGGTCAGCAGCTTCAACAACCGCCTGACCAACCTGGGTTCGATCAAGACCGACGGTTGGGACGTGGATCTGTTCTGGACGCTGCCGCAGACCTCCATCGGCCAGTTCAAGCTGGGGTGGAAGAACACCTTCGTCGGCCGTTACGAGGCCACTGGCGCGGCCGGGCAGAAGCAGCCGCAGAAGCCGGGCGTGGAAGTGGCCGACAGCTCGATCCCGGAGTGGACCAGCAATGCCAGCCTCGGCTGGACGATGGATCGCTGGAGCGCCAACTGGACGGTGCGCCACATCTCCGAGCTGACCGAGAACTGCGGCGATGCGGCGGCCTTCCCGGTGTGCAGCAACCAGGCTGCGGGCACCAACACGCTGTCGGCCACCACCTTCCACGACATGCAGGTGGGCTACAAGATCGACTGGATGAAGGGGCTGCAGCTGACCGCGGGCCTGAACAACGTGTTCGACAAGGATCCGCCGATCTGCCTGTCGTGCTCGTTGAACGGCTACGACGCTTCGACCTACGACATCCCGCGTGGCCGTTACTGGTACCTGCGCGCGGACCTGCGCTTCTGATGTGACGGTGGCAGCGCCGGTCAGTTCCGGCGCTGCCTTGCGGGTGTAGAGCCGAGCCCGCGCTCGGCTGATTCTCTGAGCCGAGCATGGGCTCGGCTCTACAGGTGCGGGGCGTGCGAACCCCGCGTCTGATCAGAACGCCCAGGTGAACGTCAGCGAGCCATTGCGGCCATCGCCGTAGGCACCGTAGCCGTTGATCTGCGACAGGTACTTCTTGTCCAGCAGGTTGTTGAGGTTGGCCTGCACGCTGAACTCCGGCGAGATGCGGTAACGCACGAAGGCGCTGACCAGTGCGTAACCTTCCTGCTCGAAGCGACCCACCACCGGCGCGGCGTAATAGATGCGGTTCTGCCAGTTGGCACCGCCACCGACGGTCAGTTCCTGCAGCGACTGCGGGGTGTAGCTGGTGAACAGCTTCAATGCGGTCTGCGGCAGGTTGGTGTTGATGTCGGCACCGTTGATGTCCTTGGCCACATAGCGCGAAGCACCGAAGGTCGCGTTCCAGCCCGGTGCCAGTTCGCCGTTCACTTCGAATTCGAAGCCACGGCTGACGGTGCCGCGTGCGGCGATCGAGGCGAACTCACCCGGACGGCCGATGATCGGCTCGCTGGTGACCTGGGCGACGTTGTCCTGCTCGATGCGGAACACCGCCAGCGAGGCGTTCAGCCGGTTGTCGAACCAGGCACCCTTGACGCCCACCTCGTAGCTCTTGCCGTCGACCGGGTCGAGATAACGGTCGTTGCGGTCACGTGCGGTCTGCGGCTGGAAGATCTCGGTGTAGCTGGCGTACGCGGAGTAGGTATCGTTGATGTCATACACCAGGCCGGCGTACGGGGTGGTCACCTTGTGTTCGCGGTCGTCGTTCTCGCCTTCGCTCTTCCAGTTGGTGTAGCGCGCACCGAGGATCAGCTTCAGCGGATCAGCCAGCGACAGACGGGTGGCGGCATAGCCGGCCTTCTGGGTGATGGTGCCCTGGCTGGCCAGCGCCAGCGGGTTCCAGTTCGGCTGGGCGATGTTGCCGGTCCAGTCGAGATAGGAGCTGAAGGGATTCCAGCCGGTGCCGGGGCCACCCATCTGGAAGTCACCGTAGTTGGCGAATTCGCGCTTGTTGTAGCTCAGGCCGGCCATGAACTGGTGCTCGCGGCCGAACAGCTGGAACGGGCCGTCGATGTAGCCATCGATGCCATCGACCTTGCGCTCGGTGTTGTAGAAGCCGGCCATCGGCGTGACGCCGGTGCCGGTGGCCTTGTCGAACGCGGTGTAGGACGGATAGAACAGCTTGTCGTCGGCGTTGGTGCGGTTGTGGGTGGCGCCGATCCTGAACTTCCAGCCGTTGCTGAAGGCGTGCTGCAGGGTGGCAAACGCGCGCTTGCTGGTGGTGTCCCAGTAGGTCCAGTCCGGCGACGGATTGAACGAGGTCGGGTAGTTGGTCGGGCTGCCATCGGCGTACCACATCGGGAAGCCGCCCCAGGTCGCACCATTGGCGCGCTTCTGCTGGTAGTCGTAGCCCACGCTCAGCTGGGTGTCCGGGGTCAGGTCGGCATCGATGACGGCGTAGCCCAGCGTCTTGCGCTGGTTGTAGCGGTCCATCTGGCCGTCGGTGTCCAGGTAGCTGCCGATCACGCGGCCACGCACGCTGCCGCTGGCGTTGAGTGCGCTGCCCACATCCACCGTGGTGCGGGTGCGGCCCCAGCTGCCGACGTTCACCGACACGCTGCCGGTCAGCTCGGCGCTGTCGGCATGCTTGCGCACCAGGTTCACCGACGCCGACGGATTGCCGGCGCCGCTGAGCAGGCCGGTGGCGCCGCGCACCACTTCCACGCGGTCGTACAGCGCCAGATCCAGGCCGGAGTCACCGTAGCTCCAGTTCTGCACCATCTGCGTCGGCAGGCCGTCGAACTGGTAGGCATCGATGTAGAACCCACGCGCGTAGAACTCGGTGCGCTCGCTGTCGGACTGGGTGCTGGTCACGCCGGTGGTGTTGGCCAGCACGTCGATGATGTCGTCGAGCTTCTGATCTTCGATGCGCTGGTGGCTGATGATGCTGACCGACTGCGGGATCTCGCGCGGTGCCAGGTCGAAGCGGGTACCGGCCGAGGTGCGGCGCACCGAATAGCCTTCGGCGCGTTCGCCCTTGACCATCACCTTGTCCAGCGTGGTCGGATCGGCGGCGGTGTCGGCGAAGGCGGCCGGGGCCAGGGCGCAGAGTGCAACGAGTACGGCAACGGACAGCCGCTGCGGTTGCGGGATACGGAAGGCGGGACGGGTCATGGGGGTCCTGGACGAGCACGCGCGCTCGGCCGGCATCCAGAAGGCGAGGCGCTACGGGTGGGAAACGGGCGGGCAGGCCGTCCTGGCACCACCGGAAATGAAAGAAATAGTAATACGAACTATTCCTATTTAAAAATCATGAACGAGGTAGGCGCTCACGCGGGCCGCGACGCAGCGCATGGTGTTCAGCGCAGCAGCGGCAGCGGATCGCGCGCGCCATCGGCGCCGTAGATGCCCCAGTGCAGATGGGGCGGCGTGCCCTTGGCATTGCCGCTGTCGCCTACATGCCCGAGCAGGTCGCCGGCCTGGACCACCTGGCCGCGCGCCAGGCCCTCGGCCCAGTCATCCAGATGGGCGTAGTAGTAACGTTCGCGCCCGGGCCCGATCACCCAGACCTGGCGGCCACCGAGGCCGCGCTCGCTGACGTCCGCGATGACGCCGGCAGTGACGCTGCGCACCGCGGTGCCGCGCTTGGCGAAGATGTCGATGCCGGCGTGGGAGCGGTCACGGCCACGTGGCGCGCCGAAGGTATCGGCGATCTGCCGGGGACGGACGCCCTCCACCGGCACCGGAAGTTCGGTGGCCGGAGACATCCGCGAGAGTGTCCACAGCAGCTTCGGTGCAGCGGCCCATGGGCTGTTCCACAGCGCCATAGCGGCGACGATGGCGATGGCCAGCCCTAGGCCACGCAGCAGCCAGCGGCGCTGGCGACGGGCGGGGGAGGGCGGTGTACTCATGGTTTCAAAGTGTAGAGTCGAGCCATGCTCGACTGCTGTTGCGTTGCGATCAGAAGGCAGTCGAGCATGGCTCGACTCTACAGGCCTGGCAGCAGCGGCACTTCGAAACTCCGCTTCAACGTCCCCAGTGCCACCGACGTTCTGAAGCGTTCGATGTTGTCATCGCCGCCGAACAACCGCTCGGTTATGGCCTCGTACTCTTCCATCGACGCCGCCGAAAGCAGCAGCAGGAAATCGCCATCGCCGGTGATCGCGTAGCACTGCTGCACCGCCGGGTCGTCCTGCACGCGGCGCTTGAACGGCGCCACGTGATCACGTTGCTCGCTGACCACGCGCACTTCGACGATGATGGTCAGTGGCCGCCCGACCTGGGCGGCGGCGATCACCGCCACATTGGCCGCGATCACGCCGCTGTCCTGCAGGCGCTTGATGCGGCGCTGCACGGCCGGCGTGGACAGGTGCACGGCCTCGGCGATTTCGCGCTGCGGCAGGGTGTTGTCCCGCTGCAGCAGGTCGAGGATGGCGCGGTCGAAGCTGTCGAGCACGGGGGCGGTGGCCATGGCGAGCAGAAGTTGCACGAACGGGCCGTCAATTGAGCCAAGTGCTCGGCGCTGGCGCAATAGACTTTGCCCATGCAGACCTCACGACTCGCGCCGATGTTGCCGGCGCTGGCGGTGCTCGGCTCGGTCACCTCGCTGGCCATCGGCACCTCCTACGCAAAACACCTGTTCCCGCTGATCGGCGCGCAGGGCACCAGCGCGCTGCGCGTGGGCTTCTCGGCGCTGTTGTTGCTGCTGTTCTGGCGGCCGTGGCGCTGGAAGACCAGCCGCCCGGATGCGATCACCATCCTGCGCTACGGCCTCACCCTGGGCCTGATGAACCTGCTGTTCTACATGGCCCTGCGCACCATTCCCTTCGGCATCGCGGTGGCCATCGAATTCACCGGGCCGCTGACGGTGGCCATGCTGTCGTCGCGACGGCCGATCGATTTCCTCTGGGTGGGCTGTGCGGCGGTGGGGCTGCTGTTGCTGCTGCCGATCGGCGGTGGTCCGGCGCTGGATCCCGCTGGCGTGCTGTATGCGATGGGGGCTGCGGCGTGCTGGGGCCTGTACATCGTGTTCGGCAAGCGTGCCGGCCACCTGCATGCCGGGCATTCGGTGTCGCTGGGGCTGCTGGCGGCATCCCTGGTAGTGGTGCCGGTGGGCGTGGTGCATGCCGGTGCCGCGCTGCTCGACCCGAAGATCCTGGCCGCCGGGCTGCTGGTGGCGCTGGTGTCCAGCGCGATCCCGATGTCACTGGAGATGATGGCGCTCAAGCGCCTGCCGAAGGAGACCTTCGGCATCCTGATCAGCATGGAACCGGCGGTGGCCGCGCTGTGGGCGATGCTGCTGCTGCACGAGCACCTGCATGGGCTGCAGTGGCTGGCGATCGGCTGCACGGTGCTGGCCTCGGTGGGCAGCACGATGACCGCGCGGCGCCTGAAGGTACCCGTCACCGCCTGAAAAAAAGGGGACGGAGGGGATTAAGTCGTTTATGCCCCAATTTAGGGGGGCGCCGGGCGGCGCCCGGCGCAGAGCGTGCGGACCAACGGTCCGCACCTACCGTAACGGCGGGTCAGCGCAGGGCGTCGGCCGGGACGTCGATCTGCATCGCCAGGGCGAGGTGATCGGAGAACGCGGCTGGTACGGCTTCCACGGTACGAGTCTGCAGGCCACTGCTGACCAGGATGTGGTCGATGGCGCGGTCGGGGCGCCAGCTGGGGAAGGTCGGCACGATGCAGCCCGGGGGCTGCAGCCGGGTCTTCTGGTACAGCACCTGCATTTCCGGGCGTTCGGCCAGGCAGTTGAAGTCGCCCATCAGCACCGCGTTGGGGTGGTCGGACAGCAGCTCGGCGATGAAGCCCAGCTGCGACATCCGCGAGCCCGCGCCCAATGACAGATGCGCCACCGCCACCGCCAGGCCATCGGTACCGTCGCCGAACTTGGCCAGCAGCACGCCGCGCCCGCCGATGCGGCCGGGCAGGGCATGGTCCTGCACTTCCACCGGTTCCAGCTTGCTCAGCAGGCCATTGGCACTGGACGCCACGCCGCCCATGCGCCGGTTCGGCTGGTGGCTCCAGTAGTTGAAGCCGGCGCGCTGGGCCAGGTAGTGGGTCTGGTTGGTGAAGCCCGAGCGCAGGCTGCCCGGGTCGGCCTCCTGCAGGCCGACGATGTCATGGTCGCGCGCCAGGGTGGCGATCGCGTCCAGGCTGCTGCGCTTGCGCCCCGCCGGCAGCGCATGTGACCAGCTGCGGGTCACATAGTCGCTGTAGCGGCGGGTACTTGAGCCGGCCTGGATGTTGGCCGTCAGCAAGCGCAGGGTCCGTGTACGGGGGGAATTCACGGCCGGGAAATGCTTCTCTTGGATCAGTGAGCCTGGGCCGCACCGCGTTCGCGGGCGATCAGGTGGTCGGCGATGCGCAGCATGTCCGGGAAGCTCTTGCCCTTCACCAGGTACTTGCCGTTGACGATGATCGACGGGGTGCCGCTGATCTGGCTGCGCTGGGCGAACTGCTTGGCCGAGTTGGTCTTGGCGTTCACCGCGAAGCTGCCCATGGTGGCGGCGAACTGCTTCGGATCCACGCCATAGGCGGCGTAGAACTTGGCGATGTCTTCCACCGAGTCACGGCCGCGCTCGCCCTTCAGGGTCTTCTGCGAGTGGATGGCGGCGTACAGCGCTTCGTGGGTCTTCTCCTGCACGCCCAGGGTCTGCGCGGCGTAGAAGGCACGGGCGTAGTCATCCCAGGTGCCGCCGAACATAGCCGGCACGTAGACGAAGTTCACGTCGCTGGGCAGGCCGGCCTTCCACGGGCCGACCAGCGGCTGGAATGCGGCGCAGGCCGGGCAGACGTAGCCGAAGATCTCGGTCACTTCGATCTTGCCGGCAGCCGGCTGGAACGGCTGGCCGTTCGGGATCACCTGGTAATCGGCGCCTTCCACCGGGGCCGGGCCGGTCAGCGCGGCGGTGGTCGGGGCCGGCGCCGCGGCGGGGGCGGCTTCGGCCGGGGCCTTTTCGCCTTCGGCGGCAGCCGGAGCGGTGCCTTCGCTGCCCGTGGCCGGCGCAGCGGCCGGTTCGGCGGTGGCCGGGGCGGCTGCCGGTGCGGCCGGGGCCGCGGTGGTGTTGGTGCTGCCGTCATCAGCCTTGCAGGCAGCCAGGATCGGCAGCAGCGCTGCGAGGGCGAGGGCGTAACGGATCTTCATGGAAACGTCTCCAGCATCTGGAAAGGTGGGGGCCGGCGCCAGGCGCCAGCCAGGGGGAAATGATGACATGCGGCGGCGACAGCGCCGTGTCGAGGGTGGGCGTTGGTTCAGCGGCCGCGGGCGGCGCGGGCCTGCGCGATCAGCGCCGAGGCGATGCGCAGCTGGTCGTCGAAGCTGTTGCCCCGCACCAGGTACTGGCCGTTGATGATGATGGCCGGGGTGCCCGGGATCTTGGTGCGCTGGGCGAACGCGCGCGCGGCCTCGACCTTCTTCTGCACGGCATCGCCGCGCAGCGCCTGGAGGTAGCGGTCCGGGGTCACGCCGTAGGCCTTGTAGAACGTGGCGAGCTCATCGGCCGAGACGTTCTGCATCGGCAGCGATCCCTGCTCGTGCAGGGCCTTGAACACGGCAGCGTGGCTGCGCTTGGCCACGCCGACTTCGTCGGCGGCGTAGTAGGCCAGTGCCCAGGCATCCCAGGCGCCACCGAAGGCGGCCGGGACCGGGGTGAAGCGCACGTCGGCCGGCAGCTTGGCCGCCCAGGCTTCCAGTTGTGGCTCGAAATGGGCGCAGTGCGGGCAGGTGTAGCCGAAGACCTCGACCACCTCGATCTTGCCGGCCAGCGGCTGGAACGGGCCCGGCTGGGCGATGCGCTCGTAGTCTTTGCCCTCGACCAGCGGGGCATTGGCGGGGGTGGCGGCGCAGGCTGCCAGCGGCAGCAGCACCAGCACGGACAACAGCAGGCGGGAAATCAACCTCATCGACACGCATCTCCGTTGAAAAAAGCAACGCCGGCGCGGTCGCCGGCGTGAAGGAAACATACCGCAGCCGTGGGCCGGCGTCGCGGCCCGGGCCGACCAGTGGTGGTCAGGGGGCGGCAGCCGGTTGCGTCGGCGTGGCCGCAGCGGCCACATCGTCGGCCTTGTTGTGCAGACCCTGCAGGTAGCTCGACAGCGCCTGCACCTCCTGCTCGCTGAGCTTCTGCGCGACCGTGGCCATGATCTGGAAGTGCGCCTTGTCGGTCTCGTTGGTCTGGCCGGCCTGGTACTCCTGCAGGCGGCGCGCGACATAGCTGGCGTGCTGCCCACCGAGGTGCGGATAGGCCGGGCCGGGATTGCCGGCACCGCTGGGGCCGTGGCAGGCCATGCAGGCCAGCAGGCCGCGCTTGGCATCGCCGCCGCGGTACAGCTGCTGGCCGATCTCGTAGAACTTCATGCCCTTGTAGGGGCCATCGGTCACTGCCGTGTCATCGGCGATGCCGGCGTTGGCCTTCTGCGTGGCGAAGTAGGCGCCGATATCGCGCATGTCCTGCGGGGTGAGGTTCTGCACGAACGGCACCATCGCCACCGCCGCGCCGGAACTGCGCTGGCCGTTGGCGATCAGGGCCATCTGCTGGGCCACGTAGCGCTCGCTCTGGCCGGCAATGGACGGGTACATCTCCACCGTGGAGTTGCCGTCGGCACCATGGCAGGCCGCGCAGGCCGTCGCCTTGGTCTGGCCGGCCTTGGCATCGCCCCAGTGGGTCTTGCTGAAGTCCACCTCCAGCGAGGCGGTATTGATCGGCCCGTTGTCGGGCAGCGGGGTCAACGTGGTCTGCGCGAACGCAGCAGCGGCAACGACTACAGCAGTGGCAAGGGCGGATACGGCAAGAACGCGAGCGTGGCGCATGCTGAAGCTCCGTATGGACCGGGCCGGACGGTGGCCGCCGGCATCGCCCGGATTATCAACGGCGTTTCCGCGCACGGTCAACGCAGCAGTGCAGCAAAATGGCCGCAGCGGCCGCCGGCACGGGCGCGCGGCGCCGCAACATGCGATCCTAGGCACATGTCATTGCTCATCGAACGCGCCCGTTACCACCTTTCGGCCCACAACGTGCGGCAGCTGCCGCCCGACGAAGGGGCTGAAGTGGCCTTCGCCGGCCGCTCCAACGCCGGCAAGTCCAGCGCGCTCAACGCGCTGACCCGCCAGAACGCCCTGGCCCGTGTCTCCAAGACCCCCGGCCGCACCCAGCAGCTGGTGTTCTTCCAGGTCACCCCGGAAGCGCATCTGGTCGACCTGCCCGGTTACGGCTACGCCAAGGTGCCGCTGGACCTGCAGGCGCACTGGCAGGCCTTCATTGACAAGTATTTCCGCACCCGCGAGGCCCTCAAGGGCCTGGTGGTGGTGATGGACATCCGCCACCCCCTGAAGGACTACGACCGGCAGATGCTGTCCTATGCCGTGCAGCGTGGCCTGCCGGCGCACGCGTTGCTGACCAAGGCCGACAAGCTCAGCCGCAGCCAGCAGATGCAGTCCCTGCAGAAGGTGCGCAAGGAGCTGCAATCGGCTTACGGTGACAGCGTCAGCGTGCAGGTGTTCTCCGGCGAAGACCGTACCGGCGTGGACGAAGCCCGCGGCGTGATCGGCGGCTGGCTGGGGCTGGAATAAGGCTCTCCGGTCGCCCGGCTGGCAGCCGGGCGCTACCTGATCGGGTGGGTGCCGACCTTGGTCGGCACACCCTCACAACGGCGAATACTCCGCCGGCACCCACGCATAGGCCTGGCCCTCGCCACGCACATGGCCCAGGCCCGGGAACGGCAGGTGCGCACCGGCCACCCACCAACCGTTGGCGGTGGCCTGCTGCAGCAGCCCGCGACGGCTGGCGATGGCCGCCTTGCGGTCCGAATCGGCCTCGAATGCCGCTTCCGGGTGCGCGAACTGCACCGCATGGAAGTGCAGCACATCACCCCACACCAGCAGTGACTGGCCCTGGCTGTCGAACCGGTAGGAGACATGGCCGGGGGTATGGCCGTGGGTGTCCATCGCCACCGCGCCACCGGGCAGGGCATCGCCGGGGCTGAACGTGCGCAGGTGGCCGCTGGCCTGGTAGGGCGCGACCGCGTTGCGTGCCAGCGGGAAGGCGAAGCGCACGCCCTTCGGCGCCGTGGCCTCGCTGGCCGGGCTGAGCCAGTAATCGGCATCGGCCTTGGACAGCCACACCGTGGCATTCGGGTAGGCCGGCTTGCCCTGCGCGTCGAGCACGCCGCACAGATGGTCCGGGTGGGCGTGGGTCAGCAGCACCTCGTCCACCTCGGCCGGGTCCACGCCGGAGGCGCGCAGGTTGCCCAGCACCTGGCCCAGGCCGGGGCCGAAGCACTGCGCGGTGCCGGTATCGACCAGGGTCAGGTGGTTGCCCTGGCGCACCAGGAAGGCGTTGATCGCGGTCTGCAGGCCCTTCTTGTCTTCCGGTACGTAGCGGCCTTCCAACAGGCGGCTGACCAGTGTCGGCGGCACGTCGACCACTTCCTGCCGGCCCAGCGCGACCACGCCGTCGAACAGGGCGGTGACCTGCAGCGCACCAACGCGCTGGTGGTAGACGCCGGGCACCTGCTGGGTGGGAGCGGGCGAGGTGGCTTCGGCCAGTGCAGCCAGCGGCAGGGACGACAGGGCCAGCAGCAGGGCGCCGCGCAGCGGCAGGGGACGCAGGATCATGGCGGTTCTCGGTGGATGACGGGCGGTTCCGTTGTGCCCAGCGTGCCGTGGCCGGCGTGTGCACGGCGCTCAAACCACTGCGCGGAATGCTCAGGGAAGGGGGGGCTGCAGGGCTGCGCCCTGCACCCGCAGAGGCAACGGCAACGGCCGAAGCAACAGCAACAGCGACAGCGGGCTATCTGGGATGGCGGGGTGGGTCCGGTTGCGGGAGACGCCGTAAACCCCGCTCCGCGGTCCGGCCCAGTCGCTGGCGGCTGGGCGTTCGGGCGCTTGCGAAGCAGTGCTTCGCAAGCAAAGCGCCCTCACCCATGGGGGCTTGGCCGCGGCATCCATGCCGCGGACACTCCCGCAACCGGACCCACCCCGCCTTCGACAGTTTTTCGCGATCTGTCAGCTCGCGGGGTCAGATCCGTTTTTCGCAGGAAAACGGATCTGACCCCACAGTTTCATTCGATATCTGACAGATGTGTCGACCAAGGTCGACACCTACTAACAGCCGCGAAGATCTGTCAGAGGTGGGGCGGTGTGGGTGGGCAGGACCGTTGGCGCCATGGATGGCGCCATCGAGCCCCCATGGATGGGTTTACGGCGTGTCCTGCCCACCCACATCGCCCCGCCCTCCCACGGATAGCCGCTGTTGCTGTTGCTGTCGCTTCGGCCGTTGCCCTGGCTCGTAGCGGGTGCAGGGCGCAGCCCTGCCGAACCCCCTCAAATGTCTGTCGGAGCCAGCCCGTACTGCTCGGCGAAGCGCTTGCTGAAACTGGCCGCAGACCGGTAGCCCGCGCGCGCGGCCACGGTCTTCAACGGCAGGTCGGTGGTGTAGAGCAGCTGCATGCCATGTGCCAGCCGGGCCTCGGTGAGCAGCTGGCGCAGGCTGGTGTCCTCGGCCGCCAGGCGACGGCGCAGGGTCGCGCCGCTCAGCGCGAACTGTTCTTCCACATCGCGTGATTGCCAGTCGCGTGCTGGTTCGGCGGCGATGCGGTCGCGGATCTGTTCGCCCAGGCTCGGCGCCTGCGGCAGCAGCAGGTTGCCGTGGCCCTGTCGGCACAGGGTCAGCACCAGCGAGGCCAGGGCCAGCCGCGCGTCGCTGTAACGGCCGTCCTGCAGCGATTGCCGCCACTGGCGCAGCACCGCGCCATGGTCGATCAACGGCAGTCGCGCCATCGCCTGGCCGGGGGCGGGAAGCTCTTCATTCCAGAGCGTACGCGCCGCCGCCAGCACTTCGGTGCAGAGCGGCACGATGGCACTGAGGTAGCGGCCGCTGCAGGGATCGGGGGTGTTGACCACGTCGATGCGGCACCGCTGGGTCAGCAGCAGGATGTCGCCGGGAACGAACGTCAGCGACTGGTGTGCGGTACGTACCTGCTTGCGGCCTTCCAGCAGGATCGCGAACTGCGGTTGCGGAACCTCCACCGAGCTGGCGCCATGCTCGCGGCGTGCGGTGATGCAGGCATAGCCCTCGGCGCGCCCGCAGCCGGCCAGGCTGGCCATCTCGGCCAGCAACGCAGTGGCCGCTGGCAGCATGCCGGTCATGACACCTGGGCACCGAACAGGCGACCGACGCCGGCCGCCGCAGCCATCGCCAGCGCGCCCCAGAACATCACCCGGACCGCGCCGCGTACAGGCGGTGCGCCCCCGGCCTGGGCCGCCACCGCGCCGGTCAGGCACAGGCCGAGCAGGGTGCTGGCCGTGGTCATCAACGCAACCTTGTCGGTCGGCGCGAGCAGGGCGGTCAGCACCGGCAGCGCCGCACCGCAGGTGAACGCACCGGCCGAGGCCAGCGCCGCCTGCAGCGGGCGCGCGCGCAGGGTGTCAGTGATGCCCAGCTCATCGCGGGCGTGGGCACCCAGTGCATCGTGGGCGGTAAGCTGTTCGGCCACCTGCCGGGCCAATGCAGGCTCCAGGCCGCGGTGGCGGTAGATCGCGGCCAGCTCCTCCAGTTCGCTGTGCGGGTCTTCGCGCAGCTCGCGCTTTTCCATTGCCAGGTCGGCCGCTTCGGTGTCGGCCTGGGTCTGCACCGACACATACTCGCCGGCGGCCATCGACATCGCGCCGGCCACGGTGCCGGCCACGCCGGTGGCAAGGATAGTGGTGGCGGAGGCGCCGCTGGCCGCCACGCCGACCACCAGGCCGGCCACCGAGACGATGCCATCGTTGGCCCCCAGCACGGCGGCACGCAACCAGCCGACGCGCTCGGAGCGGTGCAGTTCGGGGTGTCGCGAATGACGGTTCATGACGCCGAGTGTACGAGGGTCAAGAGGGCGTCGGTAGGATGCTGAAACCCGTCACCGTCGCATGACGCAACGGGGTGCCACGCTATAGTGCGCCCTTGCGATGGAAGGCCGCGAGCCCCACATCCCCCGCCACCGTCCAGCGAGCCTTCCCCTTGTCGAGCCCCAGCCACGTCGCCGATACCCCCATTACCGACCGCTCGCAGCTGGTGGAGGTGATCGCCTCCGGCGAGAAGCCCCGCGCGCAGTGGCGCATCGGCACCGAGCACGAGAAGTTCGGGTTCCGCCTGGATGACCTGCGCCCGCCGACCTTCGAGGGCGAGCGCGGCATCGAAGCGTTGCTCAACGGCCTGGTCCGCTTCGGCTGGGAGCCGGTGCAGGAAAACGGCAACACGATCGCGCTGCTGCGCGACGGTGCCTCGGTGACGCTGGAACCGGCTGGACAGCTGGAACTGTCCGGCGCGGCGCTGGAGACCATCCACCAGACCTGCGTGGAGACCGGCACCCACCTCAACGAAGTGGCACAGGTGGCCGGCGAACTGCAGCTGGGTTTCCTCGGCATGGGCTTCCAGCCGAAGTGGAAGCGCGATGAAATGCCCTGGATGCCGAAGGGGCGCTACAAGATCATGCGCTCGTACATGCCCAAGGTCGGTTCGCTGGGCCTGGACATGATGACCCGCACCTGCACGGTGCAGGTGAACCTGGACTACGCCACCGAAGCGGACATGGTGAAGAAGTTCCGCGTGTCGCTGGCGCTGCAGCCGATCGCCACCGCGCTGTTCGCCGATTCGCCGTTCACCGAAGGCAAGCCGAACGGCTACCTGAGCTACCGCTCGCACATCTGGACCGACACCGACGCCGACCGCACCGGCATGCTCGACTTCGTGTTCGAGGATGGTTTTGGTTACGAGCGCTATGTCGACTACCTGCTCGACGTGCCGATGTATTTCTCCTACCGCGATGGCATCTACCACGACGCCAGCGGGCAGAGCTTCCGCGATTTCATGCAGGCCAGGCTGCCGGTGCTGCCGGGTGCGCTGCCGACGCTGCGCGACTGGTCGGACCACATGACCACCGCGTTCCCGGAAGTGCGCCTGAAGAAGTACCTGGAAATGCGCGGTGCCGATGGTGGCCCGTGGAGCCGCCTGTGTGCGCTGCCGGCATTCTGGGTGGGCCTGTTGTATGACGACACCGCACTGGATGCCGCCTGGGACCTGGTACGCGATTTCACCCTGGCCGAGCGCCATGCACTGCGCGACGGCGTGCCGAAGCATGCGATGAACCTGCCGTTCCGCAATGGCACGGTGCGCGACCTGGCCCGCGAAGCGGTGAAGATTTCCGTCGAAGGCCTCAGGCGCCGTGCGGCGCGCAATGCCGACGGCCAGGACGAGAGCAAGTTCCTGGACGTGCTGCAGGAGATCGTCGAATCCGGCCTGACCCCGGCCGAGCGCAAGCTGGCGCTGTTCCATGGCCGCTGGCACGGCGACGTCGATCCGGTGTTCCGCGAGTTCGCGTACTGAGTGGATTGCGGTAGTGTCGGCCGCTGGCTGGCAGATGTATGGGGTTGCCGGCCAGCGGCCGGCACTACCAGAAGAAAAACCCCGGCATTGCCGGGGTTTTTCTTTTTCGCATCTGCCCTGGATCAGGCGGCGTTCTGCATCGTCGCCATGTCGATCACGAAGCGGTAGCGCACATCGTTCTTCGCCATGCGTTCCCAGGCTTCGTTGACGTTCTTGATGTCGATGATCTCGACGTCGCTGACGATGCCGTGCTCGGCACAGAAGTCCATCATTTCCTGGGTTTCGGCCATGCCGCCGATTGCCGAGCCGGTCAGGTGTTTGCGGCCGAAGATCACGCTGCCGCCGGTCAGCGGCGGGTCCAGTTCGGTCAGCACGCCGACCAGGCACATGGTGGCCTCGCGCTTGAGCAGGCCCATGTACGGGTTGGTGTCATGGCCGACCGGGATGGTGTTGAGCAGGAAGTCGAAGCTGCCGGCGTGCGCCTTCATCTGCGCGGCATCGCGCGAGACCAGTACCTCATCGGCGCCCAGGCGCTTGGCATCGGCACCCTTTTCCGGCGTGGTGGTGATCATCACGACGTGCGCGCCCAGTGCCTTGGCGAACTTCACGCCCATGTGGCCGAGGCCACCGAGACCGATCACGCCCACCTTCTGCCCCGGGCCGACCTTCCAGTGGCGCAGCGGCGACCAGGTGGTGATGCCGGCGCACAACAGCGGGGCGGCCGCCTTCAGGTCGAGGGTGTCGGACACCTTCACCACGAAGCGCTGCTCGACCACCACGTGGTCGGAATAGCCGCCGTAGGTCGGCGCGCCGGTTTCGCGTTCACGGCCGTTGTAGGTCCAGGTCGCGCCTTCGGCGCAATATTGCTCCAGATCGTGCTCACAGGCGTCGCAGTGGCGGCACGAGTCGACCATGCAGCCGACGCCGGCGTGGTCGCCAACCTTGAAGCGGGTGACGTTGCTGCCGACTTCGGTCACCCGGCCGATGATCTCGTGGCCCGGCACCATCGGGTAGATCGAGCCACCCCAGTCATCGCGGGCCTGGTGCAGGTCGGAATGGCAGATGCCGCTGTAGAGGATCTCGATGCGCACGTCGTCCGGGCCGACCGCGCGGCGTTCGAACTCGTACGGGACCAGCGGGTCGGTATGGGAATGGGCGGCGTAACCACGGGCGAGGGACATGGGGAATCCTTGGCAGGGTTTATCGAAAGGCGTTTTACAATACGCCCCGCAACCAGCAGCAAGAAGCGCGGATATCGGCATGATTCATCAAGTGAAACTGCACAATCGTGGCCACTGACAACCTCTCCCACCTGGCCGCGTTCGCCGCGGTCGCCCGCCACCGCAGCTTCCGCCGTGCCGGCGCCGAGCTGGCGCTGTCGACCTCGGCGGTGAGCTACGCGATCCGCGCGCTGGAGGAACGGTTGGGGGTGGGCCTGTTCCATCGCACCACCCGCAGCGTGGCCCTGACCGAGGCCGGGCAGCGCCTGCTGGAGCGCCTGCAGCCGGCGTTGGGGCAGGTGCACGACGCACTGGAAGAAATGAACCACTTCCGCGCAGCCCCGGCCGGCCTGCTGCGCATCAACGCCACCCGCGCGGCGGTACCGACCCAGTTGGGGCCGAGGCTGGCGCGCTTCCTGCACGCCCATCCCGACGTGCGGGTGGAGCTGACCGAAAATGACGGCCTGGTCGACATCGTCGCCGAGGGCTACGACGCCGGCGTGCGCCTGCATGAGTTCGTGCCGGAGGACATGGTGGCGGTGCCGATGGGGCCGCCACTGCGCGGGCTGATCGTCGGCTCGCCGGACTACCTGCGGCGTCGGCCGGCACCGCAGCATCCGCGCGACCTGGCCGCGCACGAATGCATCCGCTTCCGCTTCGCCAGTGGGCACCTGTACAAGTGGCAGTTCGAGCGCGATGGGCAGGCGCTGGAGATCGACGTGCCCGGGCGGTTGACCCTGTGCGAGCAGGGCACGATCGTGCGCGCCGTTCTGGATGGCATCGGCCTGGCGTACGTGCTGGAAGACACGGCAAGGCCGTACATCGAATCGGGGCAGATGGTGGCGGTGCTGGAAGACTGGAGCGAGCCGTTTGCCGGCTTCGCGCTGTACTACCCGAAGCAGCGGCAGATGCCGGGCGCGTTGCGTGCGTTCGTGGATATGTTGCGCGAGTGAGTTGCGATGGATGACGTGGTGCCGACCAACGGTCGGCACCCACCGGCGCAGGGCGTTGCCGATCAACGAATCGACATCGGCCGGTAGATCCACGCCATGCGTGGATGGCACCACGCTACGGCCCTTGCAACACCGGCGCCAACAACGCCACGCACTCACGCAGATGCATCTCCACCGGCGCATCCTCGGCCACCACGCCGATCACGCGTTCGCGCAGCGGCTCGGCCACGGCCATCGCCAGGATCAGCCGCGCCATGCATGCGGAATCTCCCTCGCGCAGCAGTCCACGCTGCTGCTGACGTGCCAGCCAGTCGGCCAGCAGCGCACGGCCGCGTTCGATGCCGTTGTCGAGGTAGGCCTGCAGCAGCGCGTCCTTGCCGGGGAAATCGGTGGCCAGCAGGCGGAACACCTGCACCGCCTGCGCCGATAGCGCCTGCGTGCACACCGCGTGCAGGATGTCCTGCAGCAACGGCACGACCTCTTGGGCATTGCGCGCATCACGCTGCAGCTGTGGCGCGAAGCCGTCGGTCCACTCACGCACCGCCAACCCGACCAGCTCCTCGCGGTTGCTGGCATGGCGGTAGACGGTCTTCTTCGCCACCCCGGCGTGCGCCGCCACCGCTTCAATGGTGGTGGCCTCGTAACCCTGTGCCAGCAGCAGCTCCAGCGTGGCCTGCAGCACCGCGTGGCGGACTTCGGCTTCCGGTCGCGCAGGGCGGCCACGGCGGCGGGTCGGTGATGTGGGCGCGGGCAGGGTGGTGCTGTTCATTGCGCCCATCTTACCGCATCCGGTTAATTGCGAAACGGCAAGCGTTTCCTTATTGTCGGGTCTCCCAACCCGTAGGAGACCCCCATGGATACCGCTGTGAACGCTCGCCCTTGGCTGGACCACCACGATCTGCTGGACCCGGCGCCGATGCATCTGGAAACCGGCATCCAGCGCCGCGAAGACGGCACGCTGCTGGTGGCGGTGCGCACCGATCTGCACGGCTGCAAGGGCCGCATGCTGGACTGGTGGTTCACCTTCTTCGAGACCACCCAGCACATCCGCTGGTGGCATCCGGTCGATCATGTCGAGCATCGCGGCTGGGACGCGGCCTGGCAGCGCGGGCGCAGCTACCACGGCGCCAGCATCCATGCGGTGGAATCGCTCGCTGACATTCCGCCGGTGGCGGCGCGCCTGAAGTTCCATGACCCGCGCACCTTGCTGGTGCCCGAACGCCTGCAGGCGGCACAGGATGCAGGCGATGTATCGGCGGTGATCGCCGCGCGCATCGGCTTCGGTGATCACGTGCGTCTGGATGTACAGGGCGATCCCTGCGATGGGCAGATGCTGCATGTGGCGCGCGATACGCCGTTTGGCTGCGTGCTGCGCAGCCGCTTCGTGCTCGGCCTGGACAGCGCCGATCCGCACCGCGATGCCGGCGATGCGGTCGGCCTGGGCCTGCTCAGGCATTGCTACACGGAGTTCAGTTTCCTTTCGCGGCTGCTGCCGTCGCTGTACTACGGCGAGCGCGCCAACGGCGAAGCGGTGCCGTTGCCGTGGTGAACGGTGCAACGGTCATTCGACCAGAGCGTCGTAGCCCTCGCCACTGAACTGGATCAGGCAGAAGCCGTGGCCGAAGGGATCGGCCAGCACGGCGATGCGTCCCCAGCGACGCTCGCGTACGGATTGCTCGAGCGTCGCCCCGGCTGCGACTGCACGTACCAGCGCGGCTTCGATGTCATCCACCACCCAATCCAGGTGCAGCGGCGTCCAATGGCGCTCGTAGTCGCGCACGTCGCCGTCTTCGGTGGCGGCGCTGCCGGCCTCGTTGTGCAGCAGGTAGAGCGGCGTTGGCCCACCGAGCAGCTCCACGGCGCCCGGGCCGAGACGGCGGCCGATGCGTAGGCCGAAGGCCCGGATGTAGAAGTCTTCGGCGGCGGCCAGGTCGGGCACGTCGAGGTTGACGATGAAGCTGTGGGCAGTGGCGTTCATGGCAGCGATGGGCGGCATCCGGTGGTCGCAGTCTAGTCCTGCCGCGTGGTGCTGCCGGTTCATCTCCTGCGCGGATTCGGGCAAGCTGGGCGGTCTCGATCGACAAGGACATCCATGAGCGCGCTATCCAGCATCGAACAGGCCACCGGCCAGACCTTCCCGCCCCTGTTCAAGCAGTTGCATGCAGCGGGTCGGTTGAGCTGGGGTGCTCCCCATCCGGAATGGTCCGAGGTGGTATTCCCGGCGCTGCAGGCAGAACCGCCGGTGCTGCTGTACGCCCAGGACTATGAGCCGTTGGAACACGATGAACTGCTCGAGGCGTGGCAGGAGCTGACCGCGGAGGATCATTACAATCCCCTGCGCACTGACCTGCAGTTGCTGCCCTTTGCGCGGACCGGCGCGGGTGACAGTTACTGTTTCTGGAGCAACGCGCCCGGTTTCAGCGAACCGCCGGTGGTGATGGTGTGGCATGACGACGACCGTGCCGACGTGCTGGCCGCCAGCTACCAGGATTTCGTGTTCCGCAAGATGGTCGAAGCGGTTGCCGACTACCAGCGGCCGTACACACTGCTGTCGCACGGCGAGCTGGCCGGGAATCTGCAGCGCTGGCTGCAGACTCACCATTCCTTCCTGCGCGGCGACCAGTACGCGGCATTGCAGCGGCTGTTCGCCCGCGTTGACGATATTGAAGAAGGGAACTTCAGCGAAGACGAGGCACAGGCCATCGTCGCTGAAGTGATCGGCTTCGAGCGGTTGGACGAGTCGTTCGCCTACGTGCGCGAGGACGCCTGAGGGCTGGGGTCGGGTCCGGGCGCAGCGTGGCTCTGACTCCTTGTTCGCCGAACAGGGGTCAGAGCCCTTTCCGTTGGAAGGGGATCCGACCCCGTGCGGGATCAGCCTGCGGCCGGGTAATCGAGATAGCCCGCCTCGCCGCCCCCGTAATAGGTGCTGCGGTCGGGCGTGGCCAACGCGATGTTGTGCTGCAGGCGTTCGACCAGATCCGGGTTGGCGATGAACGGCTGGCCGAACGCGGCAAGGTCGATGGTGCCGGCCTCGACCAGCTGCAGGGCGCGTTCGCGGGTCATGCCGCCGGCCAGGATCACGGTGCCACCGTAGGCCTGCTTGAACTGCTGCAGGAAGGCCTCGCCCAGCACCGACTGGCCCGCCTGCTGGTTGTCGTTGAGATGCACATAGGCCAGGCCGCGCTTGCCCAGTTCCTCGGCCAGGTACAGATAGGTGGCCTCGTTGTCGGGGTAGAACGGCATGTCGAAGGTGAGATTGTTCGGTGCCAGGCGCACGCCGATGCGCTGCGCACCGATGCGCTGGGCCATCGCATCGACGGTGTCCAGGATCAAGCGCGCGCGGTTGGGCAGCGAGCCGCCGTAGTGATCTTCGCGCTGGTTGATGACCGGGTTGAGGAACTGTTCGAACAGGTAGCCGTTGGCGGCATGCAGTTCGATGCCGTCGAATCCGGCGGCGATGGCGTTCTCTGCGCCGCGCACGAAGTCGTCGACGATGCCGGGGATCTCTGCGGTCTCCAGTGCACGTGCCGGGGTGGGATCGGCGTGGCCGCGGCTGCCATCGTCCAGGTACACGAACGAGGTGTTCTTCGGTGCGCTGGCCACCGGGCGGGTACCGGCGCTGACCGGTTGCCCACCGTCGGGCTGCAGCGAGGAATGCGACATGCGGCCGACGTGCCAGAGCTGGGCGAAGATCGTGCCCTGTGCGGCATGCACCGCCTCGGTGACGAGCTTCCACCCGGCCACCTGCTCGGCCGACCAGATACCCGGGACGTCGATGTAGCCCTGGCCCTGCGGCGAGACCGGGGTGCCTTCACTGATGATCAGGCCGGCGCTGGCGCGCTGCCGGTAGTACTGCGCGGTGAGTTCGTTGGCGACCGCACCGGGGTTGCGGGCGCGGGTCATCGGGGCCATCGCGATGCGGTTGCGCAGGGCGGTGCCTGCCAGATCGAAGGGGCGGAACAGGGCGGCGATCATGTCGGTCATCTCGGTGTGGGGGAAGGCGCCAGCGGCGCGATGCACACAGGATGGAGTTGACATGCGGACGCATAAAGCGCTTCGATCTCCCTGGGCGCGGGACTATTTGTCCCCAATGGAGCGCGATAGATGCTGCCGCTGGAATCGTTGAATGGCCTGGTGACCTTCGTTACCACGGCCCGCTCAGGCAGCTTCACCGAGGCTGCCGACGCGCTGGGCATCTCGCGCTCGGCAGTGGGCAAGGCCATCGCCCGGCTGGAAGCGCGGCTGGGCGTGCGCCTGTTCCACCGCACCACGCGGCGCATCGCGCTGACCACCGATGGCGAGGCGTACTACGCATCGTGTGCGGCGGCGCTGGAAGAAATCTCCGCCGCCGAAGCCTGCCTGGGGTCGGCTGGCCTGCCCAGCGGACGGCTGCGCATCGACATGCCGTCCTCGTTCGGGCGGCTGGTGGTGCTGCCCGTGCTGCTGCGCCTGTGCCGGCAGTACCCGGGCCTGCAACTGACGATGACCTTCACCGATCATTTCGTCGATCCCGTCGAAGAGGGCATCGACCTGCTGATCCGCTTCGGCGGATTGCACCAGGCCGAGCACCTGGTGGCGCGGCGGCTGGGTCGCCAGCGCCTGGTCACCTGCGCATCGCCGGAGTACCTGCAGGCGCATGGCGTGCCTGCGACCGTGGAGGAACTGGCGCAGCATCGCAGCATCGTTGGCTTCCGCCATGGGCAACCGGTGGCGTGGCGGATTGGCAGTGATGATGCCGAGGGAACATTCATCCCGAACGCGGCCTACCAGCTCAACGATGGTGACGCGGTGATCGATGCGGCCATCGCAGGACTGGGCATCTGCCAGATGCCCATTTCACTGGTACGCCGACATCTGGAATCCGGCGCGCTGCACTCGGTGCTGGATGCGCACATGCAACGGCATATCGACATCCATGCGCTGTGGCCACCGACCCGGCACCTGCGGCCGAAGGTGCGCTATGTGGTGGATGAACTGGCGCGGCTGGCGGGTGAGGGCTTGTTCGATTGAACCGGCACGATTGAGCGGGATGGGTGCCTGTGTATACTATCCCCCAGTATAGTTTCGAGGTGGCTTGGTCATGCCGCACTCCCCCGAAGAGAAGAAGAAGGTCCTGGCCCGCGTGCGCCGCATCCGTGGCCAGTGCGATGCGCTGGACCGCGCGCTGGAAGCTGGCGCCGACTGCGGGCCGGTGCTGCAGCAGATCGCCGCCATCCGTGGCGCGGTCAACGGCCTGATGTCCGAGGTGATGGAGGCCCATCTGCGCGAGGAGTTCGGGCAACCCGCCGCCTCCGACGAACAACGCGCCGAACGCGTGCGCGACATGAGCGCGTTGATCCGTTCGTACCTGAAATAAACGACGGCGCAACATGGCGCCGCCCATCCTGTCATTGCCTGTCTCTGGAGAGTCCACCATGAAGTCCCGTGCCGCCGTCGCCTTTGGTCCCGGCCAGCCGCTGCAGATCGTCGAGATCGACGTCGCCCCGCCGAAGAAGGGCGAAGTGCTGGTGAAGATCACCCACACCGGTGTCTGCCACACCGATGCGTTCACGCTGTCCGGCGATGATCCGGAAGGCCTGTTCCCGGTGGTGCTGGGCCATGAAGGCGCCGGCATCGTGGTTGAAGTGGGCGAGGGCGTGACCAGCGTCAAGCCGGGCGACCACGTGATTCCGCTGTACACCGCCGAGTGCGGCGAGTGCCTGTTCTGCAAGAGCGGCAAGACCAACCTGTGCGTGGCCGTGCGCGCGACCCAGGGCAAGGGCGTGATGCCCGATGGCACCAGCCGCTTCAGCTACAACGGTGAGCCGCTGTACCACTACATGGGTTGCTCGACCTTCAGCGAGTACACCGTGGTGGCCGAAGTGTCGCTGGCGAAGATCAATCCGGACGCCAACCCGGAACACGTCTGCCTGCTCGGCTGCGGCGTCACCACCGGCATCGGCGCGGTGCACAACACCGCCAAGGTGCAGGAAGGCGACAGCGTGGCGGTGTTCGGCCTCGGCGGCATCGGCCTGGCGGTGATCCAGGGGGCGCGCCAGGCCAAGGCCGGCCGCATCATCGCGGTGGACACCAATCCGTCCAAGTTCGAACTGGCGCGCGAATTCGGCGCCACCGACTGCATCAACCCGAAGGATTTCGATAAGCCGATCCAGCAGGTCATCGTCGAGATGACGACCTGGGGCGTGGACCACAGCTTCGAGTGCATCGGCAACGTCAACGTGATGCGCGCGGCGCTGGAATGCGCGCACCGTGGCTGGGGCCAGAGCGTGGTGATCGGCGTGGCCGGTTCGGGCCAGGAGATCTCCACCCGTCCGTTCCAGCTGGTGACCGGCCGCAAGTGGATGGGCACCGCCTTCGGTGGCGTGAAGGGCCGCAGCCAGCTGCCGGGCATGGTCGAGGATGCGATGAAGGGCGATATCGAACTGGCCCCGTTCGTCACCCACACCATGGACCTGGACAAGATCAACGACGCCTTCGACCTGATGCATGAAGGCAAGTCGATCCGTTCGGTGGTCCACTACTGAGCCGCGGCGTGGGCTGGTTCGACGCCCTGCGCAGGCCGCGTGCGGAGGATCCACGCGCGGCCCTGGTCGACCCGATCGAGCAGGCGCTGCGCGCGCTGGGCTGGGTCGAGGGCGACGTGGGTCCACCGCGCGTGGTGGACTCGCCCTTCGGCATTGATGAAATGCCGTTCGAGCACTGGCTGGCACAGGTATTCCTGCCGCGCCTGCACGAAGCCCGCGCCGACGGCCTGTGGCCACCGCGCAGCGACGTGGCGGTGGCGGCGTACCGCAACCTGGACGGCCAGCCTGGCGTCGAATCGTTGCTGCGCCTGCTGGCACAGCTGGATGAACTGATCAACCAAGGCGTCCACGCCGGGCGTGGATAAGCCGACCAAGGTCGGCATCTACCAGAAGCACGCGTGCGCTGACGCGCCGCGCAGGAGAGCACCATGGAACGCATTGAACACCGCGCCTGTTTTGGCGGTTGGCAGGATGTCTACCGCCATCATTCGACCACGCTGGGCTGCGACATGCAGTTCGCCGTGTACCTGCCGCCGCAGGCGGAAACGCAGACGCTGCCGGTGCTGTACTGGCTGAGCGGGCTGACCTGCACCGAGCAGAATTTCATCACCAAGGCGGGCGCGCAGCGCTATGCGGCCGAACACGGCGTGATCATTGTCGCGCCTGATACCAGCCCGCGCGGTGATGACGTGGCCGATGCCGAAGGCTACGACCTGGGCAAGGGCGCAGGGTTCTACCTCAACGCCACCCGTGCGCCCTGGGCGAAGCACTTCCGCATGCATGACTATGTAGTGCACGAGTTGCCGGCGCTGATCGAAGCGGAGTTCCCGGCGACCGGCGCACGCGCCATCAGCGGGCACTCGATGGGCGGCCACGGTGCGCTGGTGATCGCGCTGCGCAATCCGGGGCGCTACCGCAGCGTGTCGGCGTTCTCGCCGATCGTCGCGCCCAGCCATGTTCCGTGGGGGCAGAAGGCCTTCCACGCCTACCTTGGCGACAACCCGGCCGACTGGGCGCAATGGGACGCCTGCGCATTGATTGCCGCGGCCAGCGAGCGCCTGCCGTTGCTGGTCGACCAGGGCGAGGCGGACGAGTTCCTGCAGACCCAGCTGCAGCCGCAGCGCCTGCAGGAGGCCTGCGCCGCTGCCGGCCATCCGCTGACCCTGCGCCTGCAGCCCGGCTACGACCACAGCTACTACTTCATTGGCAGCTTCATCGGCGAGCACATCGCCCACCACGCCCGCGCCCTGCACGGCTGAGCCCCCGGGAAAAAGGGGACGGAGGGGATTAAGTCGCATTTGCCGCTGTGCCGCAAACGACTTAATCCCCTCCGTCCCCTTTTTCAGCGATGGATCACACCCTCGTGGCGTCGCCCCGCGCTATCGTGCGCGTAGACGGCCTTGCGGATCGGGGGATGCATGCCGGTAGTGCTGGCGCTGCTGTATGTGCTGTGCCATGGCCTGGTGCTGGCCTTGTGGCCTGGTCCGGCCGGGGTAGGCTCCTTCGTTTTCCTGACCGGTGCCCCGTTGCTGGCGGCGGCCGCCTGCCTGTGGCGGGCCCGCCGCGACCGCGCGGCACTGGGGTGGCGCGCCACGGCATTGGCGCTGCTGCTGTGGGCCGGCGGCATGGCGTTCAACATGATCGACGCCCTGGGCGCCGGGCGTGCCGATTTCACCCCGCGCGCAAGCCTGTTCCTTTACGTGCTCTACGGTGTGCCCCTGGTGTTCATCTTGGCCAGGGCGCGCCGGGAACGGGTCAGCATCAGCCTGATCGATGCGGCCATGGCGGCGCTGCTGGGCGTGCTGTTCTTCGTGCACGCGCAGTCGTTCGCCGCCCGCGTTGACATCGACGACCACGCGTTGTCCAACATGCAACGCATGTTCGATATCCAGAACCTGTGCATCGCCGTGTTCGCGGTGGTGCGCTGGCTGGCCGGCGACGTTCCCGAGCGGCGTACCTTTTTCCGCGCGCTGGCGATGTATGCGGCGACCTACCTGTTGGTGGCGTATTACATCAACCACTACACCTCCGGTGATGCGTTCGGTGCCTATGCCGATCTGCTGATCGATCTGCCGTTCCTGCTGCTGGCGCTGCTCGCACTCAGCCAGGCACCGGCGCGGGTCCTGACGCCGCATCCGCGGATGGCGCGCACGGTGCAGGCGGCGGGCCCGATGATCCTGCCGCTGCTGCTGCTGGTGGTGGGCACCCTGGTGGTCGACCATGCCCGGCCCCTGGCCGTGAGCGGTTTCGTGGTGGCGACGCTGGGGTTCGGCCTGCGCAGCATCCTGCTGCAGGTGGACCTGATGGAACGGCAGGCCTCGCTGGACCAGCTGGCGCGCCAGGATGGCCTGACAGGCGTGGCCAACCGGCGCGAGTTCGACGCGCTGCTGCTGGCCGAGTGGAATCGCGCACGGCGCAGTGGCACCGAGCTGGGCCTGCTGCTGTTGGATATCGATCATTTCAAGGCCTTCAACGACCGCCACGGCCATCCCGCCGGCGACCGCTGCCTGCAGGCCGTGGCAGCGGTACTGAAGGCGAGCGCCGGTCGCGCCGGTGACAGCGTCGCACGTTATGGCGGCGAGGAATTTGCGGTGATCGTGCCCGGAAGCGCGCTGTCGGGCGTTCTGGCGCTGGCCGAGCGCCTGCGCCAGGCTGTGGAAGCGCTGCCGTTGCCGGAAGGATCGGTCAGTATCAGCATCGGCGTGGGTTACCTGCATCCGCCGGCTCTGGCCAGTGCCGATCAGTTGCTGGCAGACGCCGATGCCGGCCTGTATGCCGCCAAGCGGGCTGGCCGCAACCAGGTGATCCTGCATGCGCACGTGCTGGATGACGAGGGCAGCACGCACGGAACGATGGACTGTTGAGCAGCTCTCTGCATGCGATCACACGGGGGGCGTGACGGCTTATCGCTGCCGCAACCAGCCGGTCGGATCGAGCAGCCTCAGCCCGACCGGTGACAACGAGCGCTGCCGCAACGGCAGGTTTGCCGCCTGCACGGCCATCGCACAGCGTGCCAGTTGCCGGCGCAACGGTGCCAGCGTGTCGTCTTCGCGGGGCCGCGCATGCCGCCATTGTGCGATGCGCAGCAGGCAGACCAGCAGGTCCAGTTCGCTGGCGGCAATGAAGGGGGAGCCGGCGGGCAACAGGTCGATCGGTGCCGCCGGCGCGGCCAGCAGCGGCAGCAGGCCGATGAAGGCGTCGCAGCCCTCCCGGCCAAGCCCGAGTCCGCTCAGCTGGGCAAGGCCATCGGCCTGCAGATCGGGGTCGCGCAGCTGGCGTATCGCGCCCAGCAGCGCCTGTTCGCCCCGGCCGAACTGTCGACCGAAGGCGCGGTAGTTGACCCGGGTGGGAAACAACGGGGAACGGGAGGCCATGGTGGCTAGGGCTGTGGGTCGCGGGTTTCCACCAGCACCGGACAGGGCGCGTGGTCGATGGTCCATTGCCCGATCGAGGGCTCGAACAGGCGTTCCAGCCGGGACAGGTGGCGATGGCCGATCACGATCAGGTCGCACTCCAGGCGCCGGGCCTGCTCGCTGATCACTTCGCCGGGATCGCCGGAGGGGATCTGCGCGATGGCATCGACGCCGCGCTCGCGCAGTTCGGCCAGGGCTTCGGCCAATACTGCCTCGGCGCGGGAGCGCTGGCGGGCGGCTTCCGGATACTCGGTGCGATCGGCTTCGCTGGCATCGGCCGCCAGCGCGAATTCGGGGTCGAGCACGCACAGCAGGTGCAGGCGGCTGTGGGGGCCGGCGATGGCGGCGGCCAGGTCCAGCACGCGTGCGTGCTGGGGGCCACCATCCAGGGCGACCAGCAGGGTAGTGAACATGGATGTCTCCTTGGCGGGACGGGGATGGTCGCCGATGTCACCGCGCGCACCCATGCCGTGCGCGGCAGTCAATGAATGCGTCGAACGCAATCCACGGTGGTCGCAAGTGCCGTAGAGTCATCTGATTTACTGGAGACTGTCATGCCCCTGCCGGACCTGAACCTGTTGCTGGCACTGGACGTGCTGATTGACGAATGCAGCGTGGCCGCCGCCGCGCGCCGGATGAACCTGAGCGCGCCGGCGATGAGCCGCACCCTGGGCCGGATCCGCACTGCGCTGGGTGACCCGGTGCTGGTGCGTGCCGGCCGCGGTCTGGCGCCCACGCCCCGCGCGCTGCAGCTGCGCGAGCAGGTCCGCGATGTGATCGAGCAGGCCCACCGCGTCTTCAACGCCGGTCGTGAAGTGGACATGCGCGTGCTCGAGCGAACCTTCAGCGTGCGCGCCAATGATGTCTTCATCGGTGGATTTGGCGGTCGCCTGCGCGAGATCTTCCGCCAGCAGGCACCGCGCGCGGTGCTGCGCTTCGTACCCGAGGGCGATACCGACGATGATGCGATGGCGCAGGGCCGGATCGACCTGTACATCAGCACCGCCGGCAAGCATGCGCCCGATACCAAGGTGCAGAACCTGTTCAGTACCTCGTTCATGGGCGCCGCGCGCGAGGACCACCCACTGTTCGACGAGGAGATCAGTGCAGAGCGCTTTGCCGCGTGTGACCACATCGCGGTGTCGCGCCGTGGCCTGCCGCGTGGGCCGATCGATGATGACCTGGCCACGCTCGGCCTGCAGCGCCGCGTGGCGCTGATCAGCCCGACCTTCCACGGTGCGATCTTCGCGGCGGCCGAATCAGACCTGATCCTGCCGCAGATGCCAAGCGTGATGCTGGAGCGGATCGTCAGCATGCGCCTGCCGCTGCGCCTGTTCCCGCTGCCGATCCCGGTGCGTACCGCGGCCATCGTGCAGGCCTGGCATCCGCGGCTGGACAACGATGCCGCGCACCAGTGGCTTCGCCGTTCGATCAAGACCATGTGCGAGCGCGTCGAGGACGCCCACCGCTGAGACCCGCAGGCGTGCGCTGGACGCACGCCTGGGATGCCGGCGACGCCATTTTTCACAGGGTACCGGCTCCCTAGACTGCGCTCCCCGGAGTTTCACTGAGCGCATTCCAATGACCCTCAACATGCCGTGCACTGCACGGATCGGCGCCTGGCGATGAGTGCGCCGGCCGCCGCTGTCCCGGCCGCCGCAGCGCCCCGTCCTGCCGCCGCCCCCGGGCTCGATCGCCGCATTCTGGTCGGCCTGTGTGGCGTGCTGCTGGCGGTGCTGGTGTCCGGCTTCAACGAGAACATCACCAAGGTCGCGCTGGCCGACATCCGTGGCGCGATGGGTTTCAGCGTCGACGACGGCAGCTGGATCGTCGCCCTCTACAGCGCGATGTCGGTCAGCGCGATGGCCTTCGCGCCGTGGTGTGCCGCCACCTTCTCGCTGCGCCGTTTCGCGCTGGCGATGATCGGTGGCTTCATGGTGCTGGGCGTGCTGTGCCCGCTCGCCCCGAACCTGCAGGTGTTCCTGCTGCTGCGTGCATTGCAGGGCCTGTGCGGCGGTGCACTGCCGCCGTTGCTGATGAGCGTGGCGCTGCGCTTCCTGCCGCCTGGCATCAAGCTGTACGGCCTGGCCGGCTACGCGTTGACGGCGACGTTCGGCCCGAGCATGGGCACGCCGCTGGCCGCGTTCTGGGTCGAGCAGGTGGGCTGGCACTGGGCGTTCTGGCAGATCGTGCCGTACTGCCTGGCCGCCATGGCGATGGTCGGCTGGGGCCTGCCACAGGACCCGCTGCGGCTGGAACGCTTCGCCCAGTTCGATGGCGTTGGGCTGCTGCTCGGCCTGCCGGCGCTGGTGCTGCTGGTGCTGGGCCTGGTGCAGGGCCCGCGGCTGAACTGGTTCGATTCGCCGATGATCACGCTGATGATCGGTGGCGGTGCCGGCCTGATGGTGCTGTTCATGATCAACGAATGGTTCCACCCGCTGCCGTTCTTCAAGCTGCAGTTGTTGGCCAACCGCAATCTCAGCTACTCGCTGGTCACGCTGGGTGGCGTGCTGTTCGTGCTGCTGGCGGTGATCTCGATCCCGTCCGGCTTCCTGGCCAGCGTGCAGGGCTACCGGCCGCTGCAGACCGCACCGATGCTGCTGTGGGTGGCACTGCCACAGGTGATCGCGCTGCCGCTGGTGGCGGCCCTGTTGAACATCCGCGCGGTGGACTGCCGCTGGGTGCAGGCCACCGGCCTGGCGATGCTGGCACTGGCCTGCTGGCTGGGCTCGCACCTGGACGTGGCCTGGATCCGCGACAACTTCCTGTGGGTGCAGCTGCTGCAGGTGTTTGCCCAGCCGATGGCGGTGCTGCCGCTGCTGATGCTGGCCACCGGCGGCCTGGCGCCACAGGATGGCCCGTTTGCCTCGGCCTGGTTCAACACGGTCAAGGGCTTCGCTGCGGTGTTCGCCGGTGGCGTACTGGATGCCATCGCCCAAGGCCGCCGTCATTTCCATTCCACCGTGCTGGTCAACCGCCTTGGCGAGCAACCGTGGCTGGCCGATGGCCCGCAGCTGGGCGCGCGCCTGCATGCACAGGTACAGGCGCTGACTTCGGCCGACCTGTACTGGGTGGTCGCACTGGTGGCGCTGGCCTTCATTCCCCTCATTGCCTGGATGCCCACCCGCATCCATCCGCCACGCGCCGTGGCCTGAACCTTTCGCAGGAACCCCTCATGACGATCAATCGAACCCCTCTCAACACCGGCCTGGGCCTGGGCGTGCTGGCCCTGGCCATCGGCGCGTGGCTGCTGCTGCGCGATGGCGGTCACCAGACCACCAACAATGCGTACGTGGTGGCCGACTACACCCTGGTAGCGCCGAAGATTGCCGGCTTCGTCAGTGCCGTGGACGTAGAGGACAACCAGTCGGTGAAGGCCGGTGACGTGCTTGCCCGCATCGACGACCGCGACTACCAGGTGGCACTGCAGGCTGCGCGTGCCGACCTTGCCAATGCCCGTGCGCAGCTGGCCAATGCGCAGGCCGCACTGGCCCAGCAGGACTCGCTGATCGCGCAGGCCAGGGCCAGCGTCGATGTCAGCCGTTCCGAACTGACCCTGGCCAGTGCCGACCAGCAGCGTTACCGCGAACTGGCCCGTGATGGCGCCGGTACCGTGCAGAACGCGCAGCAGGCGCAGTCGAAGCAGGCCGTGGCCAGTGCGCATCTGCAGCAGGGCCAGGCCGCACTGTCGACCGCACGCCAGCGCACCGACATCCTCAGCGCGGGCGTGCAGGCTGCACAGGCGGCGGTGCAGCGTGCAGAAGCGGCACAGGCACGCGCCGAACTGGATCTGTCGCACACCGTGCTGCGCGCGCCGATCGATGGCATGGTCGGTCGCCGCGCAGTGCGCGTCGGTGCCTACCTGACCCCGGGTACGCCGGTGGCTGCGGTGGTCCCGCTGAAGCGCGCCTTCGTGGTCGCCAACTTCCAGGAAACGCAGATGACCCGCATGCAGGCCGGCCAGCAGGTCGAACTGAAGGTGGACGTATTCCCGGGCACGCCGCTGCGCGGGCACATCGACAGCATTGCACCAGCCACCGGCGTCACCTTTGCTGCAGTCGCACCAGAGAACGCCACCGGCAACTTCACCAAGGTGGTGCAGCGCATTCCGGTGAAGATCGTGCTGGAGCCGGGCCAGCCGCTGCTGGACCAGCTGCGTGCCGGCATGTCGGTGGAAGCCAGCGTTGACCTGGGCAGCCGCGCGCGTGCGCAGAGCATGCAGCACGGACCGGGCCACAAGCGCGGGGAGGGCGCATGAGCGCCATTACCGTTTTCCGCACCTTCGTTGCGGCCAGCCTGTGCACGGCCCTGGCTGCCTGCGCGATGGGCCCGGACTTCGTACGCGCGCAGGCGGAACTGCCCGGCCACTGGCAGGGTGGGGCTGTCGCCGGCAACGCCATCGATCAGGACGCCGCCTGGTGGGCCGGCTTCGACGATCCGCTGCTGGGGCAGCTGGCCCACCAGGTGCTGGCGGCCAACCTGGACCTGCAGCTGGCCGCCAACCGCGTGCAGCAGAGTCGCACCGCGCGCGGCACCGCCGCCGCCGATCACCTGCCCAGCGTCAGCGCGAGCGCCAGTGGCGTGCGTGCACGCAACAGCGAGGTGGGCCTGAATGATCCGTCCGGCAACGGCGGCCGTGATGACTACGGGCTGTTCCAGGCCGGTATCGGCCTGGGCTGGGAACTGGACCTGTGGGGCCGCGTGCGGCGCCAGGTGGAAGCGGCCGACGCGCGCGTGCAGATGGCCGAGGAGGATGCACACGCCGTGCGCATCGCGCTGCTGGCGGAAACCGCGCGTGATTACCTGCAGCTGCGTGCGACGCGGCAGCTGCTGGCGATCACCGAGGACAACCTCAGCATCGCGCATGACATCAAACGGCTGACCGAGGCGCGCCAGAAGCAGGGCGTGGCCAGCACGCTGCAGGTGTCCAGCGCGGCCGCGCAGGTGGCTTCGCTGCAGGCGCGCATCGCGCCGCTGCGGCATCGCGAATCGCAGCTGCGCAATGCGCTGGCGTTCCTGCTGGCACAGCCGCCGCAGGCACTGGACGCGCAGCTGCAGGATGCACGCCGTGACTGGCCGGCGTTGCCAGCGGTGGCGGTGGGTCTGCCGAGTGAACTGGCCGAGCGTCGCCCGGACATCCGTCGTGCCGAGGCGGCACTGCATGCGGCAACGGCCGGCATCGGCGTGGCCAAGGCCAGTTTCCTGCCGCGCATCACCTTGAATGGTGACGCAGGCTTCCAGGCCAAGCAGCTGGATGACCTGGATGGCTGGAACGCGCACCGTTTCAGCATCGGGCCGTCGATCAGCCTGCCGATCTTCCAGGGCGGGCGGCTGAAGGCGAACCTCGCGCTGAGCAGGCTGCAGCAGCAACAGTCGGCCCTGCAGTTCCGCCGTACCGTGTTGCAGGCCTGGCATGAGGTGGACGACGCCATGGACGGCTACAGTGCCGAGCAGCAGCGCACGGTGCAGCTGCACGTGGCGGTGGATGAGAGCGAGACGGCACTGGGGGCGGCGCGCCGGCAGTACCAGGCCGGCGTGGTCGACATGCTGGACGTGCTGACCACCCAGCGCATCGCGCTGGACAACCAGGCCGCGCTGGCCAACAGCCAGGCCGCCGCCGCGATCGCGCGGGTGGAGCTGTACCGCGCGCTCGGTGGCGGCTGGTAGCGATAGAGAAACGCCGGGCCATGCCCGGCGGTTCGTCGGTAGTTGCCAACCTTGGTTGGCAGTTTTTTTGGAGCGCCAACCAAGGGTGGCGTCTACCAGAGCATGGTCATCGGCACCGGGTCGATCACGACACGGGCACGGTAGCGCCGGGCCATGACCGGCGGGCGGGTGCCTCAACGCACGTCGCGCAGTTCCCAGTGGCTGCCGGCCAGCAGGCGCAGGCGCTGCTTGAACACGTCACTGTCGATGCGGGTGGTGGCGACCAGGTTGATGCGCAGGTCCTTCTGCTCGCCGGTCACGGTGGCCTCCGGGTCGGTCACGCCCCACTGCGGTTCCACCGCATCCGGGTCGGGCTGCTTGGCCTTCCAGCGTTCGAACAGCGTGCCGCTGCGCAGGGCATCCTGCAGCTCTTCGGCGAAACCGGCGGCGCCCTGGGAATGGAAGGACAGGTCAGGGTCGTTGCCGCGGGCCTTGGACGGATCGGGCAGGCTGATGTGGTACTGCGCAGGCATGGAGTTCTCCTTGAAGTGCGGCAAGGCTGGCACAGTCGGGGTGGAATCGATGTGCAGATTCCGGCCGTGGCCAGCGCTCATTCGAACCGATGCGGCCCATCGGCAAATCCCACGGTGACCGCGCCCTTGCCGACGTTGACCATGCCGGTCAGGCTCATCACCGATTCGTACACGGTCACGCCATGGCCGGCGCAGACCTCTTTCATCTGTGCATAGCCGGGCAGGCTGCGCAGCTCGTCCAGTTCGCCGCCGTAGCTGACGCACACCGTCGGCGTCATCAGCCCCGCACGCACGCGCTGGCCGACCACCGCGAACAGCTTCTGCACGGCGCTGTCGAAGCCCTTGATCTTGGCCACCGGCCCGGTCTCGCCACGGTAGCCGTGCAGCACCGGCTTGATGTCCAGTGCACTGCCCAGTGCCGCGCTGAGCAGGCCGACACTGCGGTCGCCCTTGTGCCGCGCGCGTGCGCGCATGTAGTACAGGTCGCGGGTGATCATGTAGCCGTGCACGTTGCCGGCCAGTTCTTCCAGCCGTTCGCGGATCTGCTGCACGCTGGCGCCACTGTCACGCAGGCGGACAGCCTCCACCGCGGTCACGGCCTGCGCGGCGAACAGGTTCTGGGTATCAAGTACGCGCAGCGCGAACGGCGAGTTGTAGCCCGCTGCCTGCCGCACCGGCTTGTAATCGTTGAGGATGGCGAAGCTGGCCTGCAGCGCGTTGTCGTGGATCGGGCTGCGGGTCTTGGTGATGGTCATGCAGAACACGTGGTCGTAATCGATCACCAGCTGCTGCAGGAACAGGTCGCGGATCTGGTTGACGCTGAAGGGGATGGTTTCCGCTTCAGCGCCATGTTCGGCCACATGCGCGTGCAGGAAGCTCAGGGTGGCCTGCTCATCGCGATGATCGGCCAGCACGGCTTCGCCGATCCGTACGGTGATCGGCAGCAGCACGATGTTGTGCTCGGCAATGAAGTCCTGCGGCAGGTCGCAGGCCGAGTCGACGACGATTCCGATGCGCATCCGCGGCTCCCCCTCCAGGGCGGTTGTAGGTTCGGAAATGTGAAATCTATCTCAAATTCTGGCGTGGCGCGCGAGGGAAACGCGGCACGCCCTGTTCAGCGACTGCGCTGCACGGCCACCGGAAGCTCGGCCAGGCGCTGCCATTCGGGCTGCCGCAGCAGATCCGGGTCGGCCAGCACCGCCGCCATCAGCGGGTGGGCGTCGTTGCCCCAGAACAGTTCGCCATCGATGGCCAGGGTCGGCACGCCGAACACGCCGGTTGCAATGGCGGCCTCGGTGTTCTTCCGCAGCTGCTCCTTGACCGCGGGAGTCGCGATGGCGCTGGCGACATCCTCGATCCCCAGCCGCGCGGCTGGTTCGCGCAGGGCCTCGGCGCTGTCGGCGGCATTGCCGTCGCGCCAGATCCAGTCGAACAGCACGTCCACCGCCTGTGCGCTGCCACCCGCGGCCAGGCACAGGCGCAGGGCAGACAGCGGATTGAACGGGTGGCCCGGCGGGAACCGCAGCGGTGTGCCTTCGGCCTGCGCGGTCCACAGCAGCTGGCGGTAGATGAAGCGGCGCTTGGCCGGAATCTCGGCCGGCCCGAGGTTGCCCAGGTGATGCAGCACGGCACCAAAGGCGATCGGCACCGGCTGGATCCGCGGGAACTCGGGCAGCTGCTTCAGCTTCTGCCAATGCAGGTAGGAGTACGGCGAAACGAAGTCGAAATACCAGCGCAGGGTGGCCATGGTGGTGTCCTTCAATGCGGTCAGGGCTGCGCGTTGCGCAGCAGGTAGCGATCGCGCAGCTCGGTCTGGCGCGAGCGCATCGGCATCGCCCGGCCGCCCAGCCAGACCTGTTCGGCATAGTGCGCCACGTCCAGCGGGTCGCCCTCCCACAGCACCAGGTCGGCACGCTTGCCCGGCTCGATGCTGCCGATCTGGTCGGCCACACCGAACGCCTGGGCCGGCACCCGGGTCAGGCCGGCCAGGCCGTCGGCCCAGGGCAGTCCATTGGCCACGGCATTGCCGGCCAGCTGGCGCATCTTGCGGGCGTTGTGCGAGGCGTCGCCACGCTGCACGAACGAGACCGCCACGCCGGCCCGTTGCAGGCGTGCCGCATTTTCCAGGGTTGCACCGATCTGGTCGAAGCTGGCCGGCAGGTTGGACAGCACGTCGACGAACACCGGCACCTGCGCGGCGGCCAGCTCCGGTGCCAGCTGCCAGGCTTCGCTGCCACCGGCAATGGCGATCTTCACCTTCTCGCGGGCGGCCCAGCGCAGCAGCTGGCGGATGTCCGCCGCACGGTCCACCTCCACCACGATGCGGCCCTGGCCGGCCAGGTAGCGGCCCAGCGTGCGGCGCCCGGCCGGGGTCAGCAGCGCATGCGGTGAGTCCGCGGCGACCTGGCCACGCGCCTCGTCCACCATCTGCTGCAGCAGCATCCATTGCGCCGCACGCGAATGCCCGGTCAGTTCCACTGCGGCCGACCCCAGGCGCAGGAACAGCGCGCGCGGCCCGAGGGGATCGGCGCTGCCGTCCAGCCGCATCACACCGCCCTGGCCAGCGACGAAGCCGCCACCGGTGGCGGCCCCCAGGGCGGTGAAGCCGATGCCGTCCAGGCGCGCCACCGGGATCAGCACCGAGGCCGGGTTGTAGGCCAGGGTGACATCGAATTCGGGGCGCAACGGTTGTTCGCCGATCTTCAGCGTGCTGTCGACCGTGCTCGCTTCACCGGAGACTTCTTCGATGCCGATCTCGGTGATGCCCCCGAACAGCGCGGGTGTCAGCGGGCGGCCATCGGCCTCGACGACGTTGGCCCCGGCCGGTGCGGACAGCCCGTTGCCGACTGCGCGGATGATGCCGCCCTGCACCAGTACATCGGCGTGCTGCAGGCTGCCGCGCGCGCTGGCCGTATGTACGGTGGCGTTGCGGACCAGCAGGTCCTGCGCCTGCGCGGCTGCGGAGAGGCAGGCCAGCACCATGACCGTAGCGCCGAGCCATGCCCGGCGACGCTTGTTCAACGCGCCCATCAGTGCACCTCCTGGCCGAGCTGGAAATCGGAACGCGGCGTCGCTGCCGGCGCACTGCGGTCGTACAGGCGGCGGCCGTCGATGAAGACCTGTTCGGCCAGCGCGTAGGAACCGAAGGGGTTGCCGTTCCAGACCACTACGTCGGCCATCTTGCCGGCCTCCAGGGTGCCGGTCTGGCCTTCAATGCCCAGCGCTCTGGCGGCATTGGCCGTCATCCAGGTGATGGCATGTTCGGGCGTGATCTCCGGCATGTGCGCGCGGCGCGCGGCGGCGATCACCTTGGCCGCTTCCTGGTTCAGGCGCTGGATGCCTTCGGGCGAATCGGAATGGACGATGGCGCAGCTGTTCTTCGGCCGGTCGACCAGTGCGATGTTCTCCGGAATGCCATCGAAGGCTTCCATCTTGAAGCCCCACCAGTCGGCCCACAGCGCACCGCAGACGCCGTCGGCGGCCAGCCGGTCGGCCAGCTTGTAGGCCTCTACGCCGTGGTGGAAGGCCGCCACCTTGAAGCCAAATTCCTTGGCCAGGTCGAGCATGGTGGCCATCTCGTCGGCGCGGTAGCAGTGGATGTGCACGCGGATGTCGCCTTCGATCGCGCCGGCCAGCGTGTCCAGCTTGAGATCGCGCTTGCCGCCGGCATCACCGGCGCTGTCGCCCTTGTCGCTGCCGAACCAGCCCTTGCGCTTGGCCGGCTTGGGTTTGTTCTTGGCGATGTAGTCGGCAGCATCGATGAAGGCGGCGCGGTAGCCGGCAACGTTGCCCATCCGCGTGGCTGGGGCGACGCCCTTGCCTTCGCCGTAAACCCGTTTCGGGTTCTCGCCGCAGGCCATTTTCAGCCCCCACGGAGCACCCGGGAATTTCATGGCCTGGTAGGTGATGGCCGGCACGTTCTTCAGGGTCACGCCACGGCCACCGACCAGGTTGGCCGAGCCAGGCAGCACCTGCATGCTGGTCACGCCTCCGGCCAGGGCTGTAGCGAAGCCCGGGTCCTGCGGCCACACCGAGTGCTCGGCCCAGACATTGGCGGTGACCGGTGCGGTCATCTCGTTGCCGTCGCTGTGCGCGCCGACGCCCGGGCTGGGGTACACGCCCAGGTGCGAGTGCACGTCGATCAGGCCCGGGGTGACCCACTTGCCCCGCGCATCGATGCGGGTTACCCCGGCATCGGCCTGCAGCTGGCGGCCCACGGCGACGATGCGGCCCTCGCGCAGCAGCACGTCGGCGTTGTCCAGGCGCTGGCCGGTGCCGGTGAGCACGGTGGCGTTCTGGATCAGCACCGGCGCATCGGGATGCGCCCGGTAGGTGCTGGGGTAGGGATCGGCGACGAAGCGCGAGGCGCCCACTGCCGGTGCCGTGCTCAACGAAACCAGCGCCAGCCCAAGAGCGGCGCGCAACACCATCGATGCCATGCAGAGATCCCCAACCCACGCGTGAATCCGCCGACGCTATCCGTCGTCGATACCACTTGCCAAGTGACCTTGGGCAGGGGCAGGGGTGGGGATTTTCCTATACAAAAATTCTGAACGAAGCATTAATTTTTTGTGACACCTGCCGCTACCAACGGGTGGGACAGCGAGCGCTGACCCGCCGTGAGGTGTGCTTTCCATTGCTCCATGACGGAGCTGCACCTGAAATATTTCAAGGAATCAAGGACGTAACTGCAGATGATTGTCTTCCCGTCGTATCGCTCCACCGCTTCCCGCCGCTCGATCCTCCCCTCACCCCTGGCCTCGGCCATTGTTGGCTCGCTGCTGATGGCCGCCGCTCTGCCGGCGCTGGCCCAGGACAGCAACGCAGACGCCTTGTCGCGTTACCAGTTCCAGCGCAGCCTGCAGGCCGCGTCTGCCGCACCGGTCCTCACCGCTTCGCCGTCGCTGGCCGTCGCCGCCGCCGATGTGGAAGTCGATCCGGAACCCATCATGGGCAAGCCGGGTGATGCCGCCAGCTGGCGCACCACCGAATTCAACAGCGACTGGGGCCTGCAGGCGATCAACGCCGATGTGGCCTACGCACGCGGCCTGACCGGCACCGGCATCCGCCTGGGCGTGTTCGACAGCGGCACCGGCCTGGACCACGACGAGTTCGCCGGCAAGGACCACCGCAGCATCCATCTGGCCGACGTGCTGGCCGATGGCAGCCTGTGCGCGCGCGAAGTGCTGAGTGGCCCGGACGCCTGCTTCGCCAGCGACGGTGACCAGGTGGCCGTGTCCTACCAGCTGCTCGACCCGGACTATGCCGATCTGCTGGAGCGCAATGGCTTCTACGAAGGCCTGAGCTACAACGTGCACGGTACCCACGTGTCGGGCACCATCGCCGCCAACCGTGATGGCAACGGCACCCACGGTGTTGCCTTCGGCGCCGACCTGAGCGTGGCCCGCCTGTTCTCCAACAGCGCCACCTACCTGTCGGTGGTGAATATCGGCGGTTCCCTGTATCTGGACGAACAGACCATCGCCGCCATCCAGGCCGACGATTCGATCTACCCGCAGCTGTATGCGCAGATGAACGAGCAGGGTGTGCGCGCCATCAACCACAGCTGGGGCCTGGCCAACGAGCCGACCACAGCGGAAGACCTGGACATGTACCAGTCGCACCCGGTGTTCGCCGCCAGTCTGGCTGCGATGGCCGAAGGTTCGCGCAGCAGCGGACTGATCCAGGTATGGGCCGCTGGCAACACCGATTCGCCCAACACTTCGCCGGAAGAAGCGCCGATTGCCGGCATGTATGCCTCGCTGCCGCGCGCCGTCGCCGACGTCGAGCCGTACTGGCTGGCCGTGGTCAACGTCAATCAGGACCTGGAGCTGAGCAACCGCTCGATGCGCTGTGGCCTGGCGGCGAACTGGTGCCTCGCCGCGCCCGGCTCGAACATCAACTCGACCGTGTACGGTCCCGATTCGGTGATCGAAGGTGATTTCTACGATGACAATGGCAACCTGGTGGTGGACATCATCAGCCAGACCCCGTCGTCCGATTACGAGGAACTGAGCGGCACGTCCATGGCCGCCCCGCACGTCACCGGCGCGCTGGGCCTGCTGTTCGAGCGCTTCCCGTACCTGGACAGCGCGCAGGTGCGCGACGTGCTGCTGACCACCGCCACCGACCTGGGTGCTGCAGGCGTGGACGATGTCTACGGCTGGGGCCTGATGAACCTGGCTGCGGCCGTCGAAGGCTACGGCTCGCTGCGCGTGGACACCGATGTGGTGATGAACCAGAAGGCCGGCGGCCTGAAGGTGTGGGAAGGTGATGCATGGGACGACTGGACCAATGACATCGGCGGCCCGGGCAAACTGACCAAGAGCGGCATCGGCTGGCTGCGCCTGAGCGGCGACAACAGCTTCAACGGCGCGGTGGTGCGCGAAGGCGTGCTGGAACTGGACGGCGTGAACACGCTGACCAGCGCCGTGGACGTGACCGGCGGAACCTTCCTGCTGAACGGCACCCTGCAGAACACAGCGCTGAACAGCCTGGGCGGCAGCAGCCGCATCACCGCCACCGGTGTGCTGGACGGCTCGGACCTGACCGTCACCGGCGGCGTGGTGTCCTTCAACGGCGTGCAGACCGGCGGCAGCACCTTCGTGGGTGAAAAGGGCACGCTGAAGGGCGTGGGCCAGCTGGGAAACACCACCGTGGCCGGCATCATCGCTCCGGGCAACTCCATCGGCACGCTCACCATCAACGGTGACTATGTGCAGACCGCCACTGGCGTGTACCAGGCCGAGGTGGCCCCGGGCAGCCGCAGCGACCAGCTGCACGTGACCGGCACCGCCACCCTGGGCGGCACCCTGGTGGCGCTGCCGGAACCGGGCACCTACTACCTGGGCGAGCAGTTCAACTTCATCCAGGCCGACGGCGGCGTGAACGGTCGGTTCGCCAGCACCGATTTCAGCGCCTTCTCGCCCTTCCTGCAGTTCGGCCTGGCCTACTCCGCCGCCGGCGCGCGCATTGAAGTGACCCGCGGCAACGCGCTGGCTACCGCGGCCACCACCGCCAACCAGTTGGCCGTGGCCACCGTGGTCGACGGTCTGGCGGTCAACCAGGGCCTGCCGCGTCCGCTGACCATGCTGTTCCCGGAACAGGTGGGCAGCGCACTGGACAGCCTCAGCGGCGAACTGCATGCCGCCACCAGCGCGGCCCTGCTGGAAGGCAGCCGCTACGTGCGTGATGCCGCGCTGGCCCGCCGTGCCGGTGCCGCTGCACCGGGTGCCGAAGGCGGCGACGCCACCGGTGTGTGGGTGCAGGCCCTGGCCGGCAGCACCACGCTGGATGGCAACACCAACACCGCCCGCACCGAAGCCAACAGCAACGGCCTGCTGGTCGGTGCCGACCGCGAGTTCGGCGGCTGGCAGGTGGGCGTGCTGGCCGGTACCGGCCGCACCGACGTGAAGCAGGGCGAAGGGCGCCGTGCGAGGTCGAAGGTGGACAACACCCACTTCGGCGCCTACGCCAGCCACAATTGGGGCGGTTTCGGCCTGCGTGGCGGCCTGGCATGGAGCGAACACGATGTGGACAGTACCCGTGAGCTGGCGTTCGCCGGTTACAGCGACACCCTGAGCGCCCGCTACGACGCGCGTACCCGCCAGGCCTTCATCGAAGCGGCCTACCGCTTCGGTGGCCGCGAGGCTGGCCTGGAGCCGTACGTGCAGGTGGCCCGCGTGGAAGTGGACACCAAGCACGTGAACGAGCGTGGCGGTGCTGCGGCCCTGCAGGGTTCGGTGGACGACGTGCGCACCACCCTGGCCACGGCCGGCGTGCGCTTCGACAAGGGCCTGAAGGCCTCGTTCCAGCAGGACAGCTGGTTGCACGTGCGCGGCGCGGTGGCGTACCGCCACGCCAGCGGCGACCGCAACCCGTCGGCCCGCCTGGGCTTTGCCACCGGCGGTGACAGCTTCGTGGTCAACGGTGCACCCATCGCCGACAGCGCGGTGGTGGCCGAACTGGGCCTCTCGGCCTGGCTGACCGCCAAGCAGCAGCTGGAACTGGGCTACAGCGGCCAGTTCGGCGACGAAAGCCGCGACCACGGTGCCAACCTGCGCTGGTCGGTGCGTTTCTAAGCCACCGGCTCCCGCAGGGAAACCAGGAGGGGCGGCCGTTGGGCCGCCCCTTCTCTTTGTGTGGCAGGGCAGGCGCAGCGTTGCCTACAATGGCGCCCCTGCAGAACCGGACCGGGCATGAAGAGCAAACAGGAAATCGTCGACAACTGGCTGCCGCGTTACACCGGCGTTCCGCTGGACCAGTTCGGCCAGCATATCCTGCTGACCAATTTCGGCGGCTACCTGCACACCTTCTCCGCGCTGACCGGCGCCCCGGTCATCGGCCTGGACCGGCCGATGGCCAGCGCCACCATCGATGGCATCACCATGATCAACTTCGGCATGGGCAGCCCCAATGCCGCGATCATCATGGACCTGCTGTCGGCGGTGATGCCCAAGGCGGTGCTGTTCCTGGGCAAGTGCGGTGGCCTGAAGCGCAAGAACCAGCTGGGTGACCTGGTGCTGCCGATCGCAGCGATCCGCGGTGAGGGCACTTCGGGCGACTACCTGCCGCCGGAAGTGCCGGCCTTGCCGGCGTTCGCGCTGCAGCGTGCGGTCTCGACCATGATCCGTGATCTCGGCCACGACTACTGGACCGGTACCGTCTACACCACCAACCGCCGGGTCTGGGAGCACGACGAGGCGTTCAAGGAGCGGCTGCGGGCGATGCGCTGCATGGCCATCGACATGGAAACCGCCACCGTGTTCGCCGCTGGCTTCGCCAACCACATTCCCAGCGGCGCACTGCTGTTGGTGTCGGACCAGCCGATGATCCCCGATGGGGTCAAGACCGAGGCCTCCGATGCCAAGGTCAGCTCCCAGTTCGTGGAAAACCATATCCAGATCGGTATCGAGGCGCTTAAGCTTATCCGGCGCAACGGCAAGTCGGTCCGCCACCTGCGCTTCGACGAATGATGATGATGGCCTGGCGCGGCGCGCCGGCCCTGGGGAGTAGGTGATGGACGTTGCCGCGCACGTGGTGGAATTCTGGAAAGAGGCGGGCCCTGCGAAGTGGTTCGCCCGCGATGATGCGTTCGACGCGCAGTTCCGCCAGTTGTTCCTGGATGAGCATTTCGCAGCCGCCTCGCGCGCGCGCGAACACTGGCTGGGCAGTGCCGAGGGCGCACTGGCGCTGATGCTGCTGCTGGACCAGTTCCCGCGCAACTGCTTCCGCGGTAGCGCCCATTCCTACGCCACCGATGGCCTGGCCCGGCACTACGCCATGCGCGCCATCGAGGAAGGCCTGGACCTGCAGCTGGTGCCCAAGCTGCGCGCCTTCATCTACCTGCCGTTCGAGCACTCCGAGGATCCGCTGGACCAGGACCGCTCGGTGGCGATGTTCGACGTGCTGGGCGACAAGGAATACCTGCAGTACGCCGAGCTGCACCGCGACATCATCCGCCGCTTCGGTCGCTTCCCCCACCGCAACGCCGTGCTGGGTCGCATTCCCTCACCGGAAGAACTGGACTACCTGGCCGAAGGCGGTTTCGCCGGCTAAGAAAAAGGGGACGGAGGGAATTAAGTCGTTTTTGCCACAAACGACTTAATTCCCTCCGTCCCCTTTTTAGGGGGCAGATCGCCTTTCCGCAGGAAAGGGCTCTGACCCCGGGCCTTCAATCAGTACTTCGGCACGCCGTTGTCGACGTCTTCCGACCAGGCGTTGATGCCGCCGGTGACGTTGAACACCTTGGTGAAGCCCAAGGCGCGGAACTGCTCGGCGGCCTGCGCGCTGCGGCCACCGTGGTGGCACATGAAGGCCAGCGCGGTGTCCTTGGGCAGGGCTTCCAGCGCGGCGCGGCCGTTGCCGTCGAAGGTCTTGAACGGCACGCCCACGGCGGCGATTTCACGCTCGTCGGCCGGGCGCACGTCCACCAGGGTGATGTTGCCGGCACGCACCAGGTCGTCGGCATCGCGCACGCTGATTTCCTGCACCGGCTTGGGCGCATTCGGGTTGTCGATGGCCAGGCCCTTGCCGCGGATGTCGTCCACCCAGTCGATGGTGATGCCGTTGGCGCGACGGGCGCTGGCCAGGTCGAACTGCACGCGCAGGCCGTTGGACTCGGCGGCGATGGCGCCTTCGTCGTGCGGGGCCAGCTGGAAGTTCGGCTGGAAACCGGCGTCGATGGACAGCTGCAGAGCAGCGCCCGGGGCATCGGCCAGCGCGCCCTTGAGCATTTCCACGGCCGCCGGGGTAACGGTGATGCTCGGCGGGGTACGGTCCGGCGCGGCCAGGCCCAGCACGCTGCTCAGCTCGCCGCTGGCAGCCATCTGCAGCACGATGTCGCTGCCGCCGACCAGTTCGCCGTCGATGTACAGCTGCGGAATGGTCGGCCAGTCGCCATAGGCCTTGATGCCTTCACGGATTTCCTGGTCGGCCAGCACGTTGACGTGGGCGAACTCGACGCCGAGGTCCTGCAGGGCGCCCACGGCCTTGGCCGAGAAACCGCACTGCGGCATCGACGGCTGGCCCTTCATGAACAGCACGACGCGGTTGGCGTTGAGGATGGATTCGATGCGCGAACGCAGGGCGGGATCGAGGGACATGGACGTCGGGGTTCCGGGAATTCGAATCATCAATTCTACCCCTCATGGCATCATGGGGGATGAGCAACGCAGGAACATTGCATCGCATCCCGACCCGGCCCTGGCGCTGGCTGCCCTGGCTGGTGGCGTCGCAGCTGGCCGTGATCCTGGTCTGGGCCCTGGCCGGCTGGCACTGGGGGCTGCCCGTGATGGTGGCCAGCCACGCACTGTTCCTGGTGCCGGTATTCCTGCCCAACAGCCGCTTCTACGCGCCGGTGCTGAGCCGGATGGGAGAGGCCGGAAACAGCGTCTGGTTGACCATCGATGACGGTCCCGGCCCGGAGACCCGTGCGGTGCTCGACCTGCTGGACCGCTACCAGGCCCGCGCCACCTTCTTCCTGGTGGGCGAGCGTGCGCTGGCACAGCCGGACCTGGTGCAGGAGATCCTGCGCCGCGGCCACGACCTGGGCAACCACAGCCACAGCCATCCGCAGGCGCGCTTCTGGCGGCTGGGCCCGGCAGCGATGCGTGCCGAGATCGAGGGCTGCCAGCATGCGCTGCATGCGGTAAGCGGCCGCCCGGTGCGCTGGTACCGTTCGGTGGTGGGCATGACCAATCCGTTCGTGGCGCCGGTGCTGAAGGCGCTGGGACTGGTGCGCGTGGGCTGGAGCGCCCGTGGCTACGACGGTGTCGGCTGCACGCCGGAAGGCGTGCTGTCGCGGCTGCTGCCGGACCTGCGCCCGGGCGCCATCGTGCTGCTGCATGAGGGGGCCGCCCACGGCCACAACCTGGCGATCATCGAACGCGTGCTGCAGGCGCTGGACGAGCGGGGGCTGAAGGCGCGGCTGCCGGTTCCGTAACGCCGGGCCCTGGTGGTGTGGAGCAGCCGAGCATGGGCTCGGCGCCACAAGGGTTGGCGATCATCCTGTGGCGCAGCGCCGGCACATGCTGCACTCGGCGCTACAACGCGGGGCGTTCGGCCACCAGCAACCAGCTGTTGAACGGCGTGCGCCCGTGCAGGGGGCGCGGCGCCGTCACTTTCAATCCGGCCTCGGCCAGTGTCGCCTGCAGCACCTGCGGGTCGGGGTAGTGGCGCGGCCGCGTGCCCATCCAGCCGACCAGCCAGGCCAGCCGGTCCGCCACCCGCGTGGTGCGGTCGCGGCCATCGCCGGTGGCCAGTGGCGTGCGCAGCAGCAGGCGGCCGCCGGGAGCGACCCGCATACTGGCCTCACGCAGCAGTGCCTGCTGTGGGCCCGCGTCCAGGTACTGCAGCACATCCAGCAGCAGCACATGCCCGGCCTGCGCCGGCAGCGGCGCCTGCACGTCCAGACAGTCGAAGCGCACAGCGGGCAGGCCGGTGGCGGCACGCTGGGCACGGGCGATCTTGCCGGCATCCACGTCCACGCCCAGGTAGGGCTGGCAGCCACCGCGCTGGCGCAGCACGTGGGCGAACAGGCCCAGCCCGCAGCCCAGGTCCAGCACGGGTTGCCCGTCGCCAGGCAGGTGCTGCAGCACGCCGTCATACAGCGGGTCGCTGCCCAGCTTGCTGCGGGTGTAGTAGTAGTCGCGGCGGCTGGCCCAGGCGTGTGCGGGGCGGAATGCCTCGGCGATCGCGCGGGCCTGCGCGGCGCTCAAGGGTGTGCAGGGCAGGGGCGGGCCGTTCCGTGGCGTGCCATCCATCGGGTCAGTCCGTTCCGCCGAGCAGGTGGGCGGCGACCGGCAGCGCGCGCGCGCTCCACAGCGCGTACATCCGTGCTGAAGGGTGCAGGCCGTCGTCGGCGATCATCGCCGGGTCGCCACCGTGGTCACGGCTGATGTCTGTGATGTCGACGAAGGCCACGCCCTGCTGGGTGCAGATCACTTCAGCGGCCGCGTTGAATTCGTCGGTCTCGATCTCGATCGCGGCCAGGTCACGGCCGCTGCCGATACCGAACGGCGTCGCGCCCCAGTCGGGGAAGGACAGCACCAGCACACGCCCGGGGCGGCCACCGGCAAAGCCGATCGCCCGCTGCAGCAGGGCGTGGAACTGTACGCGGTACTCGTCCAGCGGCCGGCCGCGGTACTGGTTGTTGACGCCGATCAGCAGGCTGACGAAATCGAACGGGCCCTGCGGCGCGGCCGCATCGATGCCGGCGTCCAGCTCGTCGGTGGTCCAGCCGGTGGTGGCGATGGTCTGCGGGTCGGCCAGCGCCACATCCTGCGCACGCAGGGCGGCGGCCAGCTGGTGTGGCCAGCGGCCTTCAACGGCAACGGCTTCTCCGATGGTGTACGAATCGCCCAGCGCCAGGTAGGACAGCGCCACGGCTCAGGCCACCGAACGGCGCGGCTTCAACGGTACGACCTTGGTCGCGTCCTCGGCACGGCGGGCCAGCACGCGGTCGATGCGGGCGAACACATCGCGCATCACCGAGGCTTCCGGCAGCAGGGTCACGCGGAAATGATGGCGGTAGGGCACGTTGAAGCTGGAACCCGGTACCACCAGCACGCCTTCATTGTTCATCAGATCCAGCGCGAAGTTGTGGTCGTCGAAGCCCTTGGCGGCGGCACCGACCACGGCCGGGAACGCGTACAGCGCACCGGCCGGCGCGACCAGCGACAGGTGCTCACTGGCTTCGCAGGCTTCGATCACCGCGCGGCGGGTTTCATACAGGCGGCCGCCCGGGGTGCACAGTTCGGAGATGGTGTCCGGGCCGTTCACTGCGGCCTCGATGGCGTACTGGCCCGGCACGTTGGCGCACAGGCGCAGCGCGCCGAGCAGGTCCAGCGCAGCGCGGAAGTCGCCCAGGCGCGCGTCGTCGCCGCTGAGGTGGGCCCAGCCCACGCGCCAGCCGCAGGCACGGTGCACCTTGCTCAGGCCACTGAAGGTCAGGCACGGGTGGTCGCCGGCCAGCGGCGCGACCGGCTGGAATACCGCATCGTCGTACAGGATCTGGTCGTAGATCTCATCGACCAGCAGCAGCAGGTTGTGGCGGCGCGCGATCTCGACCACGCACTCGAGCAGTTCACGCGGGTAGCTGGCGCCGCTGGGGTTGTTCGGGTTGATCAGCACGATGGCGCGGGTGCGCGAGGACACCAGCGTCTCGATCTCGCTCGGGTCCGGCTGGAAGCCGTTCTCGGCGGCGCAGCGGTAGTACACCGGGCGGCCATCGTTGAGGATGGTCGAGGCCGACCACAGCGGGTAGTCGGGTGAGGGCACCAGCACTTCGTCGCCCGGGTTGAGCAATGCGCGCAGCGACAGGTCGATCAGTTCGCTGACGCCGTTGCCGACGAACACACGGTCGGGGTGCGCATCCGGTGCGCCACGGCGGGCGTAGTACGCCGCGATGGCTTCGCGTGCGACCGGCAGGCCCTGCTGGTGGGTGTATGGATCGGTGCGGCCCATGTCATCGGCGATCGCGCGCTGCAGGTGCTCGGGCGCGCGGAAACCGAAGTTGCCCGGGTTGCCGATGTTGAGCTTGATCAGCTTGCGGCCCTGCGCCTCCAGCTCCCGGGCTCGCCGCGCCAGTTCTCCGCGGATTTCGTAGCGCACTTCGGAAAGGCGCTCGCGGATGGCCAGGGGCTTGGGCGAGTTGGTGGACATGGGGGCTGGGCCGTCAAAAGGCATGGGGATTCCATCCTACCGGAATTGCTGCAGTGCATGGCAAGGGTGCCGGGCTTGTCATTGCTGGGCTGGCAGGGCGCCGGCGCAGGTAGAATGGCGGCGATGACCCAGACCCCCGATTTCATCGCCCTGCAGACCATCGGTTGGCCCTGGCCGGGCCCGGCGCAGCAGGCCGACTGGCAGGCCGTGATGGCCGCGCACCCGCAGGCCCGCCCGGCGCGGGTGATCGAACAGCACCGCACCCACTACGTGGTGGCCGATGGCCCGGATGCGTCGATCAAGGCCGAATCGCTGCCGGAATGGCAGCGCCCGCGCTTCCCCAGCCACGAGCGGCCTGCAGTGGGCGACTGGGTGCTGCTGGACGGCATCCGCATTGTCGCGCTGCTGCCACGCCGCACCGCGATCAAGCGTGGCGCCGCCGGCGAGCACTACCACCAGCAGGTGATCGCGGCCAACATCGACACGGTGTTCATCGTCTGCGGCCTGGATGCCGACTTCAATCCGCGCCGCATCGAGCGCTACCTGCTGCTGGTCGGCGGTGGTGGTGCAGAACCGGTGGTGGTGCTGACCAAGGCCGACCAGACCGAGTACAGCGAGGATGCGCTGGCGGTGCTGGAAGAGCTGGAGATGCAGGGCATCGCGCTGCATGCGATCAACGGCCTGGATGCCGACAGTGTGGCGGTGCTGCAACCGTGGCTGGGCCCGGGCCGCACGGTGGTGCTGGTCGGTTCCTCCGGTGCCGGCAAATCCACGTTGACCAACACCCTGCTTGGCGAGCAGCGGATGAAGACCAACGCGGTGCGCGCCAACGATTCGCGTGGCCGCCATACCACCACCCACCGCGCGCTGATGCCGTTGCCGACGGGCGCCTGCCTGATCGACACCCCGGGCATGCGCGAGCTGAAGCCGACCGGCGAAGAGACGCTGTCCGAAGGTGGCTTCGCCGACATCGAGGCGCTGGCCGCACAGTGCCGTTTCAACGACTGCAAGCACCAGCAGGAACCAGGCTGTGCGGTGCGGGCGGCGATCGAGGCGGGCGAGATCGAAGAGAGCCGGTTGCTGAACTATTTCAAGCTGAAGGAAGAAGTGGCTGCCGCTGCCGCCAAGCTGGCGGTACGCCAGGCCGAGACCGCGCAGGAGCGCGGCGGCAAGAAAGGCAAGGGCCAGCAGTTCCGCCCGGCAGGCAAGCCGCGTAGGCGGTAACAAGGCAGCCGAGCATGGGCTTGGCTCTACAGCTGGTCCGCGGTGGAGTCATTTCATGTAGCGCCCGAGCCAATGCTCGGGCGGCGGCGCACCGCGCCGGGCACGGCAGGGCGTTATAGTCCGCGCATGGAACCGACTGCGACGCTGGACCGTGATGTGGCCCACCATGCAGCGCTCGATGCGCGCCTGGTCGAGGCCGTGGGAGGCATCCGCCTGCTGGGCCTGACCAGCTGGCCGGCCACGCTGCAGGCACCGTTCCTGGACAGCGTGGCGCGCGGCCAGCCGGTGCTGCCGAAGGTGGATTACCCACGGCTGGACTTCAGCGAAGAACGTCGCGCGCTGGCCGCGATCGCCGCCGACTGCGACGACACTCATCCGCTGGGCCACTACGTGCGGCAGTCAGCGCAGAGCTGGGACCTGGCCGCGCAGCTGCTGGAAGGACTGGGCACCGCCGCCGTTGATACCTGTTCGGTGCAGCTGTTCGGCGCCCCCGAGCAGCCGCTGCCGGGCAATGGCCCGAGCACGCGCGACGCGGCGCGCCACTTCATACAGATTGCCGCCGAACTGGACCACGAACTGCTGGCGCCGGAAGAACAGGTGCCGGTCTCGGCCATCGCCCTGCAGCTGCAGCTGCAGAATGATCTGGATGCGTTCTTCGAATCGCGCATCATCCAGGTGCAGCTGGATCCGGAGCTGGTGTCCAAGGCCGCCGCCGGCCCGACCCGCATCCGCCTGCGCACCAGCGCGCGCTTCAGCGCCTACGACCGCGCGCAGTTGTTCCACCACGAAGCGCTGGTGCATTCGCTGACCGCATTGAATGGCCGCGGCCAGCCGGTACTGCCGAGCCTGGCGTTGTCCTCGCCACGGGTAACGGCGACCCAGGAAGGGTTGGCGACCTTCGCCGAGCAGATCACCGGCAGCATCGACATCGAGCGCCTGAAACGCATCAGCCTGCGTACCGAAGCGATTGCGATGGCACGCGAAGGCGCTGATTTCATCGAAGTGTTCCGCTATTTCTGCGATGCCGGGCAGAACGCGGAAGAGAGTTTCGCCTCGGCCCAGCGCGTGTTCCGTGGCGTGCCGCCGAGTGGCGGCCTGGCCTTCACCAAGGACACGGTGTACCTGCGCGGCCTGGTATCGGTGCATACCTTCTTCCGGCACATGCTGGCCGAGGACCGCCTGCAGGTCTGCCGCTGGTTGTTCGCCGGCAAGATGAGCCTGGCCGATGCGATCGCGTTCGCGCCGCTGTTCGAGGCGGGAATACTGAAGCCACCGCGCTGGCTGCCGCATTGGGTGAGCCGGGCGAACGGCCTGGCCGGCATGCTGGCGTTCTCGCTGTTCGCCAACCGGATACGGATGGACCAGCTGGCGCCGGAATGAAATGCGTTGGCGGATCCTCCTGCGCCTGCCTGCTATCGGCTGGGCGGAGGCGGGGCACCCTGGTCAGGACACGCAAAAGCCCCTCCATGGTGCTCGATGGCGCCATCCATGGCGCCAACGGTCCTGACCAGGGTGCCCCGCCTCCTCCAGACAATTTCCTGCGGGCGCGGCAGCAGGTCCACCAGAGGGATTGCGTTTGAGAAGCTTGAAAAGCAAAGCGCCGGGCAATGCCCGGCGCTTTGCTTTTGCTGTTGCTCTTGCTTTCCATTGCCTCCGCGCCGGCGCAGGGAATTGTCGAGCGCGGGTAGGCAGGCCCATGCAGGACCGTTGGCGCCATGGATGGCGCCATCGAGCCCCCAAGGACGGGTTTACGGCGTGTCCTGCATGGGCCTGCCTACCCGCGCCATGCAGGCACACTCAATGCGCCGCAGCGCCCGCTTCTGACCTAGAACTCCGCCGCCACCGTCATGAACAGCTGCCGCGGCGCACTCGCATGGATCGCATAGCGCGTGCCCTTCGGATCAGTCGGTGCGAACGAACTCAGCTGGCCGGCGTAGCGCTTGTTGGTCAGGTTGGTCGCGTTCAACGACACCCGCACGTTGCGCAGGCCCAGGCCCGGGCCGAAATCGTAGCCCGCACCGGCGTCGAAGGTGGTCACGCCCGGCACCGACTGGTCGTTGGTGTAGGTGTAGTAGCGCTTGCCGGTGTACTTCGCACGCAGGCTGGCGAAGAAGCCGTCGCGGTTCCAGCTGATCTCGCTGGAGGCCATGCGCTGCGGCGTATCCACCGTGATCTTGCCGGCCACCGGAACGATCGCACCGCCCGAGGTGTAGTCATCCTCGTAGGTGGTCTTGTTCCAGGACAGCGCGTTGTACCACTGCAGGCCATCAATCGGCTTGAGGATGAAAGTCAGTTCCGCGCCATGGCTCTTCACCGAACCGACGTTGATGAAGCGCGTCACGCACTCCGGGCGCGTGCCGACTTCGATGCTCGAACACGGGTTCAGCGACAGCAGGCGGTTGTCGAACTTGACGTTGTATGCAGCGATCGAGGCCTGGTACTTCTCACCGAAAGTGCGGAAGCCGGCTTCCAGGCTCTTGGACTTCTCCGGCTCCAGCCCGGCGCTGGCCGCGAACGATTCCGGCGACACCTGCAGCGGGCCGCCGCTGCCACCGCCGACGAAGGCGGCGATGTTCTCGGCGTAGGAGGCGAACAGCTCGTTGTTGGCGTTGAGCTTGAAGCCCAGGCCTACCTGCGGCAGCACCGATTCCTTGGCGGTCAGTGTGCCCGACGCAATGCGGGTTTCAACGCCGGGCTGCGCGGTGGCGCGCATGCGGGTGTTGGGACTCTTGATGCCCACGTCCACGGTCAGGCGCTGGTCCAGGAAGCGCATGCGGTCCTGCACGTAGAACTGGCGCGTGCGGATGTCGAAGTCCTGGTTGAACAGCAAGCGGTCGGGGTTCTTCAGGTACAGGTCGTCCAGGAACGGGCCGCTGATGTAGTAGAAGTTGCGCGACACGTTATGGTCGTTCTGCTCGTACCACAGGCCGGCTTCCAGCTCGTGGATGCCCGCCGTCCACGACAGCGCGGCGGTCAGGCCATCGCGGTTGATCGTGTAGTTGGTGCTGCGGATCGAGATCGGCAGCATCCTGTCGGTACCCGGGTAGGACGGCTGGCCCGGTGCCCACCAGTGGCCCTGGCCACGGTTGTCGTGGTGGTAGGCCAGCAGCTTCAGGCGGCCCTGCTCGCCCAGGCGCAGGTCGGCATCGACCGAGTACAGGTTGTCGTCGCGCAGCGCACGGCTCTGATAGTACGCATCGTCGATGCTGTTGACGCCGCCGCTGAACTTGCAGCGCGCCTTGTTGTAGGTGCCAGGCGCGCAGTACGCGGCGGCGACGGCGCGATCCCAGTCCGGCGCGTAGATGTTCCAGTCATACCCCAGTCCGCGTGCCAGCATGTCCTTGGACAGGTAGGCATAGTTGGCCTGGCTGGCGCGCGAGGTCGCCACGAACGCACCGAAACGGTGGTCGCCAACGTTCCACACTGCCTTGGCATTGAACTGGCGGGTGGTCTGGTTCTGGTACGGCGCGGCCCACATGTCCTGGTCCTGGTGCACGCCGGACACATAGGCCGAGAAGCCGTTGAGGTCGCCGGTGTCCACGCGCAGGTAGCCGCGGCGCTGGTGGTTGTCGCCGACGGTGACGCTGGCGCGGCCACCGAATTCGGTGGACGGATCCATCGAGAAATACTGGATGGTGCCGCCCAGGTTGCTGGTCGAGGCCACGCCCAGCGAACCAATGCCCTGCGACAGTTCGGCGCCGGCCAGGTTCTCGGCGATGATCGCGCGGGCGATGCTCAGGCCGTTGTAATTGCCGTAGCTGTTGTCGCCCAGCGGGATGCCGTCCAGCGTGTAGCCCAGGCGGCTCTTGTCGAAGCCGCGCAGGCTGATGGTCTGCGATTCCTCGTTGGCGCCAAAGGCATCGTTGGACTGCACCGACACGCCCGGAAGGCGATCGAGGATCTTCTGGCCACTGGTGCCCGGCGGCAGCACCTGCTTGTCCACGGCAGTGATGCGCTGCACCTGGCGGGTCTCGCCCTGGCCGATCACGGAGACGGTATCCAGCGTCTGCGCGCTCAGCGCGGCATCGGTGCTGGCGCCGGTATCGGCGGTGGTGGCGGCATGGGCGCTGGCAGCGGCGGAGAGCACGATCGCTACGGCGATCGTCAGGTGTCGGGTCTGCATGGTGGTCCGTTGCATGGGGGGTGATCACCGGCACGCGTGCGCGGTGCAGGGCCACTATGCGAACGGAACATGAAACCTTCTTTACGGAAAACCAACGAATGGTGCAGGGCACCCGCGCAGGTCCCGCAGCCGGATGAAAAAAGGGGCCGGATTCCCTTCGCAAGCAAAGGTTCACCGGCCCCGCGCACTCCGTGGGGGAGGCGGTCCACGCGCAGCGTGGAGACTGGCTTACCCCATGTACAGGCCACCGTTGACCGGATAGTCGGCGCCGGTCACGTACGAGGCTTCATCCGAGGCCAGCCAGGCGCACAGGCCGGCCACTTCCTCGGGGCGACCCAGGCGGCGCACCGGCACCGAGGCCGCCAGCCGGTCCAGTACATCCGGCGGGAAGCTGCTGATCGCCTGGCTGGCGATGTAGCCCGGCGACAGCGTGTTGACGGTGACGCCGCGCGAAGCCACTTCGGCGGCCAGCGCACGGCTGAAGCCATGCATCGCGGCCTTGGCGGTGGCGTAGTTCACCTGGCCGATCTGGCCCTTGTGGGCGCTGACCGAGCCGATGTTGATGATGCGGCCCCAGCCCCGCGTGGCCATGCCGTCGACTACCTGCTTGGTCAGGTTGAACAGCGCATTGAGGTTGGAGGCGATCACCGCGTTCCAGTCCTCCACCGTCATCTGCCGGAACAGCAGGTCGCGGCTGCCGCCGGAGTTGTTGACCAGTACATCGACCTCACCCACTTCGGCGCGGACCTTGGCGAACGCGGCGCTGGTCGAGGCCCAGTCGGTCGCGTTGCCTTCGGAGGCGATGAAGTCGAAGCCCTGTTCGCGCTGCTCGCGCAGCCAGTTGGCCTTGCGCGGCGAGTTCGGCGCGCAGCCGGCAACCACGGTGTGGCCGCTGCGGGCCAGGCTCTGGCAGATGGCAGTGCCGACACTGCCCATTCCACTGGTGACGTAAGCGATTCGAAGCGTCATTGCAGAAGGCTCCTTGGCAAAGGGTCAGGCGGCGAGGGGATACAGGCCGAACAGCAGGCTGCCGATCATCAGCAGCATCGAGATGGCGATGGCCCACTTCAGGGTGAACTTCTGGTGGTCGGCGAATTCGACCTTGGCCAGGCCCACCAGCAGGTAGGTGGACGGCACCAGCGGGCTGAGCAGGTGCACCGGCTGGCCAGCCAGCGAGGCGCGCGCCATTTCCACCGGAGTGATGCCGTAGTTGCCGGCGGCCTCGGACAGGATCGGCAGCACGCCGAAGTAGAACGCGTCGTTGGACATGAAGAAGGTGAACGGCATCGACGCCACCGCGGTGATCACCGCCAGGTACGGGCCCCACGACTCCGGAATGACCGCCAGGAAGCTGTGCGACATCGCTTCGACCATGCCGGTGTTGTTGAGGATGCCGGTGAAGATGCCTGCGGCGAAGATCAGCGACACCACCGACAGCACGTTGCCGGCGTGGTTGACCACGCGGCGGCGCTGCTCGGCCAGGTTCGGGTAGTTGATCACCAGGGCGATGGCGAAGCCGACCATGAACAGCACCGGCATCGGCAGCACGCCGATGATCAGCGCGGTCATCAGCGCCACGGTCAGGGCCAGGTTCACCCACAGCAGCTTCGGCCGCTTGATGTCCTCGGCGTCTTCCACGGTCGGCAGCGGATTGCTGTCGTCCGATACGCTGTTGTCCATCCAGCTGCCGCCCTTGGGCAGGGTCACCACGCCGAGGCGACGGCGTTCCTTCAAGCCCAGGTACCAGGCCAGCAGCAGCACGCCGGCACAGGCGATCACCATCGACGGGATCAGCGGCACGAACACATCGGCCGGGTCCACGTGCAGCGCAGTGGCCGCGCGTGCGGTCGGGCCGCCCCACGGGGTCAGGTTCATCACGCCGCCGGCGAGGATGGTCACGCAGGTCATGTTCAGCGCGTTCATGCCCAGCCGCTGGTACAGCGGCAGCATCGCCGAGACGGTGATCATGTAGGTGGTCGAACCGTCGCCATCGAGCGAGATCAGCATCGCCAGCACGGCGGTGCCAAGCACGATCTTCATCGGATCGCCCTTGACGAAGCGCAGAATCACCCGCACCAGCGGATCGAACAGGCCTGCGTCGATCATCACCCCGAAGTAGAGGATGGCGAACATCAGCATCACGCCGGTCGGCGCGATCTTCTTGATGCCCTCCAGCATCATCTCGTCGATGCCGGCACCGAAGCCACCGATCAGCGCGAACAGGATGGGGATGGTGATCAGGGCGACGAGCGGCGACAGGCGCTTGCTCATGATCAAGTACATGAACGTAATGACCATGCCAAAGCCGAGGATGCTCAGCATCATCTGCGGACTCCTTGCGAAAACAGGACGTGGGGAGTGGAAGGGGCCGGGCGCCGCGCGCCCGGAATGTCAGGCCTAGAAGTCGTACTGCAGGCGGCCGGTGACCGCGCGGGTGCGGTCCACCGTGACCCCGGCCAGGCGGTCGCGGTTGCGGCTTTCGATCACGTTGAGCATGAAGCGCAGGTTGTCGCGCAGGTACCAGTTGCCACCCAGCGTCCACGCCTCAGTGCTGCCACGGCGCAGGTCCGGCGCGCCGTCGAGGTGCTGTGCGCCCCACATCTGGTCGTAGCGCAGCGCCACTTCGAATGCACCGGCCTTGTGGCGGATGTCCTTCACCCGCGCGAAGCGCCCGGTCTTGCGGTCATAGGCGCGGCTTTCGCCGGTGACGAACCAGCTGAGCATGCCGTAGGCGGCCATCACGTCGCCGCGCTGGGCGCCGTCATCGAAGGTGGCGCCACTGAACTCGCCCTGCCACGACAGCGGGCCGCGCACCTGCGCGTATTCCAGCGACCACTTGTTGACGTCGGTATCGCGGCCGGCGGAGAAGTCGACCAGGGTCAGGCGGCTCTCGTCGGACAGGTGGCCGGCCGGGCGCGGACGGATGCGCAGGCCGGGCACGCCATTGGCGCCGGGGTTGTCGTACGCCTCGCGGGCCAGCGACAGGCCCAGGTGCAGCACGTCGCCGTCGCTGGGCGAGGGCGCCCAGGTGATGCGACCACCCGCCGCGCGACCCTTCACCTGCCAGGCGTCGATGCTCTCCAGGCTGTAGAGGCTGGCCGCCCAGGTGAAGTCGCCCGGGTTGGCCTGCCAGGACGCACCCAGGCGGTACAGCGGCGCCAGCGTGGTGCCGGCGTTGCCGCGCTCCAGGAAGCTGCCGTAGTTGGAGCTGGTACGGTCATCCAGCGAGAAATACTGCTTGAACTTGCCCACGGTCAGCTTGCCCGCCTTGCCGAAGCTGCGGGCCAGGTAGACATCCTTGGCCTCGACGCGGTCGCCGGAGAAGTCGGCTTCCAGCTTGTAGTCGACCACGAAGAACTTGCCGGACACATCGACCCATGCACGGCGGATCTCGGTGTCATCCTTGTTCGGCGTTCCGCGGTTGTCGTTGTCGAAGGTGGCGAAGTCCAGGTGCAGGCGGCCCCCCAGGGTGGCGGTGACCGGACGGTCGTCTTCGGCGGCGAAGGCCGGCACCGACAGGACAGCCAGCGCCATCATGGCGGCAGGACGCCGCCAGGCAAACGTGAATTCCACAAACCCTCCCAGGTGCGCGCCAGGCGCGCGGCAATCGTGGGCACCGGACGGTGCGCGGCCGCAGTCTGGGTCGGGCAAGCTGTCATCGTCCTGTCAACGGATTGTGCGGTGCAGCGAAAAGCAGGCCGCTGGGCTCGCCGTGCCGCGCCCGGCGAGCCCAGCGGCGGCATGCGGTAGCATTCGGTTCCCCTCCCACCCGTGTGCCCATGCGCCTGCTGCTGGTCGAAGACAATCCGGATCTGGCCGATGCGATCATCCGCCGGATGCGCCGCAGCGGGCACGCCGTGGACTGGCAGGCCGATGGCCTGGCCGCTGCCAGCGTGCTGCGCTACCAGAGCTTCGACCTGGTGGTGCTGGACATCGGCCTGCCCAAGCTCGATGGCCTGCGCGTGCTGGCCGGCATGCGCGAGCGCGGTGACAGCACGCCGGTGCTGATGCTGACCGCGCGTGACGGCATCGAAGATCGCGTGCAGGCGCTGGATGTGGGGGCCGACGACTACCTGGGCAAGCCGTTTGATTTCCGCGAGTTCGAAGCGCGCTGCCGCGTGCTGCTGCGGCGCGCGCGCGGCCAGGCCAGCGAAGTGGTGCAGATCGGCGGCTTCCAGTTCGACAACGCGGCGCACCGGGTCAGCCTCGACGGGGAGCCGATCGAACTGCCCAATCGCGAGTACCGCCTGCTGGAGATCCTGGTCGGCCGTCTTGGCCAGGTGGTCGGCAAGGACGAGATCGGCAACGGCCTGTTTGGTTTCGATGACGAAGCGGGCCCGAATGCCATCGAGTTGTACGTTGGTCGCCTGAGAAAGAAGCTGGCGGGCGCGCCGCTGCGCATCACCACGGTGCGTGGCGTCGGTTACCTGCTGGAAGCCAGCGATACCCATGCCGACCCCGATGGCTGACACGCGTGCTGCGACTGCGGCGCCGGGTTCGCTGCGGCGCACGCTGCTGCTCTACCTCGGCGTGCTGCTGGCGGTGTTCGCGGTGGCCCTGCTGTTCGCCGCACGCGATTACGGCCAGCGCGCCGCCAACCGATCCTACGATCACCTGCTGGTGTCCTCGGCGCTGTCCATCGCCGATTCGGTGGCCCTGGTCGACGGCCAGTGGCAGGTCGATCTGCCCTATGCGGCGCTGGACCTGCTGGCGATGGCGCCGGAGGACCGCGTGTTCTACCGGGTGGCCGACAGCCGCGGCACGCTGATCACCGGCTACGGTGATCTGCCGACACCGCCGCGCAGGCCCGGTACCCAGCCGCAGCTGTTCGACGCCCCCTACAGCGGCGAAACCGTGCGCTTCGTGGTGGTCGGCCGCAGTTTCGCCGCGGCCTCGGCACAGGGCGAGGTGCAGGTGCAGGTGGGCCAGACCCGGCGCGCGCGCGAAGCCGTTGCGCAGGACATGGTCAATCGTGCATTGCTGGCGATCGGTGTGTTGTCCGGGCTGCTGCTGGCGCTGGTGGCGTTCGGCGTGCATCGTGCGTTCCGGCCGCTGGTGCGGGTGGAGCGCGAGCTGTCGCGCCGCGAGCCGTCCGACCTGAAGCCGCTCGATGCCCGCGTGCCACGCGAGATGGACCAGATGGTGGCCGCGTTGAACCGCTTCATGGAACGCCTGTCCAGCAGCAACGAGACACTGCGCGCGTTCATGGCCGAGGCCGCACACCAGATGCGCACGCCACTGGCGGCATTGCGAGCTCAGGCGCAGTTGGCGCTGGATGATGACGATCCGGAGGACATGCGACGCAGCCTGCAGGCGATCGAGCGCAACGCCACGCATATGAGCCGGCTGCTCAACCAGCTGCTCAGCGATGCCAGCGTGATCCATCGTTCGCACCTGCAGCGCTTTGCGGCGGTGGATCTGGCCGAGACCGTGCACCAGGCGTTGCATGAAGCACTGCCGCAGGCAAGCCCGGCACCGCGCGTGCAACTGGCGATGACTGCCGAGCCGGTGCAGGTGCATGGCGACGCGCTGCTGCTGCGCGAGGCAATCAAGAACCTGGTCGACAACGCGTTGAAGTACGGCGGCGACGGCCCGTTGCAGATCGCGCTGACCGTGGAAAGCGGGCAGGCCGTGCTGACCATCGCCGACCATGGCGCAGGCATCGCGGCTGCCGATGCCGAACGCGTATTCGAGCGCTTCGCGCGTGGCGAAGGCGCGCCATCCGGCGGTGCCGGGCTGGGCCTGGCCATCGTCAAGCGGGTGGTCGACAGCCACGGCGGCCGCATCGACCTCAGCAACCGCCCGCAGGGCGGGCTGATCGCCACCATCCGCCTGCCACGGAGCAGTCCATGATCCGCCTGTTTGCCACGGCCGTTGCCCTGCTGCTGGCCCTGCCGGTGCTGGCCGCGCCCGGCGATGTGCGTCGTTTTCCCGCACAGGGGGCGGCCACCGCGCAGCTGCGCATTCACGGCACTACCGACATCGAAGTGTTCGCGGTGGTGATTGCCGATTACCAGCGGCTGCACCCGGGCACCGAGGTGGTGTACGAGGACATCATCACCCAGGACCTGTACGCGCGTTACCTGCACGACCGCGGTGGACCGGCATCGCCGGACCTGCTGATCTCCAGCGGCATGGACCTGCAGACCAAGCTGGTCAACGATGGCCACGCGCTGCCACATCGCTCGGCGCTGACCGCTGCGCTGCCAGCCTGGGCGCAGTGGCGCAACGAGGCCTTCGGCATCAGCTACGAGCCGGTGGTGATGGTCTACAACACCCGCGCAATGCCTTCGGCAAAGGTGCCGCACACGCGCCGCCAGCTGCTGGACCGGCTGCGTGCCGAAGGTGCACCGTTGCGCGGCAGGGTCGGCACCTATGACATCGAGCGCAGCAGTGTCGGCTACCTGTTGGCAACCCAGGATGCGCAGCGCGGCAGCATCGCCGGCGCGCTGCTGGGGGCGCTCGGCGACAACGACGTGGTGCGCGAAGAGCGCACCGGCGTGCTGCTGGACAAGGTGGCCAGCGGCGAGCTGTCGCTGGTCTACAACGTGCTTGGTTCCTACGCGCAGGCACGGGTCGATGCCGGCGCGCCACTGGCCATCGTCGAGCCTGAGGACTACACGCTGGTGGTGCTGCGCACCGCGGTGATTCCGCGTACCGGCCCACACCCGGAAGAAGCGCGGCGCTTCCTCGACTACCTGCTGTCGCCCCGTGGCCAGCAGGTGCTGTCGCGCGAGGCGCGGCTGATGCCGATCGTGACCGGCAACGCACGTGGCGACGATGCGCCCGGCCGCAGCCGGCGTCCGATCCAGCTCGGCCCGGGCCTGCTGGTGTACCTGGATGCGCTCAAGCGCCGCCAGTTCCTCGATGCCTGGCGCAGCAGCGTCGAGCCGGCGGGGCGCTGAGGCTCCGGCCTGCCCGTACAATGGCGGCATGAGCGAATACACCATCCTGATCGCCGACGACCACCCGCTGCTGCGTTCGGCGGTGGTGCAGTCCTTGCGGCAGAGCCTGCCGCTGGCGCAGGTGCGCGAGGTGGCCAGTGCCGATGCGCTGGCCGAGGCGCTCGACGCACAGCCGGACGTGGACTTGGTGCTGCTCGACCTGACCATGCCCGGCGCGCACGGTTTTTCCGCGCTGCTGCACGTGCGCGGCTCGCATCCGGACATCCCGGTGGTGATCCTTTCCTCCAACGACCATCCGCGGGTGATCCGCCGTGCCCAGCAGTTCGGCGCCGCCGGTTTCATCCCGAAGTCCGCGCCGGCCGAGACCATCGGCGAGGCCGTGCAGGCGGTGCTCGATGGTGGCCTGTGGTTCCCGGCGATGGCCGCCGAGCGTTCGGAGGCCGATGCACTACTGGCCAGCCGCCTGGCCCAGCTGACCCCGCAGCAGTTCCGCGTGCTGCTCTGCCTGGCCGACGGCCTCCTCAACAAGCAGATCGCCTACACCCTGGGGCTGGCCGAGAACACGGTGAAGGTGCACGTCACCGCCATCCTGAAGAAGCTCGAGTGCCACAGCCGCACACAGGCGGCGGTGCTGGTGAAGGCGCTGGAGCCCGAGGGCGACGCCGGCATCGGGCTGTAGTTTCCAGCCAACGGCGCAGCCCCTCGTGGGTGGACACGTAGAGCAGTTCATGGGTGAGGCCGGGCAGATGGACTGCACAGGGGCCGCTGCAAGTACATCCATGTAAGCTCGGTCGCCGCATCCATGCGGCTCACGCCCCTGCGCAGCCCACCTACCCGGCCACGGACAGGTTCCGTGCGCATCCACCCACGGAAGAGAAAAGAAGATCAAAAGCAAAGGCAGCCTGACAGGCCGCTTTTTGTAGAGCCGAGCCCACGCTCGGCTGCTTTCTGGCCGGTCCGTGAAGCCGAGCATGGGCTCGGCTCTACACGAGCAAGCGCAGCGCGCGACCCGCTTTTGATCTTATTTTCTTCTCCGTGGGTGCAGGCCACCGAAACCCGACCGGCCCACCCGCGGCTTCTGCTTTCCGCGACCACCCAGACACCACCCACGAGGGGCTGCGCCGTTGGCTGGAAACTACCCACGATGGCGGATCAGCAACTGACTCATCAGTGCCCGCAGCGCCGGCGGCTTCACCGGCTTGGCCATCATCCCCCAGCCGCGTTCGGCGGCCATCTCACGCAATCCCGCATCGCGCTCGGCAGTAACCAGCACTACCGGCGGGCGGGCCTGCCACAATTCGGCCAATGTCTCGTACAGCACCGGCCCATGGTGATCGCCCATGCGCACATCCAGCAGCACCAGCTCCGGTACTGCGCCTGTTGCTGCCAGCTGCAGCGCCGCCTGTGGGCCATCGGCCAGCGCCACCTCGCAGCCCCAGCGCTCCAGCAGCGCGCGGCTGGCCGCGCACACGTGCGGATCGTCGTCGATCACCCACACCCGGCGACCGCGAAGCGGGTTGTCCGCCGCCGGTTCCTGCACCAGCACCGGCACAGGAGCAGTAGCGGGAATCGCGCTGGCTTCGCCGAACGGCACGCCCACCGCGAACACGCTGCCCTGGCCCAGCTGCGAGCGCAGCCGGATCGGATGCCCAAGCAGGCGGCCGATGCGATCGACGATGGCCAGGCCAAGGCCGGCGCCGCGCTGCTGGCCGTCGTGCAGGCGGCGGAACTCCTCGAAGATCTCGCCCTGCAATGCGTCGGGAATGCCGGGGCCCTGGTCGTGCACCTCGATCCACAGCATGCCTTCACGGCGACGGCAGCCGAGCAGCACGCGGCCGCGTTCGCTGTAGCGCAGCGCGTTGGACAGGAAGTTCTGCAGGATTCGGCGCAGCAGGGCTTCATCGCTGACCACCACCGCATCGGTATCGACCCAGTCGACCACCAGGCCACGCGACTGTGCGGCGATGCCGAATTCGCGCGCCAGCGTCTGCAGCAAAGGCCCGAGCCGGAACGCCTGCACTCGGGTCGGCAGGCTGCCGGATTCCAGGCGCGCGATATCCAGCAGGCTGTTGAGGATCGCATCCTGCGCGGCCAGCGCAGCATCGATGTGGTCCGCAGTCTGCTGCTGCGCCGGGTCGCCCAGCTTGCCGCGCAGCACCGAGACGAACATGCGCGCCGCGTTGAGCGGCTGCAGCAGGTCGTGCACGGCCGAGGCGACGAATCGCGTCTTGTAGCGGTTGGCCTGCTCGGCTTCGCGGCGTGCTTCTTCCAGGTCATGGGTGCGCTCGGCGATGCGGTGTTCCAGCGCATCGGCCAGCGAGCGCAGTTCGCGCGCGGCGTTCTTGTAGCTGGTGATGTCGGCATAGCTGGTGACGAAGCCGCCGTCGGGCAGCGGGTTGCCGCGGATTTCCAGCACGGTGCCATCGTCTTTTTCGCTCTCGCGCATGTGCGGGCGGCCGCTGCGCAGGTGGTTCAGGCGGCGCTCGATGGCTTCATCGACCGGGCCCGGACCAAGCAGGCCACGGCGTGCGTTGAAGCGGAACAGTTCCTCGATCGGCCGGCCGACGCGAACCAGGTCCTGCGGGAAGCGGAACAGTTCCAGATAGCGCGAATTCCACGCGACCAGGCGCAGTTCGCGGTCGATCACCACCACGCCCTGCGGCAGGTGTTCGAGGCTGCGGCTGAGGCCGCTGTCGGCATCGGTGGCGGCCTGCAGCAGGCCATCCTGCGCGGTACGCAGTTCCTGTGCATGCTGCTTGAGCAGGGTTTCCAGCTCGCGGCGGCTGCGCAGGCGATGCTTGGCCAGTCGCCGGCGCTGCTGCACGAACAGCACCAGGAAGCCCAGCGCCAGCCATGCAGCGCCACCGGTGAGTGCTGCGGCGCGGCCGGCGCCGGTGGCGGCACCGGCATCGTGCAGCAGGTGCAGGTTCCAGCCTTCGGCGGGCAGCGGCAGGCTCTGCCACAGCATCGGCTGCGGCAGCGCCGGGTCCAGCAGGCGCACCATGCGGCCGCCATCGGCCAGCACGTCTTCGGTGCGTGCGCGCAGGGGCTGCAATGCGCGGTCGGCGTACTGGCGGGCGTCCAGCATCTCGCGGCGCTCATCGGCTCCCAGCGGGCGCAGCAGCCGGTAGCGCCAGCTGTCCCGGTTGGCCAGGAACACCACGTCGTGGTCGTCGCTGGCCAGCACCACGTCCGGGCTGCTCAGCCATTCCTGCTCCAGCGCGGACAACTCGACCTTGATCACCACCACGCCCAGCCGCTTGCCGTCTTCTTCGATGGCCTGCGAAAGGTAATAGCCGGGCACGCCGGTGGTCATGCCGATGCCGTAGAAGCGGCCACGGCCCTGCGCCAGCGCCTGGCGGTAGTAGGGGCGGTAGCTGTAGTTCTCGCCGACATTGGTGGTCGGCTGGTCCCAGTTGCTGGCCGCCACCGCCACACCGTCGTGGCCGACCAGGGTCAGGGTCGAGGCACGGGTGACTTCGTTGGCGCGTTGCAGCTTGAGGTTCAGCCGCTGCCGTTCGCTGGGCGAGGGCGGCACGCGCAGTGCATGCAGCAGATCCGGGTCAAGTGCCAGCACCTGCGGCAAGGTGCCGAAGCGGTCGATGCGCTGTTGCAGGCCCTGGCCATACAGCTGCAGCTGGCGTTGCACCTGGCTGCTTTCCTCGCCGAGCGCGCGCCGCCAGGCGTAATGACCGGCGGCGACCGCGCACAGCACGGTACCGCCGACCATCACCAGCAGGGTCAGCAACAGCATCCGGTGGCGGCTGAGCCAGTACATGGCGGCAGTCTACGCAGGGCCGGCGGGCGTGGCGTGCACGCCCGCCGGGGTCTGACGTGGAAGGGGTCAGAAGTGCATCTGCGCGCGCAGTTCGAAGATCTCCGGCGTGCTGTGCACGCCACGACGGCTGGCGTCGACCTTCACGTAGTTGGCCTGGAACTTGAAGTGACTGGTCAGGTACCAGTTCGCACCCAGCGTCAGGTCGTGCTGGCGGCCGCCGAGGATGCTGCCATCGTCCAGGTCGAGACGGCTGTATCGGGCCAGCAGTTCGACCGCGCCGTAATTGTGCGCCGGCTTGATGTTGGCCACCGCGCCGGCGTTGTACGGGCGCGATTCGCCGGTCAGCACCCAGCTGGCCATCGCGTACTGGCCACTGCCGGTGTAGTCGGGCTTGCCGTCACGACGGGTGACCGTAGCGCGCAGCGCTTCGGCCTGCAGCGAGAACGGGCCCCGGATCCAGATGCCTTCCAGGCCGGTGCGGCGGATCTGGTCGGCGGTGACCAGCGCACCGGAATCGACGTAGCGGATGTCGGTCAGGCCGGCTTCCGGGCGCGCGCGCAGGCGGGCGCTGGCCTCGTGATGCACGTCGCGGCCATCGCTGTAGCCACGCGGGTTTTCCTGCGAGTAGGCCAGGCCCAGGTGGATCACATCGCCCGGTGCCTTCACCGGCGTCCACACCGCACGCACCGCCTGGGTGGTGCCGGGGTTGTCGCCCTGCAGGTCCTTGCCGCCATAGGCTCCGGCCTGCAGCAGGTACTGCGGGCGCTCCAGCACCCACTCCACGCCGGTGCGGCGGCCTTCGTAGAAGGCCTGCACCGGCAGCGAGGTTTCCAGGAAGCTGCCGGCACGCGAAGAGGTGTTCGCATCCAGGCCGACCGGGGTCTTCATGTAGCCGAAGCGGAAGCGGCCGACGTCACGGCCGAAGAAGGCCTTGCTCTCGAAGCGCACGAACACGTCCAGCCAGGTATCGGCCTGGAAGTCGTAGTAGACCATCGCATCGTAGACGCCCTTCTTTTTCAGCGTCGCGCCGAATTCCTTGCGGCGCACGGCATCGTCGTCCTCGAGGCCACTGGCCGAGGAGAAGTCGTTGTAGTCGTAGGCGATGTTGGCGGTGGCCGCCAGCTCGGTGCCATCACCGAAGGTGTACTTGGTCGGCCAGTTGTCGAAATCGGCGGCCGAGGCGAAGGCGGGAAGGGCGGCCAGCGACAGGGCCAGCAAGGTGGGATTCGGGCGCATGTTGGGTGCGGCTCTCTCAGATTGCGTGTGGACAGGACATCAACGGCCGGAAGGGCCGGAACTTTCGCAAAGACTCACCCAGCCGTTCAGCCCGGGCCACCAGCCTCCCCAGGATCGGGCGGTGCGGCGCCAGTGTAGGCACCTGTGCCACCTGAACCGGGAGGCTAGTACCAATAGGTTATCTGCGCTGGCGTGCCTGGCGCGTACAAAGGCGTCCATTGGTCGCACCTCCTGTGCGTGCTGCACAGGGCCTGCGATCAGTTTCCACGGTAACGGTTCCCGTGCAGCTCCGGGGCCGTACGTGCCTGAAAACGCCCCTTCCGGAGTCCGCCATGCACATCCCGACCGCAGCACCGGTGCCTGCAAAGCCGTTGCCGATCTATCGCCAGCTGTACTTCCAGGTGATCGTGGCGATCGTCCTGGGCGCCATCCTCGGCCATTACGAGCCGTTGATCGGCGAGAAGATGAAGCCGCTCGGTGATGCCTTCATCAACCTGGTGAAGATGATCATCGCGCCGGTGATCTTCCTCACCATCGTCACCGGCATCGCCAGCATGACCCACCTGCGTACGGTGGGCCGGGTCTTTGCCAAGGCGATGGCGTACTTCCTGTTCTTCTCCACGCTGGCGCTGATCGTCGGCATGATCGTGGCGCACGTGGTGCAGCCCGGCGCCGGCATGAACATCAACCCGGCCGAGCTGGACCAGACCGCGGTGCACAGCTACGTCGAGAAGTCGCACGACCTGACCCTGGTCGGCTTCCTGATGGACATCATCCCGAAGACGCTGCTCAGCGCCTTCGTCGACGGCAACATCCTGCAGGTGCTGTTCGTGGCCGTGCTGTTCGGCATCGCGCTGGCGATGGTGGGGGAGAAGGGCAAGCCGGTGCTGAACTTCCTGGAGGCGCTGGTCGCTCCGGTGTTCAAGCTGGTGCACATCCTGATGAAGGCCGCCCCGATCGGCGCCTTCGGTGCGATCGCCTTCACCATCGGCAAGTACGGCGTCGGCTCGCTGATCAACCTGGCCTGGCTGGTGGGCTCGTTCTACCTCACCGCCTTCCTGTTCGTGGCGGTGATCCTCGGCGTGGTCTGCCGCCTGTGCGGCTTCTCGGTGTTCAAGCTGGCGCGCTACCTGAAGGCCGAACTGCTGCTGGTGCTCGGCACCTCGTCGTCGGAGTCGGCGCTGCCGTCGCTGATGGAGAAGATGGAACGCGCCGGCTGCAGCAAGTCGGTGGTGGGCCTGGTGGTCCCGACCGGCTACTCGTTCAACCTGGACGGCACCAACATCTACATGACCCTGGCGGCGCTGTTCATCGCCCAGGCCACCAACACCGAACTGACCTTGGGCCACCAGATCGCCCTGCTGCTGGTCGCCATGCTCAGCTCCAAGGGCGCGGCCGGCGTCACCGGCGCGGGCTTCATCACCCTGGCCGCCACCCTGGCCGTCGTGCCGGAAGTGCCGGTTGCCGGCATGGCGCTGATCCTGGGCGTGGACCGCTTCATGAGCGAATGCCGCTCGCTGACCAACTTCATCGGCAATGCCGTGGCCACCGTGGTGGTCTCGCGCTGGGAAGGCGCGCTGGACCGCAACCGCCTGAAGCTGGCGCTGGATGGCCGCGAAAGCGAACTGCCGCCGCCGGTCGATGCGCTGCCCGAGGCACTGCCGGCCAAGGGCTGATCCAGGTGTGTGGTACCGCGGGGCCGGTCACGACAGTGGTACGGCCCCGCGGCGTTTCAGGGCGTCCCATGGCTGTCATGGGCAACGCCGAAGCTGACATCCCGGTACCGTCGCATACGGCACGGAATTGTGCGGTCGCAGCATGCTTGCGACAGGATAGCGACAGGTCCAGACGCTCCAACGGGGGTATCATCCCCTGTCCCTTCTGCCCATTCATGTAACCCACATCGATGTCCAACGAAGATTTCAAACAGGCCGCCCTCGATTACCACCGGATGTCCCCGCCGGGAAAGATCAAGGTTTCCGCTACCAAGCCCATGCTGACCCAGCGCGACCTGTCGCTGGCGTATTCGCCGGGCGTGGCGTACGCCTGTGAAGCGATCAAGGCCGACCCGCAGCAGGCCAGCGAGCTGACTGCCCGCGGCAACCTGGTGGCGGTGATCTCCAACGGCACCGCGGTGCTGGGCCTGGGCAACATCGGCGCGCTGGCCGGCAAGCCGGTGATGGAAGGCAAGGGCGTGCTGTTCCAGAAGTTCGCCGGCATCGATGTGTTCGACATCGAAGTCGACGAGACCGACCCGGACAAGCTGGTCGACATCATCGCCTCGCTGGAACCGACCTTCGGCGGCATCAACCTGGAAGACATCAAGGCGCCGGAATGCTTCGTGGTCGAGCGCAAGCTGCGCGAGCGCATGAAGATCCCGGTGTTCCATGACGACCAGCACGGCACGGCGATCATCGTCGGCGCGGCGGTGCTCAACGCCATGGCGATCACCGGCAAGAAGATCGAGGACGTGAAGCTGGCGACCACGGGCATGGGCGCGGCCGGCATTTCCTGCGTGAACATGCTGGTGCAGCTGGGCCTGAAGCCGGAAAACATCCTGGCCTTCGACCGCGAGGGCGTGATCCACACCGGTCGTACCGACCTGGATCCGGAAAAGCAGCGCTATGCGCGCGACACCGACAAGCGCACCCTGGCCGAGATCGTCGACGGCGCGGACATCTTCCTGGGCCTGTCGGCGCCGGGCATCCTGACCGCCGACATGGTCAAGACCATGGCGCCGGATCCGGTGATCTTCGCACTGGCCAACCCGACCCCGGAAATCATGCCGGAACTGGCGCGCGCCGCCCGTCCGGACGCGATCATCGGCACCGGCCGTTCGGACTACCCGAACCAGGTCAACAATGTGCTGTGCTTCCCGTACCTGTTCCGTGGTGCGCTGGACGTGGGCGCCACCGCGATCAACGAGGAAATGAAGATCGCCTGCGTGCGTGCCATCGCTGCACTGGCCCGCCGCGCCGCCACCGACATGGGCTCGGCCTATGGCGGTGACACCCCGAGCTTCGGCCGTGAATACCTGATCCCGCGTCCGTTCGACCGTCGCCTGCTGGTGGAGCTGTCGGCCGCCGTGGCCCAGGCCGCAATGGATTCGGGCGTGGCCTCGCGCCCGATCGACGACATGGGCGCCTACCGCGACAAGCTGGCCCAGTTCGTCTACCGCACCAGCCTGATGATGAAGCCGGTCTACGACCGCGCGCGCAGCGACAAGCAGCGCGTGGTGTACGCCGAAGGCGAAGAGGAAGTGGTGCTGCAGGCGGTGCAGAACGTGGTCGATGACGGCCTGGCGCACCCGATCCTGATCGGCCGCCCGGAAGTGATCGAGTCGCGCATCGAACGCCTCGGCCTGCGCCTGAAGATCGGCGAGAACGTTGAAGTCACCAACATCAACGATGACCCGCGCTTCAACGAATACTGGCAGTACTACCATGGCCTGACCGGCCGTCGTGGCGTGACCGTGGCCGCGGCGAAGAACCTGATGCGTTCGCGCCCGACCCTGATCGCAGCAGTGATGGTGGCGCGCGGCGAAGCCGATGCGATGCTGACCGGCATCGTCGGCCGCTTCCACAAGAAGCTGGGCTACGTGCGCAGCGTGCTGCCGCTGGAGCCGAAGGTCACCTCGACCTCGGCGATGACCGGCGTGATCAACCAGCAGGGCGTGTTCTTCTTCGTCGATACCCACGTGCAGGAAGACCCGACCGCCGAGCAGCTGTGCGAAGCGACCCTGCAGGCGGCCTACCGCATGAAGTTGTTCGGCATCGAGCCGAAGGTCGCGCTGCTGTCGCACTCCAACTTCGGCAGCCACGATTCGAAGGACGCGCTGAAGATGCGCCAGGTGCGCGAGCTGCTGCTCAAGCGCAACCCGCGCCTGAACGTGGACGGCGAAATGCAGGGCGACACCGCATGGGATGAAGCGCTGCGCCAGAAGCTGCTGCCGGGCTCGACCCTGCAGGGCCGCGCCAACCTGTTCGTGCTGCCGAACCTGGAAGCGGCCAACATCGCCTACAACCTGGTGCGCGTGTTCACCGATGGCGTGGCGATCGGCCCGATCCTGATGGGCGTGAACAAGCCGGTGCACATCCTGACCACCAGCGCCACTTCGCGCCGGATCCTGAACATGACCGCGATCGCGGCGGTCGATGCGCAGATCAGGAAGCAGCTGGAAGCGGAAAAGAAGGCGTGACTCTGTAGGTGGGCTGAATTAAATTGAGAGAGGGCGGCGTAACTGCCGCCCTTTTTTTTGATTTTCGCCAAGGAAAGGGGGCGTGTGTGGGGAAGAAGGTGGCATTTCTGTTGGGGAATGGCTTCACAATGGATTTCGTTTCCCAGATTAGAAGGGCGAAGCCTGAGTTGGCGTCAAGAATTAATGTTGGGAATATATTTTCGGATGGTGGCGTGCTGCGGTGGCCGCTAGATGAAAGGCCGGGCTTTCTTTCCTACAAAAATAGCCCGCATCTTTGGTCGATTGGTGCGCGATCTTACCTGAGGCCAGAAGAGACAATTCAACTTCTTGAGAGGGTTGTAACCTGCGCGAATGTCTATTCGAGCAGGAAAGGTTCAGTGATGTCGGAAAAGGCTGGAAACGGCTTCCTTCATGCTTACCGAGAGCTTGTGTATTATTTAAAGTACTTGTTCATTCACTACGACTCATTGGTGGGGCCTGTCACTGATTATGTGCGCGACTGGGCTTGGCTAAGCTTCATTCGGCAACTCAATGATGATCCAGAGGTAGAGCAGGTTGTAGTTGTTACATACAACTATGACGTTTGGTTGGAGAGGGCTCTGATGGAGAGTGGAATTCAGTTTGGAGTTCCAATCTTGTCTGTAAATCCTGGTGCGAAGTTCCAGATATTCAAGCCGCACGGGTCTATAAGTTATACTCATGCCAAGTCCCTCCCTAGGGAGTCATTCTCGATTAACTATAACTCGATGTTTAATGACTGCCCTATTACAGAAATAAATGTCGCTTACGAGAATCTTGGTGGGCATACTCCGGTTAATTTTCTGATACCTCCCGCGGGTGAGGCGGGGAGGAGCGCTATTACCTGGGCGCAAGCCATTCGTGATGAGGCGTCTAAACAATTGTCAGAGTTTGGATTCGGTGATTTGGCAATTGTTTGTGGATTGTCTTATTGGCATGTTGACCGGGCTGAGATTGATTTACTTCTCAACTCGATGCACTCCGCGATGAATGTTGTTCATTTGAATCCCGCTCCATCTCCCACATTGGACGCAGTGCTGAATAGTCTCTTCGTGAACTATACGCATTTGGCGTCTAGTGACCTTCTTATTGGATATCCGGCATGATGAAGCATTTGGGTCGCTCTTCTAATAGTGTGAGTATTTCCAACTTTTTTGAGGAGTACACTGTTGGAAAGTACAATATGAATCCTCCCTATCAGCGTTTGAGTGTGTGGAGTGAGGAGAAAAAGGCCTTCTTTATTGATTCAATTTTGAAGAACTTGCCTATTCCTCCCGTTTTCCTTAGGCAGAAAATAGATGATGTTAGCGGGAAGACGAGTTATGAGGTTATTGACGGAAAGCAGAGATTGACGTCCCTTGTTGAATTTATTGAGGGCGGGTTCGCGACCACCGATGAGGCGGATGACATATTTCATGATCCCGATCTTGCAGGGAAGTTTTTCGCCGAGCTGGATCGCGGGCGATTGTCAGAATATAAAAAAATGTTCTGGCGATATCAGATTCCTGTCGAGTATATTGATAGTGATGATTCTGCGACAATTGACGGAATATTTGATAGGCTTAATAGGAATGGTGAGCCTCTCAATGGTCAGGAGTTGAGGCATTCGAATTTCTACAGTAGCCCTCTTCTTAACTTGGCCTACGAGAAATCGCGAGGCGCGTTCTGGGAGAAAAGATTGGATGCGACCGATAAAGCTCGAATGGAGGATGTTGAGTTTATATCGGAGCTTATATTTTCTCTGATTGAGGGTGCTGAGTTGACCGCTACAGATAGTGATCTGGATCAGTACTATGCCAAGTATGCGAGATCTGGGCATGTGGATTGGGCGACGTTGGGCGATAAATTCGATGCGGTGACCAAATTTATGTCTGAGCTTGGCCTTGATTACGAAGGATATAAGATCTCCGGTGTAAGTCATCTTTACGGGATTTGGTGTTTCTCGATGGCATGTGTCAGTAGAGGGATCAAAGCGGTTGATGTTGCGGCAAAGCTGGTTGCGTTCTTTTCCATGATTCGAGATAGAAATTACCAGCAGCCAGCGGCGCAGGAATATAAACAGAGCATGTCGAATCGGACTAAGTTCAAGGGGCAGAGGACGAAGAGAAAGCTCGCGTTGCTCTCCTATTGCGGATTGAACTAGCCATAAATTATGAATTATTGGGCAGATTTTATGCATCTATTTGGAGATGCTGGATGCCCTGGTTTGCTGCATGCCTTCGCTCTTGTACTTGAAGCGATTCGTCATGTTGATCGGAGCGGCGCACCTTCCTCAGGTGCGCTTTTCCCTAATGTCCCGGGTTATCGGTAGCTTGGGTTTTGGTGCCGCCAACTTAAGGGGGCGCGCTGATGAATTGCGGTGCATTCATCTGGATTTTTTCAGATCTGCTTGAGAATGCATGCAATAGCACGCATGAGGGAGTCGTCAACCCATTTCGATGCGACGAATTGCAGCCCAGCAGTCATTTCCCTGCAACGCCGTTGCGGCCCAATACGCCCACGCGGCCCGGCCGTGGGAAGGGACCGGACCGGCCTTCCCACCCTGGGCCCGACCAACTTTCATGGGCGAGGGTGTCATGCGTAATCGAGTCACGCGGCGATATTTCCAGCAGCTGTTCGCGCTGTACGCCGGTTTCGTGCAGTCGCGCTGAGGCGTAGAAAGCAGCGAGGTAGAGTCGACCGTTGGTCGACTATCGCGCGAAGCGCGGGGTTTTCGGGGGCTGTACGAAAGTCAGTCGACTAACAGTCGACTCTACCCAGTCGCCCCAATTCCCAGTTGACCAGCCAGTCAGCGCCGCTTGCCGCGGCGTGCAGGGGCCGGCGGCGGTGCATCCGACCGCGGCTTGGCGTACTGGGCCCACAGTGCGGGCAGTGCCTTGCCGGTGTGCTTCTGCCACAGCGCCGGTGCATAGCGGCCATCGCGCAGGGCCGTGTCCAGTGCCAGCACCAGGCCCGGGTGTTCGGCGTCGGCCCATTTCAGGAACGCACCGGTGACCCGGTAGCCGCTGTCGAAGTTCTGACCCTTCTCGACCTTGCCCGGCAGCGACCAGCCCGCCGCGGCATTGTCCATGCCGTAGCGGTCGCGTGCGTAGTCGGCGATGCCCTCCACCAGCCAACCCGGCACCCGTGCGTCGCCATGGCCCGGATAGCCCTGCACGATGTGCATGGCCTCATGGGTGACCAGGTCGATGTCGTTGGGGTGCTGCGCCAGCCAACCCGGATTGATGGTGATCGTTGCCGCCTGGTCCTTGTCACCGACGAAGGCGATCCCGGTGTAGGCCGGATCGATCACGATGCGCACCATCGATGGCGCGGCCGGGTGGAAGTCCGCACGTTCGCGCAGGTAGGCGAAGTAGAACGTATCGATCACCCGCTTGCGCTGCGGCGCGGCCAGGGCGCCACGGGCGTCCTGGTAGTTCAGCGTCACGCCGTCGCGGGTCAGCTGCGCATCAAAGGCCTGGGTCTGGCCGAAGCTGGAGAAGGAAAGGGCAACAAGGGCCAGAGGCAACAGACGGTAGCGCATAGGGCTCATTGTACGGCGCTGGGCGCCAACAGTTCGATCTCCGCCAGCGGCAGCCGGCCCGGCGCGGCCAGGCGCAGCCGGTACTCGCTGTAACGACCGGGTCTGGCGATGCGGAACGGACGGGTCTGGCGGGCAGACTCGAAGGCTTCGCCGCTGCGCTGGTCGAGCACGGTCCAGTGGCCGTTGCCATTGCGCGCTTCCAGCGTCCATTCGCCGCCCTGGATGCGGCCGTCACCGCTGGTCAGCGTATACATCGTCGGCGTGCCATTGCTCAGGCCGGTCAGTGCGATGGTCGCGCCGCCACCCAGGCCGACGGTGGTGGCCGCATCGTCATCGACCAGCGCCGGCAGGGCGCGGCCATCGGCCAGTGTTGCCTTCGCGTCGCTGCCGAGCAGGTCGTGCAGCAGCTGCGGGCGCTGGCCACGGGCGGTCAGCGAGCGCGGCACGTCATCCACGCCGCTGCCCCAGCGCGACGGCTGCGGGCCCATCACGAAGTCCAGCGTCGCGCCCCTGGCGATCAGCTCGTGCGGCACCCAGGTCTTCGTCCAGGGCGTGCCGTTGATCTTCAGCGACTGCACGTAGACGTTCTCTCGCGAATTGTTGGCCGCGTTCACGGTCAGCACCGCGCCGCCCTGCAGTTCCACCCGCGCGTGGCGGAAGGCCGGCGAACCGATCACATACTCCGGGGCTCCCATGCGCAGCGGGTACAGGCCCAGCGAGGCCAGCACGTACCACGCCGAGGTCTCGCCATTGTCCTCGTCGCCCGGATAGCCCTGGCCGATCTCGCTGCCGACGTACAGCCGCGACAGGATCTCGCGCACGTGCTGCTGGGTCTTCCACGGCTGCCCGGCGTACAGGTACATCCACGGGATGTGGTGCGCCGGCTGGTTGCTGTGCGCGTACATGCCCATGCGCACGTCGCGCGCCTCGGTCATCTCGTGGATGGTGCCGCCGTAGGAACCGGCCAGTGCCGGGTCTGCGGTTTCCGGCGTGGCGAAGAAGGCATCCAGTTTCGCCGCCAGCTTGTCGCGGCCACCGTACAGCGCGGCCAGGCCTTCGCCATCGTGGGCAGCGGTGAAGGCGAAGGTCCAGCCATTGGACTCGGTGTAGTCGTGGCCCCACACGCGCGGGTCGTAGTCCTTCGCGTCCACGCGCCACTGGCCATCGGCAGTGCGGCCCTGGAAGAAGCCGGCGGCCGGATCGAACATCGTCGTGTAGCTGGCGGCGCGATAGCGGAAGTAGTCGGCCTCGGTGCTGTAGCGCTCGCGTGCGGCCGGCGTGGTCGCACGCTTGGCCAGCGCGTCGGCCATGTTGGCGATGCCGAAATCATTGAGTGCGCCTTCCATCGTCCACGACATGCCTTCATGCACGTCCGCGCTGGCGTAGCCACGGAAGGTCGAACGGTCCATGCCCTTCCGGCCGACATGGCGGTCGGGCGGGACCACGGTCGCGTTCTTCAGCGCGGCGGCGTAGGCCTCGGCCGGATCGAAACCGCCGATGCCCTTCAGCCACGCATCGGCGAAGGCCACGTCCGAGCTGGTACCGACCATCAGGTCCGCATAGCCCGGCGACGACCAGCGTGCGATCCAGCCGCCGGCGCGGTACTGCTCGATGAAGCCCTGCACTAGCTGGCCGGCATCGTCGGGCGTGAACAGTGCATAGGCCGGCCAGGTGGTGCGGAAGGTGTCCCAGAAGCCGTTGTTGACGAACACCTTGCCATCGCGCACGCCGGCGTAACTGCGGGTCGCGCTGCCTTCGGTGTTGTCATCGCTGGCGCTGGCCTGGTTGGCGTAGCGCCACTCCGGTGCGGCGGCGCTGCCCACGTTCTCGTGGCCGGAATTCGGGTACAGGTACAGCCGGTACAAGCTGGAGTACAGCGTGGTCTTCTGGTCGTCGCTGGCATCGCCGATGTCGAAGCGGGCCAGGCGCGCGTCCCACGCGTCCTGTGCGCGGCCGGCCACGCTCTCCAGCGTATCGGCGGCGGCGATTTCCAGTGCGAGGTTGTGCCGCGCCTGCTCCACCGAGATCAGCGAGGTGGCGATGCGCATCGTCACCCGCCGCTCGCTGCCGGCATCGAACTTGATGTAGCCGGTCGGGCGCCCGGTGTCGAGGCGGCCGCTGCTGCGCCAGGGCTTGTCGAAGCTGGCCACCACGTACATGCGGCTGGCGCCGTTGGAGAGGCCGCTGCGCGTATCGGTGTAGCCCGACAGCGTCTGTGTGGCGGCATCCAGAGTCAGGCCACCACGTGCATCGACGTTGTCGAACAGCAGGTTGGCGTCACCGCCTTCGGGGAAGTCGAAGCGGAACAACGCGGCATGATCGGTCGGCGCGATGGCGGCAGCGATGCCGTTGTCGAAGCGCACGTCGTAGCGGTAGGGGCGCGCGCTTTCATGGCGGCGATCGAACGACAGCGCGCGCTTGCGGCGGTCGACCTCCGGCACGCCACGGCTGGCCGAGGGCATCACCTGGAAGGTCTGGCGGTCACCCATCCACGGGCTGGGCTGGTGGCTCAGCGCAAGCGCCTGCAGCTGCGGGCGGTTCTGTGCGTCGTTCTGCTCGTTCCAGCGGTACAGCCAGTTCAGTGCGCCGGCATCGGTCACCGGGGTCCAGAAGTTGAAGCCGTGCGGCACCGCCGTGGCCGGGAAATTGTTGCCGCGCGAGAAGGTGCCGTTGGCCTGGGTGCCGCGGGTGGTCAGCACCCAGTCGGAGACGCGCTGTGGCCGCTGCCGCGGCTGTGCGTCCAGGCGCACGTCATCGATCCAGCCAGAGACCGGCGCGCCCTCGGCACTGGCCACCTCCAGCTCGATCGCCACCACGCGGCGGCCCTTCAGCGTGGGTACGTCGCCCAGTCGCACTGCCTTGCGCGCCCACTGTTGTGGGTACAGCGTCTTCGATTCGCCCTGCGCGCGTGCGCCGATCGCCACCCCATGCTGGTCGCGCGCCGCACCGGCCGACACGCGGCTGCCATCGTCCAGCAGCAGGTCCAGCGAGACATAGGTCGAAGCGACGGTGTCCTTGCCGACGATCTCCGGCAGCACCAGCCACGACAGCGTGGTATCGGCCTCGATGGGCAGGTCGGCCTTGAACAGTTCGCGCCGCGCGCTGCCGCCTTCGCTGCTGTAGCGCAGTGCATGCAGGCCGCTGTAGCCGGCGTTGCGCTTGGCCGCGTAAGGCGCCGCAGGGCCGTTGCCGATCGTGACCTGAAGTGCACCCGCGGCCTGCGTCGGGGCAGGTTCGCCGGGCTCGAACGAGGTCTGCAGCCCCTGTGCCAGCACCGGCATCGCAGTGGTCGCACAGGCGAGGGCCAGGGCGAGTGGAAGCAGGGCGCGGCGCGGATCGGACAGGGTCATGCAAGGGTCTCCCGGAAGGGCTGGCGGCGGGCAGAACCCGCATCGGCGGACACCACGGACAGCATCGCTCCGCCCGCCAGGCTGGCAGTGGAAGAGGCGATGCCGGTCCGGTGGGGGCGGGCCATGCGATCGGGTTGGATTGGGTGGGTCGGGGTGCGACCTGGCCCGATCCTGCAACAGCCGTCGCGCGCTGGCAAGTGCCATTTAGTTCGATCCAAATGCGGGAAATATCGCTGGAGTCGATTCTGGCGAGCGAACCTGCCGGAACGACCGCGAAATCCCCGGCGCCGCCGCCGCCCGGCGTGCGGCGGGGAGATGCGAGGCATCGGCGGGAGCGCGCAAAGGCCTTGTGGCGCAATGTCGGTGCGGCCCAGATGCTAGAATCACAGGCCTCGCAACCCGTTCACCGACATCCGCCATGAGCCATACCGCCACCGCGCCCGCCAACGCCGAGAAGCGCTACACCGTGCACCGCAGCGATCTGCCGTTGAGCTGCCCGACCCCGGAAATGGCGCTGTGGAACTCGCATCCGCGCGTGTACCTGCCGATCGAAGACGAGCCCAACGGTGAAGCGCAGTGCCCGTACTGCGGTTCCGTGTTCGTGCTGGCCGACTAAACGGCGGCCCCTTCGATGCGCCGATTGACCGTGGTGCAGTTGCTGCCGGCGCTGCACTCCGGCGGTGTCGAGCGCTCGACCCTGGAAATCGCTGCTGCCCTGGTCGCGGCCGGCCATCGTGCACTGGTGGTGTCCGCCGGTGGCCGCATGGTGCAGCCGCTGCTGGACAGCGGTGCCGAGCACCTCACCCTGGACATCGGCCGCAAGTCGCTGCTGACCCTGCGCCATCTGCCGACCCTGCGCCGCCTGTTTGCCGAGGTCGGTGCGGACATCGTGCACGCCCGTTCGCGGCTGCCGGCCTGGCTGGGCCTGTACGCGATCCGCGCCATGCCCGCCGCACAGCGCCCGCACTGGGTGACCACCGTGCACGGGTTGAATTCGCCCAGCCGCTACAGTGCGGTGATGACCAGTGGCGAACGCGTGATCTGCGTGTCCAATACCGTGCGCGCCTTCGTGCAACGCCACTACCCGACGGTGCCGGAAGAAAAACTGCAGGTCATTCCCCGCGGTGTCGATGTCGGCCAGTTCCCACGCGTAGCACGTGCCGACCGTCGCCCGCGGCTGGCCCTGGCCGCCGATTATCCCTGGCTGGCGCAGGTTGATGGCCCGCTGCTGCTGTTGCCCGGGCGCGGTACCCGGCTGAAGGGCCACGCCCACGCGCTGCAGCTGCTGGCCGACGTGCGTGCCGCCGGCGTGCCTGCGCAGCTGTGGATGCTGGGTACCGAGGAACCCGGGCGTGAGGCCTACGTGGCCGATCTGCGCCGCCAGGCTGCGGCACTGGGCGTGGCCGAGGCCGTACAGATCAGCACGCCTACCGCACGCATCGCCCTGGCCTACGCCGCCAGCGATCTGGTGCTGCAGCTGTCGGACAAGCCGGAAGCCTTTGGCCGCACCGTGGTCGAGGCGCTGTCGGTCGGCCGCCCGGTGCTGGGCTGGGACCACGGTGGCGTCGGCGAACTGCTGCAGCAGCTGCAGCCCGGCGGCGCGGTGCCGCTCGGCGACGCGCGCGCGCTGGGTGAACGTGCGCTGGCCCTGCTGGCGCAGCCGCCATCCTTGCCGACCCGCATCCCGTTTACCCTGCAGGCCATGCAGCGCGATACCCTCCGCCTCTATGCCGATCTCGCCGGCTGACCCTGCTGCCATCGTGCGCGAAGACCGCGCTGGGCGCTGGGCACCCTGGTGGGTGCTGGCGTACGTGGCGATGTGGCCGTTGCCAGGCATCGCTGAAACCGTGCTCGGCCTTGGCGCGCTCTATGCTGCCGTGCGCATGGTCATGCGCCGGCTGCAGCGCCGCCCGCACCTGTTGAGCACGGCGGCGTGGGCCCTGACCTCGATCCTGTTCCTCGGCTACTGGCTGCCACAGGCGTTCTCGGCCATCGATGCGATCGATCCGGCGGCCTCGTGGACCAAGGCTGCCGCCGGACTTCGCTACCTGCCCTTCATGTGGCTGGTGGCGATCGCGGTAGCCACGCCGGAACGGCGGCGGCTGACCTTCGGTGGCCTGGCGCTGATCACCGGCGCGTGGACGCTGGACGCGTTGGTACAGGCGCTGGCCGGCACCAGCCCATGGTTCTGGTCGCTGGAGCACCTGAAGCTGGCCGTAAGTGGCCACGCGCTGTGCCCGGCCGACGAAGCCGCACTGGCCGACCGCCTCAGTGGCGCGCTCGGGCCCTGCAACCTGAAATTCGGCCAGGTGCTGGCCAGCCTGTCACCCTTCCTGCTGCTGCCGATGGCGCGGCGTTTCGGCAGTGCGGGGTGGTTGCTGGCCGCCGCCGCACTGGGAGGCGTGCTGCTGCTGGCCGGTTCGCGCGCCTCGTGGATCACCTTTGTGCTGGTGCTGGCCTACAGCGGACTGCGCCAGTTCGGCTGGAAGCGGCTGCTGCTGCTGGCCCTTGTGGCAGCGCTGGGTACGGCCGCACTGACAGCGGGCGTGCCGCAGCTGCGCGAGCGTGTTGCGCGCACGGCACAGGCATGGAACGAAGACGGGCAGGGCGTTGACGAGGCGCTTTCGGGGCGCGCGCGCATCTGGACGGCGGCGGTGTGCATGATCGAGGAACATCCGGTCAACGGTGTCGGTGCGCGCGGCTTCCGTGATGCGTATCCGGCCTGCGTGTCAGACGAGGGCCCCGCCGTGTGGGGCAATCAACCGGCATTGCACGCCCACCAGATCGTGCTGGAAATCCTGGCCGAGACCGGCGTGCTGGGCCTGCTGCTGTGGCTGGCGGCGGTGGCGCAGGCCTGGCGGGCCTGGCGCTATGCACCGCCGGCGGCGCGTGACCGCGCCCGCCCGGCGATGCTGGCGCTGGCGGTTACCGTGTTCCCGCTCAATACGCACCTGGCGTTCTATTCTGCGTTCTGGGGCGGCCTGACCGTGCTGCTGGCGGCCCTGTTCGCCGGCAGTCTGCTGGCCCGCGAATCGGACGAATCTCCGCCGATGCAGTAGTTGCCAACCTTGGTGGGCTCCCCGGGACCGGCCTCGGTTCATCCGGCGCCAACCAAGGTTGGCGCCACGAGGACGCCGGCCCTTCCACCGCATCCGGCTATTTGTAGAAATCACTCCGGCCGCCGGGCTGGCGCTTGAAGCGGCGGTGGATCCACAGGTACTGGTCGGGGGCTTCGCGCACCATCTCTTCGATGGCCTGGTTGACCCGCGTGGTATCGGCTTCCACGTCCTCACTGGGGAAATTCTCCAGCGGTGCGCCGATCTTCAGCACGTACTTCCCGCCTTCGCGGCGGTGGAAGTACGGGATCACTGCACAACCGGTCATCCTTGCCAGCTGGTGGGTGGCGGTGATGGTCGAAGCGGTGTGGCCGAAGAACGGCACGAACACGGTGTCCTTGCCACGCATGTCCTGGTCCGGCGCGTACCAGAGGAAGCCGCCCTTCTTCAGGTGGCGCACGGTCGCGCGGATGTCCTCGTTGGCGAACATCGCCTTGGCATAGCGCAGGCGGCCGAACTTCACCGCCCACTCGTACACCGGGTTCTTGTGCTTGCGGTACATGCCGGACAGGTCGACGTAGTCGCACAGCAGGCGTCCGCACATTTCCAGGGTCATGAAGTGGCCTGAGACCAGCAGCACGCCGCGGCCTTCAGCCTCCATCTGCCGCAGGTGTTCCAGGCCTTCGATCCGTACCTGCGGGCGGATGCGGTCGATGCTGCCCCACCAGGCGCGGATGCACTCGAACACGCCCACGCCCAGCGCATCGAAACTGTCGCGCACCAGGCGCTGGCGCCAGGCTTCGTCCTTCTCGGGGAAGCACAGCTGCAGGTTGACTTCGGCGGCGCGGCGGCGGCTGCCGAGCAGGCGCCAGGTGATCCAGCCGACGCCCCGGCCCAGCGCGCGCTGCAGCATCCACGGCAGGCGGGCGATGGCGAAGGCGCCGAACATGGCGGCGAACATCGGCCAGTTGCGCGGATCGCGCAGCGATGGGCGGACGGCGGTGGAGGCATCTGACATGGGGCCATTCTACCAAGGCGGCCGCGTGTCTTTCCCCGGGGGCTCCCGTATCCTTGCCGCATGCGCAAAGACCCTGTCGAATGGATCCTGCGCGGCCTGTATTCGGTCGTGCTCTACATCCTGCTGCCGATCACCGTGTACCACCTGGTCTGGCGCGGTTTCCGGGTTCGTGAATACTTCCGGCGCTGGGATGAACGCTATGCCTCCTATCCGCAGCCGACCGGGCAGCCGCGGGTCTGGCTGCACGCGGTCTCGGTGGGCGAGGTCAATGCCGCCGCGCCGCTGGTCAATGCCCTGCGCCAGCAGCGCCCGGACATCCGCTGGGTGATCACCACCATCACCCCGACCGGCTCCGAGCGCGTACGCGCGCTGTGGGGCGACGCCCTGGACCATGTCTACCTGCCGTATGACGTGCCGGGCAGCGTCAACCGTTTCCTCGGCCATTTCCAGCCCAGCCTGGCGCTGATCCTGGAAACCGAGCTGTGGCCGAACATGCTGTTCGGCTGCCGTGACCGCGGCATTCCGGTGTACATCCTCAACGCCCGGTTGTCGGCGCGTTCGCTGCGCGGCTACCGGTTGCTGGCGGCACTGATCCGCCGCGCGCTGCGCACCGTCACCTGCGTGGCCGCGCAGTCGCAGGACGATGCCGAGCGCTTCGTGCAGCTGGGGGCGGATCCCGGCCAGGTGCAGGCGCTGGGCAACCTGAAATTCGACATCGCCACGCCGGATGTGCAGGGTTTCGTCGAACAGTTCCACGCGCGGGTACCGGCCGCTCGTCCGGTATGGATCGCCGCCAGTACCCATGATGGCGAGGAGCAGGCGGTGATCGACCTGCACCGGCGCCTGCGCCAGCGGCATCCGGAGCTGCTGCTGCTGTGGGCACCGCGACATCCCGAGCGTTTCCCGAAGGTGGAAGCGCTGGCGCGCGAACAGGGCTGGAGCGTGGCGACCCGCCGCGTGGACCAGTGGCCACACGCGGCCACAGACGTGTTCGTCATCGACACCCTTGGCGAGCTGATGCCGTTCTATGCCTGCGCCCAGGTCGCCTTCGTCGGCGGCAGCCTGCAGGCCATCGGTGGTCACAACCTGCTGGAGCCGGCCGCGATGGGAACGGCGGCGGTGACCGGCCCGCACCTGCACAACTTCGCGGAAATTTCCCGGCGCATGCGCGAGGCCGGAGCGCTGCTGATCGGCGAGGACGCGCAGGCGGTGGGCGATCTGCTGCAGCACCTGCTCGACGATGCCCAGGCCCGCGAAGACATGGCGCGGGCGGGATGCACGCTGGTCAGCAATGGCCGCGGCGCGCTGCAACGCACGCTTGCCCTGGTGGCGCCGCACCTGCCACCACCGCGCGAGTGATCGCGGCAGCGCGGAGTCAGCGGCGCTGACGAGCATTGTCGTGATCAACTTCATCAATTCTGCTTAGCGACGATTTTTCTGTCGTTGCTGGACCGACCCTGCCGCTGGCAGCGTGCCTGCCATCACATCGTTGCGCACATTCCACCGATTCTGATTCCGCAGGACGACGCAGGCTGCCAGCCTGCTGTCGACCGCGCTTGGGCGGATATCAAGGGAACTTGCGATGGACGGCGACAGGGGCGGGGACGGCACGGGTGGGGCCGGACTGGGGACGGACCATCTGGCGGTGGTGGCGTTGACACTGTTGGTGGGCGGTAGCGTGATCGCACTGGTGGGCCAGCACACGGCGGCACAGGCAGGCCCCGCCATCGTGCTGAGCCTGTTGCTGGCTGCACTGGGGGCCGGCCTGGTGCTGTGCTGCCTGCAGGATCTGGTGCTGCGGTTGCCGGCGGGCGAGGGCCTGCACGGGCTGCTGGCTGCCAGCTGGGGGCCGCGGGTGGCGGGCGTGTTGGGCATGGCCCTGCTGCTGGAGCTGGTGGCGACCACGGCGGGCGTGGCGCAGTCCATGGCCCTCCATCTGCACACGGTGCTGGCCGCCGAAGGCCTCCAGCCCTGCGACTGGCTGCCGGAACAGGTCACGGCGGCGATGGGCCTGCTGATGCTGGGCGCGCTGGCATTGCTGCCGCCACGGCGTGTGGTGCTGGTGGCCTGCGCCCTGTTGACGGTGAAGATCGGTGCGGGGGTGTTGCTGCTGGCGCTGGCGGCACGTCATGTGCATTACGCGCACTGGATCCCCTGGCTGCCACCGGCGACCGCGCCGTATCGCTTCGGGCTGGGCGGGGTGCTGGCGGCTGCGGTGCCGCTGCTGGGGGTATTTGCCAGCGTCGGCTTGGCACTGGGCTTTCCTGCGTTGCGCCGCCAGGGCGCGATGTGGCAACCGGCAGTGCTGGCGCTGGTCTCGTTGCTGGCGATGCTGCTGCTGATCGTGCTGGCAGCACTGCAGGCAGGGCTGGTCGAGTTTTCCGCGCTTGCCAGTACCCGGCCACTGTCGGTGGCGCTGGAGATGCATCCGCAATTGGAGTGGATGCTGCCGTTGTTGCCGCTGGCGGGGGCTACGGGCCTGGCTGCCCTGCAGCTGGTGCTGCTGATGCTGGCCTTGCGGCTGGCAACATCGCTGTGGCCAGGGGCGGGTGATGCAGTGGGACGCTCCCGCGGTGTGATCGTGGCGGCGGTCGGACTGCCGGCGGTGATGCTGGTGCTGTGGCTGCCGTTGGGCACCCTGCCGGCGCTGCCGGGTCCGGCAACCCTGCTGGTGATGGCGGCGCTGTGCCTGGCGGTGCTGCGGCGGCGGAATGACATGAGGCAGGGCGCAACCGGTCGCGAACTGGTGCTGCCGATGCTGGCGCCCTTGGCGGCCGCGCTGTGCGTCCTTGCGGCGTTGGAACGCCTGCGGGCATGGCCGGGCTGAGGGTTCGCGGGGCCACGCAACGGGTAGCTGCGGGCGGATGCACCGCCTGCAAAAAAGCCACCCTTGCGGGTGGCTTCTTTGTTGCCGGCAGGGCGACGGATCAGTGCGTGGTCGTTGCCGGATTGCCCGCGTCCTGGGTCAGCAGGCGGTTGACGTCCTGCAGCTCTGCCACGTCCAGCGCACCCAGCGACTGGCTCAGCAGCAGGCGGTTCTGCAGGAAGGTGTAGCGGGCCTGGGCGTAGTCCAGCTGCGCCGAGAACAGGATGCGCTGGTTCTGGATCACGTCCAGCACGGTACGGGTACCGACTTCCAGGCCGACCTGCGAGGCGTCGTACGCGCTCTGTGCCGAGACCACGGCCAGGCGACGGGCCTCCACTTCGCTGATGCCCTGTACCAGGGTCTGGTAGGCATTGCGGGTGTTGCGGTCCAGGGCGCGCTTCTGCTGCTCGTAGCCGTCCTGGGCGATGTCACGCTGGGCCAGCGCCTGGCGTACGCCGGACTGGGTGGCACCACCGGAGAAGATCGGCACGCTCAGGGTCAGGCCGATGCTGTTGGTGCGGGCGTCCGGCGACAGCGAACCGGAACCAGTGCTGTCACCCCAGGTCGCGCTCTTGCCCCAGCTGCCGCCCAGCGACAGGGTCGGGTAATGGCCGCCACGGGCGGCCTGCACGCCAGCCTCGGCGGCGCTGACCTTCAGTTCCTGCGCCTTCAGCGCCGGATTCTGGGTGGTGGCCTGCTGCACCAGCTCATCGATGTTGCCACGGTTGGCCGGCACTTCCGGGCGGAAGTCGGCCGGCAGCCCACGCAGGTTGGTCACCGGCTGGCCGGTCAGTTCGGTCAGGGCCTGGTAGTTATCGGCCAGGGTGTTCTGCGCAACGATGGTGTTGGCACGCGCCTGGTCGTACTGGGCGCGTGCTTCGTGCACGTCGGTGATCGGCGCCAGGCCCACTTCCAGGCGCTTGTCGGCGAAGTCGAACTGCTTCTTCGCGGCCGCTTCATTGGTCTGTGCTGCATTCAGCGATTCGATCGCCACCAGCACGTTGAAGTAGGCCGCCGAGGTGCGAACGATCAGGCTGTCGTTGGCCGAATCGAGGGTGAAGTCCGCCGCCTTGCTCAGCTCGCGCTGCGAACGCAGGTTGTTGATCTGGGTCCAGTTGAACAGCGTCTGGCTGCCGTCGATCGTGTAGGTGCGGCGCTTGTTGGTGAACGAGCCGGAGTTGGCGTCGGCGTTCGGCTCACTGCGCGTGCGGTTCAGCTGGGCCTGGCCGTTGATCTGCGGCAGCAGGGCGGCGCGCGCCTGCACGGCGCCTTCCTTGTCATACAGCCGGGTCGATTCGGCGGCGGACAGCTGCGGATCGCCATTGCGCGCCATTTCGTAGACCTGCAGCAGGTCGGCGGCATGGGCGGACAACGGCAGCAGGGCAGTGGCCAGCGCAACAGCGAGGGATCGGCGGATCATTGCGGCTTCCTTGGACTCAGAGGTGGAACTGGGGGGCCGGGGCGGCACCACGCAGGTAATCGATATCGGTCTCGAACAGGGACTCGCTGCTGCCGTCGGCCTTGACCAGCAGGGCCTCCATCGCCGGCGAGCGGCCGTGGATCACGAACAGGCGACCACCCGGACGCAGCCACGAGGCGAACTGTGACGGCACCACGTCGACCGCACCAGTGACACAGATCACGTCAAAGCGGCGTTCGGTCTGCCAGGACAGGGCGTCGGCCACTTCCACGCGGACGTTGGTGCCCAGGCCGGACGCGTCCAGGCGGGCGCGCGCGGCGGCGGCCAGCTCCGGGTCGATTTCCAGGCTCAGCACGTCGCGCGCCAGCGCGCCGATGCAGGCCGACAGGAAGCCGCTGCCGGTGCCGATTTCCAGCACTTCGTCACCCGGCTGCAGGTCCAGCGCCTGCAGGGTACGGCCCTCGATGACCGGCTTCATCATCTTCTGGCCATGGCCGATCGGCAGTTCGACATCGGCGTAGGCCAGTGCCCGGTGTGCATCGCCGACAAAAGCCTCGCGCGGCAGGCGGGCCAGGACGTCGAGCACCTTGATGTCCAGCACGTCCCAGGGACGGATCTGCTGTTCCACCATCAGTTCGCGGGCGTGGGCGTAATCAATCGTCATGAGGTTCAAATCCAGCGCAGTGGGCCGGCCATTTTACCGGTGCCGGAGGCCGGCGGCGCGCCCAGAGCATCAGCTGCCGGGTGGCCGGGGTCGCAGTGCCGGAAGTCATCGCGACCTCCGGTTCGTTCAGTTTTGGTTATTCAGCCGTCCCGGCCCCTCGCGGCGCATAGGCGCGCAGGAAGAAGTCGATGCTGGCAGTCACGTGGGCAAGAGGGTCGCATTCCACCGGTGACAGTGGCATGCCGCACATCATATGCATGTGCACTTCGCCCTTGACCAGGGTCAGGAACTGCTCGCCAGCCAGCGAATAGTCGGTGATTTCCAGCTCGCCGCGCTCGGCGCGTGCCCGCAGGAAGTCAGCCAGGGCCTCGCAGGTACGTTCCGGTCCTGCCTTCCAGAACAGCTCGCGCAGGCGTTCGTCGGTCTCCGGCGCCATCATCATGCGCTGGATCGAGATCGCCGCATCGGACGTGATCAGTTCGAAGAAGGCCAGACCGATGCCGATCAGCTGGTCGCGCAGCGGGCCGTCCGCGTCGGCCACGAACAGGGCATCGGGCAGCATTTCAATGCACTTCGACTGCACGGCCTCGGAGAACAGGGTCTCCTTGTCGCCGAAGTGGCTGTACACAGTCAGTTTCGAGACGCCGGCCTGAGCGGCGATGGTGTCCATGCTCACGCCGGTATAGCCCTGTTCGATGAACAGTGTCTTGGCTGCTTCAAGGATCGCCGCGCGCTTGCCGAGGTCCTTGGGGCGCCCGGGTCCGGCGGCCTTGGCAGCGGGCTTGGCCGACGGCTTGCGGGAAGTGTGAGAACTCATCACGACAATACTAGACCAAGCGGTTCGATATTTATACTATACCGGCCGGTTTATTAAATTGGGCCGGCAGTCGCGGCTCCCCCCTTAGTTGCAACCCTGCGTTTTCAGGACGTTGACCGATGAAGATCGTGCGCTGGATGGGCGGTATGGTGTGGATGGCTGCGCTGGCAGCCTGTTCGGGACAGGAACAGGCGCCCCAGGCGGCCGTTCCGGTGCTGGTGGTTCACCCTGGCGAGCAGGCCGGGCAGGCGCCGGCGGCGTTCCCGGGCACGGTGCGTGCGCGGCAGGAAAGTCCACTGTCGTTCCGCGTTGGCGGCAACCTGGTCAAGCGCCACGTCGATGCCGGGCAACGGGTGAAGAAGGGCGACGTGCTGGCCGAGCTGGACGTGGCCGACTTCGCGCTGCAGGCCCGCGCCTCGCAGGCGCAGCTTGCTGCGGCCGAAGCCGATCTGGTGCGTGCCCGTAATGACCTCAAGCGCTACCAGGTGCTGGCCGACCAGCAGCTGGTCAGCCGCTCGCAGCTGGACCAGCAGTCCGCCGCCTTCAAGGCCGCGCAGGGCCAGGCCAACGCCGCCCGCGCCAACCTCGATGTGCTGCGCAACCAGGCCGACTACGCACAGCTGCGCGCGCCGTCCGATGGCGTGATCGCCAGCCGCGAGGCCGAAGCCGGGCAGGTGGTGTCGGCCGGCCAGACCATCTTCAACCTGGCCGCCGATGGCGGGCGCGAAGTGCTGATCGACCTGCCCGAGGCCACCATCCGCGACTATGCGGTGGGCCAGCCGGTCGAGGTGGAGCTGTGGAACCGTCCTGGCCAGCGCCTGCCAGGCACGATCCGCGAGATCGCCGCTGCCGCCGATCCACAGGCACGCACCTATGCAACCCGGGTCAGCCTGCCCGCCGATGCGCTGGCCGATGTCGAACTGGGCCAGAGCGCGCGCGTCTACAGCAGCGCCGGCCGCCACGGCACCCTGCAGCTGCCGCTCGGTGCGCTGCAGCGCGGTGCCAACGGTGCCGCCAGCGTGTGGGTGGTCGATCCGGCCAACAGCACGCTGAAGGCCGCGTCGGTCACCACCGGTGCCTATGGCAGCGAATCGGTGCCGGTGCTGTCCGGCGTGAATGCGGGTGACTGGGTGGTCGCTGCCGGCGGACACCTGTTGCGTGCCGGCCAGCCGGTGATCGCCGTGGACCGCCAGAACCGCCCGGTGCTGAAGCCGGCCACGCCGGCCGCTGCCGCCAAGGCCAAGGAGTAAGCCGGTGCGCCGCTTCAATCTTTCCGAGTGGGCGTTGTCCAACCGCCCGCTGGTGCTGTTCGCGATGCTTGCCTTCGCGCTGATCGGCGCATGGTCGTACAAGCATCTGGGCCAGTCCGAGGATCCACCATTCACCTTCAAGGCGATGGTGGTGCGCACGCTTTGGCCGGGCGCCACCGCCGAACAGGTCTCGCGGCAGGTGACCGAGCCGATCGAGAAGGCGCTGATGAACACCGGCGAGTACGAGTTCATCCGCTCCTATTCGCGCCCCGGCGAATCGCAGGTCATCTTCATGGCGCGCGACAGCCTGCGTTCCAGGCAGATCCCGGACCTGTGGTACCAGGTTCGCAAGCGCGTGGGCGACATCCGTGCGACGCTGCCGCGCGAGATTGTCGGCCCGTTCTTCAACGATGAGTTCGGCGACACCTACGGGAACATCTATGCGTTGACCGGCAAGGGCTTCGACTACGCGGTGATGCGCGACTACGCCGACCGCATCCAGCTGGAACTGCAGCGCGTACCCGATGTCGGCAAGATCGACCTGGTCGGCCTGCAGGACGAGAAGGTGTGGATCGAACTGTCCAACACCCGCCTGGCAACGCTGGGTGTGTCGATGCAGCAGGTGCAGCAGGCGCTGGCCGACCAGAATGCGATCACCGGCACCAGCTTCTTCGAGACCGCCACCGATCGCGTGCAACTGCGCGTGACGGGCCAGTTCAACGACATCGACGCCATCCGCCAGTTCCCGATCCGTGCTGGCGACCGCACCGTGCACCTGGGCGACATCGCCGAGGTCAAGCGTGGCTTCGCCGATCCGGCGTCGCCGAAGATGCGCTTCATGGGCGAAGAGGCGATCGGCCTGGCGGTGGCGATGAAGGATGGCGGTGACATCCTCAAGCTGGGCGCCAACCTCGACGCCGAGTTCGAGCGGCTTCAGAAGACCCTGCCGGCCGGCATGCAGCTGCGCAAGGTGTCCGACCAGCCGCAGTCGGTGGAGGAGTCGGTTGGCGAGTTCGTGCAGGTGCTGACCGAAGCGGTGGTGATCGTGCTGCTGGTCAGTTTCTTCTCGCTGGGCCTGCGCACCGGCCTGGTGGTGGGCGTGACCATTCCGCTGGTGCTGGCGATGACCTTCTTCGTCATGCATTACTTCGACATCGGCCTGCACAAGATTTCGCTGGGCGCACTGGTGCTGGCGCTGGGCCTGCTGGTGGACGATGCGATCATCGCGGTGGAGATGATGGCCACCAAGATGGAGCAGGGCTTCGATCGCCTGCGCGCGGCCAGCTTCGCCTGGGAATCGACCGCGTTCCCGATGCTGACCGGCACATTGATCACGGCAGCTGGCTTCCTGCCGATCGCCACGGCGGCATCGAGCACCGGTGAATACACCCGTTCGCTGTTCCAGGTGGTGACCATTGCACTGGTGGTGTCGTGGATCGCAGCGGTGCTGTTCATCCCGTACCTGGGCGACAAGATGCTGCCGGACCTGTTCAATCCGCAGCCGCCGAAGCCCGGCAGCCTGTCCGCGCGTTGGCTGGCCAAGCGCCAGCAGTGGGCCGACCGCTATCCGGCGCTGGCCAACCTGATCGCACCGCCGCAGCATGGGCACGACCACGATCCCTACCAGCGCCCGTTCTACCGCAGCTTCCGGCGCTTCCTCGACGCCTGCCTGCGCCGCCGCTGGTGGGTGATCGCCGCGACCGTCGCCCTGTTCGTGTTCTCACTGATGATGTTCCGCTTCGTGCCGCAGCAGTTCTTCCCGGACTCGACCCGGCCGGAACTGATGGTGGACATCGAGCTGGCCGAGGGGGCGTCGCTGCGCTCGACCCAGGCCCAGGCCGAGAAGCTGGAGAAGCTGCTGTCCAGCCGCGAGGGCATCGCCAACTATGTGTCCTATGTGGGTACCGGTTCGCCGCGCTTCTACCTGCCGCTGGACCAGCAGCTGCCGGCGACCAACTTCGCCCAGTTCGTGGTGCTGGCCAAGGACATCAAATCGCGCGAAAGCACCCGTGACTGGCTGCTGCACGAGGTGATTCCGAAGTTCCCGGACGTGCAGATGCGCGTGACCCGCCTGGAGAACGGCCCGCCGGTCGGTTATCCGGTGCAGATGCGCATCTCCGGCGAGCACATCGAGAAGGTGCAGGCGATCGCGCGCCAGGTCGAGGCCAAGGTGCGTGAGAACCCGCACGTGATGAACGTCAACCTGGACTGGAGCGAGCCGAGCAAGGTGGTGCGGCTGGTGATCGACCAGGAGCGTGCCCGCGCGCTGGGCGTGAGCAGCGCCCAGGTCAGCCAGTTCCTGGCCAGTTCGCTGGCCGGCCAGTCGGTGAGCGTGTATCGCGAAGGCAACCGCCAGATCGAGATGCTGCTGCGCGGGCCGGCCGATGAGCGCAACCAGCTGGAGCTGCTGTCCAGCCTGTCGATGCCGACCGCCAACGGCGGCAGCATCACGCTGTCGCAGGTGGCGACGATGGAGTACGGCTTCGAGGACGGCATCATCTGGCACCGCAACCGGTTGCCGACCGTGACCGTGCGCGCCGACATCAGCGATGGCATGCAGGCGCTGGACGTGGTGCACCAGATCGTGCCCACGCTGGATGGCATCCGTGCCGAGCTGCCCAGCGGCTACCTGCTGGAGACCGGCGGCACCGTGGAGGACTCGGCGCGCGGCCAGAACTCGATCAAGGCCGGCATGCCGCTGTTCCTGGTGGTGGTGGCGACGCTGCTGATGCTGCAGCTGCGCAGCTTCTCGCGTGCGGCGATGGTGCTGGTGACCGCGCCGCTGGGCATCATCGGTGCGACCCTGTTCCTGCTGCTGTTCCGTGCGCCGTTCGGCTTCGTCGCGCTGCTGGGCACGATCGCGCTGGCGGGCATGATCATGCGCAACTCGGTGATCCTGATCGACCAGATCCAGCAGGACATCGATGCCGGGCATGATCGCTGGCATTCGATCATCGATGCCACGGTGCGCCGCTTCCGCCCGATCGTGCTGACCGCGCTGGCGGCCGTGCTGGCGATGATTCCGCTGTCGCGAAGCGCGTTCTATGGCTCGATGGCGATCTCGATCATGGGTGGTCTGATCGTGGGTACGGTGCTGACGCTGGTGTTCCTGCCGGCGTTGTACGCGGCGTGGTTCCGGGTGAAGCCGGGCGAATCCGGGGCGTAATGCCCCGGGTTCTGCCGCTGCACCCATCCACGCATGGCGTGGACTGATCTGCTCGCGGAATCTGCCTTCTGTAGAGCCGAGCCATGCTCGGCTGCGCTATGCGCGATGATGGGATGAGTCGAGCATGGCTCGACTCTACAGAAGCACCCACGCATGACGTGCATCTACAGCAGCGGATCGTTGCCCTGGTAGGTGCCAACCTTGGTTGGCACTGCAGCATGCATCCACGCATGGCGTGGACTGATCTGCTCGCGGGATCTGCTTTCTGTAGAGCCGAGCCATGCTCGGCTGCTCTTCGCTCTTCGCTCTTCGCTCTTCGCGCGATGATGGGATGAGTCGAGCATGGCTCGACTCTACAGAAGCACCCGCGCATGACGTGGATCTACTGCAGCTGCAGGCCGATCCGCAGCACTGGCAGCAGCCACTCGACGAACACCTGCACGCGCAGTGCACGGTGTTGCCGATGCGGTTGCAGCAGGGTCACCGGCAGCGGCTGCGCCGCGTACTGCGGCATCACCTCCACCAATGCGCCTGACTGCAGCTCGGCCTGCACGTCGTAGCGCGGAATCTGCAACAGCCCCAATCCCGCCACGCAGCACGCGATCGAGGCCTCGGCGCTGTTCACGCGTACCCAGCCGGGCATCGGCAGCGTGCGCAGCTGGCCGCCATCCTGCCATTCCCACGGTTCCACCCGTGCCGTGGTCGGCGATGCGTAGTTCACCGCGCGGTGCTGCTGCAGGTCGGCAGGGTGCTGCGGCATGCCGTGCTCGCGCAGGTAGGCCGGCGCGGCCACGTTGACGAAGTCGAGTTGGCCCAGCGTGCGCGCCACCAGGCTGGAATCGCCCAGCTGGCCGACCCGCAGCACCGCATCGCAGCCGTCTTCGATCAGGTTCACCGCGCGGTCGGTCATGCCCAGGTCCAGTTCCACCTGCGGGTAGCGCGCGAAGAAATCCGGCAACGCCGGGGCGATGATGCGACGGCCGATGCGGCTGGGTACGTCGATCTTCAGCAAACCGGCCGGTTGCGCGTCGTCCTGCCGGAACAGCGACTCGGCGTCTTCAACCTCCGCGATCAGGCGCAGGCAGCGGGCATGGAACACGTCGCCGTCATGGGTGGTGGATACCCGTCGGGTCGAGCGCTGCAGCAGGCGGGTGCCAAGCCGCTGTTCCAGCTCGGCAATCGCCGCCGAGACGGTCGAGCGGGGCAGGCCGAGCTGGTCGGCAGCACGGGTGAAGCTGGCGCATTCCACGACCCGGGTGAAGATGCGGAAGCGATCGATCCGGTCCATTGTTCGCTGGTCCTGGAAAGTTAAGTCAATGTGGCGGGCTTTATCCGCATTTTCTGCACGATATCGTCGTCAGGGCAGGGTTGCCACCCCGGGCAGCCCCCTCCCGAGACCGAAGCCATGACCGACCATTCCCTCAAGGGCAAGACTGTGCTGATTGCCGGTGGTGCCAAGAACCTGGGCGGCCTGATCGCCCGCGACTTCGCCCGCCAGGGTGCCAGCGCCGTCGTCATCCACTACAACAGTGCCGCCACCCAGGCCGATGCAGAAGCAACCGTTGCCGCCGTGCAGGCGGCCGGCAGCAGGGCGGTAGCCCTGCAGGGCGACCTGACCTCGGCGGCAGCGATGGAGCGCTTGTTCGCCGATGCCGTGGCCGCAGCCGGCCGTCCCGACATCGCCATCAATACGGTCGGCAAGGTATTGAAGAAGCCGCTGCTGGACATCAGCGAAGCGGAGTACGACGAGATGAGCGCGGTCAACGCCAAGGCGGCGTTCTTCTTCCTCAAGGAAGCAGGCCGCCACGTCAATGACGGTGGCCGCATCTGCACCCTGGTCACCTCGCTGCTGGGTGCGTTCACGCCGTTCTATTCCAGCTATGCCGGCACCAAGGCGCCGGTCGAGCATTTCACCCGCGCGGCGTCAAAGGAGTTCGGTGAGCGCGGCATCTCGGTGACTGCGATCGGGCCGGGCCCGATGGACACGCCGTTCTTCTACCCGGCCGAGAGTGCCGATGCACAGGCGTACCACAAGACCGCGGCCGCGCTCTCGGCGTTCACCCGTACCGGCCTGACCGACATCGCCGACATCGTGCCGTGGATCCGCTTCCTGGTCACCGATGGCTGGTGGATGACCGGGCAGACCATCCTGGTCAATGGTGGGTACACCACCAAATAATGCAGCCGTGCATGGCGTGGATCTGCTGCGCGACATTCGAACGATCCACGCATGGCGTGGATCTACAGTAGAGCCACCCCATGGGTGGCTGCGCACAATGACCAAAGGCAGAGGCGCCACGCATGGAGTGGCGCCATCGGATCAGTTGAGTTTGGCCAGCACCGCATCCGTGGCGGCGGCGGTACTCACGGCCTGGCCCTTGGCGGCCAGGTCGGCAGTGAACACCCCATCATCCAGCACCGCGTGCACCGCCGCTTCCACTGCTGCGGCTTCGTCTTCCAGCCCCAGCGAATGGCGCAGCAGCATCGCCGCGCTGAAGATCGTTGCGTAGGGATTGGCGATGCCCTTGCCGGCGATGTCCGGGGCCGAACCGTGGATCGGTTCGTAGATGCCGACCGCACCCGGTTCACCCAGCGAGGCCGAGGGCAGCAGGCCGAGTGAGCCGGCCAGCATCGAGGCTTCGTCGGTGAGGATGTCGCCGAACATGTTCTCGGTGACGATCACGTCGTACTCGCGCGGCTTGGCCAGCAGGTGCATGGCCATCGAATCGACCAGCTGGTGCTCCAGCGCCACCTCCGGGAACTCCTCGCGGCCGATGCGCGCGGCCACGTCGCGCCACAGGCGCGAGGTTTCCAACACGTTGGCCTTGTCCACCGAGGTGACCTTGCCACGCCGCTGCCGGGCCAGGCGGAAGGCACTGCGCAGCACGCGCTCGATCTCGGCCACGGTGTAGCGGCACAGGTCGCTGGCACTGTCGGCATCGCGGGTCTTGTCGCCGAAGTAGATGCCGCCGGTCAGTTCGCGCACCACCACGAAGTCCACACCCTGCAGCAGCTCGGCCTTGATCGGCGAGGCGTGCAGCGCGGCCTCATGGGTGCGCACCGGGCGCAGGTTGGCGTACAGGCCCAGCGCCTTGCGGATCGCCAGCAGGCCCTGTTCCGGACGCACCTTGGCGTTCGGGTCGGACCACTTCGGGCCACCGACTGCGCCCAGCAGCACCGCGCTGGCGGCCTGGCAGGCGGCCAGGGTCGACGCCGGCAGCGGTTCGCCGTGGCGGTCGATGGCGATGCCACCGATGTCGTGCTCGCTGAAGGTGAAGGTGTGGTTGAAGCGTTCGGCGACGGCCTTCAGGACGGCGACTGCTGCGGCGGCCACTTCCGGGCCGATGCCATCACCGGGCAGGACAACAATTTCAGCGTGCATACTCACTCTCGTAACGTTCGATTTCAGGGACACGGCCCAACAGATACCCCAACTGGTCGACACCTTCCAGCAGGCAGGTCTGCGAGAAGCCGTCCAGCGGGAAGGAATAGACGCGGCCGTCCGGCGTGCGCAGTTCGCGCGCGGCCACGTCGATGGTCAGCTCATCATCCGGGCGCTGCATCAGCGCCTGCACGTCGGCCTCGTCCAGCACGATCGGCAGCAGGCCGTTCTTCAGCGAGTTGCCACGGAAGATGTCGGCGATCTCGCTGCTGACGATGGCGCGCAGGCCCAGGTCGGTCAGCGCCCACGGTGCATGTTCGCGCGACGAGCCGCAGCCGAAGTTGCGACCCGCCAGCAGGATGCTGCGGCCGGCGTTGTGCGGCTGGTTGAAGGCGAAGTCGGCCACCGGTGAACCGTCGGCCTGCCAGCGCCAGTCATTGAAGGCGTTGCGGCCCAGGCCGGCGCGTTCGGTGGTGGACAGGAACCGCGCCGGGATGATCTGGTCGGTGTCGATGTTGGTCTGGCGCAGCACCACGCTGGCCGAGGTCAAGGTGCGGAAACCGGCCATCACGCAACCTCCTGTGCGAACAGCTCGCGGGTGTCGGCGACATGCCCGTTCACCGCGGCCCACGCCGCGCTCATCGGTGAGGCCAGCAGGGTGCGCGAACCGGGACCCTGGCGGCCTTCGAAATTACGGTTGCTGGTACTCACGGCCAGTTGCCCGGGCGCGACCAGATCACCATTCATGGCGATGCACATCGAGCAGCCCGGCTCGCGCCATTCGGCACCGGCCGCGCGCACGATCTCATGGATGCCTTCGGCCTCGGCCTCTCGCTTGACGATCTCCGAGCCCGGCACCACCAGCATGCGCACCCGGTCGGCGACGCGACGACCGCGCAGCACCTGCGCCACCTCACGCATGTCACTCAGGCGGCCGTTGGTGCAGGAACCGACGAACACCACGTCCACCGGTGTTCCGGCCAGCGCCTTGCCGGCCTGGAAATGCATGTAGTCCAGGCCCTTCTGTGCGGCGGCATCGTTGGCGGCCGGGATCGGCGCATCCACCGCGATGGCGGTACCCGGGTGGGTGCCCCAGGTCAGGGTCGGGCGGATATCGGCGGCGTCGATGTGCACTTCGCTGTCGAAACGCGCGCCCTCATCGCTGCGCAGCTGCTGCCAGCGCGCCACGGCGGCGTCGAAATCGGCGCCCTTTGGGCCGCGCGGGGTGTTGGCGACGAAGTCGAAGGTGACCTGGTCCGGCGCCACCATACCGGCACGCGCACCCGCTTCGATCGACATGTTGCACAGGGTCATGCGCTGTTCCATGTCCATCGCTTCGATGGTGCTGCCGCGGAACTCGATCACGTGGCCGGTGCCGCCATTGACGCCGATCACGCCGATGATGTGCAGAACCACGTCCTTGGCGCCGACACCCGGCGCCAGCGGCCCATCGACGGTGATCGCCAGCGTCTTCGCCTTGCGCTGCAGCAGGCATTGCGTGGCCAGCACGTGGCCGACCTCGCTGGTGCCGATGCCGAACGCCAGCGAACCGAAGGCACCGTGGGTGGAGGTGTGGCTGTCGCCGCAGACGATGGTCATGCCCGGCTGGGTGAAGCCCTGCTCGGGCGCGATCACGTGGACGATGCCGCGGTTGTCCGAGGCCATGTCGAACAGCTCGATGCCGTGCTCGGCGCAGTTGCGCGCCAGCGTGGCGACCTGTGCCTCGGAGGCGGCGCTGGCATAGGGCAGCGTGCCGTCCGCGGCGGCCGGCAGGGTCGGCGTGGAGTGGTCCATCGTCGCCTTGGTGCGGTCCGGCCGGCGCGGCGACAAGCCGCGTTCGCGCAGTTCGGTGAAGGCCTGCGGCGAGGTCACCTCGTGGATCAGGTGCAGGTCGATGTACAGCACGGCGGGCGCGCTGTCGGATTCGGGAACCACCACGTGGGCGTCCCACAGTTTGTCGTACAGGGTGCGGGGTGCGGAAGTCATGCGTATGCCTGGCAGAAGTACGAAATAGCGAACATCAGTAAGGAAAGCGGAACGGTCAAGTCAGCGACGGCGGGCGAGCACACGCAGGCGCACGTAGTCGGCCAGCGGCTGGCCAGATGCGTCACGCGGCAGCTCGGCCAGCAGTGCGGTGGCCGCCTCGCGCACGGTGGCGCGGGCCTCGGCCGGCAGGTCGTCCAGCAGCGGTGCGGCGAATACCCGCAGCCAGCCGGCCACGCCGGTCGGCAGTGCGGTCGGGCGCGGCGTGCACTCGATCAGTTGCACCTGGAAGCCATGCTGGCGCAGGCGATCGGCGTAGGCATCGGCCGTCGGGAAGTACCACCGGAAGGTGCTGGCGCCATGCCCGTGGGCCACGCGCGCGGCCTGCACGGCCGCGACGATCGTGGCCACGTTGCCGTGGCCGCCGAACTCCGCGACGAAGCGGCCACCGGGGCGCAGGGCGCGGCGCACGCCTTCCAGCACGCGGTCCGGAGTCGTCATCCAATGCAGTGCCGCATTGCTGAACACCGCATCGAACTCGCTGTCGAACGACAGTGCGTGGCCGTCCATCAGCTGGGCGTCGACGCCGCGCGCACGGGCGGCGATCACCAGTTCCGGCGAGGCATCCACGCCGTGGATGCGCGCACCGCTCAGGGCCAGTTCGGTGCTGAGTACGCCATCGCCACAGCCCAGGTCGAGGATGCGCTCACCGGCGCGCGGGTCGAGCAGGCGCGATACCGCACCGCCGAGCAGCGGCACGAAGCCGGCATCGATCGCATAGTCCTGGGCGTTCCACTGCTGGCCAGCGGCGCTGGCCGGGGTGGGGGTGTCGAAGGCGCTCATGGTGGGATCCTCAGGCGGTGGCGGAAGCGGGAACGTCGGTGCTGCTGTGGACGGCGGCCTGACGCTGGCGCAGCAGGCGGTTGGCCACATCCAGCCAGGCCAGCGCGGAGGCTTCGATGATGTCCTTGCTGGTGCCGGTGCCGTCGTACTCCACGCCGTCATGGCGCACACTCAGGTTGGCTTCGCCACGCGCATCGGCACCGATGCCGACGCTGTGCACGTGATAGCTGTCCAGCATCAGCTGCACGCCGGTGGCGGCCGACAGCGCGCCGAACAGCGCATCGACCGGGCCGTCGCCCTGCGCGGTCTCGGCCACGCGGTTGCCATCCGGGTCGGACAGTTCGACCAGCGCGTTGGCGCGGCTGCCGACGTCGCTGATGGTCATCGAGGCCAGGCGGTAGCCCTGCGCGCTGGAGCCGCCCTGCATCAACGTCTGCAGGTCGGCATCGGTGACCACGCGCTGCTGTTCGCACAGGCCCTTGAACTGCTCGAACACCAGCTTCAGTTCGTCTTCGTCCAGCCAGAAGCCCAACGCACGCAGGCGCGCTTCGACGGCGGCGCGGCCACTGTGGCGGCCCAGCACCATCTGCGAATCTTCCCAGCCCACGTCTTCCGGACGCATGATTTCGTAGGTGCCGCGATGGCGCAGCATGCCGTGCTGGTGGATGCCCGATTCATGGGCGAACGCGTTGGCACCGACGATGGCCTTGTTGCGCTGTACCGGCATGCCGACCAGACGCTGCAGCAGCTGCGAAGTGCCGACGATGCGTGGGGTGTTGATCGAACTGTCCTGTTCGTAGAAGGCCTGGCGGACCTTCAGCACCATCGCGATCTCTTCCAGCGAACAGTTGCCGGCGCGCTCGCCGATGCCGTTGATGGTGCACTCGACCTGGCGTGCACCGCCTTCGATGGCGGCCAGCGAGTTGGCCACCGCCAGGCCCAGGTCGTTGTGGCAGTGCGCGCTGAAGATCACGTTGGCCGCGTTCGGCACGTCGGCGACGCCGGCGATGACCTGCTGGAACATCGCGCGGATTTCTTCCGGCGTGGTGAAGCCGACGGTGTCGGGCAGGTTGATGGTGGTGGCGCCGGCGGCAATGGCCACGCGCGAAACCTCGATCAGGTAGTCCAGCTCGGTGCGGGTGGCATCCTCGGCCGAGAACTCGACGTCGTCGATGTAGGAACGGGCCAACGAGACGTGCTTGCGTACCGACTCCAGCACCTGCTCGCGGGTCATCCGCAGCTTGTGCACGCGGTGCAGCGGGCTGGTCGACAGGAACACGTGCAGGCGCGGGTTGGCTGCCGCTTCCAGTGCACGTGCGGAGGTCTCGATATCGGCCTGCAGGCAGCGCGACAGCACCGCCAGGCTCAGGCTCGGGCGGCGCAGCTCGCGGCCGATCATCGCCATCGCCTCGCGGTCGGATTGCGAGCTGGCCGGGAAGCCGGTCTCGATGATGTCCACGCCCAGTTCGTCCAGCGCACGCGCCATCACCAGCTTCTGCGGCGGGCTCATGCTGCAGCCGGGGGACTGCTCGCCGTCACGCAGGGTGGTGTCGAAGATGCGGATGCGCGGGGTGGTAATTCGTTCGATGGTGGTCACAGGGAAATCTCCTCGACAGCGGGTGCGACGGCTTGCAGGGGGGAAGGGGAAGAGGCGGGGGAGGCGAGGGCGCTGGCCTTGGTCGGCGAGCGCGGGGTTTCGCTGCGCCGTCGCCGCGGTTTGCGTGGCGGGCGCGGACGGATGTCGGTGAGCAGGCCGGCCAGGACACCGGCATCGATGTTGCCGCCGGACACCACCGCACACTTGCGGCGGCCGGCGACGCGGCGGCCGGCCGCCAGCGCCAACGCGCCCGCGCCCTCGGCGATGATGTGTTCCTCCAGCGCAAGCCGGACCAGCGTTTCGCGCAGTTCGGCCTCGCGCACGATCACCACATCGTCCAGCAGCGAGGTGCACAGGCGGCGGGTCAGGAAGCCGGGAATCTTCACCCGCACGCCGTCGGCCAGAGAGGCAACCGGGGCGATCTCGCGCACGTCGCCGCGGATCGCACGTGCCATCGAATCGACGCCTTCCACCTGCGCGCCAATCACGCGCACGCCCTGCGATTTCAGCGCCAGTGCAACGCCGGAGGCCAGTCCACCGCCGCCGATCGGCACGATCACCACGTCCGGCGCGTGTGCGGCCAGCTCGATGCCGACCGTGCCCTGGCCCGCGATCACATCGGCGTCGTCGAACGCGGACAGGAAGCGGTAGCCGTGTCGCTGTGCCAGTTCGACCGCGAAGGCGTAGGCCTCGTCGTAGCTGGTGCCGTGCTGGCGAACGGTCGCGCCCCAGTGGGCGACGCCGGCGATCTTGGTGGCCGGTGCGCCATGCGGCATCACGGTGATGGCCGGCACGTCCAGGCGGTAGGCCGCCCACGCCACGCCCTGGGCATGGTTGCCGGCCGAGGCGCAGATCACCGGCCGGGTATCGCCGCGCTCGCGGCCGGCCAGCAGCGCGTTCAACGCGCCGCGTACCTTGTAGGACCCGGTGCGCTGCAGGTTCTCCAGCTTCAGCCAGGTGCCGAAGCGCTCGGCATGGTGCAGCGGGGTAGGCGGCAGGAAGCGCCGCAGCCGGGCCTGCGCCGCCAGTACGTCGGCGACGCTTACGTCGCCGACATCGCTTTCCTGGCTGGCATCAGCGGCCGGCATGGGCCACCAGCGCGGTGCGGGCGACCGCCGCATGCGGGCACGGGCGGCGAAGAAGACGCCTCCGTACCGGCACCGTGGTCACTACGGTACGGGTGTTCATACGGATGCTCCTTCCACGGCAGTGACCTGCACGGACACGCAGTCGTAGATCTTCTCGATCTGCCGGCACAGCGTTTCCGCCGGGCGCTGGCCATCCACCACCAGCTGCAGGTGCCAGCGGCCATCGTCGTCGGCCACCGGCGCACCGCTGATCGCGCGCGGTGCGAAGCCGCGGCGTTCGGCCATGCCGATCACGCGCAGCAGCGCGCCTTCGGCCGGGTGCAGCACCAGGTCAAGCCGGTATTGCATTGGGGGTCTCCTGGCGGGCATGGGCGGGGTTGCTTTCCAGCATCGTGCTGTTGGCGGTGTTCGGCGGCACCAGTGGCCACACGTTGGCACGTGCATCGATGGCCACGTGCAGCAGGGCCGGGCCCGGTTCGGCCAGCAGCGCGGCCAGGCCGCCTTCCACGTCGTCGCGGTTGTCGATGCGGGTGGCGGCGATGCCGAACACCTGTGCCAGCGCCACGAAGTCCGGGTTGTCGGACAGGTCGATCTCGCTGTAACGCTCGGCGAAGAACAGTTCCTGCCACTGCCGCACCATGCCCAGCGAACTGTTGTCCAGCAGCACGATCTTCACCGGCAGGCGGCAACGCGCGATGGTCGCCAGCTCCTGCACGTTCATCATGAAGCTGCCGTCGCCGGACACCAGCACCACGGTGCGCTCCGGGCATGCGAACTGCGCACCCATCGCCGCCGGCAGGCCGAAGCCCATGGTGCCCAGCGCGCCACTGGTCAGGTGGTTGCGCGGGTGGTTGAAGCGGCAGTGCTGCGCCACCCACATCTGGTGCTGGCCGACATCGCAGGCGATCACCGCATCGGCCGGGGCCAGCTCGCTCAGGCGCTTCAGCAGCGCCGGGGCGTAGATGTGCTGGCCCGGTGCGTCGTAGCGTGCCGAGAAGCGGTCGCGGTGCTGCGCGCAACGCCTGCGCCACGCGTCCTGGTGGGCCTTGGGGGAGGGGAAGGCCGCACGCAGGGCACGGATGGCATGGCCGACGTTGCCAGGCACGGCGACATCGGCGCTGCGCAGCTTGGAGATCTCGTAGGCGTCGGCATCGATATGGACGACGCGGGCGAACGGTGCGAACTCGGCCAGCTTGCCGGTGGCGCGGTCGTCGAAGCGTGCACCCAGCACCAGCAGCAGGTCGCTTTCCTGCACCGCCATGTTGGCCGCGCGGGTACCGTGCATGCCCAGCATGCCCAGTGACTGCGGATGGCTGGCCGGCAGCGCGCCCAGGCCACGCAGGGTCATCACGGTGGGGATGGCGCTGGCTTCGACGAAGTCGCGCAGGTCCTGCACCGCATCGCCCAGCGCGATGCCGCCACCGGCGTAGACCACCGGCTTCTCGGCGGCTGCCAGTGCGGCGATGGCTTCGGCGATGGCCGCTTCGGCCGGCGCAGGTGGCGGCTCGACGCTGCTCGGCACGTGCGCCGGCAGGTGGCTGGCATCGGCCAGCTGCACGTCCTTGGGCAGGTCGATCAGCACCGGGCCGGGCCGGCCCTCGCGGGCGACGCGGAAGGCATCGGCGACCACGCGCGGCAGGTCGTCGACGCTGCGCACCAGCCAGCTGTGCTTGACGATCGGCATGGTCAGGCCGAACACATCCAGTTCCTGGAAAGCGTCAGTACCCAGCAGCGGCGTGGCGACCTGGCCGGTGATGCAGACCATCGGCACCGAATCCAGCATCGCATCGGCAATGCCGGTGACCAGGTTGGAGGCGCCCGGGCCGGAGGTGGCCACGCAGACGCCGACCTGGCCGCTGGCGCGGGCGAATCCATTCGCCGCCAGTGCGGCACCCTGCTCGTGGCGCACCAGGATGTGCTTCAGCGACGAATCCACCAGCGCGTCGTAGAACGGCATGATGGTGCCGCCGGGATAGCCGAACAGCGTGCGGATGCCTTCGGCTTCCAGCGCCTGGGTCAGCCAGCGCGCGCCGTTGGGCGGCGCGCTGCGGTGTGTGGAAGAGTTCATGGGGGAACCTTGCAAAGCGGGTGGGGGAGGGCCGCGCGGTTACGCGGCCTGTCCTTGCAACCAGACCATCTTGGCGCGCAGTTCCTTGCCCACCTTCTCGATCGGGTGCTCCAGGTCGGCCTGCTTGAACCGGTTGTAGTTCGGCAGGCCCGCTTCGTACTCGGCCACCCAGTTCTTGGTGAAGGTGCCGTCCTGGATGTCCTTCAGCACTTCCTTCATGCGCGCCTTGGTGCCGGCGTCGATCACCCGCGGGCCGCTGACGTAGTCGCCGTACTGCGCGGTCTCGGAGATGAATTCCAGCATGCGGGAGATACCGCCTTCATAGAACAGGTCGACGATCAGCTTCAGTTCGTGCAGCACTTCGTAGTAGGCGATCTCCGGCTGGTAGCCCGCTTCGACCAGGGTCTCGAAACCGGCCTGCACCAGTGCCGAGGCACCGCCGCACAGCACCGCCTGCTCGCCGAACAGGTCGGTCTCGGTCTCTTCCTTGAAGGTGGTCTGGATCAGGTTGGCGCGTGCACCGCCGAGGCCGGCCGCATAGGCCAGTGCGTACTCGGCCGCCTTGCCGCTCTTGTCCTGGTAGACCGCCCAGATGCAGGGCACGCCACGGCCGATCTCGTACTCGCGGCGCACCAGCGCGCCCGGGCCCTTGGGCGCAACCAGCACCACGTCCAGGTCGTCGCGCGGCCTGATCATGTCGAAGTGCACGTTCAGGCCGTGCGCGAACAGCAGCACCGCACCCTGCTTCATGTTCGGCGCCAGCACGTCGTCGTAGAGCTTCTTCTGCACCATGTCCGGGGTCAGCACGGCGACCAGGTCCGCATCCTTCACCGCGTCGGCCGGTGCTTTCACGGTGAAGCCGTCGGCCTGTGCCTTGACTTCGGTCGGGCCGCCCGGACGCAGGCCTACCACCACGTCGAAGCCGGATTCGCGCAGGTTCAGTGCGTGGGCGCGGCCCTGGCTGCCGTAGCCGATGACGGCGATCTTGGTCTGGGGCAGGTCGTTGGTGCTCATGGGGGAGGTTCCTTGCGGTGGGAAGAAAAAAAGAACGGCCGGTCGTCGAGGTGACGTACCGGCCGGTCAGGGGAAAGCGGTGGAGGAGGCACCATGCGCCGCGCAGGCACAGCCACCACGAGGCGTGGCGGCGGTGTGGGTCCGGGTTTTGCGTTGGGCGTTGTGCATGGTGGTTGCGTCTGAAACCAGGTTCTGAAATGAAAAAACCCGCACCGGGGCGGGTGCGGGTTTTTGAAGAGTTCCGGTGTATTCGTTGCTTACACGCTGGCTCGTCCCGCACCTGTTGGTTGGGTAATAAGTACGAGCACAAGAATCGAACGCAGCGAGGCGGCGCCGATGTCGGCGGCTTCGTTGTGGGTTCGCGGTGGCGTGTTGTGATGCAACATGTGATCGAGAGAAACACAGCCGTTTTGGCGATGTCAACCCTCGCGACGGAATTCTTGTTGGTTTCCGTTGCATCCGGCGCAATCGCCTGTGGCACAAGGATGGTTGCCGCTGAAAGTGTTTCGGTGAACCGGAATTCACTCCTTTCAGGGCGGTTTTTGCGCGGAATCCGGCGGATCCTCGCCTTGCTGGGTGTGGACCTTGCACACCCACCCCAGGATCAACGTCCATGACCTCTGCCCGATACCCCAGGATGGCCGCAGCGGCGAAGATCGGGGGACCACCCTTCCATCGGAACCCGACCGTGTCCCGACGCCTTGCCCGTTCCCTGCTGGCCGCCGCTGTACTGGCCGCTGTGCCCGCACTGTCTTCGGCCGCCGACCGCATCACCGGCCACACCTTTGCCACCCGTTCGGAGGTGATCGCCCCGCATGCGATGGCCGCTACCTCGCAGCCGCTGGCCACCCAGATTGCACTGGACGTGATGAAGGGGGGAGGCTCGGCGGTGGACGCGGCGATCGCCGCCAACGCCGCGCTTGGCCTGATGGAGCCGACCGGCAACGGCATCGGTGGCGACCTGTTCGCCATCGTCTGGGACCCGAAGACGCAGAAGCTCTACGGCTACAACGGTTCGGGGCGCTCGCCGAAGTCGCTGACCCTGGCCGAGTTCCAGCGACGTGGCCTGAAGGACATCCCGGCTACCGGCCCGCTGCCGGTCTCCGTGCCCGGCGCGGTCGACGGCTGGTTCGCGCTGCACGACCGCTTCGGCCGCAAGCCGATGGCCGACAACCTGGCGCCGGCCATCCGCTACGCGCGCGAGGGCCATCCCGTCGCCGAGGTGATCGCCTACTACTGGGACCGCTCGGTGCCCAAGCTGTCGCAGTACCCGGGCTTCAAGGAGCAGTTCACGATCAACGGCCACGCCCCGCGCAAGGGCGAGATGTGGAAGAACCCGAACCTGGCCAGCACCCTGCAGCAGATTGCCGACGGCGGACGCGATGCCTTCTACAAGGGCGCCATTGCCCACACCATCGGCGACTACTTCAAGGCCAATGGTGGCTACCTGAGCTACCAGGACATGGCCGACCACCATGGTGAGTGGGTCGAACCGGTCAGCAGCAACTACCGTGGCTACGACGTGTGGGAGCTGCCGCCGAACAGCCAGGGCATCGCCGCCCTGCAGATCCTCAACGTGCTGGAAGGCTACGATTTCTCGAAGATCCCGTTCGGTTCACCCGAGCACGTGCACCTGTTCGTCGAAGCGAAGAAGCTGGCCTTCGCCGACCGTGCGCGCTTCTATGCCGACATGGCCTTCCAGCCGGCGCCGGTGCAGAAGCTGATCTCCAAGGAATACGCCGCGCAGCGCCGCGCACTGATCTCGATGGACAAGGCGCTGAAGGAAGTGCAGCCGGGCACGCCGAAGCAGCTGGAAGAAGGCGACACGATCTACATGACCGTGGCCGACGCCGACGGCATGATGGTGTCGTTGATCCAGTCCAACTACCGCGGCATGGGCAGCGGCATGGCGCCGCCGGGACTGGGCTTCATCCTGCAGGATCGTGGCGAGATGTTCGTGCTGCAGAAGAACCATCCCAACGGCTATGCACCGGGCAAGCGGCCGTTCCAGACGATCATCCCGGCGTTCATCACCAAGGGCGGCAAGCCGTACGCCAGCTTCGGCGTGATGGGCGGCGCGATGCAGCCGCAGGGCCACGCGCAGATTGTGATGAACCTGGTGGATTTCGGCATGAACCTGCAGGAAGCCGGTGACGCACCGCGCATCCAGCACGAGGGCTCGACCGAACCGACCGGACAGGCCACGGCGATGACCGACGGTGGTGAAGTGAATCTGGAAACCGGCTTCCCGTACGAGACGGTGCGTGCGCTGATGCGCAAGGGGCATCGCATCGTGTTCGCCGATGGGCCTTATGGCGGGTACCAGGCGATCATGCGCGACCCCGAGAGCGGGGTTTATTACGGAGCTTCGGAGAGTCGCAAGGACGGGCAGGCGGCGGGGTATTGAGGTTTCCCTGCCACCGGGCGCAGCCCCCTCTGCGGTGATGGTTCAGCGATGCTTGGCTTGGCCGGGCGGATGGATTGTCTGGGGGACGCCGTGAATACGTCCCTGTAGGCTCGGTCGCCGCATCCATGCGGCTCACGCCCCCAGCCAACCCACCCGCCCGGCCACGGACAGTTTCCGTGTCCGTCACCGCAGGAAAAGAAAAAGAAGAGCAAGAGCAAAGGCAACGGCAACAGCCGCGGGCTTTGGGTTGGGGTCGGATCCGTTTTCCGCAGGAAAACGGATCCGACCCCTTCTTGTTTTCCGATACACATCTTCCACGCAAAGCGTGGAAAACCAACCGTCACCGGAAATCTGTCGGGCGTGGGGCGGTGTGGGTGGGCAGGACCGTTGGCGCCATGGATGGCGCCATCGAGCCCCCATGGATGGGTTCACGGCGTGTCCTGCCCACCCACACCGCCCCACCCAACCAGCAGCAACCCGGAGCCGCCTTTGAATTTGACCTTGGCCCTTGCCTGGAAAAGCGGTGCAGCCGCAGGCTGCAAAACACACTCAATCTTGATCGTGCGCGCGCGCCGCCTCGGCCTGGGTCTCCTCCTGCGCCGCCATCTCGCGCGCGATCCACGCATCGATCATGTGCCGCTGGCGCTGCGCCTGCCGCCGCTCACGCGTGTACTCCTGGTCGAGCACGCGGTACAGCGACACCATCACCAGCACCATCAGCAGCGCGAATGGCAACGCCGCAATCGTGATCATGCCCTGCAGTGCATCCAGGCCACCGGCCAGCAGCAAGGCCGCTGCGATCAACGCCACCGCAATGCCCCAGGCCAGCTTGCGCTTCAACGGAGGATCGCCTGCTTCGTCAGTGGACATGCTGGCCAGCACCAGTACCGCCGAGTCGGCCGAGGTCACGAAGAAGATCATCAGCAGTACCAGTGCGATGCACGACAGCAGCAGCGGCAGCGGCATGCTGTCGAACAGCGTGAACAGCACGGTCTCGTAGCCATTGCCCAGCGCCTGCACCAGGTCGGCATGGCCGAAGATCTGTGCCCACAGCGCGGTGCCGCCGAATACGGCGAACCAGAAGAAGCCCAGCAGCGTCGGCGCGAGCACGACGCCGATCACGAACTCGCGCACGCTGCGGCCGCGCGAGATGCGTGCGATGAACGACCCCACGAACGGTGCCCACGAGATCCACCAGGCCCAGTAGAAGATTGTCCAGTCCGCCACCCAGGTGCTGCCGGAGAACGGTGACATGCGCAGGCTCATCGTCACCAGCTGGTTGAGGTAGGAGCCCAGCGTGGTGGTGAAGGTATCGAAGATGAAGCCGGTCGGCCCCAGCACCAGCAGGATGGCGGCCAGCAGGGCAGCCAACGCCAGGTTGAAATTGGACAGCCACTTCACACCTCGCTCCACGCCACTGGCGGTGGACGCCATATACAGCACGAAGGCGACGGCAATGATGGTCATCTGCACGGCGACGGTAGCCTGCACGCCGAACACGCGCTCGATGCCGGCGGCGATCTGGATGGTGCCGAAGCCCAGCGTAGTCGCGACACCGATCGCGGTGGCGACCACTGCAGCGATGTTGACCGCCCTACCGATCCAGCCGCGATGGTGGCGGCCGATGATCGGCTGCAGCATGTCGCTGACCAGGCCGCGGCCGTTGCGGTTGAACTGGAACCAGGCCATTGCCAGCCCGATCAGCGCATAGATGGCCCACGGATGCAGGCCCCAGTGGAAGAATGCATAGCGCATCGAGGCGCGTGCCGCATCCAGGCTCTGCGGAGCAAGCCCTTCCGGTGGCTTGCTGAAGTGCGAAATGGGCTCGGCGGCGCCCCAGAACACCAGGCCGATGCCCATGCCGGCGGCGAACAGCATCGACATCCAGCTGGCTCGCGAGAACTCGGGCTCGGCGTCTTCGCCACCGATGCGCAGGTTGCCGAAGCGACCGAAAGCCAGGTACATCAGGAACACCAGGGCCAGGAATACCACCAGCAGGTACAGCCAGCCGACGCTGCGGATGACTTCTGCCAGCATCGACTGCACCACGGCATTGAAGGGGCCTGGTGCAATACCGGCAAGCAGCACCAGCAGCAGAACGAGTGCGATGGAAACGCGAAACACCATGAAGGAGCTTCTCCGATCAAGGGATTGAGGGGAGCGAGCAGAGCTTGCAGCGAAGGACCGGCGGCATGCAGCGCGAACCGGGCAGGGGCCGCGTCGGCGGCGAAGGACGCATCGGTCGCTGGAGGGCGACGGACGTGCACGTTACTGAACGCGACGTCATGGTTCTGTTAACGAACAACGATCCGGATCAGATCCGCTTTCCACAGGAAAGCGGATCTGACCGCGGGGGCAACTCCCGGAGCGGGCGGTCTATGCTCTAATGCACGCCAAGAAGCGGGGGTACCGCGGCCATGTGGCCACGGTTGAGACAGTCCCTTGGAACCTGATCCGGCTCATACCGGCGTAGGGAAGCTTTGCAGTGCAGCCGTGCCCGGACACCGCCCAAGGACCGTCCGTGCGCGGTCGCAGTGCGCCGCCGCTTCGTCCCTGACCTTCCTGGACGATGCCCGATGAACGCACAGCTCTCCGCCCTGCAGCAACAGGCCCAGCAACTCTCCGAATCCGTGACCCGGCCCATTCCCGGCTCGCGCAAGATCCACGTACCCGGTTCGCGTCCGGATCTGCAGGTGCCGATGCGCGAGATCGCGTTGACCCGCACGCCGACGCTGTTCGGCGGCGAGGAGAATGCACCGGTCACGGTCTACGATACGTCGGGCCCGTACACCGATCCGGACGCGCGTATCGATCTGTCCGCGGGCCTGCCGGCGCTGCGTCGTGGCTGGGTGGAGGAGCGCGGCGATACCGAACAGCTCGACGGCCTGAGTTCGTCGTTCGGCCGCGACCGCGAGCACGATCCGAAGCTCGATGCTGTGCGCTTCCCCACACGCAGCCTGCCGCGACGTGCACGTGCAGGCGCGAACGTCACCCAGATGCACTATGCGCGCCGCGGCATCATCACGCCGGAAATGGAATTCGTCGCCATCCGCGAAAACCAGCGGCTGGACGCGATCCGCGATGCCGGCCTGCTGCAGCAGCACCCGGGCGAGGCGTTCGGCGCCTCGATCCAGAAGATCATCACGCCGGAGTTCGTGCGCGATGAAATCGCGCGCGGCCGCGCGGTGCTGCCCAACAACATCAACCATCCGGAAAGCGAGCCGATGATCATCGGCCGCAACTTCCTGACCAAGATCAACGCCAACATCGGCAACAGCGCGGTGTCCTCGGGCATTGCCGAAGAGGTGGAGAAACTGGTGTGGGCGATCCGCTGGGGTGGTGACACCGTGATGGACCTGTCCACCGGCAAGCACATCCACGAAACCCGCGAGTGGATCATCCGCAACTCGCCGGTGGCGATCGGTACCGTGCCGATCTACCAGGCGCTGGAGAAGGTCGACGGCCGCGCCGAAGCGCTCACCTGGGAGATCTTCCGCGACACGCTGATCGAGCAGGCCGAGCAGGGCGTGGACTACTTCACCATCCACGCCGGCGTGCTGCTGCGCTACGTGCCGCTCACCGCCAAGCGCGTGACCGGGATCGTCAGCCGTGGTGGTTCGATCATGGCCAAGTGGTGCCTGGCGCACCACAGGGAGAATTTCCTCTACACGCACTTCGAAGACATCTGCGAGATCATGAAGGCCTATGACGTGACCTTCTCGCTGGGTGACGGCCTGCGCCCGGGCTGCATCGCCGATGCCAACGACGCGGCGCAGTTCGGTGAGCTGGAGACGCTGGGTGAGCTGACCAAGATCGCCTGGAAGCATGATGTGCAGACCATGATCGAAGGCCCCGGCCACGTGCCGATGCAGCTGATCAAGGAGAACATGGACAAGCAGCTGCGCGAATGCGGCGAAGCGCCGTTCTACACGCTGGGGCCGCTGACCACCGACATCGCGCCGGGCTACGACCACATCACCAGCGCGATCGGTGCGGCGATGATCGGTTGGTTCGGCACGGCGATGCTCTGCTACGTGACGCCGAAGGAACACCTCGGCCTGCCCAATCGCCAGGACGTGCGTGACGGCATCATGGCCTACCGCATCGCCGCGCATGCGGCCGACCTGGCCAAGGGCCATCCGGGCGCGCAGGTACGCGACAACGCACTGAGCAAGGCGCGCTTCGAGTTCCGCTGGGAAGACCAGTTCCACCTTGGCCTGGATCCGGAGAAGGCCAGGGAGTTCCATGACGAAACGCTGCCGAAGGATGCGCACAAGCTGTCGCACTTCTGCTCGATGTGCGGCCCGCACTTCTGTTCGATGAAGATCACCCAGGATGTGCGTGACTACGCCGAGGCCGGCATGAAGGAGAAGTCGGAGGAGTTCCGCGCCGCGGGTGCCGAGGTCTACCACCAGGGGTGATGCGCAGACGGTGGTGCCGGCCCGCGGCCGGCACTACCGCTCATCACGCCGCTCCCGGCTATCCTCCGCCCATCATCCCGGGGAAAGGACACCATGCCTGTTGCCATGACCACCCGTTGGCTGGCCATTGCCCGCCGGCATCCTTCGGCCTGGTTGCTGGGCGCGCAGCTGCTGGCGGTGCTGCTGTATCCCGCGCTGGATGACACCGCCGCCGGCCGCGCGGCACTTGGCATGTTCGGCATGGCGGTACTCGGCCTGGCGCTGTGGGTGGTCCAGCGCAGCCCGCTGGGCACCTGGCTGGCGCTGTTGCTGGCCATTCCCTCGGTGGTGTTCTCGTTGGCAGGTGCATTGCTCGAGCGCACCGCATTGCTGACCACCGCGCAGGTGCTGGAGAGCCTGCTGTACTTCTACACGGCTGGCGCCCTGATTGCCTACATGCTCCAGGACCACAAGGTCACCCGCGACGAACTGTTCGCAGCTGGCGCAACCTTCACCCTGCTGGCGTGGGCGTTCGCCTTCGCGTTCGCGGTGTGCCAGCAGTGGTATCCGGGCAGTTTCCAGGGCACCGGCGGGCAGGCGCAGCGCAGTTGGATGGAGCTGCTTTATCTCAGCTTCAGCTTGCTGTCTGGAGTCGGCTTGAGTGATGTCGTGCCGCTTCATCCACAGGCACGAGCACTGGTCATGCTGGAGCAGTTTTCCGGCGTGATGTACGTGGCTTTGGTGGTCTCGCGGCTGGTCGGATTGACCATGCTGCGGCGCATGTGAAAATGAACGCCAGATAAAAATTTCGCGCCCAAGAGGGCGCGAATGATGTCGCGAATTATGTGAATGCGTCGGCGAGAGAGAGCCTGATGTCGACCACGCGATAGGCGAGGTAACTTGCATAGGCTAGTATTCGCGCGCTCGATTGTTTTTGCGGTATGCGCCGATGCTTTGTGCGGAGTCTGGCTTTTCGCTGTTCCCAGGACGGGACCGTAACGAAGGCAAACACTGCCCGGGACCTGTCTCTACTGTGTAGCAGAAAATGAACAGCAGCGAAATACAGCCACCCGTGTCCGATCGGATACGGATAGGAGAGTGCATCGTCACTCTGTCCTCGCGCGAAGTCGAGGTCGTCGGTGCGCGTCGTCCGCGCCGGCTGACGCCGAAGGCGCTGGGCGTGCTGCGCGTGCTGCTGCGGCAGCCGGGCCGTGTGGTCACCCGCGACGAGTTGTTCGCCGAGGTGTGGCCGGACACGCTGCCGACCAACGATGTGCTGACGCAGGCCGTTACCCAGCTGCGCAAGGCGTTCAGCAACGACGACGACAGCGGCCAGGCCTACATCGAGACCATTGCCAAGACCGGCTATCGGCTTCTGGTACCGGTACAGGCGCTGGACGATGCGGAGCCGTCGGCTGCGGGCTTGCCTGACGACGAAGGTGTGGACGTGCAGCCCGCACTCGCCGCCGCTGCGGTGCTGCCCGCGCGCGCGCAGGAATCGCGCCGCCGCTGGCGCCATGTCCGCCGCCGCGTGCTGCTGGCGCTGGGCGTGTTGATGCTGGCCACGCTGCTGGTGATGACCACGCTGCTGCTGCGCCGCGCACCGGCCAGCAGTTCGCCGGTGGAGGCCGCCGTGGAGAACGGCACGCGGGTGATCGGCAGCCCCCAGCGTCCCTATCGGTTGATCACCGCAACCAGCGGCTTTGAAACCTATCCCACGCTGTCACCGGATGGTTCGCTGGTGGCCTATGAAGGCGCCAACGAAGATGGCAACGGCGGTGGTGCGATCAAGGTACAGACCTCCGGCAACGCGCCGGCGCGCCAGTTGCTGGCGCCGCCGGCCGGTGCCGTCGATCGATTCCCGAACTGGTCGCCGGATGGTCGCGAAATTGCCTTCGCACGGTTCTCCGCCGACGGTGGCTGCCAGGTGCTGATCGCCAGCGCAACCGGTGGCGCCCTGCGCCAGGCCACGCGCTGCGATGGCACTGAGCTGCTCAGCTTCGACTGGACGCCCGATGGTCGCGGCCTGGTGTTCGGCAGCATGGTCGGGCGCTACGCGCACCGTGGCATCCGCGTGCTGGACCTGGCCAGTGGTCAGTGGCGCGCGCTGGCGTACAGCGTCGACCAGGACGACTTCGACTACGCACCGCGCTACTCGCCCGATGGGCAATGGCTGGTGTTCGTGCGCAATCCGCAGCTGGGCGATCTGTGGCGGGTGCCGGCCGCGGGCGGTAAGCCCGAGCAGCTGACCAACGAGGCGGCAGAGCTGCGCGGATGGGCCTGGCTGGACGATGGCCGCACCATCGTGTTCGGTCGCCGCGTCGACAGCGAGGCGCGGCTCTATTATCTGGACGTCGAGCGGCACACGCTGCGCGATGCCGGCCTGGATGATGCGCAGTGGCCCGCCGTGTCGCGACGTGGCGGGATGCTGGCCTTCGTCCACCGGCGCGCGCAGTTCGGCGTGTTCAAGGTGCCGGTGCAGGGCAGCGGCGCGCCCGAACGCCTGTTTGCATCCAGTGGCCGCGATGGGCAGCCGATGGCAGCGCCGGATGGCCGCCAGCTGGTCTTCACCTCGGATCGCTCCGGCAGCTTCGCCCTGTGGTGGGCGGACATGCAGCGGCCGGATTCGCTGCGCCCCATTGAAGGGCTGCGGCCGGAAGCGCGGCAGGCACCGGACTGGTCGGCCGACAGCCGCCAGCTGCTCGTGGTCGGCCGCGACGCGCATGGGCGCACGGTGGTCTACGAGATCGCGCCACGCGATGAACGCCTGCAACCTTTGCCGGTCCCGGCCGAACAGCCGCTGCAGGCCCTGTATGGCGCGTCGCCGGAGCAGTTGTTTGTGGTCGAGCGCGATGCCGACCAGCGCACCCGGTTGAGTCTGTTCGACCGCAGCACCCAGCCCTGGCGCCGGTTGGCCAGCATCGAAGGGGTGTCGCAGGCGCGCTTCGACCGCAGCAGTGGCCGCGTGTTGTTCACCCGCCTGGCCGCAGGTGGCCTGTGGTCGGCCGACGCCGCGTTGTCGTCAGGCAGCGTGCAGCAGATCAGCGATGACCGGCCCAGCCGCTGGCGATACCGGGCCTGGACCGTGGCCGGCAACACTGGCGTCGGTTACCTCGGCACTTCGAGCACGTGTGGCACCACCTTCGTGCGCATCCTGCCCGGCCGCGCGGAGCCGGAACGCTGCCTGGATGCGGAACGGCTCAGCGCCGGCAACGGACTCAGCGCCAGCGCTGACGGGCGTGACCTGTTCGTGGCGATGGCGGTCAGCGATGGTGCCGACATCGGTGTGATGCGGTTGCCCGAACGCCCCCCCGCGCTGTTTCCGGCGTTCTCCAAGTTATTGTTTTTCAGTGGAAATGGGCCTTCGTAATTTCTTCGTCTGGATCTCGTCGCGAATTCGTGGCGATCTCGTCGGACTTTCCTGACGCGGTGCCGCCTGATTAGGCAAAACGGAGTCCTGTACTAGGCAAATCCGTGGTGCCCCCATGCGTCAACTCTCGCTGGCCGATCGCGGCCAAACCGTCTCCCTGGACCGGTCGCTCGACGATGTCACGCCGACCTGCCTGGGCGTGGCCCGGCTGGGCAGCCTGCAGACCGCCGGCTCCAGCTTCACTGTCTGGATGCAGGTGCGTGGCAGTTCGTGGGTGGAGGCCAAGGAAGGACGATTCCGCCTGCGCCAGGGCGAGTGGATCGCCTTCGAAAAGGAATCGCGGCCGTTGGTGCAGGCCGGTCGCAACGGGTTGTGCGTTGGCCTGAACCTGAACGTTGAAGCGCTTCGCGTGCTGACCGAGATGGCCGACTGTGGCCTGTATGCCGGTCGTGGCCGCATGAACCGCAGTGACGCCCGCGTTGCGCTGCGCTTGTGGCGCGATGCGCTGGCCAGCGGCCAGCCGGCCCAGGCCTTGCGTCCGCTGCTGCTGCACCTTGCTGGCCTGCAGCGTGGCCTGGCCGACAACGTGCAGCGCTGCCCAGGCCGCTCGCGCAGCCGCAAGCGCCAGGTGTTCGGCCGCATGCAGCGTGCGCGCCTCTATCTGGAAGGCAACAGCCACCGGGTGGTGCGCATCGGCGAACTGGCCGAACTGACCAACTTCTCCAGCTGGTACCTCTCCAAGACCTTCCAGAGCCTGTACGAGGAAAGCCCGCAGTCGCTTTCGGCACGACTGCGCCTCGAACGCGCCGCTGATCTGCTGCGCGACACCGACATGATGGTGGGCGAGGTCGCTGCCGCCAGCGGTTTCGACAACTGCTGCAGCTTCGCGCGTGCGTTCCGCGCCCGCTACGGCCAGTCCGCGTCGCGCTTCAGGGAGAACGGCGGCTTGCTCCCGCCACAATCCGCAAAGTCTCCGGTTGGTTCGCGCAAATACAGCGCTGCAACGCAATCGTAACGTGCTGGGGTGTTTTAACACGCTGCTAACACGTACCTTGGAGAGATAGATGAACGTTCGTAATCCCGCAGTGCGGTTCGGCTTGCTGCCGGCCGGCATTGCGCTGGCGCTGGCGCCGGCCTTTGCTTCGGCTCAGGAAGCAAAGGGCACCACCGACCTGGACCGCATTTCGGTCACCGGCTCGCGCATCCGCGGCGCCTCGGTGGAGACCCAGCAGCCGATCCTGACGATGACCCGCGAATCCCTGGAAAAGCAGGGCTTCTCGAGCGTCGCCGACGTGCTGAACAACCTGACCTCGGCCGGTTCCCCGGCCATTTCGCGTTCGGAGTCGCTGGCTTCGGGCGAGAACGTGGGCGGCTACTACGTCGACATCCGCAACCTGGGCGCCGAGCGCACCCTGGTGCTGATGAACGGCAAGCGCCTGGGCGCTTCGACCTCGGGTCTGCAGGACCTGAGCCAGATCCCGATGTCGGCCGTTGAGCGCATCGAGATCCTGAAGGACGGCGCCTCGTCGATCTACGGTTCCGACGCCATTGCCGGCGTGGTCAACGTGATCACCCGCAAGAACTTCGACGGCGGCGAAGCCAATGTCTACGTCGGCCAGTACGGCAAGGGCGACGGCGACAGCGAAACCTATTCGATGACCCTCGGTGCCCGCGGTGAGCGCGGCAGCCTGACCCTGTCGGCCGAGTACTCGAAGCAGGATCCGGTGTGGGCCAAGGACCGCTGGTACAGCCGTGACGGCTCGCTGGGTCCGAACTCCACCTCGGCTGATTGGAGCCCGATCAGCCAGAACGGCAGCTGGTGCAACCCGAAGCTGTACGACTGCAGCAAGTCGAGCGCGGTGTGGCAGACCCTGAACCCGGGTGGCAATCCGAAGAACCCGAACGACTACCACGCGATCACCGAAGACGAGTTCGCCAACTCGAACGAGCAGATGACCCTGCTGACCGGTGTGAAGCGCAAGTCGGTCTACATCAACGGCACCTACGACTTCACCGATTCGATCAGCCTGAACACCGACGTGCTCTACAACGAGCGCCAGACGTTCCAGCAGATCGCCGGCTATCCGTACCAGTCCGCTTCCAAGTCGATCAACACCCCGCTGTCGGCAGACAGCGCCTTCAACCCGGTTGGCCAGGACGTCAGCTTCCGCCGCCGCCTGTGGGAAGTGCCGCGTACCACTGACAGCCAGCTGAAGACCCTGCGCTTCGCTCCGACCCTGACCGGCTTCTTCGAGCTGGGTGGCAAGACCTTCGACTGGGATGTCGGCGCGCTGTGGAACCGCAACGAGTCGATCAAGAGCAACCGCGGTGACATGAGCCTGATCGGCGCGCGTCAGGCGCTGGGCCCGTCGTTCATCGATGCCGGTGGCGTTGCCCGCTGCGGCACCGCCGCCAACCCGATCCTGGGCGATTGCCGTCCGTGGAACCCGCTGCTGCCGTACGGCGTTGAGGGTCAGGGCTCGCTGGCGAACCAGGAGCTGCAGGACTTCCTGTTCCCGACCTTCACCACCCGTGGCGTCACCAAGACCACCAGCTTCACCGCCAACCTGTCGGGCGCCATCGTGACCCTGCCGGCCGGCGACCTGGGCTTCGCCCTGGGTGTCGAGCACCGCAAGGAAGAAGGCAGCTACGTGCCGGACGCCTTCGCACAGTCGGGCCAGTCCACCGGCCTGGGCCAGAAGCCGACCCGCGGCCAGTACGATCTGAACGAGGTCTACCTCGAACTGAACGTGCCGCTGCTGGCCGACATGGCCTTCGCCAAGGAACTGACCCTGAACGTTGCCAGCCGTTATTCGGACTACAGCAACTTCGGTGGCACCACCAACAGCAAGTTCGGCCTGACCTGGCGTCCGCTGGATGAACTGCTGGTCCGCGGCACCTACGCCGAGGGCTTCCGCGCTCCGACCATCAGCGACCTGTACGGTGGCCTGAGCTCGAGCTTCGAGTCCTACATCGATCCGTGCGGCGTGAAGGCTCCGGGCAGCGTTGCAGGCAATGCCGCGTGCTCCGGCGCAGGCGTGCCGGCCAACTACGTGCAGCTGGGCCAGGCAGGCAAGGAATGTTCGACCCTGCCGTGCCAGTCGGGTGACCAGTTCATCTCGGGTGCCAATCCGAACCTGAAGCCGGAAACCTCCAAGAGCACCACCTTCGGCCTGGTGTGGAGCCCGCGTTGGGTGCAGGGCCTGGACGTGTCGCTGGATTGGTACAAGTACGAAATCAGCGACATGATCATCGCTGACAGCGTCGACCGCATCCTGCGTGACTGCTACGTGCTGGGTAACGCTTCGCGCTGCTCGAGCGTGACCCGTGCGGCTGACGGCCACGTCAGTGCGATCACCTACGGCACCGCCAACCTCGGCAAGATGGAAACCCAGGGCTACGATCTGGGCATCAAGTACCGCCTGCCGGAACTGGCCATTGGTCAGTTCAGCATCGACTGGCAGACCAGCTACACCGCCAAGTACGACGAGCAGCGCCAGAACAGCGCGGGCGACAACATCATGGTCGGCCGCGTCAGCGAGCCGGGCCTGTTCCGCGTGCGTTCGAACCTGGGCGTCAACTGGCAGTACGGCGATTTCGGTGTGAACTACACCGCGCGCTACTACTCGGGCATGAAGGAAAGCTGCATCTCGCTGGCTGACGGCTGGTGCGATGCTCCGAACCACATGGCCAACGGTGAGACCGATCCGCTGCGTCACACCGGTTCCAACACCTTCCACGACCTGCAGGTCAGCTGGAAGGCGCCGTGGGATGCGACCATCGCCCTGGGCGCGAACAATGTGTTCGACCACAAGGGTGCCCTGCAGTACTCGGCTCCGAACTCGGCGTTCGCCTACTACGGCGGCTTCGACGTGGGTCGCTTCCTGTACATGAAGTACACCCAGCGCTTCTGATCCATCGAAGTGCGGTAGCAACAGAAGGAGGGCGGACCGCAAGGTCCGCCCTTTTTCTTGTAGGGGAATTCCGGAAATTGTTGGAAGGTGAGCGCAGTCACGGTCCCGTCGTGTCGTAATCAACACAGTCAGGAGGTCCACTACCGGACGCTTGCATGTGGAGAGGGATATGAAGAACACGTTGCTGCGGCAGGCATCCGCCGCTGCATTGATCTACGCAACGCTGGTGGGCGCAGTGTTCGCGCAGGGCCTCGGGGTCTGCGGCGGTGGGCTCTACTGTGAGGAGTTCCGCCAGCAGTGCCTGGCCAGTGGCAAGTCACCGGTCATCTGCGAGTCGCAGTACCGTCGCTGCGTGCAGGACGCCTGCGGTACCCGCTGACATGGAAAGGGCGCACCTTGTGGGTGCGCCCTCTGTCATCCGGACATCATGCAACGCGCTCAGGCGTCGCTGGGCACCAGTCCCATCAGCGCATTGGCGTGTTCGCGCCATTGCGGCAGTTTGTTCAGCACGCCTGCGCGCTGCAGGTAGTCCTCGTCCACCGGATCGCCATTGACCAGCGCCAGGGCCACGTGCACCGCACCGGTCACCCAGAAGCTGCGGGTGTTGGCGCGCTGCGGCTGCAGGTGGAAGGCCACCGCTTCGATGATCGGCATCGGCAAGCCCCACAGGCCCAGCAGGTAGGCGCCGGCCTCGGCATGGCCAGGGCGGGTGTCGCCGGCCAGCGAGGGCTCGCTGCGCTCGTTGCGCACACCCGGCAGCAGCAGGCCGATGTCGGCCAGCAGCGCGGCAGTCGCTCCCAGTTCGGCACTGGATTCGGGCAGCAGGCGTGCGGCGAGCCGCGAGGCCAGCAGTGCGCGCTGTTGCAGCGAGTTGCGCTCGGCGGCCGACAGCGTCGGTGCGGAGAACACTTCGCTGGCCAGCACCAGGTCACGCAGCGTGGCCAGGCCCAGCCGGGTCACGGCGGTGCGCAGGTCGGCAATGGTGCGGCCCTGGCTGAAGAAGGCCGAGTTCGACAGTTGCAGCACCTTGGCGGCGATCGCCGGATCGGCGGCGACCAGCTTGGCGACATCGGCACTGTCGGCGTCGTCGTCATGTTCCAGGGCCTGGGTCAGGCTCAGGTACAGGTGCGGCGGCGAGGGCAGTTTCTCGATACGGCCGATGGCATCGCGCAGGCGCGGGCTGTCCAGCACTTCGCGCAGTTCTTCCAGGCTGGTCAGTGCCTCCAGCAGCACTTCCGGCGCCAGCGGCAGCGGCAGGAAGCGGTGGGCGACACCAATGAGGCGCGCCGGCGGCGGCCGGTTGCCATGCTGCGCATCGACCAGCGCGATGCGGATGGTCTCCGGGCGCAAGGTCCGGATCTGCCCCAGCAGCGTGGTGGCATTGAGATCCGGCAATTGCGGGCAGACGATCACCGCGTCCACGCCCTGCGTGGCCACCGCGGTCATCGCGGCCTGGCCATCGGTGGCGGTCAACGGCTGCCAGTCTTCCCCAAGATCGGCAATGAATTCGGTCAGCTCGGCCGGCAGGCTGGCTGCATCCCCAACAAGCAGAATACGCACGACACATTCCCCTGGCTGTCTCGACGATGGATGTCGATGACGTGTGAAGTGACGCAATTTACCTAATACGGCAGCAAGAGTGATGTGCCGTCGTCATGAAACGTGACCCGCATCGCTCCGGCAGGGTACCGCCGGAGCGATCCGGTTCAGGCTCAGGCCTTGCTGTCGAGATGGCGCTGGTGCGCCTCGATCAGGATCTGCTTGGCCTCAGCGGCGCCGCCCCAACCGTCCAGCTTGACCCACTTGCCCTTCTCCAGGTCCTTGTAGTGCTCGAAGAAGTGGCCGATGCGCTCCAGCCAGTGGCTCGAGACCTGGGCGATGTCTTCGACGTGGGCGTAGCCGCTGAAGATCTTCGAGACCGGCACGGCCAGGATCTTCTCGTCGCTGCCCGCCTCATCGCTCATCTTCAGCACGCCGACCGGACGGCAGCGCACGACCGAGCCCGGCACCAGCGGCAGCGGCAGCACCACCAGCACGTCGGCCGGATCGCCGTCGCCACACAGCGTGCTCGGCACGTAGCCGTAGTTGCACGGGTAGCGCATCGGGGTGGAGAGGATGCGGTCGACGAAGATCGCGCCGGTTTCCTTGTCCACTTCGTACTTCACCGGCTCCGAGTCCTTCGGGATCTCGATGATGACGTTGATTTCTTCCGGCGGGTTCTTGCCGGGCGAGACGAGTTCCAGACCCATGGTGTGCTCCAGGTGGGGGGGATATAGACGGATAGCTCACCATTTTATGCCTTTGCCGGGCGCTGTGCAGCGGGCGGGTGGCCGACCTGCCGACGCGGCAAGGCCTGACGGGGGGCGCCGCCCTTGGCCGATGGGCCAGGAGGGTCTGCCGGCGCAGGCTGGACGCTCATTCCCGAGGAGTTCCGCCGATGTCCTGGTATGCCCGATGCATGGGGGTCGTGCTGTTGCTGGCGTCCCTGCCTGTCTCCGCCCGCGGTCTGCACGTGGACCTGATCGATTACCCCCGGCCCGAGGCCAACTGGGAGCGCGCCTACGGGCTGCAGGCCGCCCTGGCAAGGGAGTTCGACCGGCTCTGTGCCGATACCTGGTGCGAAGGTGAGTACAGCAACTACCGGGTGATGGAGGTCCGCTGCGCGGTGCTGGCCCATCGCGGAACGGTGCAGCGCTGTGCCTGGGTGGTGGTGGCCAGCGAGCTGGCCGTGCAGGCCGATACCGGGGAGGTGCAGGTCGACAATGGCCGCTGGGTCTGTCCGTTGGAGTTGGGGCCAGGGGTACCTGTTGACGCCTTCCATGCTTCACTGGAAGCACCAGATGGCCTGACGGCGAACCTGCCTGGACTTGACCATGGCCTGTTCGACGCGCTGCCGGACTGCCTCCGGAAGACCGGGAGGGTGGGGTGATGCGCGTCTTCCCGGCACGATGGCTGGTCTGCGCGCTGCTGATGGCAGCCAACGCCCAGGCGACCCCTCAATTTGTCGATGCCCGTGACTACCCGAATCCGGCGACCGGGCGCGAGCGCTTCCTGGCGGCCGAACGTCTGTTGGTGCGCGGCTTTGACGATATCTGTGGGGATACCTTCTGCGAAGGGCAGTATTACAACCTGCGGGCGATGCGCTTGCGTTGCTCAGTGCAGCGGGCCACCGGTGTCGTGGCCCGTTGTGTCTGGACGTTCGCCGGGAGCTACACCTGGGTCCAGAAGACCGGGCAGATCGATGTTGACCAGGGACGCTATGCCTGCATGCTGCCACTGGCGGCGGGAACCCACTTGGACGAGCTGCTGGCAGCGTGGGAGCGCGCCGGGCATGAAGCCCTGCATGCCACCCTGCCCGGAACCAGCACCCACGTTTACGAGGGGCTGACTGATTGCCTGTGACCATTTTTTTCGACAATGCAAACGTGACTGATTCGCATTTGCGGAGTAGCATGCGCGGCGCCTCCCGTCTGTCGTCCCGGCTCCGCGCATGTCCTCCAATGCTGCCTCCCTCACCGAACTGCTGATCCGCGAGCGGCCAGCGCTGCTGCGCCGGGTGCAACGTATTCTGGGGGGCGACAACGGCGCCGAGGACGTGATCCAGGCGGTGTGGTTCAAGGTCCGTGGGGTCGATGACAGCCAAGCCATCGACAACCCACGCGCCTATCTGTATCGATTGGCCGCCAACCTCGCCACCGACCACGGCCGCGAGTCGACCCGGCGCAACCGCCTGCTGGCCGATCACTACCTGTGGGGGCCGGACGAGGTGATCTCGACCGAAGAGCAGGCCATGGCGCAGGACGAGCTGCAGCGGGTACTCGACGCGGCCGGCCATCTGCCGGAGCCGACCCGCACCATCTTCCGGCTCAACCGCCTTCAGGGCCTGACCCAGGCCGAGATCGCACGCCGCCTTGGGGTATCGGTGACCACGGTGGAGAATCACGTACGCACCGCGCTGCAGCGCCTGGCCTGGGCCCGCAGCGGCCGATGATCGCGCCGCCTTGGGGCTGGCCTTCGCGCAAACGTCTTGATCATTGGACCGTGGATGCGGCCCAGTTTCTCCGCCCCGCGCTTGAATGCGCCTGTCCGCCAGCCGATGAGCCCGCCGAACATGCTGCCTGCCGCCAATGACGATGCCCTGGCCGAGCAGGCCCGGGACTGGATCGCGTGGCTGGCCTCGGGCGATATCAGCGACGCGCGCATGCAGGCGTTCGAACACTGGCTGCAACAGCCGGGGCACCGCAGGGCCTTCGAACACGAGCGCGCGCTGTGGCGCAGCGTCGGGCCGCGAGCGCAGCCGGCCCGCGTGGCTGGTCGACGCCCGCGTCGACGGCGTTGGGCCATGGCTGCGGCGGCAATGCTGGCGATGCTGGTGGCATGGCCGGAGGCGTGGCTGCGCCTGCAGTCCGATCACCGCAGCACGCACCAGGTGCAGAACGTACTGCTGCCTGATGGCAGCCGTGCGGTGCTGGACGCCGACAGTGCGATTGCCGTGCACTTTGATGCGAACGCCCGCCAGGTCGAGCTGTTGCGCGGGCGTGCCTGGTTCGAGGTCAGTCCGGATGCGCAGCGACGTTTCAGCGTGCGCGCCGGCAATGGCGTGGTCGAGGACATCTCGACCGCCTTCACCGTGGCGCGGGGCCACGACCAGGTGGAAACCCAGGTCGGGCAGGGCAGGGTACGGATGGCCAGCCCGGTTGACGGTGGCTGGACCTACCTGCAGCAGGGCCAGCGCGCGGCCTACGGTGAACACAGTGGTGTGAGGCGATTGGGGGAGGTTGCGGCCGACAGCGTCGGCGCCTGGCGTCAGGGCGAGCTGCTGTTGGAACAGGCCCGCGTCGCTGACGCGGTGCAATGGGTGGGGCGCTATCGCGCTGGCCCGACCTTCGTGCGTGGTGATCTATCGCAGCTGCCGGCGGTAAGCGCGGCGTTGCGCATCGACCGCCCGGAACAGGCGCTGGATGCGCTGGCCGCGACGGCTGGATTGCAGGTGACCCGGCTGCCGCTCGGCGTCGCCATCGTCCATCGGTAGATCCACGCCATTGCCCCGGTGCCGACCAACGGTCGGCACCCACCACTGCAACCAGCCACGCAACCGTCGGCACCCACCACTGCAACCGGGCGCGCAACCGTCGGCACCTGCTTCGACTGCAAATCCCCTTGGGGTTGCCACGCTTTCATCCGTCTTACTCCGCGAACGTACCCGCCGCCGCCACGTACGTCGCCGTGTCCGCCCGTGTTGCGGATGACGCCGCGTTCGCGGCACCGATTACTTGACAGGTTCCCCCATGTTCGACTTCCATCGCCCGGGCCGCGTGCTGCGCCGGTCCCGCCTGTGCATCGCGTTGCTCGCCGCCGGCCTGGCCAGTGCCGCGCCGTCCGTACTGGCGCAGAGCGCCAGCAGCGACCACGCGGCCGTGCTGCGCTTCGATATTCCGGCGCAACCGCTGGATGACGCGCTGCGCAGCTACATGCGCCAGTCCGGTGTGCAGGTGGTCTATCCCGCATCGCTGGCACGTGGCGTAACTTCTCGCGCGGTCGGCGGCAGCCTGTCGGCCAACGAGGCGCTGCAGCAGCTGCTGCAGGGCAGTGGCCTGGCAGTGCGCCGGGTCAGCGCCGATGCGGTCACCCTGGAAGCGGCAACGCCGTTGCAGGCCGACAGTGGTGTGATCGTCACCGACACGCTGAGTGTGGCCGGCGACCGCGTCGGGAGCGGCGCGACCAGTGATGAAGCACGCCTGCTCGACAGCTATCGCAGCGTGGGTTCGACCACCACGCTCAATCGCACGCATCTGGAGCGTTTCCGCGGCACCTCCAACGGCGACATCGTCAAGGGTGTGGCCGGTGTCACCGCCGGTGATCCGCGCGTGGGCAACGGCTTCGACGTCAACATCCGCGGTATCCAGGGCCAGGGCCGCGTGCCGGTGATCATCGACGGTGGCCAGTCCAGCATGGATACCTACCGTGGCTACGCCGGCCAGTCGCAGCGCACCTACCTCGACCCGGACCTGATCTCCAGCCTGACCATCACCAAGGGCCCGAGCCTGCAGGCCGACGCGTCCGGTGGCATCGGCGGCGTGGTCGAGATGGAGACGTTGAAGATCGGTGACGTGCTGCGCGAGGGCCGCGACGTCGGCGTGCGCGTGCGCGGCGGCCTGGCCAATGGCAGTGCCAACAGCCTGCCGTCCTACAGTGCGGCACCGCGCACCGATCGCAGCGCCACCGGCAGCCAGTTCTTCAACGTGGCCGCCGCAGGGCACTGGGACCGCTTCGATCTGGTCGCCGCTTACGCCTACCGTGACAACGGCAACTACTTCTCCGGCCGCCACGGCTACGACGACTTCCCGCAGGATCGGCGCACGCTGGCGCCGCTGAATCCGCCGCGCACCGAGGTTTTCAATACCTCTTCGCGCTCGAAGTCGGCGCTGCTCAAGGGTACCTGGCGCATCGACGACACGCAGACGCTGGAAGCCGGCTATCGCCGCTATGAAGGCACTGCCGGCGAGATCATGGCCTCGCAGATCATCCGCGTGGATCGTGACCGCGTTCCACAGTGGGATCCGGGCCGCGTCGACATGGACAGCTACAGCCTGCGCTACCGCTTCAATCCGGACAGCGAGCTGATCGACCTGCGCGTCAACGCCGCGTACACCGACACCGACAGCGTGATGTACAACGGCCTGACCGGCATCACCCCATGGTACTTCGACCGCCGCACCGAGTGGTACGACGCGCCCAGCTTCAGTGGCGACCCCGGCTACAAGGATGCCTACCGCAATCCGCTGCGACAGAAGCGCTTCGGCCTGGATGTCAGCAATACCTCGAAGTTCGACACCCGGGCCGGCGTGTTCACGCTGGACTACGGCCTGTCCTACAGCGACGAAGACATCGCGCCGGGCAGTTCGGGGCCGGTCATGCACGACGATCTGGTCAACAACCGTTTCCTGCGCAACGCCGAGCGCAAGGAATACAGCGCGGTGGCCTCGCTGAAGTGGCAGCCCGATGAGCACTGGGAGCTGCTGGCCGGTGGCCGCTGGAACCGCGTGGATGTGCATGACCGCAACCGCCTGGCCACGCCTGATGCCTATGAGGTGCAGGGCCAGTACCGCTACACCGAGCTGCTCAATGGCAACCCGGCGCTGCCGTCGTGGCGGGCCAAGCGCATCGCGCTGCTGAACTGGTATCCAGATGCCAACGGCAACTTCACCCAGGAATCGCTGCTGGCCTCGCCGTACAAGAAGGGCACGGTGGCGGACATCGCGGGCTGGAATTTCTACAACGCCGGCAAGGCGCAGGACCTGAAGGTGCCGGTCAGCTGGACCTGGTCGCAGCCGATCCGCCGTCGCGACACCGCGTTCTCGCCGACCGCCAGCGTGGCCTACCGCTTCAGCGAAGACACCCTGGTCTACGTGAAGTACGCCGAAGGCACCAAGCTGCCGAGCCTGTTCGAGACCACGCTGGGCCTGTTCACCGCCGCCAAGCCGGTGGGCGAGTTGAAGCCGGAGCGCGCGCGCAGCTGGGAAATCGGTGCCAGCACCCTCCGCTACGACCTGTTCACCGCCGGCGACCGCCTGGCGCTGAAGCTGGCGTACTTCGATACCCGCATCGACGACCTGATCACCCGTGACTACCGCACGCTGTCGGCCGGCCTGATCCGCAACGTCGACCAGTTCAAGGTTTCGGGCATGGAGTTCCAGTCCAGCTATGACAGCGGCAAGGTATTTGCCGATCTGTCCGCGCACTACTACTTCAAGGCCAAGACCTGCGCGTCGGACATTGCCGCCGAACGCCGTGCCTATGGTGCTCAGCGGAAGAATGACGAGCTGGCCAACACGCCCGACTGCGTGGACGGCGGCTTCGAAGGCTCCTACACCAACACGCAGAACCCGCCGCGCTACATGGTCAACCTGACCCTGGGCTCGCGCCTGTTCGACGAGCGCCTGGCCTTCGGCACCCGCGTGGTCCACAACGCCGGCCCGATCAGCAAGCTGGACAAGGACTGGAACGTGGGCCTGTCGGCGATCCAGCAGTTGTACCGGCCGACCACGCTGGTCGACCTGTTCGCCAGCTGGAGCTTCAACGACCAGCTCTCGGTGGAAGCCGGCGTGGACAACCTGACCGATCGTTACTACCTGGACCCGCTGGCCCTGGGCGTGATGCCGGCACCGGGCCGCACCGCGCGGCTGGCGCTGACCTGGAAGTACTGATCGGTCGCGGATGAGCGCTGGGGTCGGATCCCTTTCCTCCGGAAAGGATGAGCGGCGGGGCCGGATCCCTTTCCTGCGGAAAGGGCTCTGACCCCACCAGCGGGGGATACCCCGCTTACTGCCCCGTCGCCGCCTTCACCGCGTCCTCGTGCAGCGACTCGTTCAGCTCATCCACCACGGTGGTCCATGCCGCATCGGCCTGCAGCGACTCGGACAGGAACTGGCGCTGCGCATCGTTCCAGTACGGTGCCTCGACCACTTCCACATCGGTGGCCAGCTGGTGCTCGCGGATGAAGCGGGCGATGCCCTCGGCGCTGGCGTCCAGGCCCAGCTGCAGGAACAGGTTGGTCATGCGCGGTTCGGTGGTGATCATCGTCGGTTCCTGCAGTAAGAAGGGATGCGCCATTATCGGCGCACATAGCCTTGGGGAAAGCCCCGTGGCGAACGTCTACAGCAGGACGACCCCCTGGCATCCCCCATGAACGCACACATCGCCCCTGAAGACAGCCGCAGCCTGCGGCTCAAGGCCGCCACCCGCGACAGCCATGGCGCCCTGGACAAGCGCATCATGGCCGGTGACATCTTCGCTGACCGCAGCAACTTCGCCCGGTTCCTGCGCGTGCAGTATCGCTTCCATCGCAGCATCGATGCGCTGTATGCCAACCCTGCGCTGGACGCACTGCTGCCGGACCTGGGCGAGCGCCGCCGCCTGGCCCAGGTGGCGCGCGACCTGCAGGATCTGGAGCAGACGCTGCCCGGGGCCGACATCGCGGCGTTGCCGTCCGATCTGGAACTGCCCGCCGCGTTGGGGTGGCTGTATGTGGCCGAAGGGTCCAACCTGGGCGGCACCGTGCTGTACAAGATGGCCGCCAGGCTCGGCCTGGATCGTGATTTCGGCGCCCGCCACCTGGCCGCGCATCCGGATGGCGCGGCGCGCCACTGGCGCGAGTTCACCGCTGCGCTGGACGCGGTACCGCTGAGTGCCAGGCAGGAGCAGCAGGTGATCGATGCGGCCGACGCCGCGTTCCGCAGCGTGCACGGCCACGTCGAAGTGGAATTCGCCTGATGCCTGGTGCCCGCCTGCGGATGCAGCGCTGATGCGTTGGCTCTGGTTCGCGCTGGGATGGTTGATGGTCGGCCTCGGGGTGATCGGCGCGTTGCTGCCGGTGATGCCGACCACCATCTTCCTGATCCTCGCCGTGGGCTGCTTCGCACGCAGCTCGCCGAAGTTCGAGCGGCGCCTGCTGGCGCATCCGCGCTACGGCCCGTCACTGCGGCTGTGGCGTGAGCAGGGTGCGGTGTCGCGCAAGGGCAAGGCATTCGCCAGTGCCGGCATGGCCGTCGGTTTTGCGCTGTTCTGCTGGGGAGCGCACCCGTCGTGGCGCCTGCTGCTGGGCGTGGGCCTGTTCTTCGCGGTCAGCGCCGGCTACGTGCTCAGCCGACCCGCGCCGCGGCTGCAGCCCCATCCGGTCGTGGAAGTGGACGACGCCAATGATCCGCGTGCGACCCGCCGTCGCGCAGCGACCCCTGATGCTGATGGAAACCGAGACGATGCTGCCTGCTGACCTGGCCCCTGTGGCCGCCCCCGCATTGACCCCGTGGGGCATGTACCTGGCCGCCGACGTGGTGGTGAAGGCCGTGATGATCGCGCTGGCACTGGCGTCGCTGGCCACCTGGACCGTGCTGCTGGCCAAGGGCTGGGAGCTGGCGCGGCAGGCCCGGCAGCTGCGTGCGGCACGCGCGCTGTTGCTGCAGTCCGCACAGCTGCCGACGCAGAGCGAAGAAGCGACCCTGCAACAGGGCGCCGCACTGACGATGCTGGACGCTGCACGCACCGAACTGCGCCTGTCGCAGGAGCTGGACAGCCACGACGGCATCAAGGAGCGCGTCGCCTCGCGCCTGGAACGCATCGAGCTGGAAACCGCGCGCGTGCAGCGGCGCGGTATCGGCGCGCTCGCCAGCATCGGCGCGGTGGCGCCGTTCGTCGGCCTGTTCGGTACGGTGTGGGGGATCATGAACAGTTTCATCGGCATCGCCCACAGCAACACCACCAGCCTGGCGGTGGTTGCGCCCGGCATCGCCGAGGCCCTGTTGGCGACAGCGCTCGGCCTGGTCGCGGCGATTCCCGCGGTGCTGGTCTACAACCATTTCAGCCGCGTGCTGGCCGGCCTGCGGGGGCTGCTCGGCGATCTGTCGGCCGCCGTGCAGCAGCTGGTGTCGCGCGATCTTGATCGTGCCGTCCCGCGTGCCGCTGCGGCGCCGCTGCGCGCGGTGCACTGAGGCGCGACGATGGCGATCAGGACCGCGTCCGACCGCGACGATGCCCCCGAAGAAGCGCACGAGATCAATGTCACGCCCTTCATCGACGTGATGCTGGTGCTGTTGATCATCTTCATGGTGGCCGCACCGCTGGCGACCGTGTCGGTGCCGGTGCAGCTGCCGGCCAGCAGCGCCAGTGCCACGCCGCCCGAACAGGCGCCGGTGTATGTGACCGTGCAGGCCGATCTGTCGCTTCGCGTTGGCGAACAGGCCGTAGCGCGCGACGGGCTGGCGGCTGCATTGCAGGCGGCCACCCACAGTGACACCGCGCAGCGTATCTTCCTGCGCGCCGATACCCACGTGCCCTACGGCGAACTGATGGCCACGCTGGATGCATTGCGTGCGGCCGGTTACCTGAAGGTGGCACTGGTCGGCCTGGAGCAGCGCACGCAATGAGCGGACTGCGGCGCTGGGCGACCAGCCTGGCGATCGTACTGCTGGTGCACGCGCTGCTGATCGGCGCGGCCTGCTGGTGGGTGGCGCGCGCACCGGTGCAGGCTGCAACGGCTCCCCCGGCAGCGCTGACGCTGGAGCTGGCGCCGATGGCGCAGGCACCGCCGGCGCCGCCGCGCGAGGTCGCCACCGGGCCGCTGCAGCAGCAACAGCAGCGGCAGCAGGCGCCAGCGCCAGCCGTGCGTGAGCAACCCAAGGCACCCGTGCAGCCGCAGGGTGAGCTGCCTCCGCCAGAAGCGCCGGAACCAGCGCCCGCGCCGGACAGCGCCGATGCCAACGTCGCGCAGACCAGCGCACCGCCGCAGGTGGCCGCCGACGCTGCCGCACGCTACACCGCGCCGCAGACCACGGCGGGTGAGCGCAGTCGTGCCGAGGCGACCTGGGAAGGACACCTGCTCGGGCACCTGCAGAAGCACCGGCGCTATCCACGCCAGGCCGAGCGGCTGCGCCAGCAGGGCGTGGTCTACGTGCGCTTTGCCGTGGCCCGCGATGGCGCGGTCTCGGGGTTGAAACTGGGCCGCAGCAGTGGCTTCGCGCTGCTCGACCAGGAGACGCTGGACACCGTGCAGCGGGCCAGCCCGCTGCCGGCGCCGCCGGCCGAAATGGCCGACGACCCGGTGGAAGTGATGGTGCCGGTGTCGTTCTTCCTGCGTGGGCGGTGATTGACGGTGGGGTCGGATCCCTTTCCGCAGGAAAGGGCTCTGACCCCATCGAGGCCGTCATCCACCCATGGCGCGGATCTACAGCAGCGGCACCAGCAGCAGCGCCACGATGTTGATGATCTTGATTAGCGGATTGATCGCCGGGCCGGCGGTGTCCTTGTACGGGTCACCGACGGTATCGCCGGTCACCGCGGCCTTGTGCGCCTCGCTGCCCTTGCCGCCGAAGTGGCCGTCCTCGATGTACTTCTTGGCGTTGTCCCAGGCACCGCCGCCGGTGGTCATCGAAATGGCCACGAACAGGCCGGTCACGATGGTGCCGATCAGCAGGCCGCCCAGCGCGCGTGGCCCCAGCAGCAAGCCGACCACCACCGGCACCGCCACCGGCAGCAATGACGGCACGATCATTTCGCGGATCGCCGAGCGGGTCAGCATGTCCACCGCCTTGTCGTACTGGGGCTTGCCGGTGCCCTGCATGATGCCGGGGATCTCGCGGAACTGGCGGCGCACTTCCTCCACCACCGCACCGGCGGCGCGGCCGACCGCTTCCATCGCCATCGCACCGAACAGGTAGGGAATCAGGCCGCCGATCAGCAGGCCGATGATCACCGTGTGGTCGCTGAGATCGAAGCGGAACTCCTGGCCGGGATTGGCCGCCTGCAGGTTGTGGGTGTAGTCGGCGAACAGCACCAGTGCGGCCAGCGCCGCCGATCCGATCGCATAGCCCTTGGTCACTGCCTTGGTGGTGTTGCCCACTGCATCCAGCGGATCGGTGATGTCGCGGATCTCCGAGGGCAGCTCGGCCATTTCGGCGATGCCACCGGCGTTGTCGGTGATCGGGCCGTAGGCATCGAGGGCGACAATCATGCCGGCCATCGACAGCATCGCAGTAGCGGCGATGGCGATGCCGTACAGGCCGCCCAGCGCGAAGGCTCCCCAGATCGCCGCACACACCGCCACCACCGGCAGCGCGGTGGACTTCATCGAAATGCCTAGGCCGGCGATGATGTTGGTGCCATGGCCGGTGGTCGAGGCCTGCGCCACGTGCTGCACCGGCTTGTACTGGGTGCCGGTGTAGTACTCGGTGATCCACACGATCAGCCCGGTCAGCACCAACCCGATCAACGCGCAGCCATACAGCGCCATCGGCCCATGCACGTTGTCGGACATCAGCCTGGTGGTGATCGGATAGAACGCAATCGCCGCCAGCACGCCGGAGACGATCACGCCCTTGTACAGCGCACCCATGATCGAGCCGCCCGGCTTCACCTTGACGAACAGCGCACCGATGATCGAGGCGATGATCGATACGCCGCCCAGCACCAGCGGGTAGAGCACCGCGTTGGCGCCGGCCTCGGCCAGCATCAGGCTGCCCAGCAGCATGGTGGCGATCACGGTCACCGCGTAGGTCTCGAACAGGTCGGCGGCCATGCCGGCGCAGTCACCGACGTTGTCACCGACGTTGTCGGCGATCACCGCCGGGTTGCGCGGATCATCTTCGGGAATACCGGCTTCGACCTTGCCGACCAGGTCGGCGCCGACGTCGGCTCCTTTGGTGAAGATGCCGCCGCCCAACCGCGCGAAGATCGAGATCAGCGACGAACCGAACGCCAGCCCGACCAGCGCGTGCAGCGCCTGCTCCATCGGCAGGCCCATGCGCAGCAGCAGTGCGTAGTAGCCTGCCACGCCCAGCAGGCCCAGCCCGACCACCAGCATGCCGGTGATCGCGCCGCCGCGGAAGGCGACGTCCATCGCCGCGCTGATGCCCTGGCGCGCCGCCTCCGCGGTGCGCACGTTGGCGCGCACCGACACGTTCATGCCGATGTAGCCGGCGGCGCCGGACAGCACCGCACCGACCGCGAAACCAATCGCGGTGTACCAGCTGAGGAACACCCCGACCAGCACGAACAGCACCACGCCGGCGATGCCGATGGTCAGGTACTGACGGTTGAGGTAGGCACGCGCACCTTCCTGGATCGCGGTGGCGATCGCAACCATGCGCTCATTGCCGGTGGGTTGGCGCAGGATCCAGCGCGCCGAGACGATTCCGAACAGGATCGCGAGAATGGCGCAGCCCAGCGCCAGTGACAGCCCGTGACGTTCCAGCATTAGACCCCTCCGCAGAATGGATGTAGGCATCCAGTGGCGATGAACGGCACCACGAGGGGGACGACGGGCTGCAGCCTGGAACCAACCCGTACCGACCTTGGTGGTCGTCCGACGTATGGCGGTGTTCAGCATTCCCTGGTGCCCGCAGTATGCGTGCCGCTCTTTGTAGAGTCGAGCCATGCTCGACTGGCCCGTGGGAGCCGCGCCGCATGACCCGTGGGCGCCCTGCCAATGAACGCGTCGACATGCGCGCGGACCCGCCGCCAGGCAAGGGCATGATTTGCGAGCCACCGGCCTTTGCACCCCGTTAAGCCAGCCTCTGCAAGCCTGCGCGGAGTCCCGATGGAGATCCCCCATGCGCCTGTCCCTGTTGATGCTCGCCGCCCTGGCCCCGGCCGTGCCGGCACTCGCTGCGGAAACCCCGGAGCTGCAGCGTGCCGTGGGCGCACCCCAGGCGGTGGGCGCGGTGCATACGCTGCGGCAGATTCCCGAGGCCTGCGCACGCCTGGAAGGTGCGTTCACCGGCGATACCGCCGCCCCGTACCGCTTCTCCGCCGTGCGTACCAGCGAGCAGTGCCAGCCACGTGCGCGCTTCGTCGACTACACCAAGGCACAGCCGAGTGCCGACAAGGGCTGGAAGCTCAACGATGTGATCCGCGTGCCCAACGCGGCATGCCCGGCGCAGCAGGCGGTGGTGCGGGTGTGGCGCCTGCCGTCGAGCAACAAGGTCGAGCTGGATGGGCAGGGCCAGTCGCGCATCTATCTGGAAGAGGCCAAGAAGCAGGCGGCAGCCGGCCAGATTCCGCAGGTGACGATGTTCGCCGCGCAGCTGCAGATGGAAGGAAAGGCCTGCAATTGAGATGATGCGTGCGCTGCGCCCACGCAGTCGTCCACGGGTGGTAGTGCCGGCCGCTGGCCGGCATCCGGCTGATCTCACTCCGCCAGCGTCGCCCCGCGCGCCACCAGCAGCTCGCGCAACGCCCTGCGATGGCAATGCGCTTCGTCCTCGCAGTAGCAGCCCACGCTGAGGTCGCTGTGCTGCGACATCGCGGCCAGCAGGTCCAGCGCGTGCGCGGCATCGGGCGCTTTCATCTCGGCCTTGTAGTGGCGGAAGAACGCAGTCCAGTCGGCGGCGGTCTTCGCCTCATGGGCCTGTTTCACCAGCTCCGCGCTGGGTGACAGAGTCGGGAACCAGACGTCGTACCAGTCCCGTTTCGCGAATTCGCTGCGGGGCACGCCGCGCGGTGGTCGCCGCACGGTGCCGATGCGCAGGCCCTCACCGGGTTGGCGCGGGCTGCCGAGACGAACAACACGCAGTGCCATGATGACCTCCATGAAAAGGGGACGGAGGGGATTAAGTCGTATCCGACCCACTGCTGATGCTGTTGGAGATGACAGAGGGGCGTATGCGACTTAATCCCCTCCGTCCCCTTTTTCAGGTCAGCCCTCGAAGGCCGGCAGCTTCTGCTTCACCGCCACGTTCTTCAGTGTCACGTACTTCGGCAGGCCGTCGGTGCCATAGGGAAGCGGCGCTTCGCCCTTGATCAGCGGCGACAGGTAGGCGCGCGCCTTGGCGGTGATGCCGAAGCCATCGCGGCGGATGAAGCCGGCCGGCATCTTCTTTTCGTGGTTGGCGATCTTCGACAGCGGGGCCGCTTCGATCTTCCAGCGATAGGGCGCATCGCTGCTGCGCACGATCACCGGCATCACGCCGTTCTGGCCCTTCAGTGCCAGCTGCACGGCGGCCTTGCCGACCGCCTGTGCCTGCTCCCAGTCGGTCCTGCTGGCCAGGTGGCGGGCCGAGCGCTGCAGGTAGTCGGGCAGCGCCCAGTGCACCTTCAGGCCCAGCTGGTCCTTGACCCGTGCAGCAAGGTGCGCCGCCACGCCGCCCAGCTGCGAGTGACCGAACGAGTCCTTGCCGCCGCCTGCGTCGGCGACGAAGCGGCCATCTGCGGTCGCGATACCTTCCGACGCCACCACCACGCAGTAGCCGACGCGCTCGACCACGGCCTTCACCTTGGCCAGGAATGCAGCCTCGTCGTAGGCGCGCTCGGGCAGCAGGATGATGTGCGGTGCGTCGTCATCACCGTTGCCAGCCAGACCGGCGGCCGCGGCCAGCCAGCCGGCGTGGCGGCCCATCGCCTCGTAGATGAAGACGCGGGTGGAGGTCTCGGCCATCGCCGCAACGTCCAGCGCCGCCTCGCGCACCGAGACGGCGGTGTACTTGGCCGCCGAGCCGAAGCCGGGGCAGGTGTCGGTCACCGCCAGATCGTTGTCGATGGTCTTGGGCACGCCAATGCAGGTCAGGTCGTAGCCGGAGGCCTTGGCCAGCTGCGAGACCTTCAGCGCGGTATCGGCGGAGTCGTTGCCGCCGTTGTAGAGGAACCAGCGCACGTCGTGCGCGCGCAGCACCTCCAGCAGGCGGTCGTAGCGGGCGCGGTCGGCGTCCAGCGATTTCAGCTTGACCCGGCACGAGCCGAAGGCACCGCCCGGGGTATGGGCCAGCGCGCGGATGGCCGCGGCACTCTCCTTGCTGGTGTCGATCAGCTCCTCGCGCAGGGCGCCGAGGATGCCGTTGCGGGCGGCCAGGACCTTGATGCCCTTGGCCCGCGCCTGCTCGATCACCGCCGCCGCCGTGGCGTTGATGACGGCGGTGACACCGCCGGACTGGGCATAAAGGAGAGTACCGTTGCGCATGCTTCTACCTGCTCGGGGGAGGGGACATTGCAGGGACATTACCCGGATGCGGTAAAGTGGCGCTATTGCGGTGCAGCGATACCGGACCGTCCGGGACGCGAACCTTCTTTGTTTTCAACACGTTGGAGTCAGGTCAATGCGATTGGTTCTGTTGGGACCGCCCGGTTCGGGCAAGGGGACACAGGCGACGCGCCTGAAGGAAAAGCTGGGCATCGCCCACATTTCGACCGGTGACATGCTGCGCGCGGAAATCGCCGCCGGCACCGAGCTGGGCAAGCAGGCCAAGACGGTGATGGATGCCGGCAACCTGGTGTCGGACGACATCCTGCTGGGCATGCTGGAGTCGCGCCTGACCCAGGCTGATGTCGCCAAGGGCTTCATCCTCGATGGCTACCCGCGCAACGTGGCCCAGGCCAATGCGATGGACGGCCTGCTGGCCAAGATCGGCCAGCCGCTGGACGCCGTGGTGCAGCTGGACGTGGCCACCGAGCTGCTGGTGGATCGCATCGCCGGTCGTGCCAAGGAGCAGGGCCGCGCCGATGACAATCCGGAAGCGGTGCGCCAGCGCCTGCAGGTCTACAACGAGCAGACCGCCCCGGTGGTCGATTTCTACGCCGGCCGTGGCACCCTGGCCCGCGTCGATGGCGTCGGTGAGCTGGACGAGATCGAAGCCCGCATCCTGGCGGCGATCAAGGCCTGATCCGGCCGGGCCGGCGCGAATTGCCGGCTCCCCGGGCGCAAAAAAACACAGGCCTGGTCCGCGAGGATCAGGCCTGTGTCGTTTGACAGGCGCCAGCGAAGGGCTTGCTCAGGGCCCCGCAGCATGAGCTCCCTTGGGGATGGCCTCTTGGGGAGTAGGACCGGTTCGGGTACTGCGGCTGGCAGTTCGAATTGTGTCCGGGTTCACAGAACATCGCTATCGGGAATTCCCTGACAGCTGATTGGAGTTTTCTCACATCCCGTGTAGGGGTTGTCTTACCCGATAGCGGACATTGGCCCTATACAGCCGTCATCGGTCACAATCCTCGGTCATGAGCAGCGTACATATCCTTGCAATTGCCGGCACCTTCATGGGCGGCGTGGCCGCCCTGGCGCGGGAACTCGGGCATTCCGTCAGCGGCAGCGACCAGGCCATCTACCCGCCGATGTCGACCCAGCTCGAACAGCTGGGCATCACCCTGGACCAGGGCTACCGTGCCGACAGCGTGCCGGCCGGCACCGACGAGGTGGTGATCGGCAACGCGCTGTCGCGCGGCAATGCCGCCGTGGAAGCCGTGCTCGATGCCGGCCAGCGCTATATATCCGGCGCGCAGTGGCTGTCCGAGCAGGTGCTGCCGGGCCGCGACACGCTGGCCGTGGCCGGTACCCATGGCAAGACCACCACCACCACCATCCTCACCTGGCTGCTGGAAAGTGCAGGGCGCTCGCCCGGCTTCCTGATCGGCGGCGTCGCCGAGGATTTCGGAGTCTCCGCGCGCCTGGGCCAGGGCCGCGAGTTCGTGGTCGAAGCCGATGAGTACGACACGGCCTTCTTCGACAAGCGCAGCAAGTTCGTGCACTACCGGCCGCTGGTGGCCATCCTCAACAATCTTGAATACGACCACGCCGACATCTTCCCGGACGTGGCGGCGATCCAGCGCCAGTTCCACCACCTGGTGCGTACCGTGCCCGCACGTGGGCGGCTGATCGTCAACGGCGAGGATCAGCACCTGGCCGAAGTGCTGGCGATGGGCTGCTGGACCCCGGTCGAGCGGTTTGGTTTCGATCCGTCGCTGGAGTGGCATGCCGAGCTGCTGGCCGCCGATGGCAGCGCGTTCCGCGTGCACCATCGTGGGCAGGCGCTGGGCGACGTGCAGTGGTCGCTGCTGGGCCGCCACAACGTGCTCAACGGGCTGGCCGCGCTGGCCGCTGCGCATGCAGTGGGCGTGGCGCCGGCCACGGTGATCCCGGCGCTGGCGCGCTTCCGCAGCGTCAAGCGCCGCATGGAAGTGATCGGCAGCCATGGCGGCATCACCGTCTACGACGATTTCGCCCATCACCCCACCGCGATCGCCACCACGCTGGAGGGCCTGCGTGCCAGGGTCGGCGATGCGCGCATCGTGGTTGCGATGGAACCGCGCAGCAACTCGATGCGGTTGGGCGCACATGCGCAGGCACTGGCACCGTCGCTGGCGCTGGCTGATGAAGTGGTGTTCCTGCATCGCCCGGAACTGGCCTGGGATGCCGCTGCGGTGATCGCTGCGGTACGTGGTGACGCCCACGCGGTGCCGGATACCGACGCATTGCTGGCGCAGCTGCAGTCCAGCGTGCGCAGTGGCGACCACGTGGTGTTCATGTCCAACGGTGGCTTCGACGGCGCCCCGCGCCGCTTCCTCGCCGCGTTGCAGGCCCGATGAGCGTCGACAGCCCGCTGCCGCTGTTTCCGCTGCACACCACGCTGGTGCCGGGTGCGGCGGTGGGCCTGCGTGTTTTCGAGCGCCGCTATCTGGACCTGGTCCGCGACAGCGGCCGCAGTGGTGAGGGGTTCGGTGTCTGCCTGATCCTCGATGGCGAGGAAGTCGGCGCACCGGCGACGCCAGCGGCCTACGGCGTGCAGGTGCGCATCGAAGACTTCGATGTCGGCGCCGATGGCGTGCTGCAGCTGCGCCTGCGCGGCACCCGCCGTTTCCATGTGGAGCGTACCCGCGTGCGCGACAACGGCCTGGTGGTGGCCGACGTGCGCTGGTGCGAGGAAGACCCGGACGACGAACTGCGACCACAGCACGCGCTGCTGGCCACGGTGCTGGGGCACATCATCGAACAGGCCGGCGAGGCCTATGCGCCGTCCAACCCGGCGTTGCTGGACCAGGCCAGCTGGGTCGGCTGGCGGCTGGCCGAGCTGTTGCCGCTGAGCGAGCAGCAGCGCCTGCAGCTGCTGCAGATGGACGACCCGCACCAGCGATTGCAGCAGTTGCTGGGCTGGATGCCGTAGCAGCCTGCCTTGGGTGGGTGTGCACCTTGGTGCACACGCTGGGGCATGCGTGGAATGCCATCCACGCACGGCGTGGATCTACTGATCTACTGTAGAGCCGAGCCTATGCTCGGCTTGATGGTTCCCGCGAAGAGCGGCCGAGCATGGGCTCGGCTCTTCAGTGGGTGATCGCGCACCGGTGCCGGTCAGGGCGCCGTGGTCTTCAACCGCAGCACCGGCAACCCGGTTTCGCTGTGCACATCCTCGCGCTGCGGCAGGTCCTGCACGGCGTCCTTCACTGCGTTGAGCGCCGGGTCGACGCCACGCAGCGGGTGCCACATGCCGATCCACTCGAAATGACGCTCGTAGCGCAGGGTCTGCGCACTGCCCAGCCATAGCGGCGTATTGCCCGGTTGCAACTGCGCAGGGGCTGGCCACAGGCGCAGTACATAGCGCTCATCGCGGTGTGTACCCGGGCGCACCATCAACAGCGCTTCCACGCGCGTGTCCAGCGTGGCTGGCAGCACCGGCAGTTCGTCGGCACCCGTGTTCTTGTCCAGCATCAGCAGCGCCTCCTGCCAGCCGGCCTGTTCCTGCCGCTTCCAGCCGCGTGCTTCCAGCTGCGCCTGCAGCGGGGCCAGCGGGCCCGCCACCTGCACGTCCAGCGGCCAGCGCTGGTCGTCGTCGAACTCGTTGCGGCGCGCCGGCAGTGTCGCCCAGTCGTGCTGCCACCAGGCCTGCATGTCCATCGCCTGCGCCGCCGGCAGGGTCGGCTCGAAGCGTTCCAGCTTCACCGGAATGTGGCGCGGCGCGTACCACATCGCCGCCACGGCGAAGACACCGTAGAACAGCCACGCCACCGGCTTCACCCAGAACGAGCGGTTGAAGCGGCGGCGGTAGGCGATGCCCAGCACCAGCAGCCAGAACGTACCGAACAGCATGCCGCCGATCACATCGCTCAGCCAGTGCGCGCCCAGGTACAGGCGCGAGAAGCCGATCAGGCTGACCACGATGCCCGACACCAGGTACGGCCAGACACGGGTGCGGCCAGGCATCTCGCGGGCGATCAGCACCGCGAAGAAGCCGAAGGTGATGGTGGCCATGGTCACCGACACCGACGGGAAGCCAAAGCCACTGCTGGCATCGACCGGTCGCACCACATCCACCGTTGCGCCGAGCAGCATGGTCAACGCCAGGCCGAAGGCAAGCGCGGCCAGCCAGTGCGCGGCTGCCATCCAGCGGCGGCGCCAGATCAGGTAGCCCATCGCTGCAGCGGTGGCCGGCAACAACACCTGCCAGGCGCCCAGCGATGCCAGCGCGGCCATCGGGTAATCGGCCAGCGGATTGCGCAGCGCCAGCATGGCCTGGTGCACCAGCAGGTCGATCGCCAGCGGCTCGCCATGGGCGACCACCACGGTCAGCAGCGCGAACCAGCCCCAGCCCAGCACCAGCAGCATCAGCGCCAGCATCGCCAGCGGCACCGACTCGCGGCGCTTCGGGTCCAGCACACCGACGGTGTAGCGGCCCAGCGTCGGGTGTCGGTTGGACCAGTCCAGCAGCCGCGCCAGCCAGTTGTCCATGCGCGCGGCCGACCAGCGGTAGCCGTACAGCACGATGGCCCAGACCAGGCCGAGGATCACTGCCAGCAGGCCGACCACCACCACCAGGCGCCCTGCGACGGCGGCCACCGCGTCGTAGGCCTCGCCGAGCACCCAGCCCGGTGCCAGGAACAGCACCGCCCACGAAATGCTGGCGATGCCACTGGCCTGCATGTAGCGGCTGGCCGGCATTTTCATCATGCCGGCGATGGCCGGCACGAACGGCCGGATCGCGCCCACGTAGCGTGCTACCAGGATGCTCTTGAAGGCATTGCGGCGGAACAGGTTTTCGCCGCGGTCGAGCAGCTGCGGGTAACGGCTGAAGGGCCACACGCCACGCAGGCGGTCACCCCAGCGGCGCCCGATCCAGTAACTGATGCCATCACCGGCGAATGCGCCCAGTGCGGCTGCCGCCACCGCATACGGCCCGGAGATCTGGCCCAGCCCGATGAACACGCCCACCGCGAACAGCAGCGGCAGGGCCGGCACGATGGCGCCGAGAATGATCACCGCATCGCAGAAGGCGATGAGGAAGATAACGGCACCCGCCAGCACGGGGTGAGCGGCAATCCACGCGAGGGTGGCGTCGATCCATGAAGAGTCCATTGCCCGATTATAGGGGCGTGAAGGTGACTGGTTCCCGGCCGCTTGGTGACCGTTTGCAACGGGCGCCATCGCCTAGAATGGGCACATGCCGCATTCGTCAGACACGCCCTCGCACGCCCTGAAGGCCGACAGCTTCGGTCGCATCCTCCTTGTGGAAGGGCCGGCCGGCTCCTTTGTACGCCGTGATCTGGGCGCCACACCACTGTGGTTGCGGCTGCCGGCCTGGTGGCTGGCCCGCCGTGAAGCACGCGCACTGCGCCACATCCACGGCATGGCCGATGTGCCGCAGCTGCTGGCGTGGGATGGACGTCATCTCGACCGCAGCTTCATGGCCGGCGACGCCATGTACCAGCGTCCGCCTCGCGGTGACCTGGCCTGGTTCCGCGCCGCGCGTCGCCTGCTGCAGCAGCTGCATCGCAATGGCGTGGCCCACAACGATCTGGCCAAGGAAGCCAACTGGCTGGTCACCGACGATGGCCGCCCGGCGCTGATCGACTTCCAGCTGGCGGTGATCGGCAACCCGCGCTCGCGCTGGATGCGCCTGCTGGCCCGTGAGGACCTGCGCCACCTGCTCAAGCACAAGCGCATGTACTGCCGCGAGTCGCTCACCCCGGTGGAAAAGCGGGTGCTCAAGCGCACCTCCTGGGTGCGCGAGCTGTGGTTCGCCACCGGCAAGCCGGTCTACCGCTTCGTCACCCGCCGCATCCTGCATTGGGAAGACAACGAGGGGCAGGGGCCGAAGCCGTGAGCCGTACGCAGGTGGTGACCGGCCCGCCGAGTGCAGGCAGCATCCTGCGCCCACAGCTGGCTGGCGCCGACTTCGTGCACGCCTGCCAGGCGACGACCCGTCGTGATGGGCGCTCGGCCTTGCAGGCCTATCGCGACATGGCGGCGACCATTCCCGGCTGGTTCGATGGGCTGATGGCACTGCGCAATCGCGGCATGCGCCTGCTCGGCATGAAGCACCTGGGCTCGTTGCGTGCGGTACAGGACATCGCGCAGCCGCGTCCGGGGCAACGGCTGGGCATCTTCACCCTGCAGTCGCTGGATGACGATGCCATCGTGCTGGAAGACGACGACCGCCACCTGCGTGTGCAGCTGGCCCTGCAGTGGCAGGGCGATGTGCTGGAAGTGGCGACGGTGGTCCATACGCACAACGCGTTCGGGCGCGTGTACATGCTGCCGGTTGCACCCGTGCATCGGCTGATCGTGCCGCATCTGCTGAGGAAGCAGGTGCAGGCGTACCGGTAGATCCACGCCATGCGTGGGTGCATTAAGCAATTCAATGGTCGCGTGCAAGTGCCAGATGATTGCCGTTGACGACCCCTTCCATCTGTTCGCAGCGCTCGCCTAGAATCAGGAACGAGAGAGTCGCATGGAAGCAACGTCGCGCCGTCCTGGCGCGGCTACGCATGCGGACGCGAGGGGGAAATTGTGAAGCGAGTTGCTGCTTGGCAGTGCCGTGTTGCTACGGCACTGACGCTGTGCGTGGTCGCAGGTTCGGTCTCGGCAGTCGAGCCCTACCAAGAATACCGCAAGCTCATTGAGTCCGCCCAGAACCTGACGGCGCTGAAGGATGATCTTTTCGGCGAGAGCGTCAGCCTCTACAACGGCAAGACTGAGTTTGCCGTCACCGACGTCAGCCTGCCAGGCAACAACGCCCTGCCGGTGCAGATGCGGCGCCGGTTCAGTGTCGAGATGGACCTGGTCGGGAGTGGCAGCTTCAACGCCAGTCTCGATGGTGTGGGCGGCTGGGAGGTCGACACGCCGTACATCACCGGCATGTTCCCCGGCGCGAGCGCCTGGCTGAACAATCGTTGCAGTGGCGACATGGTGCCTCAGTGGCCCATTTCCTTCCGGCTCAACGAAGTCTGGCAGGGCAACATGATCCATGTCCCGGGTGGTGGTGATCGCACCATGTTGGGGGCCTGGAACAACACGCCGATGCCGACAGACGGCGTTGCACGCAAGTGGAGCACCTCGCATCGCGATGCCATCGACTGTATTCCAATGAAGTCGGGTCTGGCTGGCGAGGGCTATCGGGTCAGGACCACCTCGGGCGAGTCGTACTTCTTCGATACCGCGTTCACGCGCTTTGGCGGCACGCTGGAGCGCTCGGGCGGCGAAGGAGACAGGACCAAGATCGCTCGCACGCGCATCTACCTCATGGCCAGCCGTGTAGAGGACCGGTCGGGCAACTGGGTACAGTACGAGTACAACGGCAACGGTCACCCGACCCGGATCTGGTCCAGCGATGGCCGCGAGATCACGCTGGCCTACAGCGGCACGCTTCTGGTATCGGTGACTGCCGCGGGCCGTACCTGGAACTATGGCTACGGTCAGGTCGAAGGCCAGAACCGCCTCACCGCAGTTACCCAGCCCGATGGAAGCACTTGGTCCTACGCCTACTCCAGCGCGCTGCGCGCCTGGGAGAAGGTGAACTGGGACGGCAACAGCAACGAGACCTGTCAGGAGCAGCCGCCGGAGCGTGACGGTACGCTGGTCATGACCATCAAGCATCCGTCCGGTGCGATGGGTGAGTTCCAGTTTTCGAATGGTCGCCAGTACCGCAGTGGCGTCCATGCCAGCGAGTGCATCCGCCGGATCGCACAGTCGGCGTACTACTACGAAATCGTCACCCCGTTTTTCTACGACGTAGTCTCGCTGAGAGCCAAGAAGATCTGGGGACCGGGCCTGCCGAAGGTGCTGCAGTGGAGCTATGACTATGGCAGCGGCTACGAGCCGCTCTGGGGCGGCGTGGGCGGTGCAGCCATCTACCCCTGCACGACCTGCAAGAAGGAAAAGCAGGTCACGATCTCAAATCCCGACGGAACCCGCACGGCCTACCGCTATGGCTCGCAGTACGCGCTGAATGAAGGGCGGCTGCTGGGTAGCAGCGTCATTGACGCGGCCGGGAATGTGGTCAAGAGCAGCACCTCGGTCTACATGACCGAAGACGAAGTGAAATCACAGCCATTCGCCCCGCTTCACGGGATGATCTACAGTGGCGACGAGCCGAGCACAGCTCAGGTGCGGCCGGTCGTGGCCGAGGCCATCCAGCAGGATGGCGTGACCTACCAGACCAGCATATTGTTGTTCGATGATCTGGCTCGCCCGTTGCGTGTCAATAGCGCCAGTCCTTTGGGCGGCCGCACCGATGCCACTCAGTATGCGGACGACCGAAGCAGATGGATTCTGGGCGCGATCGCGAAGGTCACCAACGAGAATACCGGCGTGGTGGTCGAGCAGACGACGTTCGATGGCCTGATGCGGCCCACGGAAGTGCGTTCGTATGGGTTGTTGAAGCAGGTACTGGGCTACAACCCTGACGGAACCGTGGCCATGGTGGATGACGGTCGTGGCAATCGCACTACGCTTTCCGGCTGGAAGCGCGGCACGCCACAGCAGATCCAGTTTGCCGACGGCGCTGTGCAGTCGGCGGTGGTGGACGACAATGGCTGGGTCAGCAGCGTTACCGATGAGAACGGTGCAACCACCCAGTACGGCTATGACGCAATGGGACGCATGGCCACCATCGACTGGCCGGCGGGCGACAGTGTGGCTTGGGCACGTACGACACAGAGTTTCACCGCCATCAACGGCGACGAGTACGGTATCGGAGCGGGTCATTGGCGGCAGACCGTCGCAACCGGAAACGCGCGGCGCAACGTCTATTTCGATGCCTTCTGGCGTCCGCTGCTGACTGAGGAATATGACGAGTCCTCGCGTGGCGTGACCCAGCGCTACCAGAGGTTTGCCTACGACGAAGCGGGTCGGCAGGTGTTCGCCTCGCACCCTGGCGAGTCTGCTGTGCTGAGTACAGGTACATGGACCGGCTACGACGCGCTGGGGCGACAGACCTCGGTGTCCGTCGACAGCGAGGCCGGTCTGCTGACATCGCTGACCAGTTATCTGGCGGGTGGCGGCTTGAAAGTGGTCGACCCCAAGGGCAATACGACGCTGACCACTTTCCAGGCGTTCGGTGCGCCGTCGACGGAATCCCCGGTGTCGATCATTCACCCGGCGGGCGCGTTCACCGATATCGATCGCGACATCTTCGGCAAGCCGCGCTCGATCGTGCGCCGCAACCAGGACGGCAGCGCCCGGATTGCCCGCAATTATGTGTATGACGGTCATCAGCAGCTCTGCAAGAGTGTGGAGCCGGAGACCGGCGCAACGCTGATGGGTTACGACGCAGCGGGCAATCTTGCCTGGAGCGCAGCTGGCCTGGACCTTTCCAGCACCACGGCATGCGACGCTGATGCTGGACCGGTTGCGGCCCGCAGGATCGTTCGTGGCTACGATGCGCGCAATCGGCTGTCGACACTTGCGTTCCCGGATGGGAATGGCAACCAGGGCTTGACGTATACAAGGGACGGCAAGCCGGCCACGGTGACCACGGCAAACGATGCGGGGACGACGCAGGCGATCAACACCTATACCTACAACAAGCGTGGGTTGTTGACGGCCGAAACCTCCAGTGACAGTACCCTCGGCATCCAGTCGCTGGGATATGCCTACAACGCCAATGGCGCACTTTCAGGCCTGACCTATCCGAGTGGGCGCTTCGTTGACTATGCGCCCAACGCGCTGGGCCAGCCGACCAAGGCGGGAGGCTACGCCTCAGGGGTGACTTACTACGCCAATGGGGGCATGAAGCAATTCACCTATGGCAATGGCATCGTGCACACGATGGCGCAGAACCAGCGCCAGTTGCCTACCCGGGTGGTCGACAGTGCCGGAGCGCTGGACACGACCTATGAGTACGACGCCAATGGCAACGTCGCGCGTATCGTCGACAATCTGGACGGGCAGCGCACGCGCACCATGGCCTACGACGGACTGGATCGTCTGATTCAGGCCACCTCGCCTTCGTTTGGCGGAGATGGCGTGTACCGCTACACCTACGATGCTGTGGACAACCTGCGTTCGGCCGCGCTGACCGGTGTCAAGGATCACGTCTATTGGTACGACACCCATAACCGGCTTACCAACGTACAGAACAGTGGAGGCGCCACCACTCTGGGCTTGAGCTACGACGCACAGGGCAACCTCTCCAGCCGCAACGGCGTCGGCTACAGCTTCGACTTCGGCAATCGCCTGCGCAGTGTGGCCAGCGCGGAGCGATACCGATACGACGCACATGGCCGGCGCATCCTGTCGGCGGGCGCCAATGACGGTGCCACCATTCGATCGCTGTACGGCAACGACGGTGTGCTGCGCCGGCAGGAAAATGCCCGGGAGGGCCGCAATACCGAGTACATCCACCTCAATGGCAGCCTGGTGGCGCAGGCCATCCAGGTCGTCGCGCCGGTTACGCCGGTCCTGACCGCGCCCGCGTTCAGCAACAACGGTGCCTATGCACTGCAGTGGACGGCGGTGTCTTACGCCAGCCGTTATGAACTGCGAGAGCAGGCAGCTGGCGGAGCTTGGGCCACGATCTACAACGGCGCCGAACGTAGCTGGAACACGTCCGCGAAGGCGGAAGGAACGTTTGGCTATGCTGTCCGCGCTTGCCAACAGGACAGCTGCAGTGGCTGGTCGGCGACGGCCAGTGTCGTGGTGCAGCGTCCTCCTGCGGCAAAGGCTGCTGTAAGCGCGCCCGCAACGGCATTCAATGGCAGCTACAGCATTACTTGGACGGAAGCGGCGGGCGCGGCAACCTATCGCCTGCAGGAGCAGGTGGGAGCGGGCGCCTGGCAGACGGTGCAGGAGAGCGCGGCGCGCAGTCTCGCGGTCTCCGGCAAGCCGGCCGGGACGTATGGGTACCGGGTCTTTGGCTGTAACCCAGCGGGCTGTGGTCCTGAATCAGATGTTGCCCGGACCCAGGTGATCTATCCGCCTGCAGCGGCACCTTCGCTCAACGTGCCGGGGCAGAGTCTCGATGGCAACTATACGATTGCGTGGAGCAGCGTCGACGGCGCATTGCGCTATGCACTGGAGGAGAGCTTCAACAATGGTGCATGGGCACAGGTTGCCTCACTGGCCAGCACCAGTCAGGCATTCGGTGGCAAGGGGACCGGCAACTATGCCTACCGCGTCCGGGCCGGCAACGATGCGGGGTGGGGCGTGTACTCGGCGACGAGTGTTGTTTCAGTGATCCGGCCACCGGCACCGCCCAGCCTGAGTGCGCCCGCAGGAACCTCGTCGGGCAGTGTCACGTTGAATTGGACGGGCGTTGCCATGGCGGCCAGCTACCTGCTGGATGAGAGTGTCAATGGCGGAACCTGGACGGCGGTCCAGAACGACGGTTCGACCCAGTCGCAGCGCAATGGTCTGGTGTTCGGCAACTACGCCTATCGCGTAAGGGCATGCAACATCTCTGGCTGCAGTGACTTCTCCAACACGGTGGTCGTCGCTTCCAATCCGCCCCCGGGTACGCCGCAGTTCATTCATTCCATCAAGTCGCAATGGAAGGAAGGGCGCGCCACCAAAATCTCCTGCGAGGTGAAGTGGACCAGCATGCCGGGTGCAACCAACTACGAGATGATGGCCTACGGCGGAAGGCTCGAGTATTCCGGTCCGGAGAGCTCAATCGAAGCTCAGGGCGCGGTCTACTGCGCGGAAGTACAGATTGTGCGCGCCTGCAATGCCAGCGGTTGTTCAGCCTGGTCCAACCCGTATCCGCAGAGCGTTGTGGATTACGGCGACCTGACCAACCCTCGGTGACCTGAAAATGAAGATCAAGAAAATTCTGGTTGGTGTCGCTGTTCTGTTGGGACTGTTGCTGGGCACAGTGAGTGTTTCGGCGCAGGAGATCGTCCAGTATGTGCATACCGACGCGCTGGGTTCCCCGGTTGCCATCTCTGATGCCAACGGCGCGATCGTCGAGCGCACCGTTTATGAGCCCTATGGTGCGACCGTAGGTGATGCGAAGGGGGATCGCCCGGGATTCACCGGGCATGTGTCGGACTCGGCGACGGGTCTGACGTACATGCAGCAGCGGTACTACGATCCGTTGGTCGGGATATTCCTATCGACAGATCCGGTCGACGTGGGCTTGGACAACGGAGCCCTATTTAATCGATACATGTATTCGGCACTGAACCCCTATACTTTCGTTGATCCAGATGGCCGCTGCACTGGCTCTAGAATCACGAATAGTGACGGTACTTGTAAGAGTACCGGTGGGAACACGACGGCCACTGGGCCGACATCATCTGACTCCGCGATTCCGAGGGCGCCATCCTCTGGCTCATCTCCGAGCGTGGCATCTGGCGGAGAATCAAACTCCAACTGGCAAGAGATAAAGTCGCGTCTTGGCTTGTCGGGAGATTTGACAAAGAATGGAAACATCTTTGACGTCGGTGCCCTTTTTCATGATATCGCGATACCCGCAATGTACTCGCGGGGCGGCGGAGGGCTGGCTTCTGTTCCTGCTGCAATTCCAATGCTTGCTCGATTCAATTTTGCGGTACGAGCAGAGCATGTATTTAGAAGCGCCGCAGGGCATGTGAATCCCACTACGGTTGCTTCACAAATGAGATTTGTTGGTCTTTTCCAGCGTGTCAGCTCAAACCCGGCGAACCTAAGGGTGGATGCGGTTGCCGCGCGGCTAATGACGCAAGATGCAGCCTCTGCCGGTGTCAGTACGTACACTCAGACGATGAGGGGAGGGGCGCAGGTTTGGGTTCATGTGCGGAATGGTGAGATAGTCAACGCAGGCGTTAATGCCGCCGGAAAGGTAAGATGATGATTGATTCTGATGAATTGACTGATGTGGCGAAAACTCTTGCCTGGTACAAGAGTAATTTCTTCGAGGGCTGTGAAGAGAGCTTTGTTGCGGATTTTATGGTTTTTTGTTGGCAGGCGGTTGATCCCGGTCGCGTTGCTTCGCTGGATTTAGATGATGAAACTGTAGATGCATGCGCCGACATGCTCTCTGAGTTGAAGCTCTTTGTTGATGAGAGATGCGGGGAATGGGGGGCGCCTGCTTTCTGGAGGCGCTATATCGATTGGGCGGACTACGCCGCAGATTTTCCGCTTGATGAGTGCAAGCGGTTTATGCGAGAGACTGTTGGTTATCTTGAGCCTTCATTTTTCGTATTTACGACCACCGGCGGCACTGAGATGAGGTCCGAAGCAATGACGATTTTTGCCGAATACTCGCAGTCCCGCAAGGCGCGGGCTGCCTATGTTCGATCGGTAATTGAAAGTCGGCTGACGACTGACTCCTTCTATCAGCGATCCCGTTGATTCTCTCTGTCGCGAGATGCGAGAAACTGCTGCTGCGGTCGTCGTTCGGCTTTGTGGTCAGGGCAAAGCCGATATGTATGCTTCGCGCGGTTGATGTCGCCGGGCATGGCCCGGTCCACAGAGCATCTCGGCGCTTAACGCTAACGCTTAATGCCTTACGGCGTCGCCGGCACCACCTGCTGGCCAATGAAGTTGCGCTTGGCGTCGAAGTCGTACGCGATCTGCAGCTGGCCCACATCCGGGCAGGCGTGGCAGTCGCGCAGCGGCGTGCGGTACAGCAGGCGGACGCCACCGTTCTCCAGCGGCGTGGCCCCGGCCGACTGCGCCGGTGCGAACGGCGTGGCCTGCGGGTGGTCCTTCAGCAGGGCCTGCACGGCGGGGTCGGCACGCAGGGTGTCGTCCAGCTGCACGGCATCCACATCGATGCGCTTGCCGGTGGCGTCGACCAGGCGGGTGCCCTCGTTGGTGTTGGCGCGGAACGGATACTCGACCGTCGCAATGCCCAGGCCTTCGTTCTCGTGCCAGGCCGTCACGTAGGCCAGCTCGCCCCCGGTGGACAGCTGTTCGGCGGCGGTGATCGCATCGGCGCTGGCGCCGCCGGCGCGCATCGCATCGCGCAGGCAATCACGCGTGGCGGCGTTCTCACCCTGGCGGCAGGCGTTGAGGTCGCCATCCCACACCGCGGCCTCGCTCCAGCGCAGCTTGCCGTCGGCGGCGGCCTTCTCTGCGCTGGGCGTGTCACCGGCAGGTGGCTCCTTGCCCGGTTCCGGTGAACGGCCCTGGCAGGCGGTCAGCAGCGCAAGCCCCAGGGCAGGCAGCAACAGGCGGGAACGGCGCATGGCGTGGACCTCGTGCGTTGTCTGGAGGCCCAAGTATCGTCAAGGCCGGGTGAACTCCACGTCGGCGCGGCATACTAGCGGCTCATTGCATACGCTGGAGTGTGGGACGTGGGCAGTCTGCAGGGCAAAACGCTTTTCATCACCGGTGCCTCGCGTGGCATCGGCCTGGCCATCGCACTGCGCGCTGCGCGCGACGGCGCCAACGTGGCCATTGCGGCCAAGTCGTCGGTGCCGAATCCGAAGCTGCCGGGCACCATCCATACCGCGGCCGAAGCGGTGACGGCGGCAGGCGGGCAGGGCCTGGCCCTGAAGTGCGACATCCGCGAGGAGGAGCAGGTACACGCCGCAGTTGCGGCCACGGTCGATACCTTCGGTGGCATCGACATCCTGGTCAACAATGCCAGCGCGATCTGGCTGCGTGGCACGCTGGATACGCCGATGAAGCGCTTCGACCTGATGCAGCAGGTCAATTCGCGCGGCAGCTTCCTGTGCGCGCAGGCCTGCCTGCCGTACCTGCTGCAGGCGCCGAACCCGCACATCCTCACTCTCGCGCCGCCGCCGAGCCTGGAACCGAAGTGGTGGGGCGCGCATACCGGCTACACGCTGGCGAAGATGGGCATGAGCTTCGTCACGCTCGGCCTGGCCGCGGAATTCGGCCCGCAGGGTGTGGCGGTGAACGCGCTGTGGCCGCGCACGGTGATCGCCACCGATGCGATCAACATGATTCCGGGCGTCGATGCGGCCGGCTGCCGCACGCCGCAGATCATGGCCGATGCTGCGCACGCGGTGCTGGTGCGCGAGGCGGCGGGTTTCCACGGCCAGTTCCTGATCGACGATGACGTGCTGGCACAGGCGGGTATCACCGATCTGTCCGGCTATGCGGTGGATCCATCGCGTCCGTTGTTGCCGGATCTGTTCCTGGAATGATCGCGCGTCGCCGGCAGAGGCCGAGGGCTGCGACCTTCGGCCTGCTGCGCTAGAATGCGCGGCTGTAATCGTTTTCAACAAGGACGTGAACCCATGTCACGCACTCTTTCCGTCGCGGCGCTGGCCGCTTCGCTGTCGATTGTCCTGGCTGCCTGCGGCGGCAAGGCACCCGCAACCACTGGCGACGCCGGCCCTTCCAGCACGCCCGACGCCAGCGCGGCGCCGTCCGACGCACAGCAGCAGTTGACCGCCAAGCTCAACGTCTACATCGGCTGCTTCAACACGCTTGATTCGAAGACCCACGGCAGCATCGAGTCCTATACGCGCTGGATCAAGGACGTCGAGGCCGGCCCGAGCGGGCGCGAGACCCAGGTGTACGGTCCGTTCGAGATCAGCGATTACGACATAAAACAGTGCGATGGCCCCGTGACCGAGGCGATGGCTGCCAAGCCGGCGCTGGCTGAGCTCGATGCCGCTGCTGGCCATTACCAGCAGGCGCTGAAGGCACTGGTGCCGCTCAGCAAGGACGCGCACGACTATTACGATCGCCAGGACTACGAAGACGACCAGTTCGCCAAGGGAAAGCAGCTGCACGCGCCCTTGATGGCTGCCTTCAAGGAGTTCGTGACTGCCAGCGAAACGTTCAACGCCGAGCTGGAGCGCCAGAACGACGCCGCCCAGCGCGAGCAGCTCAAGGTATTGGAACAGGCCGAGGGACGCACGCGCGAGTACTACCGTCTGGCAATGATGCTGGAAGCCAAGGCCATCATGGATCTGATGAGTGAGGATGACTTCGATCAGGCCAAGGCGCGCGAGCGCCTGGATGCGTTCAACCGCATTTCCGACGAAGCGCATGCGAAGGTGGCTGATCAGGAGCCGGGCAAGCTGGACTGGAACAGCTTCGAGCGTGAAGCCGAGAACTTCCGTCGCGAAGGCAAGGAGCGGCTGCAGCGCGTCAGCGAGAAAAAGCCTTACAGCGATTTCGAACGACGCATGCTGGATTCGCCCTCGATGGCGCCGCGTGGCTCCGCCAACAAGCTGATGCAGGAATACAACTCGCTGGTTTTCCAGAGCAACCGCCAGTAGCGAAGCTCAACGTTATTTTTGTCGCGATCGAGCAGGATGATTGCGACATGACGCGCCCCGCAGCCCCGAATGCCAGCACCTTCCCGAGGTGCTGGAGCGCGCGCCCGCGCCATGCATGAAGATGCCTGCAGTTTTCACTGGTGCAAGGAACTGATTTGAACGCATCCACACGCCTGATTCCTGTTCTCCTGCTTGGCGCGCTGGCCGGCTGCAACAACCCGGCGGGGCTGGCGGTCGCCGACCCCGGGCTGGGGAAGGTGAACGCCTACATCGAGTGTTACAACGGCGTCGAACAGCCCATCCGCGAGGGTTTCCAGACCTATACGGGCTGGATGAAGGATCCCGAGGCCGGCCCGACCGGCAAGGAAGCGCAGCCGCGTTCACCCGGCAAGCTGTTGTCGCACCGGGTCGACCATTGCGGCCAGCCGCTGACCGATGCGCTGGCAAAGACCCCTGCCACGCCGCTGGATGCACCAGCGCGACAGTACCAGCGGGCATTCCAGGCACTGAACACCCTGATCGAGCGTGCCGATGGGTACTTCACCCGCGAGGACTATCGTCGCGATGGTGGCGAAGGGATGCGCAGCCAGCATACCCCGCTGATGCAGGCCTATGCTGATTTCTTCAAGGCCAGCGAAGCGATGGATGCTGCGCTGGAAAAGAACGAGAACGATCGCCGCGCCGCCCAGCTGAAGCAGATCGAGGAAAGCGAAGGCCGCTCGCTGGCCTATTACCACCTGCGCCTTGTCGGCGATGGCAAGCAGCTGGCGATGGCGTTCCAGAGCGACGCACCGGACGTTGCGGCGTTGCGCGGCCAGCTGGCCGACTATCAGGCGCTGGTGACGGAAATCCAGAACAGTGGTGTCGGCAAGGACGACCCGATGTGGGGTCATGTGCAGCGTTCGGCCGACAAGCTGGTGCGTACCGCCGGTCGCGGTGTCGAGCGTCTGGAGCAGGGCAAGCCGATCACCGCCGATGCGTTGGCCGCCGAGCGCAAGGCGTCGGGCAGCTGGCTCACCACCGATCCTGAGGGCGCGCAGTCGACGATCCTGGATGCCTACAACGACCTGGTGACCACCAGCAACCGCATGCGTTGAGGAGGATCCACGCATGGCGTGGAGCTACCGAGGGTAGTGCCGGGTCACGCCCGGCACGCACCCTGCGGGTTTGGTAGTGCCGGCCGCTGGCCGGCATGTGCCTCAATGGCTGAATGCATCCGGTAGTTCACCCCCGCACTTGCGGCAATGCCGTGCATCCGGCTCGTGGCCTTCCAGCCCGCAGTGCGGGCAGCCACGCGCATCGCGGCGCGCGGCCAGCTCGGCTTCACGCATGGTGCTGGCCAGCTCCGCGGTGTAGATGCCGGTGGGCACGGCGATGATGCTGTAGCCGATCAGGATCAGCACCGACGTGACGAAGCGGCCAAGCACGGTTTGCGGCACGATGTCGCCGAAGCCGACCGTGGCCATGGTCACCACCGCCCAGTACATGCTGGCCGGGATGTTGGTGAAGCCGTGTTCGGGGCCCTCGATCACGTACATCAGCGCGCCGGCGATGATGGTGATGGTGATCACCGTGAACAGGAACACCAGCACCTTGCGCCTGCTGCGCCACAGCGACGTCATCAGCACGCCGCTTTCCTCGATGTAGCGGGTCAGCTTGAGGATGCGGAACACGCGCAGGATGCGCAGCGCGCGTACCACCAGCAGGCTCTGCGCGCCAGGAATGAACATCGACAGGTAGGCGGGCAGGATCGACAGCAGGTCGATGATGCCCCAGATGCTCACCGCGTAACGCAGCGGGCGCTTGACCACGGCCAGCCGCAGCAGGTACTCGGCGGTGAAGATGATCGTGAAAGCCCATTCCAGGATGTACAGGCCGGTGGACCATTCGGCATGCAGGTGCTGCACGCTGTCGATCATCACCACCAGGATGCTGGCGACGATCGCCACCACCAGGATCAGGTCGAAATTGCGCGAGGGCCGCGAGTCGTGGCGGTAGATGATGTCGAACCACCGGCGGCGCCAGCCGGTCTCGGTGGCGGGGTTCAGCTGGGGGGCAGAAAACGGTCGCATGGGCGCATTGTGCCGCAGGGGTTCCGGCGCGAGAATGGGGATTCCTGAACCCTGCCGACTGCCATGACCGCCGCTACCGATCCGCTGATCTCCCTTTCGCACTATTACCTGCCGGTCTACAAGCCCCGCCAGGTGGTACTGGAGCGAGGCCAGGGCGCCCGCGTGTGGGACAGCCAGGGCCGTGAGTTCATCGACCTGGCTGCCGGCATCGCCGTGTGCGGGCTGGGCCACAACGATCCGGACCTGGTGGCCGCACTGGTCGAGCAGGCCGGCAAGCTCTGGCACACCAGCAACGTGTTCTACAGTGCGCCGCCGCTGCACCTGGCCGAGGAGCTGGTGAAGGCCAGCCGCTTCGCCGAGCGCGTGTTCCTGTGCAACTCCGGCGCCGAAGCCAACGAAGTGGCGATCAAGATGGTCCGCAAGTGGGCCTCCAGCCAGGGCCGCCCGGCCGACAAGCGGGTGATCATCACCTTCCGTGGCAGTTTCCACGGCCGCACCCTGGGCGCGGTGACCGCCACTGCCCAGCCGAAGTACCAGGAAGGCTACGAGCCGCTGCCCGGCGGCTTCCGCTACATCGATTTCAACGATGAAGTACAGCTGGAAACCGCGATGGCCGCCGGCGACGTGGCGGCGGTGATGCTGGAGCCGATCCAGGGCGAGGGCGGCGTGATGCCGGCCAAGTCCGGTTTCCTCAAGCGCGTGCGCGAACTGTGCGACCAGCACAACGCACTGCTGGTGCTGGACGAGATCCAGGCCGGCATGGGCCGCACCGGCACGCTGTTCGCGCACTGGCAGGACGACGTGGTGCCGGACATGGTTACCCTGGCCAAGGCACTCGGTGGCGGCTTCCCGATCGGCGCGATGCTGGCCGGCCCGAAGGTGGCCGAGACCATGCAGTTCGGCGCGCACGGCACCACCTTTGGTGGCAACCCGCTGGCTGCTGCGGTGGCCCGCGTGGCGCTGCGCAAGCTGGCCTCGGCGGAGATCGCCGCCAACGTCAGTCGCCAGTCCAAGGCGCTGCGCGATGGCTTCGCCCGCATCAACGACGAGTTCGGTGTGTTCAGCGACGTGCGTGGTCGTGGCCTGATGCTGGGCGCGGTGCTGAGCAAGGACTTCGCCGGCCAGGCCGGTGCGATCCTCGACCACGCCGCCGAGCAGGGCCTACTGACCCTGCAGGCCGGCCCGGACGTGCTGCGCTTCGTGCCGTCGCTGAACATCACCGACGAAGAAGTGGCCGAAGGCCTGAAGCGCCTGCGCGCGGCGATTGCCGCGTTCATCGCCGCGCGCTGAGGCCATCATGCCGGGGTCGGACCCCTCTCCTGCGGAGAGGGCTCTGACCCCGTTGCTGAGGAATGCCCGTAGAGCCGAGCCCATGCTCGGTTCATCGCGATGCCAGGCCACAGCAGCCGAGCATGGGCTCGGCTCTACAGTGGTTCACGCAATCCGGTAGCGCTTCAACACCTTGCCCAATCCCCGGCCATCGCGCACGGTTTCCGCGTGCAGGCCGGCAGCGCGCGCGCCACGCACATTGGCGAACAGGTCATCGACGAACAGCGTGCGCGAAGGTGCCACGCCCAGCGCTTCCAGCGTGCGCAGAAACACCGCCGGCGCCGGTTTGCGCAGGCCGAAATCCGCACTGCAGAACACGCGCGCCTGCAGGGCAGGAAACAGTTCCGGCAGCAGGGTGGGCAATGCCTGCTGCATCAGCGCGCCGTTGTTGGTCAGCACCGCGATTGGCAGTTGCAGGGCCTGCAATCGTTGCAACACGGCCGCCTGAGGATGGCTGGCGGCCCGTCGCGCCGCGGTCCATGCAGCCACATCGACAGTCGTGCCCAGAAGCTCTCCCAGCTGCGCCAGATAGGCCGGGCCATCCAGCGTGCCATTGTCATGCGCTGCTTCCAGGCCGCTGTCGTACAGCGCGGCCTGTACGGCGTGCGTCGGAACCTGCAGTGTCCGGGCCAGATGCAGCACGCGTTGCCCGCGCTGGTACTGCACCAGCACGCCATCCACATCCAGCAGCAACAGGTCGATCCGCATCGGCTGAGCATGCCATTGCGATGAGTGCGCGGGAAACCCTGGAGCTGGCATGCGACAGACGGTCGCAGACGGCGCCGCAGGGGGCTGCCTAGAATGGCGCTTGAATCCGCAGGAGATGCAATGATGAAGGCTTGGAGGGTGGCAGTGGGACTGGGTGCGCTGATGCTGGCGCCGTCGGCGATGGCGCGGGTGTGTGCGGTGAGCATCGACAGCACCGACCAGATGAGCTTCAGCAGCCGCGAGATCAAGGTTGCCGCTGATTGCACCGCCGTGGACCTGACCCTGCGCCATACCGGCAAGCTGGCGGTCACCGCGATGGGCCACAACTGGGTGCTGACCCGCAGCGCTGATTACCAGCCGGTGGCGATGGCGGGCATGCGCATGACCCTGGCTGACAGCTACCTGCCGAAGGCCGACAAGCGCGTGCTGGCGCACACCAAGGTGATCGGCGGCGGCGAGACCACGCGCGTGCGTTTCTCTACCCAGGGCCTGCAGAAAGGTGGCGACTACACCTTCTTCTGTTCGTTCCCCGGCCACTTCGCGATGATGAAGGGCAAGTTCCTCTTCGGTTAGAAAAAAAGGGGACGGAGGGGATTAAGTCGTTTGTGCACAAACGACTTAATCCCCTCCGTCCCCTTTTTGCGATCAGCCCTTGGTGGCCTTGAACGCCACGCGTGCAGCGGCGAGGGTGGCCTCGATCACCGCATCGTCGTGCGCGCTGGACAGGAAACCGGCTTCGTACGCCGACGGCGCCAGGAACACGCCCTGGTCCAGCATCGCATGGAAGAAGCGGTTGAACGCCGGGATGTCACAGGCAGTGGCCTGCGCATAGGTCTCCACCTTCTCGCTGGTGAAGAACAGCCCGAACATCGCGCCCACGCGGGTGGTGGTCACGGCCACGCCGGCTTCGGCGGCGGCCGCTTCCAGGCCGGCACACAGGCGCGCGGTGCGCTCGGCCAGGTCGGCGTGGAAGCCCGGCTGCTGGATCAGTTCCAGCATCGCCAGGCCGGCGGCCATCGCCACCGGGTTGCCGCTCAGCGTACCTGCCTGGTAGATCGGGCCGGCCGGGGCGATCTGCTGCATCAGCTCGCGGCGGCCACCGTAGGCCCCGACCGGCATGCCGCCGCCAATGATCTTGCCGAAGGTGGTCAGGTCCGGGGTGATGCCGTAGTGCGCCTGCGCACCGCCGAGGGCGACGCGGAAGCCGGTCATCACCTCGTCGAAGATCAGCAGTGCGCCATGCTTCGTGCACAGTTCGCGCAGGTGCTGCAGGTAGCCCTCGCGCGGCGGGATGCAGTTGGCGTTGCCGACCACCGGCTCGATGATCAGGCCGGCAATGTCGTCACCCTGCTGCGCGAACAGCGCAGTGGCCGCTTCGAAATCGTTGTAGGGCAGGGTCAGGGTCAGTTCGCTCAGCCCGGCCGGGACGCCCGGCGAGGTCGGCACGCCCAGGGTCAGCATGCCGCTGCCGGCCTTGACCAGGAACGAGTCGCCATGGCCGTGATAGCAGCCTTCGAACTTCACGATGCGGTTGCGGCCGGTCGCACCACGCGCCAGGCGGATCGCCGACAGCGTGGCCTCGGTGCCGGAGTTGACCATGCGCACCATCTCGCACGACGGCACCAGGCGGGTGATGGTCTCGGCCATGGTCACTTCGGCTGCGCACGGCGCGCCGAAGGACAGGCCGTTGTCGATCGCCTTCTTCACCGCCTGGCGCACGGCCGGGTGGTTGTGGCCGACGATCATCGGGCCCCAGGAACCGACGTAGTCGATGTAGCGGTTGCCGTCGACGTCGTACAGGTAGGCGCCGTCGGCGCGCTCGACGAAGAACGGTTCGCCACCGACCGATTTGAACGCGCGTACCGGCGAATTGACGCCGCCCGGCAGCAGTTGCTGGGCGCGGGAGAACAGGGCGTGGGACTGGTCGTGGTTCATGGGGCTTTCCTGGGCGTTACGCGAACTGGGCGAGGTAGGCGCGCTGGGTCGCGACCGGGTCTTCGGCGGCGAACACGCTGCTGACCACGGCGACCAGATCGGCGCCGGCGTCGATGATGGGACCGACATTGTCCGGCGTCAGGCCGCCGATCGCCACCCGCGGCACGCCCAGTGCGGCGCTTTGCCGCAGCAGGCCGGTATGCGCGCGGCTGCTGGTGACCTTGGTCGTGGTGGGGAAGAACGCGCCGAAGGCCACGTAGCTGGCGCCGGCGGCCACGGCCTTCTCTGCATTGGCCAGCTGGTCGTAGCAGGAGGCGCCGATGATGGCCTCGGCACCGAGCAGGGCGCGTGCGCTGGGGATGTCACCGTCGGTGCCGCCTAGGTGCACCCCCGCCGCGCCAACGGCTTTGGCGAGCGCCGGGTCGTCGTTGACGATCAGCGGCACGCCGTGTTCCGCGCACAGCGCCTGCAGGGCGGTGGCCTGCTCCCGCCGCAGCGCGTCACTGGCGGTCTTGTTGCGGTACTGCAGCCAGGTGGCGCCAGCGGCCAGCAGCGGCGCGGTACGGGCCAGCAGGCGTGCGGTATCGGGCTCGTCCGGGGTGATCAGGTAGACGCCGCGGGGCGCCGGGGAAGCAGAAGTCATCGATGGCTACCGGTGAGTGGACCGCGATGGGACAATGGCGGCCCGTGAATCCAGCCCTGATTATCCGATGAGCGATGCCACCCCCACCACCTTGCGCACCTGGATGTGCGTGGTCTGCGGCTTCCTGTACAACGAAGCGGAGGGCCTGCCGGAGGAGGGCATCGCGCCGGGGACGCGCTGGGAGGACATTCCGGAGACCTGGACCTGCCCGGACTGCGGGGTCACCAAGGCCGATTTCGAGATGGTCGAGGTCGATTGATGAGGGTAGGTGTGGACCGTTGGTCCACACACCGACACCCTCAATGCAGCCGCGGCATCGGTCCGCCGAGGTCGATCAGCTTCTCGCGCAGCCACTGCGCATCACTGGCTTCCGGGTTGCGCTTCAGGTACTGCCCCAGGTCGTGGCGGGCACCGGCCAGGTACTCCAGTTGCAGGTAGGCCAGGCCGCGGTCACGCAGCGCATCGTCCTGCTCCGGGGCGAGCTTCAGCAGGCGGTCGGCACTGCGCGCGGCGCGGTCCCATTCGCCGGCTTCGGCATACACGCCGTGCAGGTTGCGCAGCATGCGCATCAGGATCGCGCGCGCCGGCGCCGGGTCCAGAATCTGCGCCAGCACCTGGTCGTCGGGCATCTGCCCGCCCAGGTGTGACTTGGCGCGTTCGCGCAGTTCGTCCACGTCCAGCGGGCGACCACCATTGAACGGGTCCATCACCAGCACGCCGTCGTCCACCGGCAGGCGCACCAGGAAGTGGCCGGGGAAGGACACGCCGTCGAGCGGAATGCCCAGCCGCCGCGCGACTTCCATCTGCACCAGCGCCAGCGAGATCGGGTTGCCCAGCCGGCGCTCGAATACCTGGTTGAGGTAGCTGTTGCGCGGGTCGTAATACTCGTCGTGGTCGCCGCTGTAGCCCAGCTCGTCGAACAGGTGGCGGTTGATCGCCGCCATCTTCAATGGACTGTTGTCGATGCTCTCCACTTCCGAGCGGAGGTGGTCGACGTGGCTCTGGATCAGCGCATCGTAGGTCGACGGCTGCAGATCGGGGTATTCATCGCGCGCGATCAGCAGCGCGGTCGGCAACAGTGGCAGCGCCTCGTCTTCGAGGTCGGCCAGTGCATCCCAGTCGGGGAGTGTGATCCGGTCCTGCATGGCCACAGACTGGCGTCATTCGCAGGCCGTTTCAAGCGGTGCCGCGTGAAAAATGCAGGGGTCAGATCCCTTTCGCACGCGAAAGGGATCTGACCCCTGCAGGGTTGCCGGCCAGCGGCCGGCACTACTGCGGGTGCCGGGCGCAGCCCGGCCGTACCTTACTTTTCGATGCCCGGGCCGAATTTCAGCTCCGTGCCGTCCTTCAACTGCAGCTTCTCGGCCTGGCCGGCGTTGAGTTCCAGCACGTAGCGCGCCGGGCCACCGCTGGGGTAGGGCGGGCACATGTCGCCGGCCGAGCACGGCGGTACGTCGCGCTGCTGGCTGACCAGCCTGCGCTGGCTGTCGAAGTACAGGATGTCCAGCGCGATCCTGGTGTTCTTCATCCAGTACGCCTGCATTTCTTCGCGGTCGTGGATGAACAGCATGCCGTGGTCGGCCGCCATCTGGTCGCGGAACATCAGCCCGCGCGCGCGGGTTTCGTCATTGGTGGCCAGCTCCACCTGGTAGCGGGCGCCATCCAGCTCGACCCAATGGCGGGCCGCGTCGGTGGCACAGCCGGCCAGGGCCAGCAGCGGAAGCATCAGCAGCGAACGCAACAGCGACATCGTCAGGATCCTTCGGAAGGGTCAGAGCACGACCGGCGGCTCGCCGCCGACGATCACCACGTCGGCGCGACGGCGCGCGAACAGGCCCACGCAGACCACGCCCGGCAGTTGGTTGAGCTCGCGCTCCAGCTTTTCCGGATCGGTGATCTGCAGGTTGTGGATGTCCAGGATCTGGTTGCCATTGTCGGTGACCACGCCTTCGCGCCAGGTCGGCTGGCCGCCGGTCATGTCGCGGATCTGGCGGGCGACCAGGCTGCGCGCCATCGGGATCACTTCCACCGGCAGCGGGAACCTGCCCAGCACCGGCACCTGCTTGCTCGGGTCGACGATGCAGATGAAGCGCTCGCTGGCCTCGGCGATGATCTTCTCGCGGGTCAGTGCGGCGCCGCCGCCCTTGATCAGGCACTTGTTCGGATCGCACTCATCGGCGCCGTCCACGTACAGCGACAGGTTGCCGCTGTGGTTCAGCTCGATCACTTCGATGCCGTGCTGCTTCAGGCGCGCGGTGCTCTGCTCGGAGCTGGACACGGCGCCCTTGATGCGGTGCTGGATGCGGGCCAGGGCATCGATGAAATAGGCCACGGTGGAACCGGTGCCGACACCGACGATCATGCCGTCTTCGACGTATTCGATGGCTTTCTCGGCGGCCAGGCGCTTGGCTTCGGACATGGGAGAACTCTCAGGCAGGGAATCAGGATTTCTTTTCCAGCGACAGCAGCAGCTTCCACTGCGCGGCGGTCACCGGGAACACCGACAGGCGGTTGCCCTTGGCAACCAGCGGGAAGCCTTCGCCCAGTTCCTCGGCGTGCAGCTTGATCTCGTCCAGCGCGATCACCTGCTTCAGCTTGCGGTCGAAGGCCACGTCCACCAGCATCCAGCGCGGGTTCTCGCGCGTGCTCTTGGGGTCGTAGTAGTCGGATTTTGGATCGAACTGGGTGTCGTCCGGATAGGCGGTGCTGGCCACCGTGGCCAGGCCGACGATGCCCGGCACCTTGGTATTGGAGTGGTAGAACAGGATGCCGTCGCCCACCTGCATGCCATCGCGCATGAAGTTGCGCGCCTGGTAGTTGCGCACCCCGTTCCAGGGTTCGACCTTGACCTTGGCCAGGTCATCGATGGAGAAGGCGTCCGGTTCGGACTTCATCAGCCAGTAGCGCTTGCGGGCGGTCATGCGTTCACGGGGGCAGCGGAGGGGAACAGGGTGCCGTCTTCGGTGCAGATCGCATCCACCGGCACGTCCCACGACGCCACCGGCAAGGACTCGACCTGCTGCACCGCGAACGCAGCACCGACCAGCCAGGGCGGCGCCGGCCGGTCATGGCGGAAGGCGAAGCTGCGATCATACCAGCCGCCCCCCATGCCCAGCCGCCGGCACTGTGCGTCGAAGCCCACCAGCGGGGCCACCACCAGCGCCATCTGCGCCGGTTCCAGCGTATCGTCCAGCGCTACGTCCGGTTCGGGAATGCCGTAGCGGTTGCTGGTCAGCGCCTGTCCCGGCCGCCACGGCGCGAAGCGCAGCACGTCGCCGGCCAGCACCGGCAGGCAGTAGGTGAGCCCTTCGGGCAGTTGCAGCTGCCAGCGGTGCAGGGCGATTTCGCCATCCAGCGCCCAGTAGCCGGCCACGGCGCCTTCGCGTGGGGCGAACGGCAGGGCGAGCAGGGCATCGGCAAGGGATTCGGCGGCAGCAATGCGCTCACCGGCGGAAAGGTCGCGGCGGCGTTGCCGCAGGTCGTGGCGCAGGGCCTGGCGCGGGTCGGTCATGGCAGCGTGCGGCAAGGATCAGCCGCCATTGTGCCGGAAAGAACAAGGGCGACGCCCGAAGACGCCGCCCTTGCTGGAATATTGCATTCTCCGCAATGTCGATGCATGCGAAACGACCTTGAACCCGGGGGCTCAAGTGGGAACGCTGGAGAACCATCGGGCTTCCCGCTACAAGGCGGACCTGCACTCCCGGCGCTGTCGCGCTCCCGGTGTCGTTCTTAAGGGACAAGGCGAATGTTTGCACATGCCGTCGAGTACCGCAGAGAACGCGTGGCCATTATAGCCAGCGTGCAGGATCTGGATAGGCCGTTCGTCGGCAACAGTCCGTGCCAATTCAGATATGCGAAAAGGGGACGGAGGGGATTAAGACGTTTCCGGCACGGATGGGGCGAATGCGCCTTAATCCCCTCCGTCCCCTTTTTCTAGGGGGTGCCGTCGATCGCGCGGTCGAGGCGCCTGTTCAGGTCGGCCAGCGTCTGCTGCAGGGCCACGGCCTGGCGGGCGTTCTCGTCGCGCAGCAGCTGCAGTTCGTGGGCCAGGTTCAGTGCGGCCAGCACGGCGACGCGGTCGACGGCGGCCATGCGGTTGCTGCCGCGGATTTCGCGCATGCGCGCATCGAGCAGGCGCGCGGCGGCCATCAGGCTGTCGCGTTCATCGCCGCCGACACCCACCGTGTATTCACGATCGAGGATGCGGACACTGACCGGTTCGGCGCTCATGTGTGCTGCTCCAGGGATTTGAGCCGGCTGATCATTGCTTCCACCCGCGAGCGTGCCTGCTCGTTCTTGGCCAGCAGCGTGGAACGCTCGGCCACCAGCTGTTCCTGCTGGTGGCGCAGGCTGCGGTTCTCCTCGGCCAGGCGCTGGTTGCGTTCGAGCAACGCTTCCACGCGGGCGGCGAAGTCCTGCAGCTGGGCAAGGGGATCGGCGGGTTCCATGCGGGCACGATAGGCAAGCCGGGCAAGGGCGGTCAAGCGTTGTCGCAGCAAGGCCTGGCGGCCGCAGAGAGGACGCCGCCGGGTTGCTACACTACGGGGTCTCACGGGCGCGCGCGTGCGCGCCCCGGGTTTCCTTCTCCGAACGAGCCGCACGATGACCGAACTTCCCTCCGTCGACGACGTTACCCGCGCCAGCCAGGAACTGGGCCTGGGCGCTACCGCTGCCGAGCTGCACGGTGCGCTGTGTGGCTGGCTGGCCGCCGGTGGCGCCCCCGGCAACGACTGGCCGGCACGGGTGCTGGCCGACGACAACCTGCCGCCGGTGGCTGCCGACAGCGTGCTGGGGCAGCTGCTGCAGGCGACCATCAAGCAGCTGGAAGACCGCGACTTCGCCTTCGAACTGCTGCTGACAGACGGCGACGACGTGTCCGCGCAGGCCGATGCCATGTTCAGCTGGACCCGCTCGTTCCTGGGTGGTTTCGGCCTGGGCAGCGGCGGCCGCCGCCCGACCTTGTCCGAAGAGGGTGAAGAAGCGCTGACCGACATGGCCAGCCTGGCACGCGCCTCCAGCGAGGATTTCGAAGCGGGTGGCGATGATGACGACGAAGCCCTGTCGGAGATCGAGGAGTTCATCCGCGTGGCGGTACTGCTGCTGCACGGTGACGTGGTGCTGGCCTCGCGCCATCGGCAGCGCCTGAACTGATGGACATCAAGCAGCGCACCGGCATCGCGGCCGGCGAATACAAGCGTCGGCGCCGCCAGCTGATGGACATGGCCGGCGAGGACGCGATCCTGGTGCTGCCGGCCGCGGCCGAGAAGGTGCGCAGCCTCGATACCCATTTCCCGTTCCGCCAGGACTCGGACTTCCGGTACCTGAGCGGTTTCCCGGAGCCGGAGGCGGTATTGGTGCTGATCCCGGGCCGGCGCCACGGCGAGGCCATCCTGTTCTGCCGCGAACGTGATGCCGAGCGCGAAGCCTGGGACGGTAGCCGTGCCGGCCAGGAAGGCGCGGTGGCGCAGTACGGCATGGACGATGCGTACCCGATCGATGATCTGGACGACATCCTGCCGGGCCTGTTGGAAGGCCGTTCGCGCGTCTACTACCACTTCGGTCGCGACGCCGATTTCGACCTGAAGCTGATCGGCTGGGTCAACCGCGTGCGTTCGCAGGTGCGCCACGGCGCGCAGCCGCCGCATGAATTCCTTGAACTGGGCCATCTGCTGCACGAGCAGCGCCTGTTCAAGTCCGGCGCGGAAGTGGCGCTGATGCACCACGCTGCGCAGATCAGCGTGCGTGCGCATCTGGCGGCGATGAAGGCTGCCAGGGCCGGCATCCACGAATACGAGCTGCAGGCCGAGCTGGAACGCGTGTTCCGCGCCAGCGATGCGGTGCCGGCGTATTGCAGCATCGTCGGTGCGGGCCGCAACGGTTGCATCCTGCATTACCGGGACAACAACGCGCGTTCGCGCGACGGCGAGCTGGTGCTGATCGACGCCGGTGCCGAGTACCGTGGCTACGCCAGCGACATCACCCGCACGTTCCCGGTGAATGGCCGCTTCAGCGCCGAGCAGCGTGCACTGCACGACCTGGTCGGCGATGCGCAGGCCGCAGCGCTGGCCCAGGCCAGGCCGGGCGTGCCGTACGAGGCCGGTCACCTGGCCGCGGTGCAGACCCTGACCGAGGGCCTGCTGCGGCTGGGCCTGCTGAAGGGGACGCTGGAAAAGAACCTGTCCGAAGGCCTGTACCAGCGTTTCTACCGGCACAAGACCGGGCACTGGATCGGGCTGGACGTGCACGATGTGGGCGATTACCGCCTGGCGGGCGATTCGCGGCTGCTGGAGCCGGGCATGGCATTCACCATCGAGCCGGGGCTGTACATCGGCGTGGACGATACGACGGTGGAACCGCGCTGGCGCGGCATCGGCATCCGTACCGAGGATGATGTGCTGATCACCGACGACGGTCATCGCGTGCTGACCGAAGGTCTGGCGCGCAGCGCCGACGAGATTGAAGCGGTGATGGCGGGGTAAGGGGTGTTCTGCAGGGCTTGCAGCCCTGCACCCGCAGAGGCAACAGCAAGAGCAACAGCAAGAGCAACAGCAACAGCAACAGCAACAGCAACAGCAACAGCGCGCATTCCGTGGGATGGCGGGGCACTGTGGGTGTGCGGGGACGCCGTGAACCCATCCATGGGGGCTTGGTCGCGGCATCCATGCCGCTCACACCCCGCAAACCCACAGTACCCCGCCTTCGACAGGTTCACGCGGCTGTTGGCAACCGCGGTTATTGGCACGCGCGGCTGTTGGTAGGTGTCGACCTTGGTCGACACGGAGCGAGCGCAGCGAGCGACCCGCTTCTGCTTTTCTTTCTTCTTTTTCCGTGGTTGGACGCAGCAGGAAACTGTCAAAGGACGGGCGGGGTGGGTTTGCAGGACCGTTGGCGCCATGGATGGCGCCATCGAGCCCCCATGGATGGGTTTACGGCGTGTCCTGCAAACCCACCCCGCCCGGCCAAGCGCGGCCTTTGATATCAGCGCCCAACCACGAGGGGCTCAGCCGTTCGCCGCCGCAAACGCCGGCCGCGTCAGGTTGTCCGCCTCGCCCTCGGTGCACAGCACTTCGTCTTCAATGCGGATGCCACCATACGGACGGAAGAAATCCACGCGGTCCCAGTTGATCGCATCACCATGGCCGGCATCCTTCACTTCGTTCAACAGCATGTCGATGAAGTACAGGCCCGGTTCAATGGTCACCACCATGCCCGGTTCCAGTACGCGGGTCAGGCGCAGGTACGGGTGGCCCGCCGGGCGCTCGATGCGGCCGCCCTCGTCGCTGGCCGCGAAACCGGCCACGTCGTGGACCTGCAGGCCGATCAGGTGGCCGATGCCATGCGGGAAGAACGCGGCGCTGACGCCGGTCTCCAGCGCGGTCTGCGGCGAGACCTTGATCACGCCGAAGTCCTTCAGCACGCCCATCAGCGAAAGATGTGCGTCCACGTGCAGCTGCCTGTAGTCGAAGCCCGGGCGCACCGCTGCGCACATCTGCTGCTGGGCGGCGTCGACGGCAGCAATCATCGCAGCGAATTCGTCGTGGCCCTGCGCGGCGTAGGTACGGGTGATGTCGCTGGCGTAGCCGTGCGCGCTGGCGCCTGCATCGATCAGGAAGCTGCGCAGCGGCTGCGGCGCCTTGCGGCCCAGCTCGGTGTAATGCAGCACGGCGGCATGTTCATTGAGCGCCACGATGTTGCCGTAGGGCAGCTCGTTGGCATCCTGGCCCACTGCCTGGCAGTACGCCATGTGGATGCTGAATTCGTCGGCGCCGTTGCGGAACGCGGCTTCGGCGGCGCGGTGGCCGCGCACGCCCGGCACCTGCGCCTGGCGCATCAGCGCGATCTCATACGGCGTCTTGCTGCCGCGGTACCATTCCAGGTAGTTCACCACCGGTGCCGGGTTGTTCGGCACGTAGCTGCCCAGCGCGCTCTGCGGCTCGCCGAGGATCGCGCAGCGCGACGGGTCGGCCGGCAGCAGGGCCAGCGCCTCTTCGGGCTTGCGGATGATGTGGATGTCGAAGTGCTCCACCCACCAGCCACTCGGTGCGTCCGGTACCACGTGCCAGTAATCGAAGGGCTGGTGGAAAATCACCGCCGGGCGCTTGCCCGGGGTGAACACGATCCAGCTGTTGGGCACCCGGGTCAGCGGCAGCCAGGCCTTGAACTGCGGATTGACCGCGTACGGGTAGTCGCGATCGTCGAACACCTGGTAGTGCAGGGTGCCGCTGGGCACGACCAGATGGTCGAAGCCGCCGCGGGCCAACGCCTGTTCGGCACGTCGGCACAGCACGGCCAGGTGGTCGGGGTACAGGGCGCCGGGGTCTTGCTGGATCATTGCGGTGGCTCGACACGGAAAACGGCCCTAGATTCTGCCGCATACCGGGAAAAACCGCTGTGCTGGAACCGGCACTCAGGCCGTCGAAACCGGTGCCTCGTCGCTGTCTTCGCCTATCCACTGGCGCAGCAGCTGCCGATGTTCGCGTGACAGGGTGAGGAAGCGGAAGCCGGTCCAGCTCTGGCCGGGCACATGCGCCGGCTCGCTCCACAGCAGGTGCACGCCCACGTCAATGGCCTCGTGGCGGCCGTCACCGATCGGCAACGGGAAGCGGAACTGGTACAGCGCGTCCTCGCGCAGCGGGGTGCTGGCCAGCATCAACATGCCAGTCTCGGAGACATTGCCGAGCCGGCCCACCACGCATTCGCGCATCTGGTCGGTGACCGGTACCAGGTCCGAGACCTGGCGACGCGGCGCGCGGCGGGTGTCCTGCGGCGGTTGCACGTTCAAACGGACGCCTCCCTGTAACGGCCGCCGGCCAGCGCACGCAGCGCACCGAGGCTGGCCTGCCATGCGCGATCGACCAGCCGCCCTTTGTCTTCGGTGACCAGCTGCGCGCGTCCGGCGCTGAGCTGCCGGGCCAGCGTATCAAGGTCGGTATCGGCGATCTTCTGCCCGCGCGGATTGACGAACAGGGCGTGGCCGGTCAGCAGGCTGTACCAGGACAGGCGCTGGCGGCGCAGGGTGCCGTCACCGTTGTCGATGTCGAACCAGCTGCCAAAGGGCAGGGTCACGAGCTGCTGGTAGGCCGCCTCTTCGGCGCTGCTGCGCGGCGTGCGCGGGGCGTCGGCGCTGCCGCTGGCAGCATGTTCGCCCAGTCGTGCACGTGCCTTCAGGCGCGCACTGAGCTCGGTGCGCGAGGTGCTTTCATCCTCGCCTCCTGGCGTGGCCAGGCGGCGCGCAACGGCGGCGGCTTCCTCGGCGTGATAGCCGACCTGCACGAGCGCCGATTCCACCTCGTTGGCCAGCACTGCATCGGTGCCACCGTTGGCATCGACGGCCTGCGCGGTCACCGCGGCGATGCGCTCGGTCTGTAGCAGGCGTTCCTGCCACTGCGGCGAATCTTCGCCATGGCGCAGGCGGGTGAGGGTGAGTGCATCGGCCCAGGCCTGGCGCAGCAGGGTCTGCACGAAGCGCGGCGGCGCCTGTGTGTCGCAGCACTGGTCGATCTGCGCATTGGCCTGGCGACGCGCCAGTTCCAGCCGTTCCTTGCCACGCGCGGCCTCGACGTGGCGGCGCTCGGCCAGTTCAGCACGATGGGCCGCCGCGCGCTGATGCTGCTGCACGTCCTCGTTGGCGGTGGCGAAGGCCTCGGGCGAGCGTGCATCCTGGCCGAGCAGACCCTGCACGCTCTGCGCCATGCGCTGCAGCAGCTGGGGATCCACATCATCGTCGCCCAGCCAGTTGGCGCCGACTTCGGCAATCTGGTTGAGCAGTTCGCGTGCAGGGTGTTCATCGCGCACGAAGAAGCCGGGGTCGGCCATCGCCGCACGCGCCAGTGGTACCTGCAGGCGCGCCAGCAGGGCGGCCGGCACCGGGTCGGGGCGCTGCTGTTGCTGCACCTGCTGCATCAGCAGGCGCAGCAGGTCGAGGTTGTCGCGGTCGTGGCTGCCCAGCTGGGCCTGCGCGCCGTGCTCGCTGCGCAGCTGGGCGACCACCGCAGCCTGCAGGTCGGCGACGCCGGTGGCCGCGCTGGACTGGGCCTGCAGTCGCGCGAGGACCGCATCGACGGCCGCACTGGGCACGGCAGCGGTGTCCGCAGGAGGGGCAGTGGCATGGCGGGCCTGCTGCAGCAATTCATGCAGCGCACTGCCGGTGGACGTGGTCACGCCAGCGGTGGCTGCGCCCGGCGTACCCGCGTCGTTGAATGCGTCCTGCACCAGGTTCGACCAGGAACCGGCCGGAGCGGAGCCGTTCCAGCCGGTCAACGGCGCGGCGGAACGCTTGGCAGGCTGGGTTGTGCGGCCGCCGCCCACCGACTGGGTGATGATCCGCCGGGTGCTCGACGAGCGTGCCAGGTACGGGGTGTAGACCAGGCCCGGCAGCACGCCATGCTGGGCCAGCAGCGCATTGGCGCGGTCCAGCACATCGCCCAGGCGTTCCAGCACCTGCCGTTCGAAGCTGCGGTACAGCGCAAGCTGCACCTCCACGCCAAGGGCGTCCTGTTCGGCGATCCGGCGCACCATCGCGCACAGGGCCTGCGGTGCCAGTGGCAGGGTGTCGGCCTCGAACGCCGGCGCCGCCGCGAGCACGCCCAGGCGCTGTCCCAGCAGGTTCAACGTATTGGTTGAACGCAGGGTCTCGCGCCGGATCATTTCGGTCAGCAGCAGGTCGCGATCCACCTCGTGCTCATCGACCAGCGACAGGCCGAGCGCGCCCGGTAGCGGCGGCGGCGAAGCAGGGGCCGCAGCGACGGTGGACGGCTCGCGCAGGCCCGCCAGCGCTTCGGCCACGGCATCGAGCATGCGGTCGGCGAAATGGCCGGCGAAGGCGTGCAGCTGGCCACGCTGGGCCATCAGGTCCGCCTGCTGCATCGGATTGCGTGCACGGTCGGCGTCGTGCAGCAGCGTCTGCTCCAGCGCTTCGACGGTCAGGATCAGGGGCGCGGCCAGCGTTTGCCGGCACAGGCCGATCAACGCACCCAGCAGTTCACGCACCCGCGATGGCAGGTCGCTGGCGGCCAGGCGTGCTTTGTCGGCAGAGGTGATGGAAAAGACAGCTGACATCGGCGAGCGGTACCCGGATTCCCGCGGATCGATCCTGTGAATCTACCGTGTCGGCCGCAGTCGGCGCTACTTTAGGCTGAACGTGTCTCACGTTCATCGGGCAGGGCCGACGGATGAACGGTAGTGCCTGCCGCTGGCCGGCAGCGCTGTCTTTACCAGAGTGCCGGCCAGCGGCCGGCACTACCCGGTATGGCGGAAGGCTTATTCCTCCAGGAACAGGCTCACCACATCGTTGGTGAACCGGCGGCCCAGCTCGGTCGGTTGCACATGACCCTCCGCCACCTCCAGCCAGCCGCGCTGGACGGCCTCGGCCAACGGAGCGTCCAGCACGCCGCGCGGCAGCCCGGTGCGCGACTCGAAATCGCGAAGGCCGAACCCTTCGTGCAGGCGCAGCAGGTTGAGCATGTACTCGAACGGCAGGCGCTCGGCTGCGATCACATCGTCACCCCCGAAAGAGGCCGGCGTGCCAGCGCTGTCCAGGTAGGCCTGCGGATGCTTCAGCTTCCAGCGGCGCAGCACGTGTTCTTCGGCGCCCGAGCTGATCTTGCCGTGCGCACCGGCACCGATGCCCAGGTAATCGCCGAAACGCCAGTAGTTCAGGTTGTGCGCGCTTTGCCGGCCGGGGCGCGCATAGGCGCTGACCTCGTACTGGCCGAAACCAGCCTGTGCCAGCAATGCCTGGCAGTGTTCCTGCATGTCCCAGGCGTTGTCTTCATCGGGAATGCCCTGCGGCGGCCGCGCGAAGAACACCGTGTTCGGTTCCAGGGTCAGCTGGTAGTGCGAGATGTGCGCCGGTTGCAGTGCAAATGCACGCTCCAGGTCGGCCTCGGCGCCGGCCAGGGTCTGTTCCGGCAGCGCATACATCAGGTCGATGTTGAAATTGTCGTAGCCCGCGTCCTGCGCCATCTTCACCGCGCGCTCGGCTTCGCCACTGTCGTGGATGCGGCCCAGGCGCTTGAGCATGGCGTCGTCGAAACTCTGGATGCCGAAGCTGAGGCGGTTCACGCCGGCCGCGCGGTAGCGGTCGAAACGGCCATGCTCGGCGGTGCCCGGGTTGGTTTCCAAGGTGATTTCGGCGTTGGGGGCAAAGCGCAGGCGCGCGCTGGCCTGCTGCAGGAAGCGGTCGATCGCTTCCGGCGGGAACAGGCTGGGCGTGCCGCCACCGAAGAACACGCTGTGCACCACCCGGCCCCAGACCAGCGGCAGGTCCTGGTCCAGGTCGCGCAGCAGTGCATCGATGTAGGCCTCGAACGGCAACTCGCCCTTGGCCTGGTGCGAATTGAAATCGCAGTACGGGCATTTGCGCACGCACCACGGCAGGTGCACGTACAGCGACAGCGGTGGCGGCACCAGCCGCGGTGCGCTGTCGTGGTCAGCGGAGCAGGCTTCGCCGGGCAGGTGGTTGCAGTGGTCGTGGGCGTGCGGCATGGGCTTCATCGGTAGTGCCGGCCGTTGGCCGGCTTCCCTGGTTCGATCAGGTCGGGCGTCAGTACAGCGTCGCCAGCTGTTGCTTGAGCTGCTGCAGGGCAATGGCACGGTGGCTGATGGCGTTCTTCAGCGCCGGCTCCATTTCCGCGGCGGTCAGGCCGTGGGTGGTGTCCAGGAACACCGGGTTGTAGCCGAAACCATTCGTGCCACGCAGCTCACGGATGATCTGCCCTTCCCAGCGGCCTTCGCAGATCAGCGGCTGCGGGTCGGTGGCGTGGCGCAGCAGCACGATCACCGCATAGAAGCGGGCACTGCGCTGGCCATCGGGAACACCGGCCATCGCGTCCAGCAGCTTGGCGTTGTTGGCAGCGGCGTTGGTCGGGTGGCCGGCATAGCGCGCGCTGTACAGGCCCGGTGCACCACCCAGGGCATCGACGATCAGGCCGGAATCATCGGCCAGCGCCGGCAGGCCGGTCGCTTCGCAGGCGGCGCGTGCCTTCAGCAGCGCGTTCTCGACGAAGGTCAGGCCGGTCTCTTCCACGTCGCCCAGGCCCAGCTCGGCGGCCGAGGTGATCTGCAGCGGCAGGTCGGCGAGGATCTCCTGCATCTCCACCAGCTTGCCGGCATTGTGGCTGGCCAATACCAGTTTCTTCATTGACGGGGCTCCAACAGGTCCCAGGTGTTGCCATACAGGTCGCGGAATACCGCGACCGTTGCATAGGGTTCTTCGCGCGGTGCTTCCAGGAACTCGACGCCGGCGGCCAGCATCGCCGCGTGGTCGCGGTGGAAGTCGTCGGTGTTGAGGAAGAAGGCAACGCGGCCACCGGTCTGGTTGCCGATGCGGCTGCGCTGTTCCTCGTCGCTGGCACGGGCCAGCAGCAGGGCGGCGGCGCTGCCGTCGGTCGGGCCGACCACCACCCAGCGCTTGTGCCCCTGGTCGATGTCTTCGAGCAATGCGAAGCCGAGCTTGTCGGTGTACCAGGCAATGGCTTCGTCATAGTCGGCAACCACCAGGGTGGTCAGGGCGATGCGCCGGTTCATGCCGACAGCGCCGCCTGCTGCGCGGCCAGCAGCTCGGCCACGCCCTTCTCGGCCAGGCCCAGCAGCGCGTCCAGTTCATCGCGACGGAAGGCGTGGCCTTCGGCGGTGCCCTGCAGCTCGATGAAGCCGCCACCGTCGTTCATCACCACGTTCATGTCAGTGTCGCAGTCGCTGTCTTCGGCGTAGTCCAGGTCCAGCACCGGGGTGCCGCGGTACACGCCCACCGACACTGCTGCAACTGCGCCCAGGACCGGGTTGCGCTTGATGTCGCCACGCTTCATCAGCACGTTCACCGCATCGACCAGGGCCACATAGGCGCCGGTGATGGCGGCGGTGCGGGTGCCACCGTCGGCCTGCAGCACGTCGCAGTCGAGGGTGATGGTGCGTTCGCCCAGCGCATTGCGGTCCACGCAGGCACGCAGGCTGCGGCCGATCAGGCGCTGGATCTCCAGCGTGCGACCGCCCTGCTTGCCACGGGCCGCTTCGCGGTCGCTGCGGGTATGGGTGGCGCGCGGCAGCATGCCGTACTCGGCGGTGACCCAGCCTTCGCCCTTGCCGCGCAGGAAGCCCGGCACGCGGTTCTCGACGCTGGCGGTGCACAGCACGCGGGTTTCGCCGAAGCACACCAGCACCGAACCTTCGGCGTGGCGGGTGAAGCCGCGTTGGATGACGACCGGGCGGAGCTGGTCGGGCTGGCGGCCGCTGGGGCGGGAGTCGGACATGGTACGGGTTCCGTAATGGCGAGGGAGTACGCCGCCACGCCCGCGGCCTTCACGGGGCGGGCAAGGGGGCTCTGGTGAGGGCGCTAGGTTACCATTCCCCCTTTGCACGCACCGGACACATTCCATGATTCGAAGCATGACCGCCTATGCCGGCGGCGAGCGGGTCACCCCGTGGGGCACGCTGGGCTGCGAGCTGCGCTCGGTCAACCACCGCTTCCTGGAGGTCGGCACCCGTCTGCCCGAGGAACTGCGGGCGCTCGAACCGCAGCTGCGCGAGCGTATCGCCGCGCGCCTGAGCCGCGGCAAGCTGGATCTGGTGATGCGCCTGCGCGCGCCGGAGGCGGCTGCCAACCTGCAGGTGGACGAGGCCCTGCTGGGCCAGCTGGGCCGCCTGGCCCACCGCCTGACCTCCGATTTCCCGAACCTGCAGGTCAGCTTCACCGATCTGCTGCAGCTGCCGGGCGTGACCCGCGGCGAGGCCACGGATGCCGCCGCCCTGCAGGTCGAGGCGCTGGCCCTGCTGGACCAGGTGCTGGACGGCTTCGTCGAAGCGCGTGAGCGCGAAGGCGGCAAGCTGGCTGCGGCCATCAGCGAACGCGTGGACGGCATCGAACGCATCGCCACCGAAGTGCGCACCTTGATTCCGGCCATTCGCGACGGCCAGCGCGCCAAGCTGGCCGCCCGTCTGGCTGACCTGCCGCACCCGGTCGACCCGGGCCGTGCGGAGCAGGAGCTGGTCCTGTGGCTGCAGAAGCTGGACGTGGATGAAGAGCTGGACCGGCTCGGCAGCCATATCGTCGAGATCCGCCGCGTGCTCAAGCAGTGCGAGCCGGTCGGCCGCCGCCTGGACTTCCTGCTGCAGGAGTTCAACCGCGAAGCCAATACGCTGGGCTCGAAGTCGGTGGACAGCCGCACGTCCAATGCCGCGGTGGAGCTGAAGGTGCTGATCGACCAGATCCGCGAGCAGGTGCAGAACATCGAATGATGTTGCATCCAGCGATACAGCAGGGGCGCCTTCGGGCGCCCTTGTCGTTCCAGCGCATCAGCGCACGCTGACGCCCGGCGCTCCTTCACCCAATCGCCCGACCACGGCGGCTTGGCCGAACCCTGCGTCGTGGAAGCAGGCCAGCACCGCATTCACTGCCTCCGGGGTGCAGGACACCAACAGCCCGCCACTCGTCTGCGGATCGGTCAGCAGTGGCTGCCAGTGGCCGGCCAAGCGCTCGGCGAAGCGCACTTCGGCGCCGTACGAGGCCCAGTTGCGGGCGGAGGCGCCGGTCACGCAGCCGCGCTGCAGCAGCTCCAGCGCCTGCGGCAGCAGCGGCACCTGTGCACTGTCCACTTCGGCAGCGACGCCGCTGGCGCGGCACACTTCCAGCAGGTGGCCGAGCAGGCCGAAGCCGGTGACGTCGGTCATCGCGTGCACGCCGTCCAGCGCGGCCAGCGGCACGCCCACGCTGTTCAGGCGGGTGGTCGACGCGATCATCTGCCGGTAGCCCTCTGCATCCAGCACTTCTTTCTTCAGCGCCGACGAGTACACGCCCACGCCCAACGGCTTGCCCAGCACCAGCACATCGCCGGCGCGGGCATCGGCATTGCGCTTGAGCCGTTGCGGGTCGAGCACGCCGATCGCGGCCAGGCCGTAGATCGGTTCCACCGAGTCAATGCTGTGACCGCCGGCCACCACGATGCCGGCATCGGCGCAGGCGCGTTCGCCACCCTGCAGGATGCCGCGGATGGTGTCCTGCGGCAGGGTGTTGATCGGCATGCCGACGATGGCCAGCGCGAACAGCGGCCGCGCGCCCATCGCGTACAGGTCCGACAGCGCGTTGGTGGCGGCAACGCGGCCGAAGTCGAACGGGTCGTCGACAATGGGCATGAAGAAATCGGTGGTGGCCACGATTGCCTGCCGGTCATCGAGGCGGTACACCGCGGCGTCGTCGCTGGTCTCGCGGCCAACCAGCAGTTCGGCCGGTGCGGGAAGTGCTGGAACGCCGCGCAGCAGTTCGCTCAGCACGCCCGGCGCGATCTTGCAGCCGCAGCCGCCGCCATGCGCGAGAGAGGTCAGTCGTCGCGTGGCATCGGCCGTGGATGGGGCGGGTGACTGCGCGTGCGTGGCCATGCCGACATCTCCTGCGGAAACACGAATGGCGGAAGGCAGCAGGAGTCGAACCTACCAGGGAACGATCGACGCCCCCTACTGGGTTTGAAGCCCAGCCGCATGCCCGGATGCGCATGCCTTCCGAAAGTACGGCGGTACCGGTGGGCTCAGTCGCGGGCTGCGTTCCACTGCAGGTCGCCGCGCGGCCGATGCTGGTCACCGACGCGTCGAGTGTAGCCAACGCGATTGAAGAACTCCAAGATCTGGATGCTGCGTTTGCGGCCCAGGCCGATGGCATCGCGGAAGGCCGCCGCATCCACCGCGCCGCTGGCCTGTGACAGCTGCGCGACCATCGCGGCGAGTTCCGCAATGCGCGCGGGTGCATAGAACAGGTCCGGCACCACCTGGAACAGTTCGCCACGTGCGGCGGCGCGGCGCAGGACGGCGCGGACATCGTCTTCGGTCAGTCCGAAGTCGGCGGCCAGAGTACGCACCCACGGCGGATCGAAGCCACCGGCGTGCAGTTGCGGCAGCACGCGTCCCAGCAGCAGGCGCTCGCGTTCCGGTGGCGCATGGTCATGGCCGGGCAGGCGCCACCAGGCGCCCACGCGTTGCACGCTGCCGTCGTCCAGCAGGTCCTGCAGCAGCGCATTCCAGAGCCCCGTCGCAAGCGCGGGCAGGGTGCTGCGTTGCAGGCGCCCGCTGTCGACACCGGGTTCGTCCGGGCGTCGCTCATGCCAGCTACGCAGCGATGTGATCACCTGCTCGTGCAGCACCTGCCAGTGCGAGGCAAGGATGACCACCGTGTCCTCGCGGGTGATGATGCGCTGTGCGTCTGCAGGAAGATCGATCCGGTCGGCCGCGCGCCGGCAGTAGCGTTGCAGCGCGGCCATGGCAATGCCGAAGGGCGCCTGCTGCAACAGCGGGCCGATTCCCGCACCTGTGGCCAGCTGCTCCAGTGCGCCCAGCCAGGCGAGCCGTGCCGGGCTGCGCCGGCGCCGCTGTGGCGGGTCCGGGTCGAGCACGACGCCACCGCCCAGCGTGTGGGTCGCGGCGGAATCGCGGGCGATGAAGCGTTCACCACACATCGCACAGACCGGTGCATCGAACACCAGCTGCACCAACTGCCCATCACCTTGGTCACGGTCCTCCAGCAGCACCACATGGGCCTGCCGGTGCATCGTGCCCCAGTGGATGTGCAGGGGTGCCCAGTCACGCAGTGGTGCTGCCCGTGCGGACAGGCGCAGGCGCACATCGACGCGGGTGGTGGCCAGCAGCGCGCGCGGGTCGGCAATCCAGTCGCCACGATGAATCTCGTCGCGGGCGATGGCGGCCAGGTTCAACGCGCAGCGCTGTCCGGCCATGGCGTGGTCACTGGCCTGGTTCTGCGCGTGGATGCTGCGTATGCGCACATCGGTGGCGGCGGGCATCAGTTGCAGGTGCTCGCCCACCGTGACGCCGCCGCCATGTACCGCGCCGGTCACCAATGTGCCGTGGCCGGCCAGCGAGAACACGCGGTCCACCGGCATGCGGAACAGCTCGCTGCGCAGCGCGGCCTGGCGCGCGTCGGCCTCGCCGGCGGCCCATGCGTGCAGGTGGGCGCGCAAGGCGTTGATGCCTGCGTCATCGGGGGACGTGCTGTTGCAGGCGAACACGGGGGAACCCTGCAGCGGCGTTCCGGCCAGCAAAGCGGCAATCTCGATCTCGACCCGGGCGATGCGCGCGGCGTCCACGCGGTCGATCTTGGTCAGCGCCACCGCGCCGCGATCCACGCCCAGCAGCTGCAGGATCGCCAGATGCTCGCGGGTCTGCGGCATCACGCCGTCGTCGGCGGCGACGACCAGCAGGGCGACATCGATACCGGTGGCGCCGGCCACCATCGTGTGGACGAAGCGCTCATGACCCGGCACATCGACGAAACCCAGCATCGCGGCGGGGCCCGTGCCGTTCGCGCTTTCCACCGGGACATAGGCATAGCCCAGTTCAATGGAGATGCCGCGCGTGCGTTCTTCCTGCAGGCGATCGGTTTCTATGCCGGTCAGTGCCCGCACCAGGCGCGTCTTGCCATGGTCGATATGCCCGGCGGTGCCGACGATCATGGTTGCAGCATGCTCCATTGGGCGAGGAAGTCCGCTTCGTCGGCCGGTTCCAGGCAACGCAGGTCCAGCCACAATGCGTCCTCGCCGATGCGGCCCAGCACCGGTCGCGGCAGCTGGCGCAGGCGCTTGGCCAGGCGGTCCAGGCCGCCACGTTGCGCAGTGGTGATGCGCAGGCCGGCACTGCCGAGCTGCGCCTGTGGCTGCGCACCACTGCCGATCTGGCTGTGCATCCGTGCCTGTTCAAGCATGTAGCCGGTCGGCAGCGCCGAGCGCAGCGGCGGCAGCAGGCGCTGGGCCTGCGCATCCATGTCCTGCTGCGTGCGCGAGAGCGTACGCAGTGTCGGCAGCCGTTGCGCCAGCAGCTCCGGCTCGCGGTACAGCGCCAGTACCGCCTCCAGCGCGGCCAGGCCCATCTTGTCCATGCGCAGCGCACGCTTGAGCGGGTTGCGGTTGATCCGCGCGATCAGGTCGGCGCGGCCGGCGATGATGCCGGCCTGCGGCCCACCCAGCAGCTTGTCGCCACTGAACGAGACCAGGTCGGCACCGGCCGCCAGTGTTTCCTGCACGGTCGGCTCGTGTGGCAGGCCGAAGGCCGCCAGGTCGCACAGGCTGCCGCTGCCCAGGTCCACCACCAACGGCAGGCCATGGTCGTGCGCGATCGCTGCCATCGCCGCGGTGTCGACCTTGGCGGTGAAGCCGGTGATCGCGTAGTTGCTGGCGTGCACCTCCATCAGCAGTGCGGTGCGCGCGCCGATGGCATGGGCGAAGTCGGCCGGGTGGGTGCGGTTGGTGGTGCCCACTTCCAGCAGCCGCGCGCCGGCACTGCGCATCACATCGGGAATGCGGAAGGCACCGCCGATTTCCACCAGTTCGCCGCGCGACACCACCACCTCGCGGCGGTTGGCCAGGCTGTTGAGCAGCAGCAGGACCGCCGCCGCATTGTTGTTGACCACGGTGGCGGCTTCGGCGCCGGTCAGCTCGCAGACCAGCGCCTGCACCCGTGCATCGCGGTCGCCGCGGCGGCCGCGGGTGATGTCGAATTCCAGGTCAACCGGTGCGGCCATCGCGCGGGTGACGGCCTGCACCGCGGACTCGGGCAGCAGGGCGCGACCCAGGTTGGTATGCAGCACGGTTCCGGTCAGGTTGAACATCGGCTGCAGGTTCAGCCGTGCATCGGCGATGAGTGCGGCATCGAGCGCCGCGACCAGTGCCGGGCCTTCAATGGCCTGATGCAACTGCTCGGCCGAGAGCTGCGTGGCACTGATGCGCTCACGCAGCGCCTGCAGATGTACGCGCAGCAACTGGGTGATGCGGCTGCGGCCGTGGCCCTCGATCAGTGTTGCCAAGGCAGGCAGGCGCAGCAACCGGTCCAGCGAGGGCAGCGCGGAAGCCGATGCCGGGGTGGGGGGCGTGGCTGTCATCGCCTCACTCGCCGTCGGATTGCCACAGCAGCGGATTCTGGCTGGCGCGTGCATAGCCTTCCTCGCCCAGCAGCAGGTCCAGCGCCAGCGTGCCAAGGTCATCAGCCACCGGTTCCAGCGACGGATCTTTTTCCAGATACAGGATCTTGCGGTAGCTGTGGCAGTGGTCGCAGGTTTCTGCACGTACCGCGCTCTCGCGCACCGCCTGGCCGGTATCGCCGTCGGCATCAGCCAGGGCGCGATAGGCGATGTCCTTGCCAGCGGCGCCACACTGGCTGCACTGCACGCGCACGTAGTGCCACTGGCAGGCGCACAACGAGCACGACAGGTAGCGGTAGGAGGCATAGGGCGGGCGGGCCTGCACCATGCTGGTCACCGGCAGGGTGCCGCACAGCGGGCACAGCCCTGGCGCATCGGCCAGCGGCTTCAGGTCGCTGGGGCGGAAGCTGGCCGCCAGTACTGCCCAATACACCTGCAACGCATTCATCACCAGCAGCGCAGCGACCGCGTCGACCGGGGGCGCGTCAGCGCGTTCCAGCACGGCGTGGGCCTGCGCATCCAGCCAGGTGTCGTCGGCGGCGGCGACGCGCAGCAATTCCTGCCGTGTTTCCGCCGGTAGCCCCGCTTCGTCGGCGCAGTGCCGGCACAGCGTGCGCAGCCAGTCGCGCCAGCGCCCGTCCAGATGAAGTGTGTTGGCGGGCCGCAACGGCATGCCGGCACTGGCGGCCGCGCTGGACTGCTGCGCGCGCGCGTGGTCCTGCAGCGCCTCGCGTTGCTGGGGTGTCAATTCCTCCAGCAGCGCCTGCTGTGCATCGGCCAATGCCGCCAGCAGCTGCAGGTAACCGCCGATGGCGCTGTGCGCGGCCAGGCTGCGCAGGCGCGCCGCGCGTGTGGCGAACAGCGACCCGGTATCAGGCAGGATGATGCGCGGCACGTCGCGCGAGGCGAGCGTCTCGATCTCACCGGGTTCAAGGATGCGTTGCGCCATGCAGGGCCAGCCAGAAGAACCAGCCTCCATCCTCGCCGTTGTCAGCGCTGGCGTCCAGCGCACTGTAGGCCATTTGAAATGGTCGGGGTCAGATCCGTTTTCCACAGGAAAACGGATCTGACCCCATCGGTTGTTGCCGTGTTCATCGTGTCGACCAAGGTCGACACCTACCAAAAGCACCGGGGAACTGTCGAATGCGCCTCTGCAGGTGCAGGGCCGCAGGCCCTGCCGTTACCCCTCTTCCCGACGTCCGCGCAGGATGTCCCGGAACCATTGCCGGTGATGCTTGTACGCCCACCCATAGGTCACCTTGCCCTGGGTCATCGCCCGCACCGAGCCCTTGATCCAGAGCGCCGCATAGATGTGCACCACGATCGCGCACACCAGCACCCAACCGAACAACGCATGGGCCAGCACCGAGAAGCGGATCAGCCCGATCGGGAAGAGATGGCTGAAGTATTGCCGCCAGATCACGAAGCCGGTCAGCAGCAGTGCCGACAGGCAACCAATGATCGCCCAGAACAGGAGCTTCTGGCCGGCATTGAAGCGGCCCACCGGCGGCAGCTTCTCATCCTCGTTGCGCAGCACATCGCGCATGCCGCGCATCCATGCGCGATCGTCGGCCGTCGGCAGATTGTCGCGCCACATGCGGAACGCCAGAAACGCAAAGCCGACCACCATGGCCAGCCCGATGAACGGATGCAGGATGCGCGTCCACGGGCCGCCACCGAACAGCTGGGTCAGCGGAAACAGCGCGGGATGGAACAGTGCCAGCCCGGACAGCGCCGTCAGCACGAAGCAGATCGCCACGATCCAGTGATTGATGCGGGTCGGCGCGCGGTAGCGGATGATCTGCCGCGGGTGCGGGGCGTACTTCATGGCCGCTGCTCCTCTTCGATCCTCTTCGCCTCGTGTTCGGCTTCCTCTTCTTCCTCGTCATTGACCGTGTTGCGGCCGATGCCGATGTAATGCAGGAAGCCGGCGAAGGCGGTGGCGGCGATCGCCAGCACGCCCAGCGGCTTGGCCACGCCCTTCCAGACTTCCACCATCGGGCTGATCCGCGGGTCCTTGGGCAGGTCGGCATACAGCTCCGGCTTGTCCACATGCTGCAGCACGTACATCACGTGGGTGCCACCCACGCCCTGCGGGTCGTACAGGCCGGCGTTCCCGTAGCCGCGCGATTTCAGGTCATCCACGCGGCCGGCCGCGTGCTCGGTCATCGCCTGCTTGCTGCCGAAGGTGATCGCCCCGGTCGGGCAGGTCTTCACGCAGGCCGGTTCCTGGCCCACCGCCACCCGGTCCGAACACAGTGTGCACTTGTAGGCCTTGTGGTCCTTCTTGGAAATGCGCGGCACGTCGAACGGGCAACCGGTCACGCAGTAGCCGCAGCCGATGCAGTTCTCTTCCTGGAAGTCGACGATGCCGTTGGCGTACTGGATGATCGCGCCCGGCGACGGGCAGGCCTTCAGGCAGCCCGGGTCGCTGCAGTGCATGCAGCCCTCCTTGCGGATCAGCCACTCCAGCTTGCCCTTCTCGTCCTCGTACTCGCGGAACTTCATCACCGTCCACGACTGGTCGCTCAGGTCGGGCGGGTTGTCATAGCTGCCAACGCAGCTGCCGACCTCGTCGCGCAGGTCGTTCCATTCCATGCAGGCGACCTGGCAGGCCTTGCAGCCGATGCATTTGCTCACATCGATCAGCTTGGCGACCTGGCCGGTGTGCGCACCGCGCGCTTCCGGCGAGGGCGTGGTGGTGGCCGAGCGGCGGATGATGTCCAGCGATTGCAGTGACATGGCGTGTCTCCTACACCTTCTCGACCTTGACCAGGATGCACTTCGATTCGGGCGTCTGCGAGTTGCCGTCACCGATGGCGTTGGTCAGCGTATTGGCGATGTATCCGGGCTTGGCCGCACCGAGGAAGCCCCAGTGGATCGGCACGCCCACCTGGTGCACGGTCCGGCCATCGATCTGCAGGGCCTTGATGCGCTTGGTCACCATCGCCACCGCTTCGATGTGGCCACGCTTGGAACTGACCCGCACGCGGCTGCCGTTGCTGATGCCCAGCTCGTCGGCCAAGGCCGCGCCGATCTCGACGAACTGCTCGGGCTGGATGATGGCGTTCAACTTGCCGTGCTTGGTCCAGAAGTGGAAGTGCTCGGTCAGGCGGTAGGTGGTGGCCACATGCGGGAACTCGTCCGGCGAACCGATCTGTGCGCGATCGCTGGCGAATACGCGGGCGGCCGGGTTGTTCAGCGTCAGTGCCTGGCCGGGGCTGAGCGGATTGCTGCGCAGTGGCGTGTCGAATGGCTCGTAGTGCTCCGGGAACGGCCCTTCGGCCATGCCGGCCTTGGCGAAGAAGCGGGCGATGCCTTCCGGGTTCATGATGAACGGGCCCATCCCGCCGGCGGGATCTTCGTCGGCCTTGAAGTCCGGTACGTCCACGCTGCCCCAGTTCTTGCCGTTCCAGGCCAGCAGCGTGCGGCGCGGGTCGAACGGCTGGCCGGCCACGTCGCACGACGCGCGGTTGTACATCACGCGGCGATTGGCCGGCCACGCCCAGGCCCAGCCCAGCGTGTTGCCGATGCCGGTGGGGTCGCTGTTGTCACGCCGCGCCATCATGTTGCCGGTCGGGCCCCAGGCACCGATGTAGATCCAGCAGCCGGAGGAGGTGCTGCCATCGTCGCGCAGGTCGCCGAATGCGGCCAGCTGCTCGCCGGCCTTGCGCACCAGCCTGGTCGGGTCCTTGGGATCGAACACGTCGGCCAGCGCCTTGCCGTTGTATTCCATCGCCAGCTCTTCCGGCGTCGGCAGCTCCGGGTTGGAATACTTCCAGGCCAGGTCGCGCACCGGCTCCCACCACGCACCGCCGTCCTTCTCGTACATCGCCTTGATGCGATGGAACAGCTCGGACATGATCTCGATGTCGCTGCGCGCTTCACCCGGCGGATTGGCGCCCTTCCAGTGCCACTGCAGCCAGCGCGAGGAGTTCACCACCGCGCCGTTCTCCTCGGCGAAGGACGTGGTGGGCAGGCGGAATACTTCGGTCTGGATCGTGCTCGGGTCGACGTCGTTCAACGCGCCGTGGTTCTGCCAGAAGGCGATGGTCTCGGTTTCCAGCGGGTCCATGCTGACCATGAACTTCAGCTTGGAGAACGCGCTGATCAGCTTGCCCTTGTTAGGCGCCGAGGCCAGCGGGTTGAAACCCTGGCAGATGTAGCCGTGGATCTTGCCCTCGTTCATCAGCTCGTACGCCTGCAGCATGTCGTACGGCTTGTCGAGCTTGGGCAGGTAATCGAAGCACCAGTTGTTGTCGGCGGTGGCGGCATCGCCCCACCACGATTTCATCAGGCTGACGTGGAACTTCGGATAGTTCTGCCAGAACGACATCTGGTTGGCGCGCAGCGGCTTCTGCGTGCGCTTGGCGATGTAGGCGTCGTAGTCCTGCTCGTCCTGCCTCGGCAGCGTCAGGTAGCCGGGCAGCAGGTCGGACATCAGGCCGATGTCGGTCAGGCCCTGGATGTTGGAATGCCCGCGCAGCGCGTTCATGCCGCCACCGGCCACGCCGATGTTGCCCAGCAGCAGCTGCACCATGGTACCGGCACGCACGTTCTGTGCGCCGATCGAGTGCTGCGTCCATCCCAGCGCGTACAGGATGGTCATCGCCTTGTCCTTGCCGGCGGTGGACGCGATCATGTCCCAGATCTGGCGGATGCTGTCGGCCGGCGTGCCGCAGATGCGCTCGACCATCTCCACGGTGTAGCGCGCGTAGTGTTGTTTCAGCAGGTTGTAGACGCAGCGCGGGTCCTTCAGCGTCGGGTCGCTGCGTACGTAGCCGTCGTCACCGTAGGCGTAGTCCCAGCTGGAACGGTCGTAGCTGCGCTTCTCTTCGTTGTAACCCGAATACAGGCCGTCCTTGAAGGCGAATTCGTCCTTCACCAGGAACGGCATGTCGGTGTAGTTCAGCACGTACTCGTGCTGGATGCGGTCCTCGGTCAGCAGGTAGTTGATCAGGCCGCCCAGGAACACGATATCGGTACCGGTGCGGATCGGCGCGTACACGTCGGCCACCGCGGCCGAGCGGTTGAAGCGCGGATCGACCACGATCAGCCGGGCCTTGTTGTGTGCCTTGGCCTCGGTCACCCATTTGAATCCGCACGGGTGTGCCTCGGCGGCATTGCCACCCATGATCAGGATCAGGTCGGCATTCTTGATGTCGACCCAGTGGTTCGTCATCGCACCACGGCCTAGCGTCGGGGCAAGACCTGCCACCGTCGGGCCGTGTCAGACACGTGCCTGGTTGTCGAATGCCAGCATGCCAAGGGAGCGGACGACCTTGTGGGTCAGCACCGCGGTTTCATTGCTGGTGGCCGAGGCCGCCAGCATGCCGGTGGTCAGCCAGCGGTTGACCGTCTGCCCGGCTTCGTTCTTCTGCACGAAGTTGGCATCGCGGTCTTCCTTCATCAGCCGCGCGATGCGGTCCAGCGCATCGTCCCAGCTCAGCCGCTTCCACTCGTTGGAGCCCGGTGCCCGGTACTCGGGGTAGAGCAGGCGCGACTTGCTGTGGATGATGTCGGCCAGGCCGGCGCCCTTCGGGCACAGCGTGCCGCGGTTGACCGGATGGTCCGGGTCACCCTCGATATGGAAGATGCTCGGCTCGGCGTTCTTGGCGCCGTCGCCGAGGCTGTACATCAGGATGCCGCAGGCCACCGAACAGTAGGTACAGGTGTTGCGGGTCTCGGTCGCGCGGGTCAGCTTGTACTGCCTGACCTCCGCGAGCGCGACGCCGGGCGCGAAGCCCATCAATGCCAGGCTGGAGCCGACCAGGGTTGTCCCGGTCACTTTCAGGAACTGGCGGCGGCTCATCGATGGCATGCCGTTCTCCTGGGATGGCGGGGAGGCACGGGCCTCCGGGCTGTCGTTGGGTACGGCCCGGTTATAGCACAGGCCCCCGCACGCCCATGTGGCACAAGGCCCGGCGCCGGCGGGGCGGGCGCGCAACGGGGCCGCTCTGGTAAAGTTGCGTGCCCGCCCCCCGGGGAAGCGTCTGCCGGGCCTGGTTCCAGGATGTTCCGCGCAGCCCCCGCCGTCCTGGCGCGATCCTCCGCGCCGGATCTGGAACACCGAGGAAAAATTTTGCGAAATCAACCAGTTGGGTTCCGCGCATGAGCGCCCCGTCGAAGCCGTCGGACGCCGTTGCGCGCGGCACGCTGTACATCGTTGCCGCCCCCTCCGGCGCCGGCAAGAGCAGCATCGTCAATGCCACCCTGGCGCGTGACCCGCAGATCGCGCTGTCGATCTCCTTCACCTCGCGCGCGATGCGCCCGGGGGAAGTGAACGGCCAGCACTACCATTTCGTCTCTGCGGAAAGGTTCGAAGAAATGATCGCCGCCGGCGACTTCTTCGAGCATGCGTGGGTGCACGGCGACTGGAAGGGCACGGCCCGGCAGTCGGTGGAGCCGCAGCTGGCCGCCGGCCAGGACGTGCTGCTGGAAATCGACTGGCAGGGCGCGCAGCAGGTGCGCCAGCTGGTGCCGGGCACGGTCACCGTGTTCATCCTGCCGCCGTCCAGGCAGGCCCTGCAGGATCGCATGCGCAAGCGCGGCCAGGACAGCGAGGCGGTCATCGCCCAGCGCCTGGGCGCGGCGCGCGATGAAATGCTGCACTTCAACGAGTTCGACTACGTCATCGTCAACGAGGTGTTCGACACCGCCGTGGACGAGTTGTGCGCCATCTTCACCGCCAGCCGCCTGCGCCGGGAGGCCCAGAAGGTCCGCCACGCCGGCCTGATCCAGGCCCTGCTGACTCCCGATCCGGGCGCAACTGACTGATTCCAAAAGAATCGGGTAGGGGTTGGCTTGATTTTGTCCAGCTCCTGCCAGTACACTCCGTCCCCTTTCCCTCATTCGACTGAGCGGCCGACCGGTCGCCGGGAGCCCGTATGGCCCGCATCACCGTAGAAGATTGCCTGGAAGTCGTTAACAACCGTTTCGAACTGGTCATGATGGCATCCAAGCGTGCCCGCCAGCTCGCCAACGGCGTGCAGGCCACGCTGGACAACAGCGAGACCGAGGACAAGCCGACCGTGCTGGCGCTGCGCGAAATCGCCGCCCGCAAGATCGACAACGCGCTGATCGACGAAGTCGAGAAGGCCGAGCGTGAGCGCGCCGAGCGCGAAGCGCTGGAGTGGGCTGCCGCCGAAGTGGTCGCTGACGAAGACATGTCCAAGAACGACGATTGATCGCATCGATCAACGTAATCGTTGGATACACCGAACAGCCCGCCCCGTGCGGGCTGTTTCGCATTCAGGATTTGCCGTAAACGTCGCGCTGGAATAGGCTGCGGGCATGAACCCAGGCCCCACTGCCAAGGTCGCCGCAGCCCCCACTGCCGCCGTACCCGACTACGTCCTCCAGCTTGAACGCGCCGCCCATTACCTGCCGCCGGAACAGCTGCCGCTGTTGCGCCGTGCCTGGGAAGTCGGAGCCTCAGCGCACGCTGGGCAGACGCGCAAGTCGGGTGAGCCCTATATCACCCACCCGGTGGCGGTGGCCCAGGTGCTGGCCGAGCTCGGCCTGGACGTGGAAGCGCTGATCGCCGCGATCCTGCACGACACCATCGAAGACACGCCGCTGACCCGCGAGGCGCTGGCCGCCGAGTTCGGCGAAGCCGTGGCCGAACTGGTCGACGGCGTCACCAAGCTGGACAAGCTGAAGTTCCGCGACCGCCAGGAGGCGGCCGCCGAGAGCTTCCGCAAGATGCTGCTGGCGATGTCGCGCGACCTGCGCGTGATCATGATCAAGCTGGCCGACCGCCTGCACAACATGCGTACGCTGGGTGCGCAGAGCCGCGAAGCGCGCGGCCGCATCGCCCGCGAGACGCTGGAGATCTACGCGCCCATCGCCCAGCGCCTGGGCATGAGCCTGGTCAAGAGCGAGCTGCAGAACCTCGGTTTCAAGGCGCTGTACCCGTGGCGCCACGCCATCATCGAGAAACACATCCGCAGCCAGCCGGTGGTGCGTCGCGAGGCGATGGCGCAGGTGGAAGTGCAGCTGTCGCAGCGCCTGGCCAAGGAGGGGATCGAGCATCGGCTGATCAGCCGCATCAAGACCCCGTGGAGCATCTACAACAAGATGCGCGACGAGAACAAATCCTTCGACCAGGTGATGGATGTGTTCGGCTTCCGCCTGGTCGTGCGCAGCGTGCCCAGCTGCTACCACGCGCTGGGTTCGGTGCATGCCACCTTCAAGCCGCTGGATGGCCGTTTCCGCGACTTCATCGCCATTCCCAAGGCCAACGGTTACCAGTCGCTGCACACGGTGCTGTTCGGGCCGTATGGCTCGCCGATCGAAGTGCAGATCCGTACCGAGGAAATGGACCTGATCGCCGAACGCGGCGTGGCCGCGCACTGGACCTACAAGTTCGGCGGCGATTCGCCCAACAGCGCACAGAGCCGTGCCCACGCGTGGATCGTCGAGCTGATCGACTCGCAGCGTGCCGCCGGTTCCTCGCTGGAGTTCCTGGACAACGTCAAGGTCGACCTGTTCCCGGACGAGGTCTACCTGTTCACCCCGAAGGGCAAGATCCTGGCCCTGCCGCGCAATTCCACCGCGCTCGATTTCGCCTACGCCGTGCATACCGACGTCGGCAACATGGCGGTGGCCTCGCGCGTGGACAAGAAACTGGTGCCACTGCGCACCAAGCTGGTGTCGGGCCAGTCGGTGGAGATCATCACCGCACGCTCGGCCACGCCGAAACCGCAGTGGCTGGAATTCGTGGTTACCAGCAAGGCGCGCACCGCCATCCGCCACCAGCTCAAGCAGCTGGAGCACGAGGATGCCGTGCAGCTGGGCCACCGCATGCTCGACCGTGCGCTGGAAGCGATGGATTCGTCGCTGGAGCGGCTGCCGAAGGGGCGCCTGGATGCGTTCCTGGCCGAACACCGCTTCCCGCGCCTGGAAGCCCTGCTGGCCGAGGTCGCACTGGGCAACTGGATGCCGACCCAGGCCGCGCAGGCGCTGATGGCCTACGCCGAACTGCGTGGTGGCCCGCATTCGCGCCACCACTCGCAGGAAAAGATCCTGATCAACGGCAGCGAGCGTGGCGTGGTCACCTTCGCCGGCTGCTGCCAGCCGATTCCCGGCGACGAGATCATGGGCTACCACACCGCCGGCAAGGGCATCGTGGTGCACCGCATGGACTGCCCGAACCTGGCCGAGCTGCGCAAGTCGCCCGAGCGCTGGGTGCCGATCGGCTGGGACACCACCGTCTCCGGCGACTACGACACCTCGCTGGTGGTGGAAGTGGAGAACGGCACCGGCGTGCTGGCACAGCTGGCCGCTGCCATCGCGCAGAGCCACTCCAACATCGAGCGCGTGGACTACCTGGATCGCGATTTCAACGCCGCCGTGCTGGCGTTCAACATCCAGGTGCGCGACCGCAACCACCTGGCCGAAGTGATGCGCCGCCTGCGCCGCCTGTCGGTCGTGCAGTCGGTACGCCGCCAGTAGGTCCACGCCATGCGTGGATGACGTTCCGCGCACACGACATACGGGGTCGGATCCGTTTCCCGCCGGGAAACGGATCCGACCCCCAGCCGATGCCGCGCCCACCCGGTACAATCACCGCTCTGTTTTCCCCCAAAGCACCGGAGCGACCCATGTCCCGCCAGATCATCAACACCGAAAAGGCCCCCGCCGCCATCGGCCCGTACTCGCAGGCCGTGCGCGCCGGCAACACCGTGTACTTCTCCGGCCAGATCCCGCTTGACCCGGCCACCGGCGACATCGTCGGCGCTGGCGACGTCGAAGCGCAGGCCCGTCGCGCCTTCGACAACCTCAAGGCCGTGGCCGAAGCCGCCGGCGGCTCGCTGGACAAGGTCGTGCGTCTGGGCCTGTACCTGACCGACCTGGGCGAGTTCGCCAAGGTCAACGCGGTCATGCAGGACTACTTCCAGGCCCCGTACCCGGCCCGTTCCACCATCGAAGTGTCCGGCCTGCCGAAGGGCGCCAGCTTCGAGGTCGACGCGGTGATGGTCATCGACTGACCACCACGTGGCACGCAAGGCGGCGGTCACCCCGGTCCTGTCACCGTCCGGCGAAGCATCCCTGGCGATGCTCGCCGGCGTCGGTCCGGCCGTGGCCGCCAAACTGCAGGCGCGTGGCCTGGCCACCCTGCAGGATCTCTGGCTTCACCTGCCCCTGCGCTATGAAGACCGGACCCGGCTGACCCGCATCGAAGACCTGCGCAACGGCGTGCCGGCGCAGGTGGAAGGGCGGGTGGTCGCGGTCGAGCGCGGCATGCGCTACCGACCGATGCTGAAGGTCGCGGTGGAGGACGAAGGGCAGGGCACCCTGGTGCTGCGCTTCTTCCATTTCCGCCAGCAGCAGGTCGGCCAGTTCGCGGTCGGCAACCGGCTGCGCTGCTTCGGCACGCCCAAGCCCGGCCACCTCGGCCTGGAAATCGTCCATCCCAGCTACCAGGTGCTGGGCCGCAACGATGATCCCGAACTCGGCGACCGCCTCGACCCGGTGTATCCCACCGTCGAAGGCGTGGGCCCGATGACGATGCGCAAGCTGATCGGCCAGGCCCTGGATCGCCTGCCCGAGGAAAGCACGCTGGAACTGCTGCCCAGCGGTTGGCTCGATGGCCTGGGCCTGCCGTCGCTGCGCAGCGCGCTGCTGACCGTGCACCGGCCACCGCCGGATGCCGACCTCGCCGCGCTGGCCGCCGGCACCCACCCGGCGCAGCGCCGCCTGGCGATGGAAGAACTGCTGGCCCACCACCTCAGCCTGCGTCGCCAGCGCATTGCCTTGCAGGCACACCATGCGCCGCCGCTGGCTGGTCCTGGCAAGCTGGCCAAGGCGCTGCTGAAGCAGCTGCCGTTCGCGCTCACCGGCGCGCAGGCGCGCGTGTTCAAGCAGATCCGTGAAGACCTCGCGCGCCCCAGCCCGATGCTGCGGCTGGTGCAGGGCGACGTCGGTTCCGGCAAGACCGTGGTGGCCGCACTGGCGGCGATGCTGGCGGTGGAGCAGGGCAAGCAGGTTGCGTTGGCAGCGCCCACCGAACTGCTGGCCGAACAGCATCTCAACAACCTGCGCGGCTGGCTGGAGCCGCTCGGTGTGCGTATCGCCTGGCTGGCCGGCAAGGTCACCGGCAAGGCGCGCGCCAAGGTGATGGAGCAGGTCGCCAGCGGCGAAGCGCAGGTGGTGGTCGGTACCCACGCGCTGATGCAGGAGGCGGTGGTGTTCCAGGATCTGGCCTTGGCCATCGTCGACGAACAGCACCGCTTCGGCGTGCACCAGCGCTTGGCGCTGCGCGACAAGGGCGCGGGCGGCAACAGCGTGCCGCACCAGCTGGTGATGACCGCCACGCCGATTCCGCGCACGCTGGCGATGTCCGAGTACGCGGACCTGGATGTGTCGGCCATCGATGAACTGCCACCGGGACGCACGCCGGTGCAGACCGTCGCCCTCAACAATGACCGTCGCCCGGAACTGATCGAGCGCATCGCGCTGGCCTGCGAGGAAGGGCGGCAGGTGTACTGGGTGTGCACGCTCATCGAGGAAAGCGAAGAACTGGATGCCACCCCGGCGCAGGCCACCTACGAATCGCTGCAGGCACTGCTGCCCGGCGTTCGCGTGGGGCTGGTGCACGGACGCCTGAAAGCCGCCGAAAAGCTGGCGACGATGGTGGCGTTCAAGACCGGCGAGATCGACCTGCTGGTCGCGACCACGGTCATCGAAGTGGGCGTGGACGTACCCAATGCTTCGTTGATGGTGATCGAGAACGCCGAGCGCCTCGGCCTGGCCCAGCTGCACCAGCTGCGCGGCCGCGTGGGGCGTGGTTCGGCGGTATCGCGCTGCGTGCTGCTGTACCAGGCTCCGCTTTCGCAGATGGCGCGCGAGCGCCTGCAGACCATGCGCGAAACCAACGATGGTTTCGTCATCGCCGAGAAGGATCTGGAACTGCGCGGCCCCGGCGAACTGCTGGGCACCCGCCAGACCGGCCTGGCCGGTTTCCGCATTGCAGACCTGGCCCGCGATGCCGGCCTGCTGCCCGGCGTGCATGACCTGGCCGAGCGGCTGCTGGCCCAGCAGCCCGCGTTGGCCGATCGCGTGGTGCAGCGCTGGATCGGCACCGCCGTGCGCTACGCCTCGGCGTAAGTGGCGGGGTCAGGCCCCTTTGCACAGCAAAGGGCTCTGACCCCATCCCCGGGACGCTCATCCACGCACGGCGTGGATCCACTGTAGAGCCGAGCCCACGCTCGGCTGCTGTGCGCGTTGCGCGCGGGAGTCGAGCATGGCTCGACTCTACAGAGAGCTCTCCCTGCCATCCGCGGGAAACCCGTTTTCGGCGTTGCTGTTGAAGTTGTCGGCCAGCGGCCGGCACTACCGCGGGTGCAGGTCGCAGCCCTGCCGCCCCCCATACTTGCAACGGTCATCATCCCGGTCCACACTTCGTTGCCGATCTGAAGACGGCAACGATGACCCATAAGATCCCCCTGTTGATCGACACCGACCCCGGTGTGGACGACGCCCTGGCCCTGCTGATGGCCTTTGCCGATGAACGGCATGACGTGGTCGCCCTGACCATCGCCGCCGGCAATGTCGGCCTGCAGTACACCGTCCGCAACGCCCTCAAGCTCTGCGACATCGTCGGCCGCACCGACGTGCCGGTGTTTGCCGGCAGCCCGGATCCGCTGCTGCATCCTTCCGTAGACGCTGCCCACGTGCATGGCCGTGATGGCTATGGCGACGTGGACCTGCCGCCGCCGAGCCGCCAGGCCGAAGCCGAGCATGCTGCGCTGGCCATCCTGCGCCTGTCGCACGCGCATGCCGGCGAACTGATGCTGGTGATGCTTGGCCCGCTGACCAACCTCGCGCTGGCACTGAAGCTGGACCCGACCCTGCCCCAGCGCATCAAGCGCATCGTGGTGATGGGCGGCGCGGTCACCTGCCACGGCAACATCACCCCGGCGGCCGAATTCAACATCGCCTTCGATCCGGAAGCGGCGCATGTGGTGTTCACCTCGTTCAAGCACCTGCTGGTGTCGGACTGGGAGGCCACCGTCGCCCACGGCCTGCCGCTGGAAGAAGCCGAGAAGTGGCTGCAGGCCGACTCCGATCGTGCCCGCTTCTACGAGCTGATCTCGCGCAAGACCCGTGGCCTGTCCGAAGACAGCAAGGGTGGCCGCTGGTACACCGCCGACGCGGTTGCCATGGCCTGGGCACTGAACCCGGAAGGGCAGCTGCGGGTCGAGTCGCGTCCGCTGAACGTGGAGCTGAATGGCACGTTCAGCCGCGGCGCCACCATCGTCGACTGGAACCGCCAGACCGGCCAGCCGGACAACTGCGATCTGCTGATGACCTACGACCAGCAGCGTTTCGAGGCCCTGGTACGCCAGGCCCTGGGCGCGGACTGAAGCCGATTGACCGGCACCGGTTGCCCCGGGCGGCAACCGGTGCTTATAATGCCGCTCTTGACCACCAGCCCATTTACGGTGTGAGCCCATGAAGGCCGATATCCATCCGAACTACCGCGACGTCGTCTTCCATGACGTCACCTCCGATTTCAAGATCCTGACCCGCTCGACCATGGCGACGAAGGAAACCATCAAGTGGGAAGACGGCAACGACTACCCGCTGGTGAAGGTTGAAATTTCCTCGGCTTCGCACCCGTTCTACACGGGCAAGCACAAGGTCATCGACACCTCGGGCCGTATCGACAAGTTCCAGAAGCGCTACGCGCGCTGATCTGTCGATCCAGCTTCGAACCGACGGCCGCGCTCTGCGCGGCCGTTTGTTTTTCCCCAACGCCTACCCAACGGGCGTTTGGATGGACAGAACACTGCGTTCGTGTGACAACGCTTTTGCCGATCCGGGCCGCTTGCTGGCCGGGTTCTGGCCGCCTGCCGTCTACGACTTCTGTCTAGCGCCGGGCAAATGCTGCTGTGCGATAATGGCATGATCCCCGGCACAGGCCGAGGACGTCATTCACGTGCCTGACCAATGCGCTTGGGCAGGCGCCTTCCCATGAAGGAGCGCACACAGTGTCCGATCTTGATCAGGTCACGCTCAACGCCGGCGATAAGTCCGTCGTTCTGCCCGTCATCAAACCCACCCTTGGCAACGACTGCGTCGACATCGCGAAGCTGACCAAGGAAACGGGGTTCTTCACCTACGATTCCGGCTTCACCGCGACGGCCAGCTGCAAGTCCGCCATCACTTACATCGACGGCGACAAGGGCGTGCTGCTGTATCGCGGCTACCCGATCGAGCAGCTGTCGGAAAAGTCGAGCTACGTCGAAGTGGCCTACCTGCTGATCAACGGCGAGCGCCCGAGCGCCGAGCAGCTGAAGGCCTTCACCGATGAGCTGACTGCCGAAGCCAATGTCGACGACTCGATCAACACCCTGATCGGCAGCTTCGCCAAGGACGCCCACCCGATGGCCATCCTGGCTGCTGCGATCGCGCAGCTGTCGGCCATCTACCACGACGCGCTGGACCTGTCCGACGCCGAGCAGCGCCGCCAGGCCGCCGTGCGCCTGATCGCCAAGGTGCCGACCCTGTCGGCGCTGATCTACCGCCATGGCAAGGGCCTGCCCGCCAACAAGCCGGACACCTCGCTGGACTACGTCAGCCGCTTCCTGAAGCAGACCTTCGAGTCGGCTGACGGCCAGTACGATCTGAACCCGGATGTGGTCAAGGCGCTGGACCTGCTGTTCATCCTGCACGCCGACCACGAGCAGAACGCCTCGACCTCGACCGTGCGCCTGGTCGGTTCGACCGGTGCCAACCCGTACGCGTCGGTTGCCGCGGGTGTCACCGCGCTGTGGGGTCCGGCCCACGGTGGTGCCAACGAAGCCGTGCTGAAGATGCTGGAAGAGATCGGCACCGCCGACAACGTCGAGTCTGCCGTGGTCAAGGCCAAGGACAAGACCTCCGGCTTCCGCCTGATGGGCTTCGGCCACCGCGTCTACAAGAACTTCGACCCGCGCGCCAAGGTCATCGGCGAGATGACCAGCAAGGTGCTCAAGCAGCTGGGCGTGCAGGATCCGCTGCTGGACGTGGCCGTGAAGCTGGAACAGGCCGCGCTGCAGGACGAGTACTTCGTCGCGCGCAAGCTGTACCCGAACGTCGATTTCTACAGCGGCATCATCTACAAGGCGCTGCAGATCCCGACCGAAATGTTCACCGTCATGTTCGCCCTGGGCCGTACCTCCGGCTGGGTCTCGCATTGGCTGGAACAGCAGGTCGATCCGGAAATGAAGATCGGCCGTCCGCGCCAGGTCTACACCGGCAGCGATGTGCGCGACTACCAGGGCTGATCGCCCCGCGTAGGTTGTGCCGAGAACGCCCCGCATGCGCGGGGCGTTTTTTTTTTCTGCCGCCCTGGTGGGTGCCAACCAAGGTTGGCACGCTTTCGACACTCGCGAAAAACCATCCACGCATGGCGTGGATCCACTTGTTCCCGCCCTTGGTTGGCACGCTCCCCATCCACGCGTGGCATGGAGTTACCGCGTTCCCGCCTTTGGTAGGTGCCAACCTTGGTTGGCACGCTCTTCAACGCGACAAGACCGCGTGATTCAGGGGTCTCACCAGCTTCACAAGCGCTCGCGCAGCCTCAGGACGCCAGCTGCATCCGCAGCACCTGAAATGGAGCGTCCATCCCGATGAGTACCCGATTCGACCCACCCGAGCGCGGCCCGCTCGGCGCTGACGTCGCCGCTGTCGTCACTGCCCCCATCGTTCCTCCCGCCAGCGAAAGCGCGGTGTCGTGGGGAGCCATCTTCGCTGGCGCCGCCGCCGCCGCTGCGCTCTCTCTCATCCTGCTGATCCTCGGCGTGGGCCTGGGGTTGTCGTCGGTGTCGCCCTGGTCGTTCGAAGGCGTCAGCAAGGAAACCTTCGGCTGGTCCAGCATCGCCTGGCTCACCTTCACCGCGCTGGCTGCTTCCGGCCTGGGTGGCTATCTGGCGGGTCGCCTGCGTACCAAGTGGACGCAGATCCACGGCGACGAAACCTACTTCCGCGACACCGCGCACGGCTTCGTGTCGTGGGCGGTGGCCACGCTGCTGACCGCGGGCCTGCTGACGTCGGCCATCGGTGGCGTGCTGGGTGCGGGCGCAAAGGTGGCCGGCGCCACTGCCGGTGCCGCTGCGTCCACCGTCGGCGTGGCTGCAGCCGGTGCCAGCGGCGCTGTGGCGGCTGCACCGGAAGGCGACCTCGACTATTGGGTGGATGCGCTGTTCCGCAGCACGACCCACGCAGGGCCGGCCGATCCCGCAGCGCCGCCGCCGGGCGCACCGATGGACCCGGATGCCGCGCCACCGCCGGCAGCGGGCGCCGGTCCGCGCGACGCGCGCATGGCCCCACCGCCGCGACCGGCGCCGGGCAACGGTCCGATCGGCGATCGCCGCGAAGTGCGTGCCGAAGTGAACCGCATCATCGTCAACAGCCTGCAGGGGGAAGGCCTGGATCCGGCCGATACCCAGTACCTGTCACAGCTGATCGCGCGCGAGACCGGGATGAGCCCGGCTGAAGCGCAGGCCCGCGTGACCGATGTGCAGACCCGCATGCGTGCAGCGCTGCAGAAGGCCAGGAATACCGCCAAGCAGGCTGCCGACGACGCGCGGAAGGCGACCGCCTACGCCGCATTGTGGCTCTTCATCACCCTGCTGATCGGCGCGTTCTTCGCCAGCCTCAGCGCCACCTGGGGCGGCCGCCGCCGCGACCTGTAATCCACCCTTCCATGCAAGGAGACCTGCCATGAAGATGATTCTGCTCTGGTTGCTGGGCGTGCCGATTCCGCTGCTGATCCTGTACGCGATCTTCTTCTGATCGCGCACCACCGCGCCGTATCATCAGGCCGCCGAAAGGCGGCCTGATGCCATCCCGCAGATCCACGCCACGCGTGGATGCCCCACAGTAGAGTCGAGCCATGCCCGACTCTACAAACGCAATGCAATGAGGTTTATTGCATTCAAACAGTGAGGGAAATTGCATAACCCTCAAACATAGAGCGCCTTCAAAAATTCTCCTTAACGTTCAACGTTTTAGGAATGCTTGAATGGCCTGCATGGCAATGGATTTCTAACATTCTCTCCGTCGCCCGCACCCATCCCCGCGGGCGGCGCTTCCCTCCCTTTTCTCCTTGGGGAGGGGAGCTTTCAAATTCCCCCTTGTCCGAGAGAGACAATCATGCACGCCATTATCAAGAAGGCCGCGCTCGCTGCAGCGCTGGCTACTGCTTCGCTGTCCGCGCACGCGCTGGAAACCAAGATCACCGTCTACGCCGACGTCGACCCGACCCTGGCGCTGCTGCGCGACGATGGCACCCCGCTGCCGGACACCGTGCAGCTGACCCACGATCCGCTGCGTGGCCTGCTGCCGTCGACGCAGCAGGTGCGCATCCATTCCAATGACGAAACCGCGGACATCGAGGTGCGCCTCGGCCACGATCCGGTGCTGCTCAATGGCGCCACGCGCGTGCCGCTGGCCGTCAGCCTGAACACCGACGCGCTGACCACCGCGGTCACCGAGTTCAAGGCGGCTGACCTGTTCAACGGCGCCAGCTCGACGCCGGGTGCCTCCATCTCGATGCCCCTGACCATCGCCCAGGCGGGTGCCGGTGGCCCGCTTACGGTCAACGGCCGCTACGAAGGCATGGTCTACATCGTCATGAACCAGAAGCCCTGATCCACGGCTTCCCGCGCCGGCCCGCACTCCGGGCCGGCCGCTACTCCAGCGGTACCCCCCATGACCCCACATGCCCCCGCCGTTACACGGTTGGCGGTCGCGCTCGCCCTGGCACTGGCTGCTCCCTCGGTAGCGGCCCACGGCGTCCCCGCCGGCTTCGAGGATCTGGTCGAAGGCCAGACCGAACAACTCGACATCCAGCTGTTCGGCCGCTCGGCCGGGCTGTCGCCGGTGCGCGTGACCCTGGAGCACGTGCAGCTGGAAGACCCCGCGCGCGTGCTGCAGGCGCTGGCCCTGCCTGCCGAAGCGCAGGCGGCGCTGCTGCCGGCGTTGTCGCAGCCGCTGCCGCGCAACAGCCATCTGGCGTGCCGCTTTGGCGGCGCCACGGCCGGTTGCGGCTATCTTGACCCACCGGACGATCCCGCCGTCGCGCGCGCGCTGTATGACGAAGGCGAGGGTGCGGTGCGCCTGTTCGTGGCGCGGCAGTGGATTCCCGGCGAGCCGGCCGCCGAGCGCTACCACACAGTCACGGCCAACGCCGAAAACGCCTTCCTGCACCAGCAGACGCTCAACGTCAGCGGCGGCCGCGACCATCAGGCGCTGTCCGCGCGCGGCGTAGGCACGCTGGGACTGTTTGATCGCGCTCACCTGTCCGCCGACTGGTACTACACCCAGCAACGCTACCGCAGCCGAAGCGACGACGACTTCCAGTTCGACAACGTCTATTACCGCCATGACCTGGGCCAGGCGCACTACCTGCAGGCCGGGCGTATGGACCGCCGCAACCTGTCCAGCCCGCAGGGCGGCACCTTCAGTTTCAGCATGCTGCCGCTGGACCGCTTCCAGGGCGCGCGCGTGGGCACCACCCAGGCCTACGTGGACACCGACGCCGCCGTGCAGGCCACGCCGCTGACGGTGCTGCTGGCGCGCGACGCTCGCGTCGATGTGTTCGATGGCGAGCGGCTGCTGCAGACCTTCTACCTGCAGGCCGGCATCAACCAGATCGACACCCGCAATTTCCCGTTCGGCAACTACCTGGTGCGCATGCGCATCTACGAGGACGGTGTGCTGGTGCGCACCGAGGAGGCGCCGTTCGACAAAGGCGGCGACTGGACCAACAGCCAGTGGCAGTGGTTCGTGCAGGGTGGCCGTCGCAACGAGCGCCGTAGCGACCGTTTCGATGGAGAAAGCGTGGCAATGGCCGGCGTGTGCGTGCCGCTGGGCCGCGATGCCGCACTTACCGCGGGTGCCGCCAACCTCGGCGGCCACAGCTACGGCGAGCTGCGCCTGGACCTGCGCCGCGTGCTGGCCACCCAGGAAATGCGCGCCTCGCTCAGCGGCATGCGTGGAAGCGATGGCAGCAATGGTCAGCAGCACCAGCTGTCATACCGGCGCAAGGCGTCGTGGAATCTTTACCAGCAGCGCATGCGCGGCAAGGCCTGCCAGTTCGAGGCCGATGCACGCGACCAGCTGGGCTGCACCAACTCACTCAGCGGCTCGGTATCGCTGCCGCTGGCCGGCGGCAACGTCTACGTGGGCTACACCCGGCGCCAGACCTGGCGCACCGGCTGGCATCGGCCTGAATTCGAGCAGGACCCGTTGTTCGGGCTGGATCCCTTGCTGCCGCCCGGTCCGCTGGAGCCGCGCCGCGAGCCCGTGCTCAGCCGGACCTGGCAGGCCAGCTTCAGCCGCAGCCACCGCTGGCAGGACTTCAGCGTGTCCACGCGCGTGGGGCTATGGCAGCAGCGCAGCACCGACAGCGTGCGCGGCAGCAACGAGCGTGACCGTGGCATCTACTTCAACCTCAGCCTGACCCGCCTGCAGCGTAACCATGACAGCAGCGGCCAGCGCCGCTACGCGGTGGACGTGCGCCAGCCGCAGCATCAGCGCCCGGCCATCGACTACAGCGTGGGCCAGAGCCTGCGCCAGGACCGGGACACGCACTATCGGGAGCTGAACGCCGAACTGCGCGCCAACAACAACGATCGCTACAGCGCGTCACTGAGTGGCCAGCTGCAGAACGGCATCGGCAACACCACCGCCAGCATCGCGCACTATCAGCAGCGCGGGCGTGGCGAGACCGGCTACAGCGGCAGCCACAGCTCCGGCTTCGCACTGGGCCGTCGTGGTTTCTACTGGAGCGGTGCCAACGGCGCCGAGGCCGGCCTGGCCGTGCAGGTGGACGGTTTCGACGATGCCGACCTGCATGGCGTGGCCGCGGAATTGCAGGTGGGTGGGCTGCGCCGACAGCGTCTGCAGATCGGCGAGCGCCGGCTGCTGCCGCTGCAGGCCTATCAGTCGCAGCGCGCCGAAGTGCAGGATGCCAGCACGCTGGACAGCATCGCCGCGATCCGCGTGACCGGCGTGGGCGGTGCACGGCCGATGTTCCTCACGCCCGGCAAGCTGATGCGCATGCCAGTGCCGATCGAAGTGACCTACACCTTCATCGGCAACGCCAAGGACCTTGCGGGGGCGCCCGTGGGCGGCGCCCGCATCCTCAATGCGCCGGTGCCCGGCACCAGCGCCAACGGCAGCTTCGTTGCCGATTTCCCGCGCCGCGAAACAACGCTGTACCTGCTGCAGGACGACCGCCTGCTGCACTGCCCGCTGCAGGTGCGCGAGCGCCGCCAGGTGGTGCTGCTGGTCGGCGCCGTGCACTGCGAGCCGCTGGCCGTGGCCCAGCTGCCGCCCGAGATTCGCCAGCAGGCCCGCGTGACCCGCCTGCTGCAGGAACGCGCGTTGATTGCCGCTACGCCCCAGACCGCTGCTGCAGGAGGTACGCCATGAGCCGGCGTTGGATGTGTGTGTTGATGCTGGTGTGTGCGCTGGTGCTGGTGATGCCGCGGGCGTGGGCGCAGTGGCCGCCGGAGACGCATCCGACGGACCAGAGCCGTGACATCGTGCTGAGCTGGGATCGCTCGGCGGTGCCGGGTGATGTGGAGCTGTGGGCGCCGCGGACGGTGCTGGGGTTCAGTCACGATCTGGCGATGAAGTATGGGCAGATCCACGTAGTTTGTGGGTCTGCTTCTGATAGTGAGTTTGGGCGATGCGCGACGGAAGGAGATTCATCGATAGTTAGCGGACCGTCCGAAATTGTCCTGCGGCTTGTGGAGAGCCGGACAGGCCTGCGCACGGAGCTTCGGGTGCTCGGGAGCCTTCAGAGAGTCCTGAGTGATTGGAGTTGTAACCCAGATTATTGGGACAGAAATCAGCGGGCGCTCCATGAAGCGTTCTATTACACCTGTGGTAGCGATCAGCCAATCGGCACAGGTTCCCAGCTCGTATTTCCATCATCCGAGCTGACGCGTCTCGTCGCTGGTCACTGGAGAGCCACAATGCGCCTAAAAATCAAGGCCGACCCCGCCGCAGCACCCGTCGCCACAGCCACCTTCAACTTCGACTTCACCGTCACCGACTACGACGCGATCTCGATCTACTTCCCGGGCTTCGACGGCATCGCACCGCTGGTCAACATGGACCTGCGCTACGACCCCATCCGCAAGATGGTCGGCGGCTACAAGGAAGTGGACATGTGCCTGTACGACGGCGTGGGCTCGCAGAGCGAGTTCCTCGGCGTCACCGTGCGCGACAGCGGGCCACGGCCCCCGCCTGGGCGGGACTACGCGGTCTGGCACGGAGATGGCGGCAGTGACGACACCCAACGCCTCGACTACCAGGTCGGCCTGAAATACGGCGGAAACCTGCTGGCCATGAAACACGGCGAGGAACAGCTGCTGCGCGGCATCGACAGCGCGCAGCTGCGCCTGGTGATGCTGCCGGGCATCAATCAACCCGTGTACTGCGTGCCCACGCCGCTGGTGCTGGAAACGCCGCCTACCCCCATCGCCAGCAAGCGGCCCGGTCTTTACGACGGCGAGCTGACGGTAGAGCTGCGCGTGCCGACCGCCAAACCCTGATCCCACGGAGCCTCATCATGAAGAAGCTGCTGTTCTGTCTGCTGCCGTTGAGCGCGCTGCTGGCGCCGCCGGTACATGCCAACCTCTCGATCCATCCGATGCGCGCGGCCGTCGATGGCAAGCGCGGTACGCAGATCCGCGTCTACTCGCACTCCACCCAGCCGCAGTACGTGCAGGCACGCCTGTTGCGCATCGCGAATCCTGCGCAGGTTGGCGAGGAAGAGGTGGACATGGAGGCGGCCGACGCCGCGGTCGCCATCACCCCTGGGAAGTTCGCACTGACTGGCGGAGGCAATCGCCTGATCCGGGTCATTCCACTGCGCAGCGTGGAGAAGGAAGTGGCCTACCGCGTCTACTTCGAGGGTGTCAGGGGACCGGACGGGACCCTGCTCGAGGGTGACGAGCAGGCGGCACAGGCCAACGTCGGTGTCAGCCTGGTCTGGGGCGCGCTGGTGAACGTGCTGCCCGCCAACGGCAGCGTGGATCTGCAACTGCAGGGCGACACCCTGCGCAACGTGGGGACCTTGCGGGTCGGCATCACCGGACTGGCCGAGTGCAGCGCCAGTGGTGCCTGCACGACCCACGACTTTGCCAAAAGCCTGTACCCGGACGCGGAGCTGAAGCTGCCGTTCCAGCCTCAGCCGGGCAACACCGTGCAGCTGCATTACCGCCTGTCCAAGGACGGCTACCGCGAGCACGTAACCACCCTGGCGCCAAGCGCCTGATCGTTCTGGCCCCGCGCTGTTCGCGGGGTCTCATTTTCGATGTCCTGTTAAGGGAGAGAGCATGAACCACATCTATCGTCGTATCTGGAGCAATGCAAAGCAGTGTTGGGTGGTCGTGGGCGAGCTGGTAGCAGCGCGTGGAAAGCCACGAAGCGCCTTGATTCATCGTCGCGGGACCGCACTGATTGTCTTCATCGCACTGGCCGGTGCGGCGGGCAGCGCGAATGCGGGTCTCGATGTCGGTTGTTCGGGTGACAACGGGAACATCCGGCATTGCATTCCATTCATAGGTTCGTGGGACCCTCGCATGTCGACAGGCTATGCTGACATGGGTTTGGATGTGACGAACTCGATGGCGATCGGTGCGGGGTCCAGAATGTACGGAAGTTACTCGTTCGCGTTCGGTCAAGGTGCGCGAGTCGAGAAGCGTAACAGTGTCGCGTTCGGCTACCACTCTACAACCTCCGACGTCGACAGCGTCGCCATCGGCTATATGTCGCGTACTGGCGCAAATGGTGGTCACAGCATTGCCATCGGGACGAGAGCGTTTGCCGATTACATTGGCGCAACCGCTTTGGGGAACAGCTCAACGGCTCGCGCCGAGAATGCTGTCGCCCTTGGAAGCGGCGCCTCGGCCACCGCATCGAATGCGGTGGCCATTGGTGCCAACTCGGTAGCCAACGGAAGCAACACAGTATCGGTGGGAAGCAACAGCATTAAACGAAGGATCGTGAATGTCGCATCAGGCAACATTTCCTACGGTAGTGCGGACGCGGTCACCGGTGGTCAGCTGTATGAAACCAATCAGAATGTAGCATCGGCGCGAAGCACAGCGGATTCGGCTTACTCGACCGCCAGGGCGGCCAGGACTGTTGCCGATACGGCGAAGTCCAATGCGGACAATGCCTTGTCGAAAGCCAATGTGCTTTCCGGCCTCCTGAGCCAGACGTCTGCCTCGGGGAACGTTCGCCTAGGTGCAAGTAACAGCGGAACCGTGCTGGACGTCCGCAACAGCGCCAGCGCCAATCGCAGGATCACGGGCGTGGCGGATGCCACGCTAAGCACGACGAGTACGGATGCTGTGTCTGGTAAGCAGCTCAATGCCACCAACACCAATGTAACGGCCGCACGGTCCGTCGCCGACTCCGCCAAGACCAATGCCGACAGTGCGCTGGCAAAGGCCAATACGCTCTCCGGCCTTCTGAGCCAGACGTCTGCATCGGGAAATATCCGTATAGGCGCAAGCAACAGCGGCACCGCACTGGACGTCCGCAACAGTGCCAGCGCCAATCGCAAGATCACGGGCGTGGCGGATGCCACGCTGAGTACGTCCAGCACCGATGCTGTGTCAGGCAAGCAGTTGAATGCCACCAACACCAAGCTGGCAGATGCACAGCGCGTCGCAGACGCGGCAGCCGCGCGCCTGAACGCATCCGCCCCGGCTATCGGGCTGGCGGCAGAGGCGGAAGGGAGCGGAAGCACCGCCAGCGTAGCGATGAGGCGCTCGGCGAAGGCCTACAACACCAACAGCATCGCAGTTGGTGCAGATGCTCGGGCCGGTGTCGACGCCAACGGCGACAAGAGCGCTGCCACCGGTGCAGTTGCTCTCGGTGCTGCAACGCGCGGTGGCAATGGCGCGGTGGCGGCAGGCCTGCGTGCTTCGGCAGTGGGTGATCGCGCCGTGGCCGTAGGCAATGATGCGACGGCCGCGGCGACCCATGCCGCCGCGCTGGGCTACAAGGCAGATGCGAGCGGCAATCAGGCCGTCGCCATTGGCCGGGAGGCCGCCGCATCGGCCTTGTATTCGACGGCGCTTGGCAATCTTGCAAAGGCGGGTGCCGAAAGTGCCGTTGCGTTGGGCGACCGCGCCCTGGCATCGCACACGGGAAGTGTCGCTCTGGGCAACGGCTCCCAGACCACCGGCATCAATCAGGTCTCGGTCGGCAGCTCCAGTATCAAGCGCAAGATCGTCAACCTTGCGGATGGCGCTGTCAGCAGCAGCAGTACCGAGGCCATTACGGGCAAGCAGTTGAGTGAAACCAACGGCCGGGCAACGACTGCACAGAATGCTGCGAACGGCGCGCAGGCAACGGCCAATGCCGCACAGGTTGATGCCACCAAGGCCTTGGCTGAAGCTACCGTATTGGGTGGGCTCGTCGGGCAGGTTTCGGCCACGGGGATTGTCCGCCTGGGTGAGCAGAACCGCGGCACGACGTTGGACGTGCGCAACAGTGCCAATGTCAATCGGAAGATCAGTGGTGTAGCGGACGCGATATTGAGCGCCAGCAGCGCCGAAGCAGTCTCTGGGAAGCAGTTGTATTCAAGCAATTCACGGATCTCAGTTCTGGAAGGGGTTAGTCAGTTCCTGAGTATTGGCGTGGCGCCCATCAGTGAGCCTGCTGCAGCGGGGGCAGGAGGGGTCGCTATCGGTAACTCAGCCAAGACAGGTTCTGAAAGTGGAACTGCGGTTGGTACTCGAGCCAGGGCAATGGGCAGGAGTTCGACTGCGATTGGTAGAGGGGCAACCGTTTTTGAGCAATCCGAGAGTGGCTTTGCAATGGGGGCCGGTGCTGAGGTGGGGGCAGCGGGCGGTGGAGCAGATGGCGGTGTTGCTATTGGTGCGGGCGCAAAGATCGGGAGTGGAGCCCATGGCTCGCTGGCACTCGGAAGCAGCGCTCAGGCAAATGAAGCCGGAGTTGCATCGTTCGGAAACAGTGGTATGCAGCGCCGCCTTGTAAACATCGCCCGAGGCACCGCCGACCACAACGCCACCACCGTCTCTCAGCTCAAGGACTCCCTAGCCACCCTCGGCGGCGGCGCAGGCATGGACGCCAGCGGCAACATCATCGCCCCGACCTACACGATGCAGGGTGGCACGCAGAACACCGTCGAGGACGCACTGATGGCACTCGATGGCGCCGTCGTCACCGCAGACCGTCGCGCGGACAAGGTGGAAGGCCAGCTGAGTTCGATCTTCCAGAAATCACCTTCGGCCCGTGCCGACGGCATGAACCAGGTCGCGCTGAACGGCGTGAATGGCATGGTGCTGACCAACCTGGCTGACGGCCGAGTGGCGGCGGGAAGCCGTGATGCCGTAACCGGCAGTCAGTTGCACGCCGCAGAACAGAAGATCTCGCAAAATCGGAATGATCTGGAGGCGATGCGTAAGAAGCGGGAGATAGGTGAGCAGGCCATGCGTGGATTGGATGCGAGCGGTCCAATCGACTTTGGCGGTGCACGTTTGACTGGCGTGGCCGAGGCGAAGCTGTCGGCTGACAGCTCGGACGTTGTTCGCGGAAGTCAGCTCTATGAGACCAACAGCCGTGTTTCGGCCATGGAAGGCATCAGCCAGTACGTCAGTGTGGGTACGGCTCCTGAGTATGGCGGTGCTCAGGCTGGTCCGGGTGGTCTCGCCATTGGAAACTTGGCAAAGACGGGCATTGAGGGGGGCACGGCAATTGGAACATTCACTGAGGCAATGGGCAAAAACTCAATTGCCATCGGACGGGCGTCCACTGTCTACCAAGGCTCAGATTCCAGCTTTGCCATCGGAACTGGAGCTGAGGTTGGTAGGGCCGGCGAGCCTGGTGCAATCGGAGCCATAGCGTTTGGTGCTGGTTCGAGAGTCGAACCCGGGGCACATGGTTCTATAGCGCTCGGAACCAGCTCTTATGCAGCCGAGGCGGGGGTTGTGTCGTTTGGCAGTGTTGGTACGAAGCGCCGCCTCGTAAACATCGCCAACGGCACCGCCAACCATAATGCCGCCACCGTCGGCCAGCTGCGCGGCGCATTGTCCGCACTCGGCGGCGAAGTCGATACCAATGGCAACATCGTCGGTCCCAGCTTCAATGTCCAAGGCCAGTCCCAATCCACCCTCAACGGCGCATTGGAAGCGCTCGACGGCGCAGTCGTCAGCACCACCTCGCGCGTGAACCAGGTCGAATCCCAGCTCCGCTCCGTGTTCCAGGAAAGCCCCTCGGTCCGCGCAGATGGTACCCATCAGCTCACACTGGCCGGTGCCAACGGCATGGTCATCTCCAACGTGGCCAACGGCCTGATCGCGGCCGGCAGCCGCGATGCGGTCAACGGTGGCCAGCTGCATTCGATGCAGCAGCAGATCAACGGCCGCATGGATGGGCTGGAGCAGCGCATCGACGGTCAGCCGCAGGCCCACGCCATGGCGGCAGCATCCACGCCTTCGCCATCCACCGAAGAGATCGCGCCGACACCGGAGACCAGCGGTTCGCCGCAGATCGCCTCAACCGGTGAAGGTGACAAGCCGGCCCCGCAGCCGAAGCCGAAGCAGGACGACACGCCCAAGCCGCAGGTCGATACCGCCGACCTGGAAAAGATGCTGGCCCGGGCCAACGAGTACACCGATGGTGCGATCAGCAACTTCGAGCGCCGCCTGGACAAGATGGACAGGCGCTTCAACCGCATGGCGGCAATGAGCAGCGCACAGAGTGCGATGGCGATGAACACCGCTAGCCTGGCCACCTACAACCGCCTGGGTGCGGGCGTGGGTTACAGCGAGGGTGAGTCGGCGATGGCGGTGGGCTACCAGCGCGTGCTCAACGAGAAGGGTTCGGCCACCTTCAGCCTCAATGGTGCGTTCACCAACAGCGGTGAGCGCAGCATGGGCGTCGGCGTGGGCATCGGCTGGTAAGCCGTGCAGCCCCGGCGTGGTGCGCGTAATGAACCCCGCCGCGCCGGGGTCCTTGCCGAGGAGATGGCAATGTATCGATGGGTAAGCCGATTCATCAGCTACCGCACGTTCTATCTGTGGCGGGCGCGTTTCTACTACTACACCCGCAATCTCGATCGCTGGGTGCAGTTCACCTTGTTGTGCCTGGTGGGCATGGCGCTGGTGCTCTGGTACCACTGGCGGGTGGCGAGCGTGCCGCCACCGCGCGTGCATCCGGAGGCCGCCGCGCTGCGCGTGGAGAACATCACCCAGGAGGCGATCCATCGCATCGTGCTGGTGCGGCATGGTGGCCCGACACCGGGCGAGCCGTTCACCACGCCGGAAGACGTCCGCGCGGGAACGCTGCGCACCCTGCGGGTGCGACAACTGCTGGACAGTGAGAGGGTGTGGCAGCTGAAAGCCCACATGCTGGCCGACATGGCGGCATACATCGAAGCCACGGGCAGCTGCTTCCCCTTCCCATGCTGGCAGGTGAGCCACCGGCTGGAGCTCATGCGTGCGGCGGAGGCGGAGAACGCAGCCATCAACCGGGGGCTGGAGCCGGTGCTGGAGGTGCCGTTGGACAGGATGCCCAACCTCAACGGCGGTGAGCGCGCGCGGATACAGACGGCGTGGTCGGACCCGTTCGGCGATGTCTACAACCAGACTTGGTTGCTGGGCGATCTGCAGAACATGCACGCGCGGATGATGATGGCGTACCCGCAGCGGGTGGGAGCACCGTGGCTGATGCGCCTGCTTGGCGATGAGCCGGAGGAGCAGCACCATGATGTCTGGTAGGGCAGCGCGCCTTCTGTAGAGCCGAGCCATGCTCGGCTGCTCTTGGACCAGGTGTCCGGATGCCTGATGCATCGTGCGGACCAACGGTCCGCACCCACCAGAAGAAGGAAGCAGGCAACGCGCCTTCTGTAGAGCCGAGCCATGCTCGGCTGCTCTTGGGCCAGGTGTCCGCATGCCTGATGCATCGTGCGGACCAACGGTCCGCACCCACCAGAAGAAGGAAGCAGGCAGCGCGCCTTCTGTAGAGCCAAGCCATGCTCGGCTGCTCTTGGGCCAGGTGTCCGCACGCCTGATGCATCGTGCGGACCGACGGTCCGCACCCGCCAAGGCCGGAACCATCCAAGGTCGGCGCAACCGTCACCCCCCGATATACGCGGTGATCTCCGCCTCGGCCAGCAGCTGCCGCAACTGTGCGACAGACGCGCGTCGCATCGGCTTCTCATCCACCGGCGACAAGGGCGCCTGGCGCAGGGCGTCATACGGCAGCACGGCCAGGTCGAAGGTCAGCTCTTCGGCGCTGAACACCCACACCGGCACGTCCAGGCTCCGTTCGCGGTCCATCCGCAGTCGGCGCGTCCGCGACTCGGCGGGAATGCCGTGCTCGTCCAGGAAGCGGTGCACGGCTTCCGGGTCGTCGCTGTGCAGGTGCAGCTGTACGGGGCTGTTGGCATCGGCGGTGCCCTCCAGCACCGGGCCGGCCAGGCGCGGTGCGAAGCCGTGCAGGAACTCCAGCGCGCGCATCGCGGCTTCGCGGCGGCGCTGCAGTTCGTTGCCGTGCTGGGGGCCGGAGAACAGCCGCTGGTACTCGCGCAGGGCGTCTTCGATCTCGGTGTTGCGGGGCAGGGAGGCATCGTCGTGGATGCCGAGCCGGCTGGCGGCCTTCAACTTGGCCTGATGGTAGTCGCGGATGCCGCCTTCGGCCATCAGGCGGGCGGCTTCGTGGGCGAGGCGATGGCGCCGCTCGCGGGTCTGGCTGGCAGCATGCTGACGGGCGCGATGCATGCGATGACTCCTGTTGCGACCTGGCTACAGACTAGCGCACGGATGTGACATCCGCGTGGGTATTTCATGGAGGCCAGCAAGCGGGTGCCGTTGATCCTGTAGAGCCGAGCCCATGCTCGGCTGCTCTATCGCAGGCGCCCGGAGCCGAGCATGGGCTCGGCTCTACAGCTGCATCGGTGCCAACTCACCGTTGGCACCCACCAGACCCTTCCTCAGAAGATATCGAACGCGGCGGCGTCGGCCTGCGGCGTATTGAGGTTCAGGTCGTAGTCGGTCAGGCGGTCCATGTCTTCCACCTTCACCCACTCGGTCGCGCCGTTGAGGGTGGCCTGGACCATGCCGCTGGGCGGGTCGTTCTGCGCGATCGGGGTGTCCTTCAGCGCGGTGCGCATGTAGTCGATCCAGATCGGCAGGGCGGCCTTGCCACCGTATTCGCGGTAACCCAGCGAACGGAAGTCGTCGCGGCCCACCCACACGGTGGTCACGTACGGGCCACCGAAGCCGGAGAACCAGGCGTCGCGGTGGTCGTTGGTGGAGCCGGTCTTGCCGCCCACGTCCTCGCGGCCGAGCACCTTGGCCTGGACGCCGGTACCGCGCTGGACCACGTCGCGCATCATCGATACCAGCTGGTAGGCGGTGCGGGCGTCGATCGCGCGCGGGGCAGTGCGGGCATCCGGGTTGGCCGGTGCCGCCGGGGTTTCGACCTTGGCTTCGGCCTTGGCGGCGGCCGGGTCCACCTTCGGGGCCGGAGCGCCGAAGTTGAAGCCGTCCACCACCTGGTTGACCGGCTGGTCACTGCTGCCGGCGCAGTCGCGGCAGGCCAGCGCCGGGTTTTCCTTGAACACCAGGTTGCCGTCGCGGTCATTGACCTGGTCGATCAGCCAGGTGTCCACGCGCGAGCCGCCGTTGGCGAACACGGCGTAGCCGCGCGCCACCGACAGCGGGGTCAGCGAGGCGGTGCCCAGCGACATCGACAGGTTCGGCGGCAGCTCCGATTCGGCAAAGCCAAACTCGCTGATGTACTTGCGTGCGTAGTCCACGCCCATGCCATCGAGCAGGCGCACCGACACCAGGTTGCGTGACTGCACCAGCGCTTCGCGCAGACGCATCGGGCCGCGGAAGCCGCCGCCGTCGTTCTGCGGGGCCCAGGTCTTGCCGCGGCGGTCGCGGAACACGACCGGGGCGTCGAGCACGATCGAGGCCGGGTTGTAGCCCTTGTCGAAGGCGGCTGCGTAGACGAATGGCTTGAAGCTCGAACCCGGCTGGCGGCGGGCCTGGGTGGCGCGGTTGAACTTGTTGCCGGAGAAGCTGAAGCCACCCACCAGCGCCTTCAGCGCGCCGCTGTGGGCATCCAGCGAGACCAGCGCGGACTGGCCGCGCGGGATCTGGTCCAGCAGCCACTCGCCCTCCTTGGCCCCGGCGCGCACGCGCACGATGTCACCGCGCTGCACCAGCTTGCCCGGGGTCTTGTTGGTCCACTTGGCGGCGCCGGCCGGCAGCACGATCTCGCTGCGGTTGGCCAGCACCACGGTGGCGCTGCCGTCGGCGCCGGTGCTGGCGACGATCGCCGGCAGCAGGCCGGCCTGGCCGTACATGCCGCGCAGGTGCTCGGCCAGGGCGGCGGCGTCTTCGCCGGCACCCACCTGCACCTGTTTCTCCACGCCGTGCCAGCCGTGGCGGTGGTCGTACAGCAGCAGGCCGTCGCGCACCGACTGGTTCGCGGCGGTCTGCAGGGTGGAGTCGATGGTGGTGGTGACGTGATAGCCCTTGTTGACCACGTCGCCGCCGAAGCGGGCGATCATCTCCTGGCGTACCAGCTCGGCCACGTACGGAGCATCGACCTGCACCGGCGGCTCATGCGCGGTGGCGTGCATCGGCACGGCCTTGGCCGCGTCGGCCTCGGCCTGGCTGACGAATTTCAGGTCGGCCATGCGCTGCAGCACGTAGTTGTCGCGGCGCTGGCGGGCACGCTCCGGGTTGGAGATCGGGTTGCCCGACGAGGGGAACTTGGGGATGCCGGCCAGCGAGGCCATCTCATCCAGGTCCAGCTCGTTCAGTTTCTTGCCGTAATAGAACTCGGCGGCAGCGGCCACGCCGTAGGCGCGGTTGCCGAAGAAACTCTTGTTCAGGTACAGCTCGAAGATCTCGTCCTTGCTCAGCTCGGACTCGATCTTGCGCGCCAGCAGGATCTCGGCCAGCTTGCGGGTGTAGCTGTACTCGGAGCTGAGGAAGAACTGGCGGGCCACCTGCTGGGTGATGGTGGAGCCACCTGGCACGCGCTTGTCGCTGGTGGTGGCCAGCAGCCAGACCGCCCGGCCGATGCCCATGTAGTCCACGCCGCCGTGCTCGTAGAAGCGGGCGTCCTCGGTCGCCAGGAAGGCCTGCTTCAGCTTCTCCGGCACGTCCTTCATGGTGATCGGGGTCCGCCGGGTCTCGCCGAAAACCGCCATCAGCTTGCCATCGGCAGCATAGACGTACATCGGCTCCTGCATTTCCACGTCGCGCAGGGTCTGCACGTCGGGAAGCTTGGAGGAAACGGCGTAGTACAGACCGCCCACGGCGGCCGCGCCGATCAGCGCCAGGACCAGGACAATCAAGAAGATCCAGCGCAGCCAGCGGCGGAGTCGAGTCATCGGGTTCAGATTCCGATTGCGAATTTCGTGGTCGCAGAGTATAGATTACGCAAGGTGCCGGCTGGGGTCGGCACCGGGGAGCGCAAGGGGAACAGTCAGGGGCTGCATGGTGAATCCGTGAAGGAATTCACAGCAGGGCCGTTGCCATTTGCTAAGAATACGTTATTAATGCTTGGGCGCAGGTCTTGCGTCCAAGTGCCCGTCGGCAGGGGAGAAACCGTGGGGCTCATCCCAAAAAGTCAGTCGCCGCTCGTAGGCGTCGACATCAGTTCGACTGCGGTAAAGCTTTTGCAGCTGTCCCGCAGCGGCAATCGTTTCCGCGTGGAACATTACGCTGTGGAACCTCTGCCGCCCAATGCGGTGGTGGAGAAAAACATCGTTGAAGTGGAGGCCGTGGGTGAGGCCATCCGTCGGGCGATGAACCGTTCAGGCAGCAAGGCCAAATTGGCCGCTGCCGCCGTCGCGGGGTCGGCAGTGATCACCAAGGTGATCCCGATGCCGGCCGATCTCGACGAAAACGACATGGAAGCCCAGATCGAGCTGGAAGCGGTCAACTACATTCCCTATCCGATCGAGGAAGTGAACCTGGACTTCGAGGTGATCGGGTCGATCCCGAACAACCCGGAGATGGTCCAGGTGCTGCTGGCCGCGTCGCGTTCGGAGAATGTCGAGCTGCGCCAGTCCGCGCTGGAACTCGGTGGCCTGCAGGCCAAGGTGATGGACGTGGAGGCCTTCGCGGTCGAGAACGCCTACGCCCTGGTCGCCAGCGAGCTGCCGGTATCCATCGACGGCGTGGTCGCGCTGGTCGATATCGGCGCCACCATGACCACCCTCAATGTCCTGCGCGGCGGCCGCAGCCTCTACAGCCGCGAGCAGGTGTTCGGTGGCAAGCAGCTGACCGACGAGATCATGCGCCGCTACGGGCTGAGCTACGAGGAAGCCGGGCTGGCCAAGCGCCAGGGCGGCCTGCCGGAAAGCTACGAGATGGAAGTGCTGGAGCCGTTCAAGGAAGCCACGGTCCAGCAGATCAGCCGCCTGCTGCAGTTCTTCTACGCAGGCAGCGAATTCAACCGCGTCGATCACATCGTGCTGGCCGGCGGCTGCGCCGTGCTCGGTGGCCTGCCGGAGATGGTCGAGGAACAGCTGGGCGTGCCGACCGTGGTCGCCAACCCGCTGGCGCAGATGACCCTGGGGCCGAAGGTGAACGCGCATGCGTTGGCCCAGGATGCCCCCGCGCTGATGATCGCGACCGGTCTGGCGCTGAGGAGCTTTGACTGATGGCACGCATCAATCTATTGCCCTGGCGCGCCGAGCGGCGCAAGCAACGCCAGCGCGAGTTCTACGCAATGCTGGGCATGGCCGCCGTCGGTGGCCTGCTGCTGTCGCTGATGATCTGGTTCTACTACGACCGTCAGGTGAGCGGCCAGATGGACCGCAATGCTTATCTGGAAGCCGAGATCGAGAAGGTCAAGGAACAGAACAAGGAGATCGACCGCCTCGACGCGCAGAAGGAACGCCTGCTGGCGCGCAAGAAGGTGATCGAGGAGCTGCAGGCCAAGCGCTCGCAGATGGTCCACCTGTTCGACGCGCTGGTGCGCACCATTCCCGACGGCGTGGTGCTGACCGCGCTGAAGCAGGAAGGGGATGTACTGACGCTGGAAGGCCGCACCCAGTCCAACGCCCGCGTTTCGGCCTACATGCGCAACCTGGAGACCTCCGGCTGGATGACCAACCCGGAGCTGTCGATCATCGAAGCGCGTGACCCGGAGAAGGACAAGGACGGCAAGGCCGGCCCGCTGGCCGACATCAAGGCGCTGCCCTACGTGTTCGTGGTCAAGGTGAAACTGCCGGCACAGAGCGAAGAGGTGTCGGCGACGCCGGGCCTGAACGCCGATGGCTCGGTGGCGACGGCTGCCCCGGCACCGGTGGCACCGTTGGCCGCAGGTCCGGATGCCGCGACGCCTGCGGCCCCGGCAGCGGGCCAGCCGGCAGCAGCTCCCGCCGCACCGGCCACTGCACCGGCCACGCCGGCCAAGCCGAACCAACCGGCCGCTCCGGCCGCCGCGCCGGCCCCGGCACCTGCCCCGAAGCCTGAGGGCAGCCGCCTGGCGCAGCCGCCGCAGGCCTTCAATGCGCTGCTGCAGGGGGACCGCGCATGAGCCAGAAGATCGACATCAAGAACCTGGATTTCAACGACATCGGCAACTGGCCGCAGAAGGCCAAGATCGTCTTCTGCTCGTTGCTGGCGCTGGTCATCATGTTCGTGGCGTGGATGCTGCTGATCAGCGGCAAGCGCGAAGAACTGGCCGGCCTGGAATCGAAGGAAGTCGAGCTGCGCACCGAGTTCACCAAGCAGCAGGAACGCGCGGTGAACCTGGGGCCGCTGAAGCAGCAGCTGGCGCAGATGGAGCAGGTGCTGCAGCAGATGCTGCGGCAGCTGCCGAGCAAGACCGAAATGCCCGACCTGATCATCGACATCTCGCAGACCGCGCTGTCCAGCGGCCTGACCAACGAGCTGTTCGAGCCGGAGCAGGAGCAGATCAAGGAGTTCTACGCCGAGAAGCCGATCAAGCTGCGCATGGTGGGCAGTTACCACCAGTTCGGCGCGTTCGTCAGTGGCGTGGCCTCGCTGCCGCGGGTGGTGATCCTGACCATGCATGACATCAACCTCAAGCCCAAGGAAAAGACCGGCGGCAACGTCCGCAGCGGTGCACTGGAACTGTCCGGTACGGTCAAGACCTACCGCTACCTGGACGAGACCGAGGTGCAGGCGCAGCAGGCGGCCGACGCTGGCAAGGAGGGCAAGAAGTGATGCGCGCGCAGACCGTACGTGGTGCGATGATGCTGGCTGTGCTGCTGCTGGCTGGTTGCGGCCGTGGCGTGACCAGCACGCCCGGCGACGCACCGAACCTTGAGAAGTGGGTGGAAGGCGAGCGCGCGCGACCGGCGCAACCGCTGGAGCCGCTGCCGGTGATGCAGCAGTTCGAGACCTTTGAATACTCCGCGCAGGGCATGCGCGATCCGTTCACCGATGCCTGGACCAATCCGCAGCAGGGGAACGGCGGATTGCGACCGGACCCGAACCGGCGCAAGGAGCCGTTGGAAGGCTTCCCGCTGGATGCGCTGGACATGGTCGGCACCATCGGTACCGGCGCAGGTACCGTGGCGCTGGTGATGGGGCCGGACAAGGTCACCTACCGGGTTCGCCCGGGCGGTTACCTGGGGCAGAGCGACGGGCGGGTCACGGCGGTCTTCGAAGACCGCGTGGAGCTGATCGAACTGGTGCCGGATGGCGCGGGTGGCTGGCTGGAACGGCCGGCAACGCTCTCGCTTGAAGATCAATGATCGTTTACTGGGGATAGCACGATGACCTTTCACCAAGCCAAGGGGCTGCGTCCCATCCGGCGCTCTACCTTGAACCGTGTCAGCGCGCTGGGAGTCGCGCTGATGCTGGCCTGCGCTCCGGCGCTGGCTGCCGCACCGGGGGAAAAGCCGGTGGGCGCCACCGTGGCACCGGCCGCCGCGCCGGCGGGCCTGTCGGTGGCCAAGATCGATTTCAAGCGTGGCGATGACGGCGCCGGGCGCCTGATCGTGCAGTTCGACGGGCAGGGCGCGATCCCTGACCTGCGCACGCAGGGCAACAGCGTCGTGGTCGACGTCGGCAATGCCCGGCTGCCGGCCAACCTGCAGAAGCCGATGAACGTCACCGACTTCGCCACGCCGGTACAGCGCATCGACGCCAAGCCGTCGGGCGCCGGTACCCAGCTGGTGCTGAGCACCGGTGGCGCGGTGGAGTCGCTGGCCTACCAGAGCGGCAACGAATACGTGGTCGAGATCAGCCCGCGCCAGGCCCAGGCCGCCGTGGGTGCGGTCACCGCCGGCAGCGTCACCCAGGCGGCCAAGGCCGTCGGCCAGCGCGGCTTCACCGGCAAGCCGGTGACCTTCAACTTCCAGGACGTGCCGGTGCGCACCGTGCTGCAGTTGATCGCCGAGGAGTCCAACCTGAACGTGGTGGCGTCCGACTCGGTGCAGGGCAACGTGACCCTGCGCCTGGTCAATGTGCCGTGGGACCAGGCGCTGGACATCGTCCTGCGCGCCAAGGGCCTGGACAAGCGTCGTGACGGCAGCGTGATCTGGGTGGCGCCGCAGGCCGAACTGGCCAAGTTCGAGCAGGAGAAGGAAGACGCGCGCATCGCCATCGAGAACCGCGAAGACCTGCAGACCGACTACATCCAGATCAACTACCACAGCGCCACGCAGATCTTCAAGGCGCTGACCGAGGCCAAGGGCATCGGTGGCAGCGGCGGTGGTGGCAGTGGTGGTGGTTCGGGCAGTTCTTCGCAGGAAGACAGTGGCTTCCTGTCCTCGCGCGGCCGCATCGTGGCCGACGAGCGCACCAACACGCTGATGATCAGCGACATCCCGAAGAAGATCGCGCGCATGCGCGAGCTGATCAACGTGATCGACCGCCCGGTCGACCAGGTGCTGATCGAAAGCCGCATCGTCATCGCCACCGATACCTTCGCCCGCGAACTGGGTGCGAAGTTCGGTGTCAGCGGCAGCCGTGACAACGTGTACTTCAGTGGCAGCCTGGATGCCAATGCCGAGACCCGCAAGTCGCAGGTCGCAACCGACCTGGCCAATGCCAAGGCCGAGCGTGACTGGGAAGCCGGTGGCCGGGTCGGCCCGCCGCCGGTGAAGTCCGGCTCGGCGATCACCCGCGGCCTGAACTGGAACCTGCCGGTGGCCGCCGCCAGCAACCCGGGTTCGCTGGCGCTGTCGATCCTCAATGCCGGTTACCTGCTGGACGTGGAGCTGTCTGCCATGCAGCAGGAATCGCGAGGCGAGGTGATCTCCAATCCGCGCGTGGTCACCACCAACCAGCGCGAAGCGATGATCAAGCAGGGCAAGGAAATCGGCTACGTCACCATCAGCGGTGGTACCGCTGGCGGCGTGGCGACGCCGAACGTGCAGTTCAAGGAAGTGGTGCTGGAGCTGAAGGTCACCCCGACCATCACCAACGACAACCGCGTGTTCCTCAACATGCAGGTGAAGAAGGACGAAGTCGACCAGCTGATCCAGCTGGAGGGCTACGGCACCGTGCCGTCGATCAACCGACGCGAAGTCAACACCGCGGTGCTGGTCGAGGATGGGCAGACCGTGGTGATCGGTGGCGTCTACGAGTTCACCGATCGCAACAGCATCAGCAAGGTGCCGTTCCTGGGCGACGTGCCGTTCCTGGGCAACCTGTTCAAGAAGCGCGGTCGCAACAAGGACAAGGCCGAACTGCTGGTGTTCGTCACCCCGAAGGTGCTGCGCGTGGCCAAGCAGAACTGAGCCGTCGCACCGGAGTCTTCGAAGAAGGGCCGCCGCGTGCGGCCCTTTTTCGTTTGGGCTGGCGACATGCACGAAGCAGATCCATGCCCGTCGTGGACGGCTGTTCAGCGGTTCTTGATGCCAATCGCAGGGCACCCTGCGATGATGTCGGGAACCCGTGCCGTCCTGCGCCGGTCAAAGGCCCCCATGAACCTGCCACCGCCGATGCCCGAAACCGTCTCGCCGCCGCCCGCGCCGGCCACCTCCCGCCTGCATGCGGCGTTCACCCAGCTGCGCGACGCGCTGTCGGCCGAGATCGTCGGCCAGGCGGCACTGGTCGAACGCCTGCTGATTGCATTGTTGGCCGACGGCCATCTGCTGGTGGAGGGCGCGCCGGGCCTGGCCAAGACCACGGCGATCCGTGCACTGGCCTCGCGCCTGGAAGCAGACTTTGCCCGCGTGCAGTTCACCCCCGACCTGCTGCCGGCCGACCTCACCGGCACCGAGATCTGGCGCCCGCAGGAGGGCCGCTTCGAATTCGTGCCCGGCCCGATCTTCCACCCGATCCTGCTGGCCGACGAGATCAACCGGGCACCGGCCAAAGTGCAGTCGGCGCTGCTGGAGGCCATGGGCGAGCGCCAGGTCACGGTTGGCCGCCATACCTATGCGCTGCCGCCGCTGTTCCTGGTGATGGCCACGCAGAACCCGATCGAGCAGGAGGGCACCTTCCCGCTGCCGGAAGCGCAGCTGGACCGTTTCCTGATGCATGTGCGCATCGGTTACCCGGACCAGGCCGCCGAATCGGAAATCCTGCGGCTGGCCCGTGAGCGTGCCCGTGGTGCATTGGGCGAGGCTGCGCCGGCGCCGGACAAGATGCCGATGCAGGACGTGTTCGACGCCCGCCGCGAAGTGCTGGACCTGCACATGGCACCGGCACTGGAGCGCTACCTGATCGAACTGGTGCTGGCCTCGCGCGATCCCGCGCGCTACGACGCCGGCCTCGGCCGCCGCATCGCCTGGGGGGCAAGCCCGCGCGGTTCCATCGCACTGGAGCGCTGTGCCCGTGCGCGGGCGTGGCTGGCCGGCCGTGACTTCGTCACGCCCGACGACGTGCGTGCAGTCGCCGCCGACGTGCTGCGCCATCGCGTGCTGCCCAGCTATGAAGCCACCGCCGAGGGCTGGGACGGCGAGCGCCTGGTGCAGGAGCTGCTGGCCCGGGTGCCGGCACCCTGAGCCTGCGCATGACCGATCCATCCCTGGAACAGGCACCGTCCGCGCTCGAAGGTGACGGGCTGCGCCCGCAGCTGGCCGAACTGGTCGCGCTACGGCGGCTGGCACAGCGTCCGCCGCCGCCGCGCCGTGGCCGCACCGGCAACGCGGGCCAGGCACCGTCCCAGCTGCGCGGCCGCGGGATGGAATACGCCGAGTCGCGCGAATATGTGGCTGGCGACGACGCGCGCCACATCGATTGGCGCGTGACTGCGCGCACCGGCCGCGCCCATACCAAATTGTTCCAGGCCGAGCGCGAGCGGGTCAGCCTGATCGTGGCCGATACGTCGCCGGCGCTGTACTTCGGCACGCGCGTGCGCTTCAAATCGGTACAGGCCGCCCGTGCCGGTGCGGTTGCCGCGTGGTCGGCGCAGCGCCGCGGCGACCGCGTGGGTGCGCTGCGCGGCAGCGATCGCGAAGCGCCGATTGCCCCTGCGGGTGGGCCACGCGGCGTGCTGCGCGTGCTCGACGCGCTGACCCGCTGGTATGCACAGCCGCCGGCCGACGATCTGGGCCTGGCGCGTGCACTGGATCATGCCGGTCGCGTGCTGCGCCCGGGGGCACGCATGCTGGTGCTGGCCGATCCGCAGCAGGCCATCCGCATTCCGCCCGCGCGCTGGAGCGCGCTGGCCCAGCATCACGATCTCAGCCTGGTGCTGCTGGTTGATCCGCTGGAACTGCATCCCCCCTCGGCGGCGCTGCAGTTCCAGACCGCACAGCAGCGCATCGGCCTCGACCTGCGCCGCAGTGAAGTGCAGGCGCATTGGCAGGCACACTTCGTCGAACCGCTGCAGGAACTGCGGCGCCAGCTCGGCGCACGCCGTGTCGATGTGCAGGTGCTGTCCACCGATGCGCCCAGCGACGCGTGGCTGGCGCCATCACCGACCGAGGTGCCGGCGTGAGCGCCGCGCTGCCGCTGCGCGATGTGCAGTTGCCACCGGCACCTTCATGGTGGCCGCCTGCCCCCGGTTACCTGATGGTCGGCGCGGCGGTTGTGCTGGTGCTGTTGGTGATCGCCGTGCTGATGTGGCGGCGTCGCCGTCGCCGCCAGCGTTGGTTGCAGCTGTTCGATAGCGAACTGGCAGCCACCACCGACGCTGCGGCCGAACTGGCGGCCATTGCCGGATTGCTGCGCCGTGCCGCACGCCGTGCAAAGCCGGGCAGTGAATCGCTGCGCGATGATGCCTGGTGGCAGCGTGTAGACCCGCAGGGCACGTTGCCCGATGCGCGTCGCAGCCTGCTGGCCGAAGGCGCGTATCGCTCACGCGTCGACAGCAGCGACGTGGCGGCCGTGCGCAGTTGGGCCCGCGAGCGCTATCTGGCGATGCTGCTGGAGCGCCGCCGATGAACCTCTGGACGACCTATTGGCCATGGCCGGACCTGCAGCTGGCATGGCCACTGGCATTGCTCGCGCTGCCGTTGCCGTTGCTGATGCGCTGGTGGAAGCGCCGTGCAGAACCGGGCGCCGCGCTGCGTGTGCCCTACGCCGCCGCCGAGCTCGAAGCGCTGTCCGGTGGGGGCCACGTCGACGTGTCGTGGCTGCGCACGCTGCTGCTATGGCTGGGCTGGTGCGCGCTGTGCATCGCGCTGGCACGGCCGCAGCAGCTGGGCGAAGCCATCACGCCGCCGCAGCAGGGCCGGCAGATGATGCTGGCGATGGACGTGTCCGGCAGCATGGGCGAGGGTGACATGGTGCTGGGAGCCCAGGCGGTTGATCGCCTCACCGCGGCCAAGGCCGTGCTGGCCGACTTCCTGGATCGTCGTGCCGGCGACCGCGTCGGCCTGCTGATTTTCGGTGATCGCGCCTACACGCTTACGCCGCTTACCGCAGACCTGGCCAGCGTGCGCGATCAGCTGCGCGACAGCGTGGTCGGCCTGGCCGGGCGCGAGACCGCCATCGGTGATGCCATCGGCCTGGCGGTGAAGCGTCTGCGCAGCCAGCCGGAGGGACAGCGCGTGCTGATCCTGTTGACCGATGGTGTCAGCAACGCCGGTGTGCTGGAGCCGCTGCGCGCCGCGGAAGTCGCGCGCGCCGAAGGCGTGCGCATCCACACGGTTGCATTCGGCGGCGATGGCAGCATGCGCCTGTTTGGTATCCCGATTTCCACCGACCAGGATCCGGTCGATGAGGCCACCCTGAAGAAGATCGCCAGCATGACCGGTGGCCAGTTCTTCCGCGCGCGTGACACCGCGCAGCTGGCCGGGATCTACGCCGAGCTCGATCGCCTGGAGCCGGTCGCCGCGAAGGGGCCGAGCTTGCGTCCGCGCGAAGAACGCTATGCCTGGCCGTTGGGGCTGGCGTTGCTGCTGGGCGTGCTGGCCTGGCTGTGGCCGGAGCGTCGCCGATGATCGCGTTTGCTTCGAATCTCCCCGATTGGAGCGCATTGCACTTCCTACGACCGGAGTGGTTGTGGGCGCTGCTGGCGTTGCCCCTGATCCTCGCGCTCGCGGTGTACCGGCAGCGACGCAGTGATGCGTGGCGGCAGGCGGTGGACGCACACCTGTTGCCACATCTGCTGGCCGCGGGCGTGAAGCGGCGAGTGCGCCTGCCATGGGCGCTGCTGCTGGGCTGGACACTGGCATCGCTGGCCATGGCCGGGCCGAGCTGGCGCCAGCAGGCACAACCGATGTTCCAGGCCAGCGCACCGCTGCTGGTGGTGCTGGACCTGTCCAGCCGGATCACGGCAACCGATCTTCCGCCGTCGCGCCTGCTGCAGGCGCGGGCGAAAGTGGGCGAGCTGCTGCGCGCGCGCCAGGGCGGGCAGGTGGGGCTGGTGGTGTATGCCGATGATGCCTACACCGTGGCGCCGCTGACCGACGACGGCAGCAATGTTGCGTTGTATCTGGATGCGCTGTCGCCGGACGTGATGCCGCGTGATGGCCAGCGTGCCGACCGCGGCATCGACTGGGCGACACGCTTGATGCGGCAGATCGGCGCGTTGCAGGGGCAGATCCTGCTGGTCAGCGATCAGGCGGACAGCGAAGCTGCACTGGCGGCGGCGCAGGCACGCAGCCTGGGCCTGCAGGTGTCGGTGCTGGGCCTGGGCACGCCTGCCGGTGCGGCGTACCGCGATGGCAATGGGCAGATCCGCCAGGCCGCGCTGGATGAGGGCAGCCTGCGTGCAGTCGCCACTGCCGGTGGCGGCCGCTATGCGCGCATCTCTGCCGATGACGGCGATCTGCGTGCGCTCGGTGTACTCGACGCGCGCGACGGCACGGCGGCGCAGCGGCCGGGCGAAGGCAAGCAGTGGCGTGACGAAGGCTTCTGGTTGCTGCCGCCGGTGATGCTGCTGGCATTGCTGGCCTTCCGCCGTCGCGCGGTGCTGGCCGCGGTGCTCGCGGTGGGTCTGCTGCCATGGATGAATGACGCGCAGGCGCAGGCCCCTGCGACGCCTGTCTCGCAGCCGGCGCAGGGCACGCTGTGGAAGCGCAGCGACCAGCTGCAGCATCAACGCCTGGCCGAGGGGGTTCAGGCCTACCGCAAGGGCGACTTCGCCACTGCACGCAGACAGTTCGAAGGCATCGACAGCGATGCCGGTTGGTACAACCTGGCCAACACGCTTGCACGCGAAGGCAACTACGACGAAGCGATCGCCGCCTACGACCGCGCACTGGCGCTGCATCCGGGCATGGCCGATGCAGTGGCCAACCGCGCCGTGGTCGATGCCGCACGCAAGCGCAGGCCATCCGGGGGCGGCCAAGGCCAGGATCAACAGAAGCCACCGCAGAACGGGCAGCAGAAACAACCGCAGGGCCCGCAGGGCCAACAGAACCCACAGGGACAGCCGAAGCAGGGCCAGCAGCAACCCGGCCAGGGCCAGCCGCCGTCGGGCCAGCAGGGCCAGCCCAAGGCGGGTGACAACAACGCGCAGTCGGAGCCTCAGCCTGGCGAACGTGGCCGCGATGGCCAGCAGGCACCACCGCAGGTGGAAGATGCCAAGGCGCAGGCGCAGGCCGATGAACAGCAGCGCCAGCGCATGCAGCAGGCGATGCAGCAGGCACGCGAGGGTGAGGCCGGCAAGGGGGGCAAGCCAGTGCCGGGTGGTGAGGGCCGCACGCCGCGCCAGCGCGAGGAGCAACAGGCGGTGGAGGCATGGATGCGGCGTGTGCCGGATGATCCGGGCGCATTGCTGCGGGCCAAGTTCCAGCTGGAAAACGAACGCAGGAAGAGGGAAGGGCGATGACGCGGTCGATCAACATGCACGGGCACTGGCCTCGACAGGTACTGGCGGCGCTGCTGTTGTGGCTGCCGCTGCTGGCCTGGGCGCAGCCGCGCGCGTGGCTGGACCGCGACCGCATCGCGATGGGCGACACGGTCACGCTCAATGTCGAGAGCGACCAGGGCGCCCCTGACTTCACGCCATTGCGCACCGACTTCGACCTGAGCGGGCAGACCAGCAGCCGCCAGGTGGAATGGAGCAATGGCAGCATGCAGCAGCGCAACCTGTATGGCGTGGCGCTGACACCACGACGTAGTGGTGCGCTGGTGGTACCGGGCCTGCAGGTGGGCAGTGTGCGCACCGCACCGCTGACGCTGCAGGTCGATGCGGCCGCCGTGGCGGGGCCCGACAGCAATGCGATGGCCTTCATCGAAACCGTTGTCGATGACGATACGCCGTATGTGCAGCAGAGCGTGGGCGTGGTGGTGCGGCTGTACTTCGCCTCGCAGCTGGCCTCCGGCGAGCTGGTGCTGGATACCCCGGCGGGCGCGTCGTTGCAGCGTGTGGGCGACGACCGCACCGATGTGCGCCAGGTCAACGGGCGCCGCTACAACGTGGTCGAACGACGTTTCCTGCTGATCCCCGAGCGCAGCGGCGCGTTGCGCCTGGCCGGTGCCCGTTTCAGCGGGCGCAGTGCGGGTGGCTTCTTCGATGATTTCTTCGGCGGTGGCGACGGCCGCATGAATGCCACCGGCGCAGACCGCACGCTGCAGGTGCAGGCCCAGCCGGCACAGGCGCCGCAGCCGTGGTTGCCCCTGCAGAGCCTGCAGCTGCGCTACACCAGTGCGCCGACCAGTGCCCGCACCGGTGAGGCCGCCAACGTGGTGGTCGAAGCGGTTGCCGAAGGCGCGACGCGCGCGCAGTTCACCGACCTGCCGGTGCCGGATGTCGGCACCAATGCGCAGGTGTTCGCCGAACCGGCACAGTACGAAGAGACCTTCAACGGCAGCACGCCGCGCCTGAAGATCACCCGCCGCTATTCGATCGTGCCGCGCCAGCCGGGTTCGCTGGTGGTGCCGGGGCCGCGCCTGCCCTGGTGGGATGTGCGTAACGGCAAGGCGCAGGAGGCGAAGCTGTCGGACCTGACGCTGGCCGTCGCGGCCGGCACCGGCACCGGCACTGCCTCACCGGCGCCATTGCCGCCGATCGACACCGATGCCGCGCTGCCGGGCGCCGATGGCCAGGACAGCCGCATCGCCGCGACCGATCCGCGTGCCAGCGGCCTGTCCGAGCGTCCGTGGCCGTGGATGGCAGCGGCCATCGGCCTGGCGTTGCTGTGGCTGCTGACTCTCCTGTGGGGCTGGCAGCGAGGTCGGCGCCCGCGCGCAGTGGCGCCAGTAGCGGGCAAGGCCTCTGTGCCGACTGCGGCGGGCGGGCGTGCCGGCCTGGCAGAACTGCGCCGCGCGCTGGATGGCGAGGGCTTCGACCAGGTGGAAGCACAGCTGTGTGCGATGGCTGGTGTGGAACGCATCGAGCAGGTCATCGCGCGGCTTGGGGATGCAGCCCAGCGTCAAGTGCTGCAGGACCTGCAGCAGGCGCGGTGGGGCGGGCAGGGGGATCTGGCGCGGCTGCGCACGCGCCTGCGCGAGGTCTTCCGTGACGGACCGCACTGGTCGGCGCCTGCGGGCACCGCCGACACTGACCTGGCGCCGCTGTATCCGCCGCGGCGAACCTGAACCGGCGCCGCTTGCGCGCTTTGTTAGAGTGCATTCATTTTTCGAGGAAACCCGCGTATGACAGCAGCTGCTGCCGACAAGAAGAAGTTGCCCCTGCATTGGAAGATGGGCATCGGCTTTGCGATCGGCCTGGTCCTGGGACTGATCGTGCACGCCCTGGGTGGCAGCGTCGATGGTCTGCAGGCTGGTGCCAAGTGGGTAATGGACTACGTCACCACCCCGGCGTCGGGCCTGTTCCTCAACCTGATCTTCATGCTGATCGTGCCGCTGATCTTCTCGGCGCTGATCATGGGCGTGTCGGAGATGGGCGACATCCGCGCCCTCGGCCGCATCGGCTGGAAGACCCTGGCCTACACCGTGCTGCTGTCCGGCATCGCGGTGGGCATCGGCCTGGTGCTGGTCAACCTGCTCAAGCCGGGCGCGGGCGTCGATCCGCAGACTGCGGCACTGATGCTCTCGGAGAACGCCGAGCGCAGCAAGGAAATCGTCGCTGGCATCCACGGCACGCCGAAGGGCATGGACATGCTGCTGTCGATCGTGCCGAGCAACGTGCTGCAGGCCGCGTCGGACAACGGCGCGATCCTGTCGCTGATGTTCTTCGCGCTGATGTTCGGCATCGGCATGGTGCTGACCGACAATGAAAAGGTTGCCCCGCTGCGCCGCGCCATCGAAGGCGTGTTCGAAATCTCGATGACCCTGATCAACCTGGTCATCCGCCTGGCCCCTTATGCGGTGGCCTGCTTCATGTTCAACCTGGCCGCGCTGTTCGGCTTCGAGCTGATCATCCGCCTGGGTGCCTATGTGGGCGTGGTGGTGCTGGCGCTGGGCCTGCACATGATCGTGACCTACGGTACCGCGGTGTGGCTGTCCGGCCGCTCGCCGCTGTCGTTCTTCCGCGATACCCAGGAAGCAACGGTGATGGCGTTCTCCACCGCCTCCAGCAATGCCACCCTGCCGACCGCGCTGCGCGTGGCCGACCAGATGGGCCTGCCGCAGCGCGTGTCGCGCTTCGTGCTGACCGTGGGTGCCACCGCCAACCAGAACGGCACCGCGCTGTTCGAGGGTGTGACGGTGATCTTCCTGGCCCAGTTCTTCGGCGTGGACCTGAGCATCGGCCAGCAGATCATGGTGATGGCGGTCTGCATCCTCGGTGGCATCGGTACCGCCGGCGTGCCGTCGGGATCGCTGCCGGTGGTGGCGATGATCTGCGCGATGGTCGGTGTGAACCCGCTGGGCATCGGCCTGATCCTGGGCGTGAATCACTTCCTGGACATGTGCCGTACCGCGCTGAACGTGACCGGCGACCTGGCCCTGACCACGCTGGTGGCCAAGGGCGAGTCGCACGATGGCCCGGCGCTGGGTCCGCAGCAGGACTGAGTCCAACGCCCCTCCTGGCGACCTGATCGGGGTCGGATTCCTTTCCTCAGGGGAAAGGGCTCCGGCCCCTTTTCACATGCGGAATCCGGCGGAGATCACGTCCTTGCGGGCCAGCGGCCGGCATGACCGGGCAAGGTGAACTGACCCCCCGCCCGGCGACTATGGGACAATAGGCCGCCCGCACGTCCGCGGCCGCCTCCCGATTCCGACAGAACCATGACGCAGCCTACCCGTCGCCAGTTGGCCAACGCCATCCGCTTCCTTGCCGCCGATGCGGTTGAAACCGCAAAGTCCGGCCACCCCGGCATGCCCATGGGCATGGCCGACATCGCCGAAGTCCTCTGGAACGACTACCTCCGCCATAACCCGAGCAACCCGCACTGGTTCAACCGCGACCGTTTCGTGCTGTCCAACGGCCACGGTTCGATGCTGCAGTACGCGCTGCTGCACCTGAGCGGCTACGACCTGCCGATCGAGCAGCTGAAGCTGTTCCGCCAGCTGGGCAGCCACACCGCCGGTCACCCGGAACGCCACGAGACCCCGGGCGTGGAGACCACCACCGGCCCGCTGGGCCAGGGTTTCGCCAACGCCGTGGGCTTCGCCCTGGCCGAGAAGCTGCTGGCACAGCGCTTCAACCGCCCGGAGCTGGAAGTGGTCGACCACCGCACCTGGGTGTTCATGGGCGATGGCTGCCTGATGGAAGGCGTGTCGCATGAAGCGGCCTCACTGGCCGGTACCTGGGGCCTGCACAAGCTGGTCTGCTTCTGGGACAACAACCACATCTCCATCGACGGCAATGTCGAGGGCTGGTTCACCGACAACACCCCGGAGCGTTTCGAGGCCTATGGCTGGAACGTGGTCCGCGACGTCGATGGCCATGACCCGGACAGCATCAAGGCCGGCATCGAGGCCGCGCTGTCGCAGAGCGACAAGCCGACCCTGATCTGCTGCCGCACTACCATTGGTTTTGGTTCGCCGAACAAGGCGGGCAAGGAATCCAGCCACGGTGCACCGCTGGGCAAGGACGAGCTGGAAGCCACCCGCAAGCAGCTGGGCTGGGAATACGGCCCGTTCGAGATCCCGCAGGCGATCTACGACGGTTGGCGCGCCAATGGCGCCGGCACCCTGCGCCAGGCCGAGTGGGAACAGCTGTTCGACAAGTACGCCAGCCAGTACCCGGCTGAAGCAGCCGAACTGACCCGCCGCTCGCATGGCGAACTGCCGGCCGACTTCGTTGCCAAGGCCGATGCGTACATCGCCCAGGTGGCCGCGGAAGGCCCGACGATCGCCTCGCGCAAGGCCTCGCAGCTGGCCATCGAAGCCTATGCCCCGCTGCTGCCGGAAATCGTCGGCGGCTCGGCCGACCTGGCGCACTCCAACCTGACCCTCTGGAAGGGCAGCAAATCGGTTGCCAGCGACGACGCCAACGCCAACTACGTGTACTACGGCGTGCGCGAGTTCGGCATGACCGCCATTGCCAACGGCCTGGCCCTGCACGGTGGCTTCATTCCGTTCGACGCCACCTTCCTGGTGTTCAGCGATTACGCCCGCAATGGCGTGCGCATGAGCGCGCTGATCCCGGCGCACGCCATCCACGTCTACACCCACGACTCGATCGGCCTGGGCGAAGACGGCCCGACCCACCAGCCGGTGGAGCACCTGGCCTCGCTTCGCTACATCCCGAACAACGACGTGTGGCGTCCGTGCGATGCGGTCGAGTCGGCGGTGAGCTGGAAGGCCGCGATCACCCGCCAGGACGGCCCGAGCTGCCTGGTGTTCAGCCGCCAGAACCTGCCGCACCAGCCGCGCAGCGCCGAGCAGATCGCGCAGATCGAGCGCGGCGGTTACGTGCTGGCCGATGCCGCCGGTACCCCGGATGTGATCCTGATCGCCACCGGTTCGGAAGTCTCGCTGGCCACCGAAGCCAAGGCCCAGCTGGATGCGGCTGGTCTCAAGACCCGCGTGGTCTCGATGCCGTCCACCGACGTGTTCCTGCGCCAGGACGCGGCCTACCGTGAATCGGTGCTGCCGAACGCGGTGCGCAAGCGCGTGGCTGTGGAAGCCGGTGTCACCGGCTTCTGGCGCCAGTTCGTCGGCCTGGACGGTGCCGTGATCGGTATCGACACCTTCGGTGCCTCCGCCCCGGCCGACCAGCTGTACAAGCACTTCGGCATCACCACCGCGCACGTGGTGGAAGCCGCCAAGGCGCTGTAAGCAGCATCGCGACGTAATGAGGAAAGGCCGGCGCACGCCGGCCTTTTCTTTGCCGCAGGAAAAAGGGGACGGAAAAAGGGGACGGAGGGGATTAAGTCGTTTGTGCACAAACGACTTAATCCCCTCCGTCCCTATTTCTTTGTCCGGCATGTTCCACCCGGCGGTCCCGGCGTCGCGTTGGCCTCTTCATCTGACCTGCGTTCTCTGCGAAAAAAGGACCTGCCGAGGAACCCTCAGAAGTAGGCATGGATAAGAAGCGCGGCGCAGAAAACCACGGTGGATTTGCGGGGTGTAAGGTCATGCCTTACACTTGCGCTGCATGATCGTCAGCTTCAGGCACAAGGGCCTGAAGGCGCTCTATGAGCGGGGCGACATTTCCGGAGTCCGTGCCGATCATGTGGCTCGGTTGCGGCGTTTGCTTCTGCAGCTGGATCAGGCCCGGCTGCCTGGGGACATGGGGCTTCCCGGAAATCGCCTGCACCCCCTGCGCGGAAGCTATAGCGGCTACTGGGCTGTAAGTGTCTCGGCGAGTTGGCGATTGGTGTTCCGCTTTCGTGGGCTTGACGTTGAACTGGTCGATTACCTTGACTACCACTAAGAGGCTGCTCGATGCCGTTGCATGATCCGCCGCATCCCGGAGAATCGCTGCGCGAAGACATCCTGCCGGCGATCAGCATGTCGATCAGTGCGTTGGCGCAGCATCTTGGCTATTCGCGCGGACAGCTGTCGACCATCATCAACGGGCACGCCGGTATCTCCGCGGAACTCGCGTACCGTCTTGAACTTGCAGGTCTGGGCAATGCCCGCATGTGGCTGGCGATGCAGGCGGCATATGATCTGTGGCAGGTCGAGCATCGAGCGCATCCACCGATTGCCCGCCTGTATCTTGAGGAAGCAGTAAGGATTGGTCAGTAGATCCGCGCCATGCATGGATGAGAAAAGGGGACGGAGGGGATTAAGTCGTTTGTGCACAAACGACTTAATCCCCTCCGTCCCCTTTTCTCAGGCGGTGCGCGCCAGTGCCAGCCGCAGCAGGCGCGCGTCCAGGCGTTCGACGAAATCCTTCGGTGCCTGCAGGCCCATGCGCTGCAGGTACACCGCATCGCCGTCGCCGGCCGGTTGCCGTAGTGCTGCCCAGACGGTACGCAGCTTGTCGCCGCGGGTCTGCGTATTGGCCTTCAGCCACGCCAGCGCTTTCACCAGCACCTGCTCGATCTCGTTGAAGTCACTGCCCAGCGGATAGTCCGGCAGGCTGCCATCGGCGCGGAACGGGGCCAGCGCCGCTGTCAGCGCCTGCGGCGTATTGCGCTGCTGCCGCTGCGGATCCGGTTGCGCGACCGCCAGCAGTTTGCGCGAGGCGTGCGCCTGCTGCAGCAGGCCGCCCTGGAACGGGGCCTCGGTGATTGCGGTCATCGCATGCACGCAGTCCTCGTCGGTCAGTCCGCGCAGGTCGGCAATGCCGTATTCGTTGAGGTAGATGTCGCGCAGGTGGCGCGGAATGGTGGTGTGCCCGTAGTTCCAGCGCACGTTGGATTCGCGTCGGCCCTTGTCATCGCGCGCGGCGCGGAACATCAGCACGCTGCGGGCTTCCGGCAGGGCATGTGCCATCGCCACGAAGTTGTACTGGCCGCCCACACCGGATACCACGCGTCCATCGTCCAGCGCGTCGGACACCGCCGCGCCCAGCGCGGTGGCCATCATGCAGGAGTTGAAGAAGCGCGCATGGCGGCGCTGCAGGCGTTCCAGCGTTTCGTTGCCGCCGTACAGCTGGTTGATCTCGCTGATGCGGCGCATGCCGATCGCACGGCACTCGTCCTCCGGCAGCGTGCGCAGCCACTCGTAGAATTCCGGCGAGCCCAGGTAGAACGCGCCGTGCAGGTACTCACCTTCGGCCGCCAGGGTGGCGTGGTCGATCGACAGCGTGCTGCCGTTCTCGATGCGCTGCATCAGCGCCAGGTCATCGTGTACCTTGCGCTTGATCACCCCGGTCTGCACCAGCCTGCGGAAGCCCTCGTTGAGCATCTCGCTGCAGCCGTACAGGCCCACTTCGAACGGGTCCACGCCGCCGATCTCCTGCACCAGCGGGTGGCTGGCCAGCTGCGGATCCAGCGCGTGCAGCACGCGGCGGTAGCGCGCGTTGTCGGTGTGGCGCAGCACCAGCGCATGGCTGAGCGCGTCGGCCAGCGTACCGATGCCGATCTGCAGCGTGCCGCCATCGCGCACCAGCGTGCTTGCGTACAGGCCGATGGCGTAGTCGGCATCGCCGACCGGCTGCCGCGGCAGCCCGAACAGCGCCGGGTACGGCGGCGGTGGGGTGATCACCAGATCGAAGAACGAGACATCGACCGTGGCCGAGCCGCCCAGGTAGGGCAACTGGGGATCGATCTCGGCGATCAGCAGCGGACGCGGCAGGCCACGCGCGGTCATCGCGTCCAGCGTGTCCTGGGTGATGTCGTTGTTGCACGACAGGGAAAGCCGGCGGTCGTTCGGGCGCATCGCCACTTTCTGCACGATCACCTGTGGGGCGCGCTGCGCCACCGCATCGGCGGCGTGGGTGTAGTTCAGGCTGGTATAGCTGGACTGCGCCTGGCGCGATCCGAGCAGGGCGCCGGACTGCATGTAGAACTCTTCCACCTGCACATGTGCCGGCAACGCGTCGCGTGCGATCGCATCGGCATAGGCCAGGCGCGGGAAGTCGTCGCCGAAATGGCGCTGCGCGAACGGTGCCAGGAAGCGGGCTTCCAGGCCGTTGCCCCGCGCCTTCGGCGGATTCAGCGACAGCGCGGTATACAGCTGCAGCGGCCGCGACGGATCGTGCTCGACGCGCGAGTAGAGGGCGTTGAGCAGCCGATGCGGCTTGCCCAGTGCCAGCGGTGCCCCGATCCGCAGCGGCCCGTCCACGCGCGCAAACAACCAGTCGACGGCGGCGTCCAGGTCGGTGAGGTGTTCGGTCATGCGCGGCGGTCCTGCGTCGGGGAAGTGCGGGCATTACAGCATGTCGGGCTTGAACCGCCGTCGACGCGAGACTTCCGCGCCGGCCACCATGAACTGCCCATCGCCGCGGTAATGCACCGTGCGCGGCAGTTTCGGCCGGGGCGCAACATGGGCGTGCACGATTTCCCAGATGAACAGATTGCTCGCTGCCACCTGGCTGTCGTCGTACAGGCGGCATTCGAAGCACGAATGGCATTGGCCGACCAGTGGCGCGCCGACCTCACGCGCGGGCAGTGCGTCGAGCCCGAAACGGGCGAACTTGTCGACCTCGCGGCCGCTGCAGTTGCCGATGTCCACCACGGTATCGAGCAGCTCCACCCCGGGCACGTTGATCACGCACTCGCCGCTGCCGCGCGCCAACGCGTGGCTGTGGTTTGCGTCCCACAGGTAGGTGGCGACCAGTGAAGGCGAGAAGCCCATGACCATGTGCCAGCCCATCGTCATCAGGTTGCGCTGGCCGCGCCATGCCGTGCTGACCAGCACGATCGGGCCGGGTTCGAGGAAGCGGCGGGCCTGCTCGACCGGGAAATCCTTCTTCGGCAGTGCTTTCATCCGGGGCCAGGGGCGGGAGGAACCGATGCTGGCGCAGCCGGGATGAACCCGGAGTCGAGGGGCTTGACAGGCAGTTCGATTACGCGCGTAATCAATCTGTCGATTACGGATGTAAACCATGACCACGATCAGCGAAGCCGAAGCCGTCGTGATGGAGGTGCTGTGGCAGCAGGCACCGCGTAGTGCCGATGACGTAGTGGCCGCGCTGGCCCATCGCGACTGGGCCGAGCCGACCATCAAGACCCTGCTCAACCGCCTGCTGACCAAGGGCGCGATCACTGCCGAGCGCGATGGACGGCGTTACCTGTACCGGCCGCTGCTGCAGCGACAGGCGTGGGTGGAGGCGCAGAGCCAGGACTTCATCGGCCGTGTCTTCGAAGGGCGCGTGGCGCCGCTGGTCGCGCACTTCAGCGAACGCGGCCAGCTGAGCGCGCAGGACATCGCCGAACTGAAGAAGCTGATCCAGGAGCTGGACCATGACTGAGCTGCTCGACGGACTGTGGCGGGCCAGCTTGTGGCTGGCCGTGGGTGTGGTCCTGCTGGCGGTGCTGCGACCGCTGCTGGTGCGGTTGGGGGGCGCTGGGCTGGCCTACCGCAGCTGGTGGCTGCTGCCGCTGCTGCTGGTGGCCCTGACGCTGCCATTGCCACAGGTTGCGGTGTTGCAGCAGGTACCCACGCTGCCGCTGAAAGTGATGCCCGGTGCCCTCGATGCCCTGAGCGGGCCCTCGCTGCCATGGGCCGGGCTGTTGTTCGCGCTGTGGGCATTGGGCGCGGGCATCCGCCTGTTGCGCGACCTGCACGCACAACATCGTTTCGAACGGAGCATGGGCCCATTGACGCCGCGCACCGATGGCAGCTGGCAGGCCAGCGGCGATCCCGGCTTGCCCGCGCTGGTTGGCCTGTGGCGCCCACGCATCGTGGTTGGTCCCGACTTCGACCTGCAGTTCACCGCACAGGAACAGAGCTTGATCCTGCAGCACGAGCGCAGCCATCACCGTCATGGCGATCACTGGGCCAACGGTGCGCTGCTGCTGGTGCGCGCGGTGTTCTGGTTCCACCCGCTTCTGCCGTGGGCTGCGGGCCGCTTCCTGCGCGACCAGGAACTGGCCTGCGATGCCCGCACCATGGCCCCGCAGCCGGCGCTGCGCGGCCTCTACGCCAGCACGCTGCTGAAGGCGCAGCTGGTCCACCCGGTTGCGCCCGCGGTCTGCCATTGGCGCAGCCAACCCGTGTTGAAGGAGCGTATCGCCATGTTGAAGCAGTCCAAGCGGAAGGCATTGCCGTGGGTGTCCGGGCAGGTGCTGGTGGTCGGGTTGTGTGTGGGCATGGGCGCGGTGGCATGGGCCAGCCAGGGCGGCGCGGTTGGGAGCCCGGGGATCGGTGTCGAGCCGTTCGAGCACGCTGAAGAAGATGCGGCCAAGGCTGGGCTGGACCGTCCGATCCAGATCGACAGGATGCCACCGCCGTCCTATCCAAAATCCGCGTTCGAGCAGCGCCAGGTAGGTGTGGTGAACCTGCGCGTGGAGGTGGATGCGCAGGGGCGTCCCAGCGATGTCCGCGTGCTCAGTGCCACCAATCCGGGCGTGTTCGATGCGGTGTCGATCGCTGCGGCACGCAGCTGGACCTATCGGCCGGCGATGAAGAACGGTAAGCCGGTTGCAGCGGCGGTGAAGATTCCGATCACGTTCGCCATGGACAACACCGAGGACACCCAATGAAGTCCGCTGCGCTGATCATGGCGGCAGCGCTTCTGGTGGGGTGTGCGAGCCAGGACCGCCTGACCACGGTGGATACCCGCAGCGAAAATGTCGGCCACCAGCGCCTGCAGCCGCAGGGGGGCAGCGGCGGTGGACAGCTGCAGGTGTATTCGCTGGGTGCGACCGAAGGCTACCGGATGCCCCAGCTGTACGCGGCACCAGACCCGGAGGTTGGCGATCGTGACCCGCGCGCGGAACTGGCGCCGACCACGATCTGCCTGCAGGTGGTGGTTGATGCCAATGGCGCCGTGGAGCGAAGCCTGCCATTGACCGATCGTCCGGAGTGCGCGGCAGGTGCTGCGGGCGAGAATGCGCCCCTGCTGCAGGCTGCCCAGGAAGCCGTAGCGATGTGGAAGTACTCGTCCGCAGCGGTCTGCCACTTCGCGGCGGGCAAGGTGCCTGCCGACCGCGGTGACTGCCGGGGCGCCGAGCGCGTCGAGCCGGTAGCGGTCACCCTGCAGTACGCCTTCACGTTCGAGATCGTGAAGGGCCAGCACGTGGTGCGGATGCAGGGAAAATGAACACTGGCGGTCCGTGATGGAAACCGATGGCGCCGGGCTCTGCCGGGCGTACGTCAGGCCCCGCCCTGGATATTGGCCTTTACCGCAGGCTGCATCAGCTTCGGTTCTTCCAACGTCGCATCGCGGGCCTGGCGCACGCTGACGAACTCCGCCTCGGCCACGCCGTCGTGCACGTGGATGTTGTGCGCGCGCTGTTCACCGATGGTGGTTTCGTTGGCGAAGTCGCGGCCGCCCGGGCCGTAGTCGTGGCAGACGAACACGCGGGTGGCATCCGGCAGGGCCAGCAGGCGCTGGATCGAGCGGTACAGCTGTGCGGCATCACCGCCAGGGAAGTCGCAACGGGCAGTGCCGCCGTCGGGCATGAACAGCGAGTCGCCAGTGAACAGCGCATCGTCGATCAGGTAGGCGATGCTGTCGCTGGTGTGGCCGGGCACGGCGATCACCTGGCAGCGCAGTTCGCCCAAAGTGAAGGTCTCGCCATCACTGAACAGGTGGTCGAAGATTTCATCGGCGCCCGGAAGCTGCAGGCCATAGCGTGGCGCAAACGTCGCCTGCACCGCGCGGATGCCTTCACCGATGGCCAGCGTGGCCTGCGGAAAGCGCTGCTTGAGCCGGCGCCCGGCCGACACATGGTCGGCGTGGGCATGCGTCTCCAGCAGCCAGCGCAGCTGCAGGCCCTGTTGTTCGATGGCCTGTAATGCCGCGCGCAGCGGTGATTCGCTGCTGGCGTCGGTGTCCGGGTCGTAGTCCAGGACCGGATCGATCAGCGCCGCCTCGCCGCTGGCCGGGTCGCTGACCAGGTAGCTGAAGGTGTTGCTGTCACGGTGGAAGAACGACTGCACCTGGACCGGCATTGGAGCTCTCCTCAGCGCGTGCCGAGCACGCGGTTCAGCAACTGCGCCAGGTTTTCACCGGCCAGCCGCAGCTGCGCTTCGGCCAGCGGCCGGTAGCGCTCGGTGTACTCGTCACCGATTTTACGCGAGGCCGGATAAACGCCAGCTTGCATGGAGATGCGGCAGCTGGCCTCGGCCCAGACCTGCGGGTCGCGCTGCGGGTTGGACTGGCGCGCCAGCTTCGGTGCGCGCTGGCTCTGCAGCACCGGCAGGTAGCCGGCATCGTCCAGCTTGCGGGTGTTGAGCATGCCGCTGTCCCACAGCGAGTGCAGGTTGGTACCGCGGTTGCCGAACTGCAGCTGGAAATCATTGCCGCCCTTGTCGTGGGCGTAGCCGGCGTGCATCGGCTGGTGGATGTCGCCGACCAGGTGCACGACGAACTTCAGCGCCTGCAGGCGCTCGCCGTCAGTCAGGCTGCGGTCGCCCAGAATGGCGCTCTGCGCCTTGAGGGCTTCGACGATGCAGTTGCCGTTCCTGCAGTGCTTCGGTGCTTCGTAGTGGCAGTCGTCTTCGGCGATGTTGACGTAGTGCCAGCCGGCCGAGCGACGGCCCAGGCCCGGGTCCTTGGCGCGCAGCTGGTCGGCCCAGGGCGCGATGCTGGCCAGGGTGGCGTCCGGTTCGGTGGCCAGCAGGCGGTCCACTTCGGCGCGGGCGGCGGGGGTGAGGCGGGCGTCGGCGACTTCGGCGACAAGGCGGTGGCCTTGCGCGCCCCAGGCATGGGCAGGGGCGGAGACGGACAGCAGGGCTGGCGCCAGGGCGGCGGCGAGGAACAGGGAGTGCAGGGCTTTCATGCGCCCATTCTAGCGGGGTAGGTGGATTGAAGAGCGGCGCGTTCCTGTTCCGAAGTGGAAGCGTAGAGGGAGGGGCGGCGGGACACGCCGTAAATCCGTCCTTGGAGGCTCGATGGCGCCATCCATGGCGCCAACGGTCCCACCGCCCCTCCCTCTGCGCTCCCCTCCAAACATGGCCGCGGAGGCGGATGCAAACGTCAAATGCAACATCAAAAAACAAATGCAGGATCAAAATCGGCCTCCTGCAATTACAGGCAATCACTGCGCCTCGGATGCACGGGTTCTGCTCTTGCCTTTGCTTGAGCTGGTACGCACGCGGTGATGGGAAGGGGCAAGGCGGGGAGCGGAGCCGGGACCGTTGGCGCCATGGATGGCGCCATCGAGCCCCCAGGGATGGGTTTACGGCGTGTCCCGGCTCCGCTCCCTGCCTTGCCCCAGCTCCGGAACCGCTTCAGTCCCAGGCACAAAAAAGCCCCGGCAATTACCGGGGCAACATGCTGCGAGGGCTTTGCGTGTAGCGGGGGAGCGGGGGCGAAGCCCCCGCGCCCAATACACCGCTTTAGAACTTGAAGACGTACGAAGCGCCGTAGACCAGCGGATCGATGTTGACCGTGCCGATCTTCTCGCCGTTCAACTTCACCTTGCTGTCGATGTCGATCCAGCGCATGTCCACGCGCAGGGCGCCCTTCTCGCCGATCGCGAAGTCCACGCCGGCGTGTGCGGCCAGGCCCCACGAATCCTGCAGCTTCAGCTTGCTGCCGGCCAGCGCACCCGTAGTGTCTTCGCTGAAGAAGGTGGTGTAGTTCAGGCCGGCGCCGACGAACGGCGACACCTTGCCCTTGCTGTTGAAGTGGTACTGCAGGGTGACCACCGGCGGCAGCTGCTTGGTGCTGCCGACGCGGCCCAGGCCGTTGATGTTGATGTCGTGCTTGAACGGCAGCGCGGCCAGCACTTCGATGCCCAGGTTGTCGGCGATGAAGTACTCGCCGGTGATGGTCGGCTTGACGTCATTGTCGACGTCGACCTTCAGGGTGCCGCCGGCCAGCCAGCCGTTGTTCGACTTCGGCGCCACCTGGTGCACGCCGGCCGAGACGGTCCAGTCGCCCTTGGACTGGGCCATGGCCGGGGCGGCGGCGAGCGACAGGGCGGCGGCCAGGCTGGCCACGATCAGGGGGGAGGTCTTGCGCATGGGGGTGTTCTCGTTGCTGGGTGGATGGCGACAGTCTCGGCCTCACGCCGCGCTAACGCTTTGATCCGGATCAAATCCTGTCCGTGGGCCGGCCGGCGGTCCCGGCTGGCCCACGGTGGCCAGCGGCGGTTTGCTAGACTTGTGGGCCCTATCCATCCCGCCGCACCTGTCGCGGCCGCAGGAGCTTGAGAAATGGCAATCAAGGTTGGTATCAACGGTTTCGGTCGCATCGGGCGTAACGTCCTGCGCTCGGCGGTGCTGAACTTCGGCGACGACATCGAAATCGTGGCCATCAACGATCTGCTGGAGCCGGACTACCTGGCGTACATGCTCAAGTACGACTCCGTGCACGGCCGCTTCAAGGCCGACGTGGCGGTGCAGGGCAACGACCTGCTGGTCAACGGCAAGAAGATCCGCCTGACCCAGGAACGCGACCCGGCCAACCTGAAGTGGGATGAAGTCGGCGCTGATGTGGTGCTGGAAGCCACCGGCCTGTTCCTGACCAAGGAAACCGCGCAGAAGCACATCGATGCCGGCGCCAAGAAGGTCATCATGTCGGCCCCGTCGAAGGACGACACGCCGATGTTCGTGTACGGCGTGAACGACAAGACCTACGCCGGCCAGGCGATCATCTCCAACGCTTCGTGCACCACCAACTGCCTGGCCCCGCTGGCCAAGGTCATCAACGACAAGTGGGGCATCAAGCGCGGCCTGATGACCACCGTGCATGCGGCCACCGCCACCCAGAAGACCGTCGATGGCCCGTCCAACAAGGACTGGCGCGGCGGCCGTGGCATCCTGGAAAACATCATTCCCTCGTCCACCGGTGCGGCCAAGGCCGTCGGCGTGGTCATTCCGGAACTGAACAAGAAGCTGACCGGCATGAGCTTCCGCGTGCCGACCTCGGACGTGTCGGTGGTCGACCTGACCGTCGAGCTGGAAAAGGAAGCCACCTACGCCGAGATCTGCGCCGAAGTGAAGGCACAGAGCGAAGGCCCGCTGAAGGGCATCCTGGGCTACACCGAAGACAAGGTGGTGGCCACCGATTTCCGCGGCGAAACCTGCACCTCGGTGTTCGACGCCGATGCCGGCATCGCCTTGGACGGCACCTTCGTCAAGCTGGTGACCTGGTACGACAACGAGTGGGGCTACTCGAACAAGTGCCTGGAAATGGCCAAGGTCATCGCCGCCAAGTAAGGCCGGCGTAGATCGCAGACGAACCCCGGCCTGGCCGGGGTTCGTCGTTTAAGGGGCCCGCCCTGTCGTAGCATGGGGCGGTCGACCGCTGCCGCTGGGGCGCGGGAACGCAATGGAAGCACGCAATGGAAGCACTGATCGCACTGGTCGTATTGGTCCTGTTGGCCATCCCCCTGCTGCTGGTGGTGGCGCTGGTGATGATCTCCGGCCTGCGCCGCCGCGTCGCGGCGCTGGAAAGCGCGATGGCCGCCGCGCCTGCCACCGCCAGGCCGGCCGCCAGCGCGCCCACGCCTGAACGGGCTGCGGCCACGCCCACGGCCAGTGCCGATCCACCGTTCCTGCGGCCGGTCGCCGCTGCTGCGCCGCACCCCACGCAGCCACCGGTGCGCGAAGCAGCGCCGACCGAGGCGCCTGTTCCCCGACCTGCTGCGCCACCGCCGGTGCCACCGGTGCCGGTGCAGCCGCCGCTGCCTTCCGAGCCGGCACTGCCCAACGTCATCGAGCGCGGCATCGGTGCGGTCAAGCGCTGGTTCACCGAAGGCAACGTGCCGGTCAAGATCGGCATGCTGGTGCTGCTTGCCGGTGTCGCGGCGCTGCTGAAGTACGTCAGCGACCAGGGCTGGCTGGTGTTGCCGATCGAGCTGCGCTTGGCCGGCATCACCGTGGGCGCGCTGGGCCTGCTGGCCTTCGGCTGGCACCAGCGCGAGCGCCGGCGCCTGTTTGCGCTGGCCTTGCAGGGCGGTGCCATCGGCGTGCTGCTGCTGACCATCTTCGCGGCCTTCAAGCGCTTCGACCTGATTCCGCCGGGCTTCGCCTTCGCCAGCTCTATTGCCCTGGTGGCCGGGCTGTGCGTGCTGGCGGTGGTGCAGAACTCGCGCACGCTGGCCGTGCTGGGGATCCTGGCCGGCTTCATGGCACCGCTGTGGCTGTCCACCGGCAGCGGCAATCACGTGGGGCTGTTCAGCTATTACGCGGTGCTCAACGCGGGCATTTTCGCCATCGCCTGGTTCCGCCCTTGGCGCGCGCTGAACCTGCTGGGCTTCGCCTTCACTTTCGGCATCGGCACCTTCTGGGGCGTGCTGCAGTACGTACCGGACAAGTTCAGCAGCACTGAGCCGTTCCTGCTGTTGTTCTTCGTGTTCTACCTGCTGATCCCGCTGCTGTACGCGCGCCGCCAGCCGGCCGGCCGGCGCGATCTGATCGATGGCAGCCTGGTGTTCGGCGCGCCGCTGGTCGCATTCTCGTTGCAGGCAGGCTTGCTGCACGAACAACCGATGACGCTGGCACTATGCGCGCTGGGCCTGGCCGCGATCTACGCGGTACTGGCACGGGCGCTGATCGCACGTGCGTCGTACACCATGCTGGCGCAGTCGCATGCCGTGCTTGCGGTGGGCTTCGCCACGCTGGCGGTGCCGCTGGCCTTGTCGGCGCGTGCCACCGGTGCCGTGTTTGCGCTGGAAGGTGCAGGCCTGGCCTGGTTGGGGCTGCGCCAGAAGCGCTGGCTGCCGCAGGTATCCGGCGCGTTGCTGCAGATCGGCGCCGCATTCGCCTTCGTTGCCGGTGGCGACCACTGGCACGAAGACCTGCGCTTCCTGATCAACCCGACCGCCATCGGCGCGCTGTTGCTGGCCCTGGCCGGCTTCGCGTCGGCGTGGAGCTACCAGCGCAGGCCACGTCATGAGGTCGCACTGGTGTACTACCTGTGGGGCCTGCTGTGGTGGCTGGGCGGCCTGATCCATGAGATCACGCGCTTCTTCCCGTACCGCACCGAAGTGGACGCGTTGCTGGTGCTGGCCGCGGTCACTGCCTGGCTGGTGGCCGAAGTGCAGCGTCGCCAGCCGGCGCGTGCACTGGGCGTGACCGCACTGGCCATGCTCGCGCTGGGCTTCCCGCTGGCCCTGGTGCAGAGCGATGCACACCACCAGCCGTTCGCCGGTTATGGCGCGCTGGCCTGGGCGGTGTTCGCGGTGCTGGGCGTGCGGACCCTGCTGTGCCTGCGCCAGGGCGGCGATACCGTGGCCCGCATCGCGCAGTTCCTGTGGTGGCTGCTGTGGCCGTCGCTGCTTTCGCTGCTGGCCCTGTGGGGCGGTGGCGAAGCCGATCTGGCGCAGGGCTGGACGACCCTGCTGGTGACCTTGCCATGGCTGCTGATGGCGGCACTGTCGCTGTGGCGCTGGAATGCGCTGCGCTGGCCATTGGGACAGGCCTTCGACAGCGTGCGCGTCCCGCTGCAGTGCGTGCTGTTCGGCCTGCTGTCGATCAGCTGGCTGTTGGGCCAGCTGCTGCCGGGCGACGCCGCACCGCTGTTGTGGCTGCCGGTGCTGAATCCGGCCGAGATCGGCCAATGGTTGAGCCTGTTGCTGCTGGCGCGCTGGCTGTACAGCAATCAGGGATCGCAGGCCCCGCAGGCATTGCTGAACATCCGCATGCCGCTGCTGGCACTGGCGGCCTTCGTCGCGCTGACCAGCCTGGTGCTGCATGGCGTGCACCAGTGGGGTGGGCTGGCGTGGAACGCGTCGATGATGCGCTTCAGCCTGGCCCAGACCAGCCTGACCGTGTTGTGGAGCGTGCTGGGCGTGATTGCCTGGGTGTGGGGTTCGCGTCGTGGCCAGCGTGTGCTGTGGATGGTCGGTGCCGTGCTGATGGGCGTGGTACTGGCCAAGCTGGTTATTGTCGATCGCCAGCACCTGGGCAACCTGCTGGGCATCGCATCGTTCATCGCCTACGGCCTGCTGTGCACGGTCGTGGGTTATCTGGCACCGGCTCCGCCGAGCGTGGCGCCGACCGTGGAGGAAAAGCAATGAGGAAGTGGAGCAGGGCGCTGCTGCCGGCGATGTTCGGCATGCTGGCCGCCGTCGTGGTGCAGGCGGCTGATTACCGCACGCAGTATGCCGAGCAATGGCCGCTCACATTGTCCAGCGCGCAGTCCGGTGCCTACCGCATCGTGCTGGAGCCGGCGATCTACCGCCGTGCCGTGAGCCCCGACCTCAGCGACCTGCAGGTGTTCAATGCAGCCAGCCAGCTGCTGCCGTCGGCACTGCTGGCGCCGGACCAGCCGCTGGCGCAACCGCCGGTGCAGCGTGAACTGCCGTGGTTCGTGCTGCCGCCGCTGGCCGATGCCCAGCGCAACGATCTGCAGCTGCTGACCGAGCGTGATACCGATGGGCGCGTGCGCCGGGTCGAAGCACGGGTGAGTGGCGGGGCGACGGCGAACGGGCAGGGCGGCTGGCTGATCGACGCCAGCATGCTCGACCAGCAGCCGCTGGCGGCGCTGGTGCTGGACTGGGCCGACAGCGGCCAGCCGCTGCAGGCGCAGGTTCAGCTGGATGCCAGTGATGACCTGCAGCACTGGCGATCGATGGGTCGCGACGTGCCGCTGGTGGATCTGCAGCGCGCCGGCAAGCGCCTGCTGCAGCGCCGCCTGCAGGTGGACGGCACTGCACGCTACCTGCGCATCCTGGCGCAGGGCGACTCGCGGCTGCCGACCCTGCGCGGCGTGTTGGCGGAACTGCCGCCAGCGCCGGCCACGCTGCCGTGGGAATGGCTGTCGCTGGAGCCGACGTCGAAGGGCAAGGGCGAATACACCTTCGAGATGGATGGCCGGTTCCCGGTGGCGCGCGCCGATGTGGCCAGCACCGACAACAGCCTGGTGCAATGGACGCTGTTCAGTCGTGATGATGAGAGTGCCGAGTGGCAGCGCCGCAGCGCGCCGTGGATCGCCTACCAGGTGCAACAGGGCACGCAGGGCCAGCGCCAGCAGTCGGCGGCGCAGCCGCTGGGCGGCGTGCACCGCGACCGCTACTGGAAGCTGGTGGCGAATCCGGCGGAATCTGCCACTGCGCCGACGCTGCGCCTGGGCTACCAACCGGAAGTGCTGGTGTTCCTGAGCCAGGGTGCGGCGCCCTACGCACTGGCGGTGGGCAGCGCGACCGCGCGCCGCACGGACGCGCCGATCGGGGTGTTGATCGAGGAACTTCGGCAGCGCAACGATCCGTCGTGGCAGCCGACGCTGGCGCGACTGGAAGGCAGCCCGGAACCGCTGGCGGGCGACGCGGCGCTGAAACCGCAGCATGACTGGAAGTCGTGGCTGTTGTGGGCGCTGCTGGGTCTGGGCGTGCTGGTGGTGGGTGGCTTGGCGCTCAGCCTGCTTCGGCAGAAGCCGACGCCTTCGGCGTAGGTTCCGGCGAACGGCTGGGTGGCTGCAAAGCGCGATCCCGGGGATGGGCCGAGCGGGTGGGCTGGGCAGGGGACGCCGTGAATCCGTCCCTGGAGGCTTAGCCGCGCCATCCATGGCGCGGATACCCCTGCCCAGCCCACCCGCCCGGCCTCTGACAGTTTCCGTGTGCGTCCACCCACGGAAAGAAAAAAAAGAAGAGCAAAAGCTGCTTGGCTGGGCGCTCTTTGTAGAGCCGAGCCCACGCTCGGCTGCTGCTCGCGGTAGACCCAGCCGAGCATGGGCTCGGCTCTACATTAGTTTCTCCGACATCAGAAACCGCTCTTGCTCCTGCCTTTGCCATCCGCTCCGCCTCATGAACCTGTCAAGGCCGGGATGGTGTGGGGTGGCAGGGGTGTGAGCCGCATGGATGCGGCGACCAAGCCCCCATGGACGGGTTTACGGCGTCCCCTGCCACCCCACAGCACCCCGGCTCACCCTCAGCACCAAGAAGCGCCAGCGCTTTGGCTGTTGCAGTTCGCTGTTGCCGTACGCCTCTGCCTGCCGCAGGCATCGCCACCCGATACAATGGCCGCCTGCCGTAGCCCGGCATCCCGTCCCTGAGCCAAAGAGTTGCCCATGTCCATCGTCCGCATGACCGACCTCGACCTCTCCGGCAAGCGCGTGCTGATCCGCCAGGATCTGAACGTGCCGATCGAGAATGGCCGCATCACTTCCGAACAGCGCATCACCGCTTCGCTGCCGACGCTCAAGCGCGCGCTGGAGCAGGGCGCGGCAGTGATGGTCACCTCGCACCTGGGGCGCCCGAAGGAAGGCGTGTGGAGCGAGGCCGACTCGCTGGCGCCGGTCGCCCAGCGCCTGTCCGAGCTGCTCGGCCGCGAGGTTCCGCTGGTGCGTGACTGGGTCGACGGCGTCGACGTGCAGCCGGGCCAGCTGGTGCTGCTGGAAAACTGCCGCATGAATGTCGGCGAGGGCAAGGACGACGAGGCCCTGTCGAAGAAGTACGCCGCCCTGTGCGACGTGTTCGTGATGGATGCCTTTGGTACCGCACACCGCGCGCAGGCCTCGACCCATGGCGTCATCCGCTTCGCCCCGGTCGCGGCCGGTGGCCCGCTGTTGATGGCCGAGCTGGACGCGCTGGCGCAGGCGCTGGACGCACCGGCCAAGCCGCTGCTGGCCATCGTTGCCGGCAGCAAGGTCAGCACCAAGCTGGAACTGCTGGCCAACCTGGTCGGCAAGGTCGACCAGCTGATCGTTGGTGGTGGCATCGCCAACACCTTCATCGCTGCCGCCGGCTACAAGGTCGGCAAGTCGCTGTATGAGCCGGACCTGCTGGACACCGCGAAGAAGATCGTGGCCGATGCCAAGGCGCGTGGCGCCGACATCCCGCTGCCGGTCGACGTGGTCACCGCCAAGCAGTTCATGCCGGACGCTGTTGCCGAAGTGAAGGCGGTCGACGCCGTCGCCGAGGACGACCTGATCCTGGATATTGGCCCGCAGACCGCTGCGCAGTACGCGCAGCTGATCGGAAAGGCCGGCACCGTGGTCTGGAACGGCCCGGTCGGCGTGTTCGAGTTCGAAGCCTTCAGCAAGGGCACCGAAGCGCTGGCCCGCGCCATCGCCAGCTCGCCCGCATTCTCCATCGCGGGCGGTGGCGACACCCTGGCGGCGGTCGACAAGTTCGATATCGCCGGGCAGGTCAGCTATATCTCCACTGGCGGTGGTGCGTTCCTGGAGTTCCTGGAAGGCAAGACCCTGCCGGCCGTCGCCGCACTCGACGCGCGCGGCGCATGAGTGCCGACCGTAGCAAGGATGTCCTGTTCTTCGACCTCGACGGCACGCTGATCGATTCGCAGGTGGGCATCACCGCCTGCATCGCCTATGCGCTGCAGAAGATGAACCATCCGGTGCCGCCGCAGGAGACGCTGCTGGGCTGGATCGGTCCGTCGCTGCGCACCACCTTCGCGCCGCTGTTCGTCGAACCGGCACGGGTGGAACAGGCGGTGGGCTACTACCGTGAGCGCTTCGACGTCGAAGGCTGGCGCGAACACACGGTGTACCCGCAGATGGAAGACACGCTGCGCACGCTGCATGGCCGTGGCCACCGCCTGGCGGTGGTCACCGCCAAGAACGAGCCGCATGCGCGCCGCATCCTTGCGCACCTGCCGTTTGGCGGGCTGTTCGAGGAGATCATCGGTTCGACCCTGGATGGCTCGCGCAGCCACAAGCCGGAGCTGGTCGGGGAAGCTCTGCGCCGGCTGCAGGTGCAGCCCGCACAGTGCTGGATGATCGGCGACCGCCGCATGGACATCGAAGGCGCGCGTCACCACGGCCTGCGCAGCGTGGGTGTGCTGTGGGGCTTTGGCGGTGAGGCGGAACTCACCGCGGCCGGCGCTGGCCAGCTGGCACGCGAACCGGCGCAGCTGGAAACGCTGCTGGCCTAGCTTCCTGTAGCGCCGAGCCGATGCCCGGCTGCTCCGGCGAGTGGCCAGCCGGGCATGGGCTCGGCTCTACGGAATGCCCTGCGCCAGCGTATGTCCGGACAATGTCCGTTGCATGACCTGCGGAGTCAGGCAGCACAAGGCTGTAACCGTATACATGCGGCGTGAAGGATGTGCTAATTTCCGTTCTTTAACGGGAGAGGCCCATCCACCATGTTCGAGCGTCAGCGTCGCACCAAGATCCTTGCCACCCTCGGTCCGGCCACTGATCCGCCGGGCGTGCTGGAGGATCTTTTCCGCGCCGGCGTCAATGTGGTGCGCCTGAACTTCAGCCATGGCGATCCGTCCGGCCAGGCCAAGCGTGCCGCCGAAGTGCGTGCTGCTGCGGCCCGCGTAGGCGTGGAAGTGGGCATCCTGGCCGACCTGCCGGGCCCGAAGATCCGCATCGAGCGCTTCGCCGAAGGCAAGGTGCAGCTGAAGGCGGGTGACCGCTTCGACCTGATCGCCAGCGAGAACGCCGGCCCGGGCAACGCCAGCCAGGTGGGCGTGAGCTACCTCGGCCTGCCGCAGGACGTGGGCCCGGGTGATGTGCTGCTGCTCGACGACGGCCTGATGCAGCTGCAGGTGGTGGAAGTGCAGGGCGAGCGCATCGTCAACACCGTGCTCAACGATGGTGTGTTGTCCGACCGCAAGGGCCTGAACAAGCAGGGCGGCGGCCTGTCGCTGGGTGCCCTGACCGAGCGCGACAAGGAACTGATCGGCATCGTTGCCAAGATCGGCGTGGACTTCATCGCCGTGTCGTTCTGCCGCAACGCGCAGGACATGAACGACGCGCGCGACATCGCCCGCTCGCACGGCTGTGATGCCGCCCTGGTGTCGAAGATCGAGCGCACCGAGGCGATCGAGAACCTGGAAGAAATCGTCGAGGCCAGCGACGTGGTGATGGTTGCCCGTGGCGACCTTGGCGTGGAAATCGGCGATGCCGAGCTGCCGGGCCTGCAGAAGAAGATCATCAAGGCCTCGCTGGCGCAGAACAAGGTGGTGATCACCGCCACGCAGATGCTGCAGTCGATGGTGGAAAGCCCGATCCCGACCCGCGCCGAAGTGCTGGACGTCGCCAACTCGGTCATCGACGGTACCGACGCGGTGATGCTGTCGGCGGAAACCGCCGCCGGTGCCTACCCGGTCAAGGCGGTGGAAGCGATGGCACGCATCTGCCTGGGTGCCGAGCGCCAGTTCCAGACCGAGACCGATTTCAACGCCTCGCCGCGCAACCTGGAACGTGCCGACCAGGCAATTGCCATGGCCACCATGTTCCTGTCGCAGCATGTGGGCGTGCGCGCGATCGTGGCCATGACCGAATCCGGCGGCACCGCGCGTTACCTGTCGCGTTTCCGCGCCAAGGCGCCGGTGTTCGCGGTCACCCGCCACGACGGCGCGCGTCGCCAGATGGCGCTGATGCGCGATGTGTTCCCGATCAACTTCGACAGCCGCGGCCTGACCCCGCGCGAAGCGGCGCGCGGCAGCATCCGCCTGCTGGTCGAATCGGAACTGCTGCAGGCCGGTGACCGCGTTGTGTTCACCAGCGGCGAGCACATGGAAACCCATGGTGCCACCAACACCCTGCGCCTGCTGGAAGTGGGCGAGGATGGCCGCGCCATCGGCCTGGGCGATCTGTAAGCCCTGACGGTCGGGTCGGCGCTGCCGATCCGGGGTCAGAGCCCTGAAGGGATCTGACCCCGTACTGACCAGGGGTCAGATCCCTGAAGGGGCTCTGACCCCATGCCGCAGGACATCCTTTGTCCTGCGTAGACGTGGAAGCGTTTCCATCCTGTCCTCCACGGCGAGGCAACGGGCAGCAGGGCTATACTTACGTTTTTCCCGCACCCGCCACAGGAAATACATGAGCATCGAACAGCTGGCTGAAACCGCCCAGGCCATGGTCGCCCCGGGCAAGGGCATCATCGCGATCGACGAATCCACCGCTACCATCGCCAAGCGTTTCGCCGGCGTCGGTATCGAGAACACCGAGGAGAACCGTCGCGCCTACCGCGAGCTGCTGCTGACCACGCCGAAGCTCAACGAGCACATTTCCGGCGCCATCCTGTACGACGAGACCATCCGCCAGTCGACCAAGGACGGCGTGCCGTTCGCCAAGTACATGGCCGACCACGGCATGATTCCGGGCATCAAGGTGGACAAGGGTGCGCACCCGCTGGCCGGCTGCCCGGGCGAGCTGGTGACCGAAGGCCTCGACGGCCTGCGCGAGCGCCTGCAGGAGTATTACAAGCTGGGCGCGCGCTTCGCCAAGTGGCGTGCGGTCATCAACATCGGCGAGAGCATCCCGTCGGGCACCTGCATCGAGTCCAACGCCCATGCGCTGGCCCGCTATGCAGCGCTGTGCCAGGAATGCGGCCTGGTGCCGATGGTCGAGCCGGAAGTGATCATGGACGGCGACCACGACATCGAAACCTGCTACGAAGTCACCGAAGCCACCCTGCGCTCGCTGTTCGACGCGCTGTACCAGCAGAACGTGCTGCTGGAAGGCACCATCCTGAAGGCCTCGATGGTCATCTCCGGCAAGGACTGTGAAGAGCAGGCCGATGTCGAGGAAGTGGCCGAGTCGACCGTGATGTGCTTGAAGAGCACCGTGCCGGCGATCCTGCCGGGCGTGGTGTTCCTGTCCGGTGGCCAGAGCGACGAGCAGTCCACCGAGCACCTGAACGCGATGAACCAGCTGGGCAACCTGCCGTGGCCGCTGAGCTTCTCCTACGGCCGCGCCATGCAGCAGGCCGCGCTAAAGCTGTGGGCCAAGGACATGAAGGGCAACTACGCTGCTGCCCAGAAGACGGTGTACGAGCGCGCCAAGGACAACGGCCTGGCCGCGCTGGGCAAGTGGAACGGTTGATCCGTCCCATCGCCGGATGAACAAGGCAGCGCCGGCATCACGCCGGCGTTTGCTTTTGCGGGTATCTTTTCCGCCCCCGCGTGCCTGGCCGGTATGCGGGAACCACATGGAAGGCCAAGGAGAAACAACATGCGTTTGGCAGCAATCACACTGGCCGTTGCCACGGTCCTGGTCGCCAGCGGTTGCAACCGCATCGGCGGCGGCGCGGACGCGGGCAAGGCCGCGTCACTCGATTTCGACAAGCCGGTATCCGGCGAGATCACCTCGCGCAGCGGCATCAACTACAACGACGGCAGCCACCACCAGCTCTACCAGATCAAGCTGGAAGACAAGCAGCTGGTCGGGCTGAAGCTGACCGGTTCGCTGAGCGGCTCGATCGCCGTGTTCAACAACGGCAGCCTGGTGGCCAGCAGCAACACCGGCTACGAGCGCGAAGGCGACGTCTCGGTGGCCTTCCGTGCCAACGGTGGCGGCACCTACCAGGTGGCGGTCAACGCCAACGGCTCGACCGACTACGGTCCTTACCGCCTGCGCGCCGAGAAGCTGGTGCCGTACGACGGCAAGCCGCTGGCGGGCAGCGGCGAGATCGTCGACATGCTGGCCGGTGGTTCCCAGGACTACACCCTGCAGGTGGACAAGGCCGGCCTGTACGAGATCCGCCTGGTGTCGGATGTCTTCGATCCGGTGCTGAAGCTGTCGGGCCAGGGCGTGGATGCAGAGAATGACGATGGCGGCGACAGCACCAACTCGCGCCTGACCCTGTCACTGAAGCCGGGCAAGTACACCCTGACCGCGCGCGGCCTCGGCGACGGCGTCAGCGGCATGTTCACCCTGTCGGCCAACCGCATCGAGCTGCCCGGCAATCTGGTCGAGCGCGATGGCACGGCGCTGCCGAAGGCGGGCAGCGTGTACACGATGCTCGACAACGATGGCCGTCGCCGCTTCCTGCTGTCGCTGGACCGCCCGGCCGATGTGCGCCTGGATGCGATTTCCAGCCAGGTTGATACCGTGCTGCGCGTGGTCGGCGGCGACGTCGAGCTGACCGACGACGATGGTGGCAACGGCACCAATTCGCGCCTGGAAGAGACCCTGCCGGCCGGTCATTACACGGTCGACGTGTCCAGCCTGAACAATGGCGCGGGCATGGTGGAAGTGCGCGTGCAGGTGGATGGCGCCAGCGCCGATGGGGCTGCGGCCTCGGCGGCACGCGCCGCAGCCGACGCAGCCGCCGTGGCCGATGACGCCGCCGCGGTGGAAGCTGCCAGCCGTTGAGCGTGACCCACGCCATGCGTGGCTGAGCACAACGGTGCAACGGAAAAGGCCGGGCACTGCCCGGCCTTTTTCTTTACGTCGCGCACCGGGATTCAGTGCGCGGCGGCAAAACCCGCATCGCCCAGGGGCGGCAGCATCGACCCGCGCGGTTCGCTGTCCGCGCTTTGCCCGGCGGCGCTCAACGCCTGCTGGTAGGCCTTGGCCGTAGCGGTATTGAACGCCACCAGCACGATGCGCATCGGTTGCGCATGGCTGCGCTGCCACGCCAGTGTTTCGGTCACTGCGATCTGCGCCGCCTGGTACAGCGGATAGCCATAGACGCCGCAGCTGATCGCCGGGAACGCGATCGACTGCACGCCCAGCGACTCGGCCAGCTGCAGCGACTTCCAGTAGCAGTTGGCAAGCAGCGCCGGTTCGTCGCGCTGGCCGTCATGCCAGACCGGGCCCACCGTGTGCAGTACATGGCGCGCCGGCAGCGCATGGGCGCTGGTGGCGCGCACTTCGCCCGTCGGGCAACGCACGCCCGGGCGCAGCTCCGGCAACTGCGCGCACTCGGCCAGCAATGCGGGGCCGGCCGCGCGATGGATCGCGCCGTCGACACCGCCGCCACCGAGCAGTGTTTCGTTGGCCGCGTTGACGATCGCATCCACCGCCAGGGTCGTGATGTCACCCTGCCAAACCTCGATCTTCATGCGTCCGTCTCCTGCCTGTGAGGTGATCCGCGCAGCATCTGCGCCGGCTGTTCCCACGGTAGGGGACAGGGCATCGATACTGCGTCATGACCGTCTCACGCGCTGCGATCCGACGGCCTTCACGCACGATGGCGGGCGACGCCTTCACGCAGGCTGAAGCAGAACGGGGTCAGATCCTTTCCCGCATGGGAAAGGCTCTGACCCCTGTCGCTGATCCACGCGGGTGGGGTCAGAGCCCTTTCCCTGCGGCAAAGGGATCCGACCCCGGGCGGTTTACGGCAGGCCGGCCAGCCAGTCGTCGTCGGAGCCTTCGTTGACATCGGCGAACAGCGGCGTGGAGAAATAGCGTTCACCGGTGTCCGGCAGCATCGCCAGGATCACCGCGCCGGGTTCGGCGCGGGCAGCCACGTCCAGCGCGCTGGCCACGGTGGCACCGGCAGAGATGCCGACGAAGATGCCTTCCTCGGCGGCCAGGCGGCGCGCGGTGGCGATCGCGCGGTCATCTTCGACCGAGACCAGTTCGTCCACCACATCGCGGTTGAGCACGTCCGGCACGAAGTCCGGGGTCCAACCCTGGATCTTGTGCGGCTTCCAGTCATCGCCCTTGAGCAGGGCGGCGCCGGCCGGCTCGGTGGCGATGATGCGGGTCTGCGGGCGCGCGACCTTCAGCACCTCGCCCACACCGGTGAGCGTGCCGCCGGTGCCCCAGCCGCTGACGAAATAGTCCAGCCGCTTGCCGGCGAAGTCGCGCAGGATTTCCGCGGCGGTGGTGTTGCGGTGATAGGCCGGGTTGGCCGGGTTGGCGAACTGGCTGGCCAGGAACCAACCGTGCTGTTCGGCCAGTTCGGCTGCCTTGCGCACCATGCCGCTGCCGCGTTCGGCGGCCGGGGTCAGGATCACCTTGGCACCATAGGCACGCATCAGCTTGCGGCGCTCGACCGAGAAGGTCTCGACCATGGTCGCCACGAACTTGTAGCCGCGCGCTGCGGCGACCATCGCCAGTGCCACGCCGGTATTGCCCGAGGTGGCCTCCACGATGGTGTCGCCCGGCTTGAGCAGGCCACGCGCTTCAGCGTCGAGGATGATCGCCAAAGCCAGGCGGTCCTTGACCGAGCCGCCCGGATTGAACGACTCGACCTTGGCGTAAACGCTGACCTGCGGCGGTGCCAGACGCTGCAGCTTGACGATGGGGGTGTTGCCGACGGTGTCGAGGATGGAGTCGTACAGGGCCATGGAAGCGCTCCGGAAACGGGGCCGCGCCGGGCTTCGGCGGGCGAAGGGGGAGGGCTGGCTGTTCAGGCCAGCGGCTGCCGGCTGACCGTAGCGCCGGCATATGACGCCCGGAAATGACCAGATACCTTTCTTAAACAACCTTTGGTTATAAGCTGGTGACGGCAATTGACCCTAGAGTGGACCTCCGCCCCACGCCGCCTGCCTGCCCATGACGCTGACCCAGCTGCGCTACCTGGTTGCCATCGCCGACGCCGAGCTGAACATCACGCTGGCCGCCTCGCGCGTGCACGCCACCCAGCCCGGCTTGTCCAAGCAGCTCAAGCAGCTGGAGGACGAGCTGGGTTTCCTGTTGTTCGTGCGCAAGGGCCGCAGCTTGGAGTCGGTCACCCCCGCCGGTACCGAGGTGATCGCCCGCGCCCGCGCCGTGCTGGCCGAGGCCAACAACATCCGCACCTACGCGGCCAACCAGCGGCGCGAGAGCCAGGGCCAGCTGATCCTGACCACCACCCACACCCAGGCGCGCTTCGTGCTGCCGCCGGCGGTGGCGGCGATCAAGCAGGCTTACCCGCAGGTGAGCGTGCACCTGCAGCAGGCCGCTGAAGCCGACGCGCTGGATCGCTTGAACCAGGGTGACGCGGATATCGCCATCATCAGCACCGCTGGGGGGGAGCCTACCGATGGCATCGCGGTGCCACTGTTCCGCTGGCGACGCCTGGTGGTGGTGCCCAAGGGCCACCCGCTGGACCGCGCCGGGCGTGCACCGGACCTGGCCGCGCTGGCCCGGCAACCATTGATCAGCTACGAATCCTCGACCCGCCCGAATTCGTCGCTGCAGCGTGCGTTTGCCGCCAACGGGCTGGTGCCGGATCTGGCGCTGACCGCGCTGGATGCCGATCTGATCAAGACCTATGTGCGTACCGGCCTGGGCGTGGGCCTGCTGGCCGAAATGGCGGTCAGTTCCAACGACGAAGACCTGAGGTCGTGGCCGGCGCCGGACCCGATCAGCGAGTGCATCGCCTGGGCGGTGCTGCCGCGCGACCGCGTGCTGCGTGATTACGCGCTGGAGCTGGTGCATGTGCTGGCACCGCAGATCGATCCCCGCGACCTGCGGCGGGTGCTGGATGGCAACCAGGCGGCCGCGTGGCCGGTGCCACCGACCTGGGAATCACTGACCCAGACCATCACGGTGTGAGGGGGGCGAGCAGGGCTTGCAGCCCTGCACCTGCCGAATCAATGGCAACAGCCGAAGCAACAGCTGGCTTCCGTGGGAGGCGGGGCGGTGTGGGCAGGCAGGACACGCCGTAAACCCATCCCTGGGGGCTCGATGGCGCCATCCATGGCGCCAACGGTCCTGTCTGCCCACACCGCCCCACCTCTGACAGATCTTCGCGGCTGTTGGTAGGTGTCGACCTTGGTCGACACGGTAGATCCACGCCATGCGGGGATGAAAGCTGTCAGATATCGAAATACATCTGGGGTCAGATCCGTTTTCCTTCGGAAAACGGATCTGACCCCAAAGCCGTTCCAACAGACCGCAGGAAACTGTCGAAGGCGGGGTGGGTCCGGTTGCGGGAGTGTCCGCGGCATGGATGCCGCGGCCAAGCCCCCATGGATGGGTTTACGGCGTCTCCCGCAACCGGACCCGCCCCGCCTACCCACAGGAACCCGCTTTTGCTGTTGCTTCGGCTCTTGCCGTGGACGTGGCCTCTGCAGGTGCAGGGCGCAGCCCTGCCGATAAACCCCTCCTGCGACGGTTCGTCGCACGGGCAACCCTGGACCCGGCTCTACACTAGCGGGATGACCCGGCTGTCCCGCCCGCAGCGCCTTCTGCTCCAGCTTGCCGTTCTGGCGACGCTGCTGATGGTGCTTGCGCCGCTGGTCAGCCGCGCGCTGCAGGCGCCATCGGTGGGCCACGCTGCGATGGCCGGCATGGACCACGCGCACATGCATCACGATGGCGCCGGATTGGGTCAGAGCCCTCTGCATGGGCAGAGGGATCCGGCCCCACCGGCCGATCCCCACGCCATGCACGGCGAAGCCTGCGAATACTGCGTGCTGGCGATGCGCCTGCTGCCGTGGCTGGCCGTGCTGGTGCTGCTGTTGCCGCTGTTGTGGCGGCCGCGGCTGGTGTTCCCCTGGTCGCGGCAGGTGCTGCCCGCGCTGTGCTGGCCGGCGCATGCCGCGCGTGGGCCGCCGCCTTTCTCCATCGTTCGCTGATGTCCCTGTCGAATCTGCCGCACGACGCCTGACCGGGCGCCGTGCGCGCGTGCGTACCTTGGAGCTGTTCCGATGAAAATGACTTCCCGCCCCGCGGGCGCCTGTGCGCGCCTGCCGGTTGCCCTTGGCCTGGCCGTAACTGCAACGCTCGCCCATGCCGCGCCCGCCGAAGAGGCGCGTACCCTCGACACCCTGGTGGTCACTGCTGCCGCACCGTCCTCGCCACTGCACTGGGTGACCGACCCACGCCTGCCGCGGCAGCCGGTACCCGCCAGTGATGGCGCCGATTACCTGAAGACCGTTCCCGGTTTCTCCGCCATCCGCAACGGTGGCACCAACGGTGACCCGGTGCTGCGCGGCATGTTCGGTTCGCGCCTGAACATCCTCAGCAATGACGGCAACCTGATCGGTGCCTGCCCGTCGCGCATGGACAATCCGCTGTCCTACATCGCGCCGGAGAGCTTCGACCGGCTGACCATCATCAAGGGCCCGCAGAGCGTGCGCTGGGGCGCAGGTGCCTCGGCTGGCACCGTACGCTTCGAGCGCGATACACCGCGCTTCGAAGAGCCGGGCCTGCGTGCCGATGCCAGTGCGCTGGTCGGTTCGCGCAACCGCAACGACCAGGTGCTCGACCTGACCCTGGGCAACCCGACCGGCTATGTGCGCGCCAGTGGCAACCGTTCCGAAGCCGATGACTACAAGGACGGCCACGGCGATGTGGTGCCATCGAAGTGGCGCAAGTGGAACGGTGACGTGGCGATCGGCTGGACGCCGGATGCCGACACGCTGCTGGAAATTTCTGCCGGTGCCGGAGATGCGATCGCACGCTATGCGGGACGCGGCATGGACGGGGCCGCGTTCGAACGCACCAGCTATGCCGCGCGCTTCGAGAAGCGCAACCTGCCGGGTGCGTGGGACACGGTGCAGGCCAACGTGTACTACAACGAGGCCGATCACGTGATGGACAACTATACGCTGCGTGCGCCGAACCCGAACAGCATGATGCCGATGCCGATGGCTTCGAACGTGGATCGCCGTACCCAGGGCGGCCGGGTCAGTTCCGAGTGGCGCTGGCAGGACGTGCAGCTGGTGGCGGGCGTGGACGGCGAAGACAGCCGCCATCGTGGGCGCATGGGCATGGGCCGCGGCACCTATCGCCAGGTGGCGTGGGAGACCGATGCCCACTTCCGCCGCTATGGCGTGTTCACCGAGTTGACCCTCGGCGCCGGCACCGATCAGCGTTGGATCAGCGGCCTGCGCATCGATCGCGCCAGCGTGCGCGACGAGCGGCAGTCGCTCCGCGGAATGATGGGCAACATGCCCAATCCGACTGCGGGCCAGCGTCGCAAGGAATGGCTCGGCAGTGGCTTCCTGCGCTACGAGCAGGACCTGGCCGACGGCCTGACCTGGTACGCCGGCCTCGGCCACAGTGAACGCATGCCCGACTACTGGGAGCTGTTCTCGCCCGACCACGGCCCGGCCGATGCGGTGAACGCGTTTGCCGGCATCCAGCCCGAGCGCACCACCCAGCTCGACGCTGGCCTGCAGTACAAGGGACCGCGCGTGCAGGCCTGGATCTCGGCGTACGCCGGGCAGATCCAGGACTACATTCTGTTCACCTACCACCGCAGCGGCGCGATGGGGATGAGCCAGGCCAGCAACGTCGATGCGCGCATCGCCGGTGCCGAGGCGGGGCTGGAAGTGAGCGTGGCCGAACAGTGGAAGCTGGGTGGCACGCTGGCCTATGCCTGGGGCGAGAACCGCGACCAGCAGCGTCCGCTGCCGCAGATGCCGCCGCTGGAAGCGCGCCTGAGTGCGAACTGGGAAGGCCAGCGCTGGAGCGCCGGTGCGCTGCTGCGCGCGGTGACCCACCAGCACCGTGTCGCAGATGGCCAGGGCAACGTGGTCGCACAGGATCTCGGGCCGAGCGCGGGCTTTGCCACCTTCGCGCTCAACGCGGCGTACCGTTTCGGTTCGCAGCTGCAGCTCAGCGCAGGCGTCGACAACCTGTTCGACCGCGCCTACAGCGAGCACCTGAACCTGGCCGGCAGCGCCGACTTCGGCTTCCCGGCCGACCCGGTGCGCATCAACGAGCCGGGGCGCAGCGTGTGGATGAAGCTGAACTACCGGTATTGATCCGCCGGATGTAAAAAAACGGGGCCGGATCCCCGCCAGGATCCGTCCCCGCCCGACGCCCTCCGTCGGGCAGCTTCGACTCTACGATGACTGACCCGGTGGTGCACGACGGGATACACCCCGATACACGCCGACACTGCCCATGGCAGCCTTGCACGGAATGGGTTCAAGGCGCTATCGCAGCCCTGGTTCCACGCCGGTAAACGCTTGGCACATACCGCTTTCAGGGGCACTTGCCTACACTCGGCGGCCGTGGATCAATTTGGACCGTTCATGTTGGCTCGTATCGCTTCGACCCTGGCCCTTGGCCTCAGCCTGGCCATGCTGGCCGGGTGCGCAGGCAAACAGGAGGCCGCCGCGCGTCGGCAGGGAGAAGCGGTGCCGGTCACTGCGCAGGTCGTGCAGTCCCGTCAGTGGAGCGACACCCTGCAGGCGCTTGGCACGGCCAAGGCGCGCGAATCGATCAGCGTGACCGCCAAGGTCAGCGAGATCGTCGAGAAAGTGCATTTCGAAAGCGGCCAGCACATTGCCGCCGGTGCGCCGATCGTGACCCTGCGTGGGCAGGCCCAGGAGGCCGCACTGGTGCAGGCGCAGGCGACCTTCCATGAAGCCGATCAGCTGTACAAGCGCCAGCGCGAGCTGGCCGCCCAGCGGCTGGTGTCCAGCGCCACGCTGGATACGCAGAAGTCGATCCGCGATGCCGCCGAAGCGCGCGTGATGCAGATGCAGGCAGACATCGGTGATCGCCGTGTGCGCGCGCCGTTCGCCGGCGTGCTCGGCATCCGCCAGGTCAGCCCTGGCTCGCTGGTGACTCCGACCACGGTCATCGCCACGCTCGATGACATCGAGCACATGCACATCGATTTCCAGGTGCCTGAAGTGGAACTGGCTGCGCTGGGCGTCGGTGACAAGGTCAGCGCCACCAGCGTGGCCTGGCCGGGCCGCACCTTCGAGGGCGTGGTCAGCACCATCGATGCGCGCATCGACCCGGCCACCCGTGCCGTGACCGTGCGCGCCGACTTTGCCAACGGCGACCATGCGCTGCGTCCTGGCATGCTGCTGGACGTGCGCCTGTTCCGCCCCGAGCGCCCGGCGCTGGTGATTCCGGAAATCGCCGTGGTGCAGGTCGGTCGCGATACCTTCGTGTACCGCATCAAGGCTGACGACAGCGTCGAGCGTGTGGACGTGGTGACCGGCGCGCGCCGTGCCGGCGTGGTCGAGATCAGGCAGGGTCTGGAAGCGGGCCAGCGCATCGTGGTCGATGGCACCGGCAAGCTGCGTCCGGGCCTGAAGGTTGCCGCCAAGGACGCAGCGCCCGCCAGTGGTGCAAAGCCCGCTGAAGACGCTGCGCCGGCCGCGGCCGAGGGCCACGGCGGATGAAGCTGTCCGACATCTCCATCCAGCGGCCGGTGTTCGCCGTGGTGATGAGCCTGTTGCTGCTGGTGCTGGGCGTGATGTCCTTCACCCGCCTGACCCTGCGCGAACTGCCGGCCATCGACCCGCCGATCGTCTCGGTCTCGGTGGACTACACCGGCGCCTCGGCGGCGGTCATTGAAAGCCGCATCACCCAGGTGCTGGAAGATGCGCTGGCCGGCATCGAAGGCATCGATACGATCAACGCGCGCAGCACCAACGGCCGCTCGCAGGTCAGCATCGAGTTCACCTCCAACCGCGATATCGAAGCGGCGGCCAACGACGTGCGCGATGCGGTCAGCCGCGTGGCCGACCGCATGCCGGAAGAGGCGCGGCCACCGGAGATCGCCAAGGTCGAAAGCGATGCCGACCCCATCATCTGGTTCAACATGGTCTCCTCGACCATGGACACGCTGGAGCTGAGCGACTACGCCGACCGTTACGTGGTCGATCGCTTTTCCAGCCTCGATGGCGTGGCCCAGGTCCGCATCGGCGGCCGCCAGCGCTATGCGATGCGGATCTGGCTGGACCGGGACCAGCTGGCCGCACGCGGGCTGACCACCGGCGACGTGGAAACCGCGCTGCGCAACGAGAACGTGGAGCTGCCGGCCGGCCGCATCGAGTCGACCGACCGTGATTTCACCCTGCGCGTGGAGCGCAACTACATCAAGCCCGAAGACTTCGCGACCATCCCGCTGGGCAAGGGCCGCGACGGTTACGTGGTGCGCATGGGCGACGTGGCGAAGATCGAGCTGGCCTCGGCCGAACGCCGCGCGTACTACCGCAGCAATGGCGAGCCCGGCATCGGGCTGGGCATCGTCAAGACCTCCACCGCCAACTCGCTGGACGTGGCGCGTACCGCGCGCGCTGAAGCCGAGCGGGTGGCGCTGACCCTGCCCAAGGGCACGCAGATCTTCGTCGCCTTCGACAACACCACCTTCATCGAAGCGGCGGTGGACCGCGTCTACGCCACGCTGGTGGAGGCGATGATCCTGGTGCTGGTGGTGATCTGGCTGTTCCTCGGCAGTTTCCGCGCCGCGTTGATCCCGGCGGTGACGGTACCGGTCTGCCTGGTCGCGGCGTTCATCGCACTGTATGCGTTCGATTTCTCGATCAACCTGCTGACCCTGCTGGCGCTGGTGCTGTGCATCGGCCTGGTGGTGGACGATGCGATCGTGGTGGTGGAGAACGTGCAGCGCCGCATCGACCTGGGCGAACCCCCGCTGGTGGCCTCCAAGCGCGGCACCGCGCAGGTCGCCTTCGCGGTGATCGCCACCACCGCCGTGCTGGTGGCAGTGTTCCTGCCGGTCGGCTTCCTGGAAGGCAACACCGGGCGCCTGTTCCGCGAGCTGGCAGTGGCGCTGGCCGCCGCCGTGGCGTTGTCCGCGTTCGTGGCGCTCACACTGACGCCGATGATGGCCTCCAAGCTGCTCAAGCCGCACACCGGGCAGGCGCCACGTGGCCTGCACGGCTTCATCAACCGCAACCTGGAACGCCTCGCGGGTGCCTATGGGCGGGTGCTCGATCACCATGTCGACCGCACCTGGATCTACCTGCTGGTGATGGTGGCCGCGCTGGTCGCCAGCTGGGGCCTGCTCAAGCTGCTGCCCTCGGAACTGGCGCCGGCCGAAGACCGCGGTTCGTTCCAGATCATGATCGACGGCCCGGAAGGTGCCGGCTACGACTACACCGTGCAGCAGGTGCAGCAGGTGGAGGCGCTGCTGGCCCCGCATGTCGGCCCGGACAAGCCGATCGTGCGTGCCAACCCGCGCGTGCCCGGTGGCTTCGGTGCCAGCGAGGAAATGCACACCGGCCGCGTCAGCATCTTCCTGCAGCCGTGGCGCCAGCGCAGCGAGGCCACGCCGGACGTGGCCAACGAACTGCAGAAGGAACTGGACACCATCCGTGGCGTGCGTGTGCGTACCCAGGTCGGTGGCGGCCTGGTGCGCAGCGGCGGGCAGCCGTTCCAGATCGTGCTGGGTGGGCCGGAATACGCGGAGATCGCGCAGTGGCGCGACCGCATCCTGCTGCGCATGGCCGACAACCCCGGCCTGGTCGGCCCCGACTCGGACTACAAGGAAACCCGGCCGCAGATGCGGGTCAACATCGACCGCCAGCGTGCGGCCGATCTCGGCGTGCCGGTCACCGCGATCGGTTCGGCGCTGGAAACCATGATGGGCTCGCGCCGCGTCACCACCTTCGTCGACAACGGCGAGGAGTACGACGTGCTGGTGCAGGCCGGACGTGACGGTCGCGCCAGCCCGGCCGACCTGGCCGCGATCCGCGTGCGCGCCACCTCTGGCGAACTGGTGCCGCTGTCCAACCTGGTCACGTTGAGCGAAGTGGCCGAGGCCGGCACCCTGAACCGCTTCAACCGCCTGCGCTCGATCACCATCAGTGCCGGCCTGGCGCCGGGCTATCCGCTGGGCGAGGCCATTGCCTGGGCGCAGAACGTGGCCCAGGAAGAGCTGCCGCAGTACGCGCAGGTGAACTGGAAGGGTGAATCGCGCGAGTACCAGAGCGCCGGTGGCGCCGTGCTGCTCACTTTCGCCATGGCCCTGCTGGTGGTCTACCTGGTGCTGGCCGCGCAGTTCGAGAGCTTCATCCACCCGCTCACCATCATGCTGACCGTGCCGCTGGGCGTGCTCGGCGCGCTGGTCGGGTTGTGGGTGAGTGGCGGTACGGTGAACCTGTTCAGCCAGATCGGCATCGTGATGCTGGTTGGCCTGGCCGCGAAGAACGGCATCCTCATCGTCGAATTCGCCAACCAGCTGCGCGACGATGGGCGCAGCGTGCGCGAGGCGATCATTGAATCGGCGATGGTGCGCCTGCGCCCGATCCTGATGACCTCGATCGCCACCGTGGTCGGCGCCATTCCGCTGGTGGTGGCCGGTGGTCCCGGTTCGGCCAGCCGTGGCACGATCGGCATCGTGATCATCTTCGGCGTGACCCTCTCGACCTTCCTGTCGCTGTTCGTGGTGCCGGCGTTCTATGCGCGGCTTGCCCCGTACACCCGTTCGCCGGAAGCGGTGAAGCGCGAGCTGGAGAAGCAGGAAGCGGAATCGCCGTCGGTGGGCGGCCATGCCTGACCGGCACACCGACGGGATCGGGTCCCTCGCTGACGGGGTCGGACCCCTTTCCCAAAGGGAAAGGGCTCTGCCCCCACTTCGAGGCGACGGCTTCCAGCTGCGCCCCTGGCGCCCGGATGATCTGGAATCGCTGCTGCGCCACGCCAACGATCCCGAGGTGTCGCGCGGCCTGCGCGACCGTTTCCCGTACCCGTACACGCGCACCGATGGCGAGGCCTTCCTCGCCGGCCGCGTGCTGGCCCCCGGAACCCTGAATCTGGCCATCGAGATCGACGGCCAGGCCTGCGGCAGCGTCGCTGCCCAGCAGGGCATGGCCGAGCGTGGGCACACCGCCGAACTGGGCTACTGGCTGGGCCAGGCCTATTGGGGGCACGGCGTGATGACCCGTGTGGTCGGGCTGTTCGCACCGTGGGTGATGGACGAGCTGCGCCTGTTCAGGCTGCAGGCCACGGTCGTCGACTTCAACCTCGGCTCGGCGCGGGTGCTGGAGAAGAACGGCTTCCAGGAGGAGGGCGTGGAGCGCTGCGCGGTCTACAAGCGCGGCGTGCTGCACGACCTTCGCCGTTTCGCCCGGGTACGCACCCAGCTGCCGTGAACACGCGGGCTGGCCGTTGTAGAGCCGAGCCCATGCTCGGCTGCCCTCGGGGGGGCCAAGCCTGGGCTCGGCTCTACAAAACAGCGCTACCGCAGCGGCCTGCGATCAGGGAGAATCGACCGGTCCCTTCCAGCCGACGGGACGTCCTTACAACCCGCCGACTGGAGAGAGCGCGCGTGGAAGCAACCGTACACTTCATCAACAGCATCATCTGGAGCAAGGCACTGATCTTCGTGTGCCTGGGCGCCGGCCTGTTCTTCAGCCTGCGCACGCGCTTCATGCAGATCCGTGGCTTCTTCGAGATGTGCCGCCTCACCGTCAAGGGTGAGAAATCCGACGCCGGCGTGTCCTCGTTCCAGGCCCTGGCCATGTCGATGGCCGGCCGCATGGGCATCGGCAACATCGCCGGCGTGGCTACGGCCATCGCCTTCGGCGGCCCCGGTGCGATCTTCTGGATGTGGGTGATGGGCTTCCTCGGCGCGTCCACGTCGTATGTGGAATGCACCCTGGCGCAGATCTACAAGACCAAGGACGCCGAAGGCCGCTACCGCGGTGGCCCGGCGTACTACATCGAAAAGGCCATGGGCCTGAAGTGGTACGCGCTGGCCTTCGCCATCGCCACGATCATCGCCGCCGGCTTCCTGATGCCGGGCGTACAGGCCAACGCCATTGCCGACAGCATCATCAACGCCTGCCGTGGCACCGCGCTGTGCGGTCCGCTCGATGGCCAGGCCTTCGGCATGGAATCGGTGCAGGCGCTGAAGCTGGGCATCGGCATCGTGGTGGCGCTGCTGCTGGGCGTGGTGATCTTCGGTGGCGTCAAGCGCATCGCCAACTTCGCCGAAGTGGTGGTGCCGTTCATGGCCGCCGGTTTCATCCTGATGGCCATCATCATCATGATCATCAACTACGACCGCGTGCCGGAAATGTTCGGCATCATCTTCAAGAGTGCCTTCGGCACGCATGCCGCATTCGGCGCGATGATGGGCCTGGCGGTGGAGTGGGGCATCAAGCGCGGCATCTATGCCAACGAAGCCGGCCAGGGCTCGGGCCCGCATGCAGCGGCCGCCTCGGAAGTCTCGCACCCGGCCAAGCAGGGCTACGTGCAGGCCTTCGCGATCTACTTCGACACCATGATGGTGTGCACCGCCACCGCGTTCCTGATCCTGGCCAGTGGTACCTACAACGTGTACTCGCCGGTGGAGGGCGCCGCGCCGATCTTCCAGGGCCTGGCCGGCATTCCCGAAGGTGCGGGCTACGCCCAGGCCGGCGTGGAAGCGGTGCTGCCGGGCTGGGGTTCGGCGTTCGTGTCGATCGCCATCTTCTTCTTCGCCTTCACCACCATCATGGCGTACTACTACATGGCCGAGACCAACCTCAGCTATGTGAACCACAACAGGAAGCGCCCGCTGACCGTGCTGGTGCTGCGCCTGGGCATCATCGGCATGGTGGTGTTCGGCGCGTTCCATAATGCGACCCTGGCCTGGGCGCTGGGTGACATCGGCGTCGGCCTGATGGCCTGGCTGAACATCATTGCCATCCTCATCATCCAGAAGCCGGCGATGCTGGCCCTGCGTGACTACGAACGACAGAAGAAGCTGGGCCTGGATCCGGTGTTCGACCCTGATGCCCTGGGCATCAAGAACGCCGATTTCTGGCGCCAGCGCAAGCAGGAGAGTGTGTAAGTGAACAACCCCTGGAACAACCGCCGCCCGTCCGCCCGTCCGCCGCGCGCAACGCCGTTGCCGCGCCCGGAGGTGCCGGCCACGGGCGGTGGTGGGCGCGGTGGCAGCGACGAGCTGCGCCTGTACGGCCTGAATGCCGTGCTGGCCGCGTTCGAAGCGCGGCCACAGGCGCTGCGCAAGCTGTACCTGCTGGAGGCGCGCATTCCGCGCCTCCAGCCGCTGCTGAAGTGGTGCGTGGCCAACCGCGTGGGGTATCGCGTGGTTGAAGACGGCGATCTGAACAAGCTTGCCGGCACCACCCACCACGAAGGCGTGGTGGCCGATGTGCTGCGCGCACCGGCGCTGCCGCTGGCGCAGTGGCTGGAGCAGGTCGGCGACGGCCCGGCGCTGGCGCTGTGGCTTGATGGCGTGGGCAACCCGCACAACCTCGGTGCGATCCTGCGCTCGGCCGCACACTTCGGCGCCAAGGCGCTGCTGCTGCCGGCCGGCAGCACGCTGGCGCTGTCCGGTGCCGCCGCGCGCGTGGCCGAGGGCGGTGCAGAAGCGGTGCCGCTGGTGCAGCTGCCGGAGACCGCCCAGGCGATGACGCAGCTGCGTGCGGCCGGCTTCGGCCTGGCGGCGACCCTGGTGGAGGGCGGTGACGACGTGTTCCGCACCTCGCTGCCGGCCCGCCTGGTGTATGTGATGGGCGCCGAAGGCGAGGGCATGGACCGCAGCCTGGCGGGAGCGTGCGACCAGCAGGTCTCGATTCCCGGCAGCGGCGCGGTGGAGAGCCTGAACGTGGCCTCGGCCACGGCGGTACTGCTGGCGCAGTGGGCGAGCCGCCGCGGCTGATCCGGTATCCCGGGTCGGATCCCTCGCCGCAGGCGAGGGCTCTGACCCCTTCCAGGGTCCGTAATTGCGTCAAGCGCGCATGATGTTTTGAAAGTTTCCTTATTGGTCAGCCGCTTCCGGCAACGCAGGGTGGAACTCCATCCCACGTTGTCCAGAAGAGGCTGCCATGCATCACCCACGCTGTATCCTCATCGCATTGCTGGTCCTGACCAGCGTCCTTGCCAACGGCCGTGCCGCAGCCAGCGAACGCAGCCTGGACGGCGTCAACTTCACCGGGCCGCTGATCACCCCCAACCCGGCTGGCCTGCCGCAGGGCAACTGGTACATCGAACCCTATCTGGTGCGGCTCGACAGCCGCGATCATTACGACGATGGCGGCCATCGCCGCCGCAGTGGGCAACGCAGCGGCGCATGGGCAACGGTGGTACCGATCATCTACGGCTTCAGCGACCGGGTGATGGGGCAGGTCAATCTCAGTGCATCGCGTGCCGAACAGGGCGGCGCGCGCAGCAGTGGTTTCCGTGCCGGTGACACCACCGCGCGCCTGCAGTACCTGTTGCAGGCGCCCAATGCCGATGGCACGCGTCCGGCCGTCTCGGTTGCGCTGGTGCAGCGCTTCAGCACCGGCAGCCATGACCGCATCACCGGCAATCCGCTCGATGCGCAGGGCGACGGTGTGCAGCGCACCACTGCCGCATTGGGCGTGCAGCAGGTGGTCTGGCTGGGTAACGACCGCCCGCTGCGCTGGCGTGCCCAGCTCAGCGCCGGGCCTGCGCCGTCGCGGACGGCGATCTCCGGGGCCAGCGTCTACGGCACCGACGACAGCTTCCAGGGGCACATCTCCCGGGGGTCGGTGCTGGGCCTGTCGGTCGGCGCCGAGTACAGCTTCAATCCGCGCTGGGTGGGCGTGATGGAAGTGGCCGCCAGCCGCGAGACCGGCCAGCGCCTGAGGGGTTTCGCGCGCAACCCCAGCGGTGGTTTCGAACGCATCGACGAGCATCGCCCGGCCAGCCGCAGCGTCACCCTGGCGCCGGCCGTGGAGTACCACTTCAGCCCGTCACTGGGCCTGATCGCCGGCGTCGAGTTCAGCGTGGCCGGCCGCAACACCGGCCGCATCATCAGCCCCCAGGTCGCCCTGGGCATGTTCTTCTGAGGGGCCGCCGATGAACATCGAATCCATCGTCAACGCGATCCTTGGCGTCGTCTGGAGCCCCTACCTGGTGGTGCTGTGCCTGCTCACCGGCCTGTACTTCAGCGTCCGCACGCGCTTCATCCAGCTGCGTGCATTGCCGGACATGCTGCGCCTGATGTTCCGCCATGAGCGCTCCGATGCCGGCGTGTCGCCGTTCCAGGCGTTGTCCCTTTCGCTGTCCAGCCGCGTCGGCGTGGGCAACATCGCCGGCGTCGCCATGGCCATCGCCTTCGGCGGGCCCGGCGCGATCTTCTGGATGTGGATCGTCGCCTTCCTCGGCGCATCCAGTGCCTTCATCGAATCCACGCTCGCACAGATCTACAAGGAGCGCGACGGCAAGGGGCAGTACCGGGGCGGCCCGGCGTACTACATCGAAAAAGGCCTCGGCCAACGTTGGTATGCAGTGCTGTTCGCATTGGTGACGGTGCTGGCGGGCGCGATGCTGGCCGGCACGCAGTCCAATGCGATCACCAGTGCGGTGAACGAAGCCTGGGACGTGCCGGTGATGACCACCACGGCGGTTCTGCTGGTGGTGCTGGGTGCCATCCTCATCGGCGGTGTGCGGCGCATTGCGCGCGTGGCCGAATGGGTGGTGCCGCTGATGGCCGTGGCCTACCTGCTGGTCGCGGCGCTGGTGATGGTGCTCAACGCGGACAGGGTGCCGGAGGTGATCATGCTGGTGCTGCGCAGTGCATTCGGCGTGGATGCGGCGTTCGGCGCGATGATCGGCACCGCCATCCAGTGGGGCGTGCGCCGTGGCGTGCTGTCCAACGAGGCCGGCATGGGCAGTGGTGCGCATCCGGCCGCCGCCGCGGAAGTCTCGCATCCGGTCAAGCAGGGCCTGGTGCAGTCGTTCTCGGTCTACATCGACACAATGGTGGTGTGCAGTGCGACCGCCTTCCTGATCCTGTCCACCGGCCTGTACAACGTCTACGACCCGGCGGTGAACGGTATTCCGGATGAGGCGCGCCTGCTGCTGGGCAATCTGCCGGGTGTCGAAGCCGGGCCACGCTTCGTGCAGCACGCGGTGGAATCGACGCTGCCGGGCTTCGGCCGTTCGTTCGTGGCGCTGGCGATCCTGCCGTTTGCGTTCACCACCATCCTCGCGCTGTACTACATGGCCGAGACCAACGTCAGCTATCTGTGCCGCGATCGGCCGGCGGCGTGGCTGATGGGCGTCTTCCAGTTGCTGTTCCTGGCAGCGACCGGCTACTCGGCGGTGAACAGTGCAACGGTGGCCTGGTCGCTGGGCGACATCGGCGTCGGCCTGATGAGCTGGCTGAACATCATCGCCATCCTGCTGCTGCAAAGGCCTGCCCTGGCCGCACTGCGCGATTACGAGGCGCAGAAGCGCAAGCAGCGTGATCCGCTGTTCAAGCCGCAGACGATCGGGGTAAGCAACACCCGGGTCTGGGAGAGCTAATACGATCAGGGGTCAGATCCCTCGCCAAGGGCGAGGGCTCTGACCCCCTGTGTCACCGCATCACTCGTTCGGCGGCGTGGTCGCCTTGGCCTCGCTGCCAAAGCTGCCGTCGGCTTCCGCCGCCAGGTAGGCGAACACGGTATACGCGGCCACGTTCTGCGCCAGCGCCTTCGGGTCGATCTTGTCCAGCGTGTCGTCGGCGGTGTGGTGCAGGTGGAAGTAGTCCGAGCCGTCCTGCGCCAGCCACGCCCACGCACCGCCCTTGGCGGCCAGCGGGCCGACGTCCGGGCCCGGGCCACCCTTGTCGGCCTGGTACTCGATGCCCAGCGGCTTCATTACTTCGGCAATCTGCTTCGTCGCTTCACGTGAGCCTTCCGGATTCGGTGAACCAGTATTGAAGGCATAGATGCGGCCTGCGCCGAAGTCGCTCTCGGCGGCCAGCTGGTGCAGGGCCACGTCCTTGGCGTGTGCCTCGGCATAGGCCTTGCCGCCGTAGAGGCCCTGTTCCTCGTTGGCGAAGGCGATCACGCGGACGGTGCGCTTCGGTGCCTGCTTGAGCTGGCCGATCAGGTGGCCGGCGGCCATCGTGATGCCCACGCCCGCGCCGTCATCCACGGCGCCGGTGCCCAGGTCCCACGAATCCAGGTGACCACCGATCACCACCACTTCCTTCGGCAGGCTGCGGCCGGTGATCTCGCCGATCACGTTGTACGAGGTGGCGGTGCCGTCCCAGCCGCAATCCAGTGCCACCTTCACTGTGGTGCTGCCACGCGCCAGCAGGCGGGCCAGCTGGTCGGCATCGGGCACCGACAGCGCGGCCGACGGCACCGGGGTCAGGCCGTCATCGAAACGGGTGATGCCGGTGTGCGGCACGCGGTGCGAGTCGGTACCGGCCGAGCGCATCAGGAAGCCGACCGCGCCCTTGCGGATGGCTTCGGACGGGCCCTTGCTGCGGATCGCACCGCCGCGGCCGTAATCGCGGCCATCGCGGAAGGGCAGCATCTGGTAATCGACGAAGGCGATCTTGCCCTTCAGCGAACCTGCCGGTGCGGCCTGCAGCGCGGCCAGATCGGCGAATCGCACCACCTCGGCTTCCACGGTGCCACCCGGGCTGCCGCCCAGTGCGGTGATCTGCAGCGGCTGCGGGTTCCTGCCGGTCACGGCGGCGTGTTCACTGCGGCGCTCCCATTTCGGGAATGTCACCGGCTCCTTCCAGACCTTGTCGAAGCCCAGGGCCTTGAACTTGGCTTCGGCCCAGGCAACGGCGCGGGCATCGGCTTCGCTGCCGGCGATGCGCGGACCAATCTCGGTGGTGAGCGACTCGACCACCTTCCAGCCGGTGTCATCGGCCAGCGCCTGGTCGCGCAGCTGCGCGGCGGTCGCCAGCGAGGCGGGGGGCAGGGTGGTGGTGCGCGGTGCCGCGAAGGCCGGGGCGGCCAACAGGGCGAGGGAGGATGCGATGGCAAGGACGCGGCGACGCATGGACAACTCCGGGAAGGGACCTAAGCCTTGGAGCTTAACAGTCGTTCAGCCCGGCGCATGGGCGGGAGGTCATGGCTGGCGCGGATGCTGTTTTCCGCCAGATGCAGCAAAGCGAAAGCCCCGCCGGAGCGGGGCTTTCGCCTGCTTCTGTAGAGCCGAGCCCATGCTCGACTGCCTTTTGCAGATCAGCCGAGCGTGGGCTCGGCTCTACAGGTGGGAGGGGCGCCCATAGGCGCCCGGTACCCTTACTTCTTCAGGCTGTCGCGGATCTCGCGCAGCAGCACCACTTCTTCGGCCGGCGCCGCCGGTGCCGCTTCCTTCTTGCGCGACAGGCGGTTGATCGCCTTGACCACGATGAAGATCGCGAAAGCCACGATCACGAACTGGATGACGGTGTTGATGAAGTCGCCGTAGCCAACCACCACCGCCGGGATCTCCTTGCCATCCGGTCCGAGCCGGGCTGGCGACAACGTCCAGGCCAGGCTGGAGAAGTCCACGCGGCCGATCAGGTAGCCCAGCGGTGGCATGATGATCTTCTCGACCAGTGCGGTCACGATCTTGCCGAAGGCCGCGCCGATCACCACGCCGACGGCGAGGTCGATGACGTTGCCGCGCATCGCGAATTCCTTGAACTCGGTGAGCATTCCCATTGTTGTTTTTCTCCGGTGGGGAAGTGGACAGCGCGCAGGGTAGCGCAGGTGATGTCAGCCGGCGATCACGCCGTGGCGCTCGGCCACGTTTTCCAGGCGCGCGCTGAAGCGGTCGCCGGGCTTGAGCGCGGCCACGCCGGACGGCGTGCCCATGAACACCAGGTCGCCGGCACGCAGCTGCCACAGCTTGGACAGCTCATGCAGGATCTCCGGCACGTTCCAGATCATCTGGTCGAGCAGTGCCTGCTGGCGCACCTCGCCGTTGACCTCCAGCGACAGGTTCAGCGCGGCCAGGTCGCCGACTTCCTCGGCGTGGACGATTTCGCTGATCGGCGCGGAGGCGTCGAAGCCCTTGGCCGCGTCCCACGGGTGGCCCTTGTCCTTGGCCGCGGCCTGCAGGTCGCGGCGGGTCAGGTCCAGGCCGACGGCATAGCCGTAGACCAGTGCGTCGGCGTCGGCCACGGCCAGCTCGCCGGCGGGCGCATCGCGGCCGATCGCCACCACCAGCTCCACTTCGTGGTGCAGGTTGGCGGTCGCTGGCGGGTAGGGGATTGCATCGTCGTGGCCGACCACGATCGCATCGGCCGGCTTGCTGAAGAACATCGGGCGGCCACGGTCATCGGCCGCCGGCACGGCCGCACCCATTTCGCGGGCGTGGTCGGCAAAGTTGCGGCCGACGCAGTAGATGCGGTGCACGGGGAAACTGCCACCACCGGCTACCGGCACACGCGGCAAGGCTACGGCAGGGATCACATCGGAGACATCGGACATGCGGGCATCCAGGAAGGGCGTGCCCGCAGTCTAGAACGCATGGCGCCCGCCGTCAGCGGGCGCGGAGGAGGTGGATCAGCGCGAGGCCGGCAACACCGGCTTGCGTACCACGCGGTATTCGCCTTCGACCACGGTCGGGTCGACCGGACGGGCAACACCCGGCTTGCGCGAGGCCAGCAGCTTCCACGCCAGGCCGACCAGGATCATCGCCGCACCGACGAACACACCGATGAACACCATCGCGGCCAGGATCGCCAGGCCAAGCAGGCCCACGGCAACGCGCACCAGCGGGTGGCGCGGCTTGCGCGGCGCGAACAGGGTGCGGAACTGGTTGAAGGCGGATGCGCGATTGAACATGGCGGCTCGATAGGCTGGGATCAGCGAAACCAGAGTATCGGGACGCGCCACTGTCATTGAGTGAAAAACTCGTTAAATATAGCCTGTGCTTATTACGGATCAATGACTTGTGTTCATGTCGCAGCCAGTCACCTGAGTGGGCATGCGACAATGCGGGTTTACCGTACGAGCCTTCGCCATGACTGCCGCTGCTGCCCTGATCGCCCTGGATGCCATTGCCGATGGCGCGTTTGCCGAGGTTGAAGCGGTGGTCGATGGAGATGCCGAATCGCTGGTGCTGTACCGCGACGGCGCGCAGGTGCGCGCATTCCTGAACATCTGCCCGCATGCCGGCCGCCGCCTGGACTGGGCGCCGGGGCAGTTCCTGAAGAGCCGCGAGGGCCACCTGGTGTGCGCCGCGCATGGCGCGTCGTTCGCGCTGGACAGTGGCGACTGCATCGCCGGCCCGTGCAAGGGCGACCGCCTGCGCGCGGTGCCGATGGACGTGCGCGACGGGCAGGTCTACCTGGCCTGAGGCCAGAAGCAGTCGAGCACGGCTCGACGCTACAAAAGCCGTGTCGACCAAGGTCGACAGCTACCAGAGCGAGATCCGTGCCGACCAACGGTCGGCACCCACCACCAGCCGCGTGAAACTGTCGAAGGCGGCGCACTGTGGGTTTGCGGGGTGTGAGCGGCATGGATGCCGCGGCCAAGCCCCCATGGATGGGTTTACGGCGTCCCCGCAAACCCACAGTGCCCCGCCATCCCACGGAATGCCCGCTGTTGCTGTTGCTTCGGCTTCTGCAGGTGCAGGGCGCAGCCCTGCCGATCAAGTCCCTCAGAACATCAGGTTGATCATCAGCACCACCACGCAGGTGTAGATCAGCGACAACGGGCCGCCGACCCGCCACATCTCGCGCGGGGTGTAGTTGGCCGGGCCGGTGATCATCGAGATCACCGGGTTGGAGGCCGTCATCAGGTTGTTGGACGCCGACAGCGCCACGATCAGTGCGAACGCGGTCGGGTTGCCACCCGCCGCCAGTGCCAAGTTCACCGCAATGGGCACCATCACGATGGTCGCGCCCACATGGCTGATCACCAGCGAGAACGCCGTGGTCAGCAGCGCCAGCGCCACCTCCAGCACCCACACCGGAATGCCGGTCGGCAGCTTGTCGATGGTATGGCCGGCCACCCACGCGGCCGCACCGCTGGAGTCCATCGCCCAGCCGAGCGGAATCAGCCCGGCCATCATGAACACCGTCTTCCAGTTGATCGAGGCATAGGCCTCGTCCATGCGCAGCACGCCGGTCAGCAGCATGCCGGCCACGCCGGTCATCAGCGTCAGCGCCACCGGCAGCTTGCTGGTCAGCGCGATCAGGATGGTCAACGCGAAGATCGCCATCGCGATCTTGAACTTGTGCGGGCGCTGCTCGCCGGTCGGGTAGTCGGTCACCACCACGAAGTCGCGGCTCTTGGCAGCCTGCGCCAGGTCGGTCCAGATGCTGTGGAACACCAGCATGTCACCGGCGCGCAGCTGCACGTCACGCACGTCCTCGCGGATCACCTGCTTGTCACGGTTGATCGCCAGCAGGCTGATGCCGCGCTCCTTGCGCAGGCGCAGGTCGGCCGCACTCTTGCCGATCACGTTCGAGGTCGGCGGCACCACCGCCTCGGAAATGCCGGCGCGGCTGGGGTTGAACAGGTCGCCCAGGTGCTTCAGGCGCGAGGACATGCGCAGGAACTGGTTCTGCGCGAAGTCGCTGATCTGCTGGCGCGGGCCCATCGCACCGAGCACGCTGCCGACCCAGATGCGCATCTCCGCCGGCGGCGCCAGGCGGGTGTCATTGCCGGTCTTCAGGGCCAGCAGCAGTGGCGCATCGTGCAGGGTCTCGGCCTCGCCCAGGGTCATGCCGACCAGCGGGCTTTCGGCGCTGACCACCAGCTCGAACACATCGCCTTCGATGCCGTAGGTCTTGGCAAAGTAGCTCTCGGTTCGCGCCGGGGTGACCCCGTCGTTGACCAGGTTTTCTTCCTCGATCAGCTTGCGGTCGCCGTAGTAGCGGAAGTACAGCAGCGAGGCGACCAGCAGTGCCACGCCGATCGGCAGCGGCGCGAACATGCGCAGCGGCTCGATGGTGGCCAGGCCGGAGGGCAGGTTGTTGTTGGCCGAGGCCAGCAGATCGTTCAGCAGGATCAGCGGCGAATTGCCGACCATGGTCAGCGCACCGCCCATCACGATCGCCGCCGAGATCGGCAGCAGCAGGCGCTGCATCGTCAGCCCGGTGCGCGCTGCCAGTCGCGAGGCGACCGGCAGGTACAACGCCATCACCGACGGGTTCTGCATGAAGGATGAGTTCAGGCCGGCGATGGCCGTGGTCATCATCAGCAGCCGCTGCTCGACACCGTGGCCGCGCCGCAGCAGCCAGGCGGCCAGCCGGTTCAGCGCCCCGGTGCGGTCCAGACCCGCACCGAGGATGGTGGTGGCGATGATGCTCATCACCGCGTTACCGGAGAAACCGCCGAAGATTTCCTCCGGCGCGATCAGTCCGGTGACACCGAGCACCACCAGCACCACCAGCGCGACCACGTCGGCGCGGATGCGCTCGAACAGGAACATCGCCATCGTGAAGCCGACCAGCCCGAGCACGAGCTTCATGTCGTTGGTCAGCGTCAGCGCGGTATCCATGTGGGGCGCGGCGTCCTCAGGCGATCGTCAGGTGCGGTCGTACAGCAGGTCCCAGACGCCATGGCCGAGCTTCTGGCCGCGGGTCTCGAAGTGGGTCTGCGGGCGCCAGTCCGGGCGCGGCACGCTGCCACGCGGGCCGGCACGGTTGACCAGGCCGGCGGTGGCATCGAGCACATCCCACATCTGCTCGGCGTAGTCCTCCCAGTCGGTCGCGCAGTGCAGGCGGCCACCCGGGCGCAGCTTGCGCACCAGCAGTTCGGCGAACGCCGGCTGCAGCAGGCGGCGCTTGTTGTGGCGCTTCTTGTGCCACGGGTCCGGGAAGTAGATGCGCACTTCATCGAGCGCGCCGTCGGCGATCTCGTTCTGCAGCACTTCCACCGCATCGTGGTGGTACAGGCGCACGTGGTCGGCATTGTCCTCGGCCAGCGCGTTCAGCAGACGGCCCACGCCCGGGGCGTGCACCTCGATGCCGATGTAGTCGCGCGACGGGTCGTGCTGGGCGGCGAAGCGCAGCGCGGCACCGTTGCCGAAGCCGATTTCCAGCACCTTGTGTGCCGGGCGGCCGAAGGTGGCGTCCAGGTCACGCAGCTGGCCGTTGTAATCGATGCCGAAGCGCGGCCAGCGTTCGTCGAACGCGCGCTGCTGGGCAGGGGTGAAGCGGCCCTGGCGCAACACGAAGCTGCGCACCTCGCGGCGGCCCTCGCTCACGGTGAAGGGCTTGGGCGGGGCCTTGGAACCGGCGCTGTCAAAAGGATTGGTCATCAGCCGATCAGCCCATCCACCGGCGAGGAGGCGCTGGCGTAGCGCTTGCGCGGGATGCGCCCGGCAAGGAAGGCCTCGCGACCGGCCTCGACCGCCTTGCGCATCGCACTGGCCATCAGCACCGGGCTGCGCGCACCGGCAATGGCGGTGTTCATCAGCACGCCGTCGCAGCCCAGCTCCATCGCGATCGCCGCATCCGAAGCGGTACCGACGCCGGCGTCGACGATGATCGGCACCTTGGCGTCTTCGATGATCTGCAGCAGGTTGTACTTGTTCTGGATGCCCAGGCCCGAACCGATCGGCGCGGCCAGCGGCATCACCGCAGCGCAGCCGATCTCTTCCAGGCGCTTGGCCAGGATCGGGTCGTCGGAGGTATAGACCATCACCTCGAAACCGTCCTTGACCAGCTGCTCGGCGGCCTTCAGGGTCTGCATCACGTCCGGGTAAAGGGTCTTCTGGTCGCCCAGCACTTCCAGCTTGGTCAGGTTGTGGCCGTCCAGCAGCTCACGGGCCAGCCGGCAGGTACGCACGGCGTCCTCGGCGGTGTAGCAGCCGGCGGTGTTGGGCAGGATGGTGAAGCGCTCCGGCGGCAGCACGTCCAGCAGGTTCGGCTCGCCCGGGTTCTGCCCGATGTTGGTGCGGCGGATGGCCACGGTGACGATCTGGGCGCCAGCGGCCTCGGTGGCCAGGCGGGTTTCTTCCAGGTCCTTGAACTTGCCGGTGCCGGTCAGCAGCCGCGAGCCATAGGTCTTGCCGGCGATCACCAGCGAATCGGGGGAGACATGAACGTTCATGGCGCGATTATCGCTTATCCGCCTGAAGATGGGGTCACGCAGAGGGCGGGGTCGAGCGTGGGGTCAGATCCCTTTGTCATCGGCAAAGGGATCTGACCCCTGAACAGCCGCGCAGGCCTCAGCCCCCGCCCAGCGCGTGCACGATCTCCACCACGTCGCCTTCGGCCAGGACGTGCTCGCCATGGCGGCTGCGGCTGACGATCTCGCCGTTGACCTCCACCGCCACCCGGCGCTGCAGCAGCTGCTCGGCCTGCAGCAGGTCGTGGAGGGTCGCCGAAGCGGGCAGGGTACGGGGTTCGCCGTTGAGCTGGATGTTCATCGCCGCATTGTCGCCGATGGCCTGCGCGGATCGGAACCCTTGCAAATTTCGTTGATCGCCAGCCCCGGCACAGCGTGGTCCAGTGCCCTCAGGCGACAATCCATGCGGCGGCGCAGCGTGAGCAAAACGCGGCGCAGTGGAACCATTCACCGTGCGCCGGCGTACGTCCGCCGGGTCCTCAACGATATCCCCACAGGAGTTTTTTACATGCTGCTCAGCAAACGCCCGATCCGCTCCCTGATGGCGGCCGCGATCGCGCTGGCCGCGCTTCCGGCCATGGCAGGCGAATCCCCCTATTCCAAGGCCGTGTTCTTCGGTGACAGCCTGACCGACGCTGGCTATTTCCGCCCGCTGCTGCCGGCCGATGTGCGTCCGGTGACCGGCCAGTTCACCACCAACCCGGGTTGGGTGTGGGCGCAGCAGGTCGCCAACTACTACGGCCTCAACGGCACGCCCAACGGCAATGGCCAGAACGGTGACAACTACGCCGTCGGCGGCGCCCGTGTATCGGCCGACGAAGCGGGTGGCCTCGGAGCCATTCCGTCGCTGAAGTCGCAGGCGACCCGTTACCTTGCTGCGAATGGTGGCAAGGCTGACGCCAATGCCCTGTACACCGTATGGGGCGGTGCCAATGATCTGTTCGCGGCCACGCGCGCAGCGGCCGGTGGTGCCTCGCAGGCCCAGGTGCAGGGCATCATCGGCGCCGCGGTCACCGACCAGATCGCGCTGGTGGGCGCCCTGAAGCAGGCCGGTGCCCAGTACGTGCTCGTGCCGAATCTGCCGGACGTGGGCATCACTCCGCAGTTCCGTGGCCCCAACGCCGCCGCCGCCACTGCACTGTCGGCCGGTTACAACAAGGCCCTGTACGGTGGTCTGAAGCAGGCGGGCATCGAGTTCATTCCGCTCGACACCTTCAGCATCCTGCGTGAAGTGACCGCCAACCCGGGCATGTACGGCTTCACCAACGTCACCAGCACCGCCTGCAAGATCGATCCGGCCAACTCGACGCAGAGCATCCTGACCTGCAACCCGACCAGCTACGTCAGCCCGGATGCGGCCAACACCTACCTGTTTGCCGATGGCGTGCACCCGACCACCGCCGGTCATCAGCTGCTGGGCCAGTACGCGGTCTCGGTGCTGGAAGGCCCGCGCCTGCAGCAGGTGCTGAGCCACTCGGCACAGACCATCGGCCGCTCGCGCGCCGATCAGGTCAGCATGCACCTCGGCGGTCGGCCGGCTGACGGCCTGTCCTGGTGGGGCGGCGTGCGCGGTGACCTGCAGCGCTACGACCACGCCGACCTGTACGACGGCCTGGCCCCGGCCGGCCTGTTCGGTATCGACTGGGCCCGCGACGGCATGGTGTTCGGCGGTTTCGCCGGCTTCGGCCGCCTCAGCGCCGACTTCGGCAACAGCCGTGGCGACTTCACCCAGAAGGACACCACCGCAGGTCTGTTCGCCGGCTGGTACGGCGATCGCATCTGGGTGAACGGCCAGGTCAGCTACACCTGGCTGTCCTATGACGTTAACCGCAAGGTCCAGCTGGGCCCGGCCACCCGTGAGCACGGTGGTTCGCCGGACGGCAGCAACCTGACCGCCGCCCTGAACGCCGGTTACGAGTTCGGCACCGAAGGCGGCTTCCGCCACGGCCCGATCGCCTCGGTGATCTGGCAGAAGGTGAAGATCGACGGCTACACCGAAAGCGCCGCGGCCGGCACCCTGGCCACCGCACTGGGCTATGACCGCCAGAACGTCGATTCGACCGTCGGCCGCATCGGCTGGCAGGCCCGTTTCGATGGCGGCGCCGTCAAGCCGTACGCGCAGGTGACCTACGATCACGAGTTCGAGGACACCAAGCAGGCCAGCGCCTGGCTGCAGACCCTGCCGGAACTGGGCAGCTACCGCGTGCCGGGCCTGAAGTTCGACAAGAACTACGCCACCGTCGTGCTGGGTGCCCGCACCGAACTGTTCGGCCTGCAGAGCAACTTCGGCCTGAGCGCGTCGACCGGCCAGAAGCGCGCGCAGGACGCCACCCTGTTCGCCAACTTCAGCGGCACGTTCTAAGCAGCACCCGCTGGGGTCGGATCCCTTTCCGCAAGGAAAGGGCTCTGACCTGTTGCGCCGGGGGGCGGATCCGTTTCCGCCAGGAAACGGCTCTGACCCCATTGCGGCATGCTGCCATTGCGCAACACCGGCCCCACCGCATAGACTTTCACCGCGCACTGCGGGCGTAGCTCAATGGTAGAGCTGTAGCTTCCCAAGCTACTGACGTGGGTTCGATTCCCATCGCCCGCTCCAATCGCGCCACGCGCGTAGACAGAAGGCCGCTCATCAGCGGCCTTCTTCATTTCTGATTAGTTTCATATCCACGGCCATACGCGCCCGGTTAGCGTTGCCGCATTTCCTACACGGAAGCAGCGCATGGAAACGAAGGACGACGTCGTCGGCAGCCTTCATGAGATCTACAGGAACTCCGGTGCCGGCACCTCCCGCCAGCTGGCGGCAGTGCGCGCACTGGGTCGCGCCGGTGGGCCGAAGGCCGCGCAGCTTCTGTGGCAGATCTATGAGGGGACCTCGGCCGGATCGGTCACGCAGATGGCCTGCATCGCAGCGCTGGGTGAATCCGCGCGCGGGTTCTGAAGCGGACCCAGCCCGCATGGTGATGCGGGCCTGTGGTGTATCCGGCGACGGTTACTCTTTCGCCGGAATCGTCGCCGCAGGAGCCGGCCACTACCGGCGCAGGCAGCACGGGCCAGGCATCATCCACCCGCCACACGCCCGCGCTATGCTTCGCGCCTGCCGACCGATCCCACCGCGATGAAGCTCGCCATCCTGTCCCGCAACAGCTCCCTGTATTCCACCCGTCGGCTGGTCGAGGCGGCGCGCGCGCGCGGCCACACCGTGCGCATCCTGGACCCGTTGCGCTGCTACATGCGCATCGCCGCCGATGGCTTTTCCATGCACTACAAGGGCCGGCCAATGACCGGCGTGGACATGGTCATCCCGCGCATCGGTGCCTCGATCACCCGCTACGGCACCGCGGTGCTGCGCCAGTTCGAGCTGATGGGCGCGCGCACGCCCAATCCGTCCGACGCCATCCTGCGTTCGCGCGACAAGCTGCGCGCGCACCAGCTGCTGGCGGCCAAGGGCATCGACATGCCGGTCACCGTGTTCGGCGACAACCCCGACGACACCGTCGACCTGCTGTCCATGCTGGGCCCGCCGCCGCATGTGGTGAAGCTCAATGAAGGCACCCAGGGGCGCGGCGTGATCCTGACCGAGAAGGCCAGTGCCTCGCGCGGCATCGTCGAAGCGCTGCGCGGCCTGTACGCCAACTTCCTGATGCAGGAATTCATCGGCGAGGCCAAGGGGGCCGACCTGCGCTGCTTCGTGGTGGGCGACCAGGTGGTGGCGTCGATGCAGCGGCAGGCACCGGAGGGCGACTTCCGCTCCAACCTGCACGCCGGGGGTACCGCCGTGGCGGCCAAGGCCAGCCGTGCCGAGCAGCAGGTGGCGGTGCGTTCGGCCAAGGCGCTGGGCCTGTCGGTCTGCGGCGTGGACCTGATCCGTTCCGCGCGCGGCCCGCTGGTGCTGGAGGTCAACTCCACGCCCGGGCTGGAAGGCATCGAAGCGGCCTGCGGGGTCGACGTGGCGACACGCATCATCGAGCACGTAGAGAAGATCAAAAAACCCTGATTATCCATGGGGTTATGATTCTCACCGGCAAATGATCCGGGCCTTTAACGAGGCTTTAATCGGATCGGGCGTAGGCTTCAGCGAACCGCAGCTCTGCCTCTCAGCAGGATCGGTATCGGGATACGACTTCAGGCCCAGGCGGGTGCACCGTCTGGGCCTTTTTTATGCCTGTCGGCCCCATGCCCAAGGTCTCTTGTGGAGGCCGCGTGACGGTCGTAGAGTTGGCCCTTCGTTCCGGGATGGATCGGGAGGTTGGCGATGTACCGCATCATGATGATCGCGTTGCTGCTGGGCCTGTCTGGCGCTGTTGCCGCCAAGCCGGAGAAAGTGGCTGTACAGATGGACCGGCAGGGCTCGGTCGCCGAGCAGATGCGTCAGGTGGAAACCGCCCTGGCCGCCCCCGACTATGCCGAACTGTCCGCCGAGGATCGCGGCCAGGTGCAGCAGTCGCTGTCGCGTATCCGCCAGCACATGGGCGAACGCCAGACCGTGCAGGAGCTGCCGCCGCAGCTGCAGGCCGAGGTCTTCAACGAGCAGGAACGCATCAACACCCTGTTGGCGCGTGGCCATGAAGACAGCCGGCAGATCTGCAGGTACGAACGCACCACCGGCAGCAACATGCCCAAGAGCCGCTGCCTGACCGTGGCCGAACGGCGCCGGATCGAAGAGAAAGGCAAGGCGCTGATCAACGACCAGCGCAGCTACAACACGCTCAGCCCACCGCCCGCCGGGCGTTGACCGCACCGCCCTTCGGCCCATCGAGCGTGCCGTGACGGCGCATCGGTGGCACCGCAGGATCGATGTTCCACTCATGGAAGAACCTGGAGGTAACGATGCAGCGCATGACCCCCTTCGCCCTGATGCTGGGCCTAGCCCTGGCCACCACCGCCCACGCCAAGCCCGAGAAAGGGCAGGTGAAGTTCGACGCCAACGCACCGGTGGCCGAACAGATCCGCAACGTTGAGACGGCGATCAACAGCGAGGACTACAGCGAGATCGGGCTGGAAGACAAAAGCCGCGTGCAGCAGGCGCTGGGCCGCATCAAGATCAAGATGGGCGACCACGAACGCGTGGAGCAGGTCAGTCCGCAGGACCGCACCGAGATCTTCAACGACCAGGAAGTGATCAACACGATCATGACCCGCGCCCACGCCGACAGCCGCATGGTCTGCCGTCGTGAACGCACCACCGGCAGCAACATGCCGCAGAGCGTCTGCCTGACCGTGGCCCAGCGCCGCAAGGCGCAGGAAGACAGCCGCAAGGCGCTCAACGACAACCAGCGCTTCAACAACTACAAGCCCTGATCGCTGCCGGACCGGTCGCATGCCGCCATCGGTCACCCTGCCGTGCGTCCCTTGTGGGCGCATCGGCGGAATCGTAAAGTCGAGACCCTATTCATGGACGAACATGGAGCTCGTCATGTACCGCAACACGACACTTGCCCTGATGCTGTCGCTCGGCCTGGTAGCCACCGTGCAGGCCAAGGCGCAGAAGGACACCGTGCAGATGGATGCCTTCACCCCGGTGTCCGAGCAGATCCGCCGCGTTGAAACGGCCATGGGCAGCGAGGACTACAGCGAGATCGGGCTGGAGGACAAGAGTCGCGTGCAGCAGGCACTGAACCGGATCCGGATCAAGATGAATGGCCGGGAGAAGGTGGATGAGCTGGCCCCGCAGGAGCGCAACGACCTGTTCAACGAGCAGGAGATCGTCAACACCATCATGACCCGCGCCCAGGCCGACAGCCGCATGATCTGCCGCCGCGAGCGCCTTACCGGCAGCAACATGCCGACCAGCGTCTGCCTGACCGTGGCCCAGCGTCGCAAGGCCCAGGAAGACAGCCGCCGGGCGCTGACCGACCAGCAGCGCATCAGCCGCTGACCGCTCGCCGAGGGGGCTTTTGTCGGTGTCGGCCCTTCGGTACGAAATGTTAAGAATGGAACCTGTATCGTTCAGCAGGTAGACGTCGCGTCCACCCACGCAGGGGCATCCTGAGCGGGTGGGCCTGGCCCCCCGACGACCCTTCAAGAACCAGAGGTCCCAGTGCGCATTCTCGTAATCGAAGACAACAGCGACATCGCCGCCAACCTTGGCGACTACCTTGAGGATCGTGGCCACACCGTGGACTTCGCCGCCGACGGCGTGACCGGCCTGCACCTGGCCGTGGTCCACGAGTTCGACGCCATCGTTCTGGACCTGAACCTGCCGGGCATGGATGGCATCGAAGTGTGCCGCAAGCTGCGCAACGAAGCGCGCAAGCAGACCCCGGTGCTGATGCTGACCGCCCGCGACTCGCTGGACAACAAGCTGGCTGGTTTCGATTCCGGCGCCGATGACTACCTGATCAAGCCGTTCGCGCTGCAGGAAGTGGAAGTGCGCTTGAACGCGCTGTCGCGCCGCGGCAAGGGCGTGCAGACCCGCGTGCTGGAAACCGGCGACCTGGAATACAACCTGGACACGCTGGAAGTGCGCCGCCAGGGCAAGCTGCTGCAACTCAACCCGACCGCGCTGAAGATCCTGCAGGCCCTGATGGAGGCCGCGCCGGCCGTGGTCACCCGCCAAGAGCTGGAAACCCGCGTCTGGGGCGAGGAGCTGCCCGACTCGGATTCGCTGCGTGTCCACATCCACGGCCTGCGTGCGGTGGTCGACAAGCCGTTTGAAGTGCCGCTGATCCAGACCCGCCATGGCATCGGATACCGCATCGCCACCCCGGAAGCCTGATTCCGTGGCAACCAAGGGGGAGCGCCGGCGTTCGCCGTATCGGCGGCGCCTGCGCAGCCGCATCATCGTCTCGTTCGTGTTGTTGGGCTTCTGCCTGACGACACTGTTCGCGTTTGCCACCAACTGGGCCCGCATGCGCGTGGAAAACCAGCTGGTGGAAGACGTGATGAACCGCAACATCAACGAGTACGTGCGGCGGTTCTACGAGAGCCCGGATCGCAACCCCGACCTGCCCGTGCAGCAGATGCGTGCGCGCCTGATCAAGCCTGACAAGTTTGACGCGCTGCGCGAGGAAGAGCCGGACTGGTATGAGTTCAAGGATGGCCTGTACAACATGGGCGGCGTGGACGAGCGCGGCCAGCGCTATTCCTACAAGCTGGCCGTGCGCAAGACGCCCGACGCCTGGGCGTTCCTGGCCTACGACATGACCGACAGCGTGCGCGGTGGGCAGCAGCTCAACCGCGCGCTGGTGCTGTCGGTGCTGGTGTTCAGCCTGTTGTCGCTGGTGCTGGGCTGGTGGTCGGCATCGAAGGTGATGAAGCCGGTTTCGGACCTGGCCGCGCGGCTGCGTGCCTATCGCGGCGGCACCAGTGATCCCGAGCCGCTGGCGCCGCGTTTCCCCGACGACGAAGTGGGGCAGCTGGTGCAGGCGCTGGATGATTATTCGTCGCGACTGACCGAAGTGGTGCAGCGCGACCGCGAGTTCAATGCCGACGTCAGCCACGAACTGCGCACGCCGCTGGCGGTGATCCGTGGCGCCACCGAACTGCTGCTGACCCGGCCCGGCCTGGATGAGAAGGTGCTGCAGCGGCTACAGCGCATCCAACGCGCCGAACAGCAGTGCAGCGACCTGATCGGCGCGCTGCTGCTGCTGTCGCGCAACGAGCGCGGGCAGGGCACCAGCAACGTCGCGCGCGTGGCCGAACAGCTGCTGGACGCCCACCGCGCCCAGCTGGGTGGCAAGCCGCTGGAGCTGGCGCTGGAAGGCGAGCGCAACCTGGTGATCGATGCGCCGGAGGCGGCCTTGTCGGTGGCGCTGGGCAACCTGATCGGCAACGCGGTGAAGTACTCGCAGGATGGCGAAGTGCGCGTCTTTGTCGGCAGCAATTCAGTGTCGGTGACTGACAGCGGCCCGGGCCTGAGCGAAGAAGACGCCGCCAAGCTGTTCCAGCGCGGCTATCGCGGCACCCATGCCGGCCATTCGCAGGGCGGTGGCATCGGCCTGTCGATCGTCAGCCGCCTGTGCGATCTGTACGGCTGGCAGGTCAGCGTGCGCCCCGGTGGCGAGCGCGGCGTGATCGCCACGCTGACGTTCTCGCCGAAGCCGTTGTAAGGGCCCCTGCTTGGGTGGGTGCTCCACTTGTAGAGCCGAGCCTGCGCTCGGCTGCCGTGGCTTCCCGAAGCCGAGCATAGGCTCGGCTCCACAGCGGGTTCGTGTCGCGCCCTCTGTCGCTTGTGCCACCGAATTCCCCTCGCAGGAAGGATGGGCCAGAAGCCCAACACGACATCACCGTGACCGTTGCCACGTAGCGCGCGTGTCCGCATGCACGCATTCGTACACCCAACAGCGGCTTGAGAATTTCCTTACAGATCACAGCGCTGCGTGATGGCCAGATGGGGCGGCCGGGGCAGGTGCCCTGGCCGGGATTGGCGTCCTGAAAAAAACCAACATTCAGCTCTCTTCGACGGCCCCTCGGCCAGTCGTTGAAAATGCACCGCGTGCCTTGCTTCGGCGGGCGGTGCGTGGGGATTCATCAGAATCCGCTGGAGTATTTTTGCTGAATGTCGGATCTCCGGTACGCCAACCCGCACCGTCCGCCACCTCGCATCCGCAGGTGGCTCGTCGTCTGCGAGGAGATTCACCATGTCCGCACGCCCCGTGTTCCCTCAACTGCACGCCCTGATCGGCGAAGCCGCTGACCTGCTGCCGGCCGACGTCGCCGCGCGCATCGAAACCCTGCTCGATGATCCGAAAGATCTGCTGCCTGCGTTGCTTGCCCGCATGGACGGCCGCGATGCCGCCGACGGCCGGCGACTGGAAGCGCAGGGCCTCAGCCCTGCCCAGGCGGCCACCATGGCCGGTCTCAGCCGCACCCTGGCCGGCTTGAATGCACTCATGCAGGTGCTGCACGCCGCCGAAGCCGCCCGCGAACAGGGCGGTGCCCACCAGCAGCTGAGCCCGGATGTCGTCGACGGCCTGCTGCTCGGCGCACGAGAACTGGCCCGTTATGCCCGCCTGCAGCTGGAGTAGATCCAAGCCATGCGTGGATGCAGAACGCTTTGTAGAGCCGAGCCAACGCTCGGCTTGATGATCGCAGCCGAGCACGGGCTCGGCTCTACAGCAGTTCCACGCTGGCGCGGGGTAGATCACCGCCATGCATGGATTCGCTTCGGTAGTGCCGGCCGCTGGCCGGCAACCAGGCATCAGCCCCCAGCCAACCCCAGATAGCGCTCATGCAGCGCTTCCACCTGCGCCTGCAGCTCTTCCGGGTGACCATCGTTGACCACCACATCATCGGCAAGTGCCAACCGCTGCGTGCGGCTGGCCTGGGCGGCGATCATCTTGTCGGCCAGCGCGGCGTCGATGCCGTCGCGCTGCATCAGCCGGGCGTGCTGCACGGCTTCGGGCGCATCCACCAGCAATACCCGGTCCAACCACGGGTAGGCCTGCCGCCCACCGACCTCGGTCAGCAACGGAATGGCGGCAATCGCATAGGGGCTGGCGGCCTGCTCGCACTGCTGTTGCATCAGCAGACGGATGGCCGGGTGGGTGATCGCTTCCAGCGCCGCCCGTTCGGCCGGGTCGGCGAACACGTGGGCCCGCAGGCGTGCCCGGTCCAGGCTACCGTCCGCCTGCAGCATGCCGGCGCCGAAGCGCTCGGCGATACGGTCCAGGGCCGGGCTGCCGGCGGCAACCACCGCGCGGGCGGCCAGATCGGCGTCGGCCACCACGATGCCCAGCGCGTCGAAGCGCCGGGTCACCTCGCTCTTGCCGGCGGCAATGCCGCCGGTCAGGCCAACCACATAGCGGCTCATGGGGATTCCCCTCAGCGCAGTCCGCTCAACACCAGGTACTGCTCCACCACGGGCGCGCCCCACATGAAGTACAGCCAGCCCGCGATCGCCAGGTAGGGGCCGAACGGGATCGGCGTGGCGCGGTCACGGCCCCGGGTGTACAGCCAGATCGAGCCGATGATGGCGCCCAGCACCGACGACAGCAGGATGATCGGCAGGATGCCCTTCAGCCCGCACCAGGCGCCGAGGGCGGCCAGCAGCTTGAAATCGCCGTGGCCCATGCCTTCCTTGCCGGTCAGCTGCTTGAACAGCCACCAGACCATCCACAGCGACAGATAGCCCACCGCCGCGCCGACCAATGCAGGCTTGGCCGGCATGTACAGGTTGTCGATGTTGCCTATCAGGCCCAGCCACATCAGGGGCAGGGTCAACTGGTCCGGTAGCAGTTGGGTGCGCAGGTCGATGCCGGACAAGGCGATCAGGAAGCAGGTCAGCACGATGGCGCCGAAGCCCTGCCAGCCGAAACCGAACTGCCAGACGCAGGCCAGCACCAGCACCGAGGTCAGGGCCTCGACCAGCGGGTACTGCAGCGAGATCGGCGCCTTGCAGTGGCGGCACTTGCCGCCCTGGATGATCCAGCTGAACAGCGGGATGTTCTCGTACCAGCTTAGCTTGTGCTTGCAGTGCGGGCAGTGCGAGGGCTCGACCACGATCCCCGGTGGCGGGGGTTCATAGAAGTCCGGTTCCTCCAGGACCTCGCGCGCATCGCGCTTCCACTGCCACTCCAGCCGCTTGGGCAGGCGCAGGATGACGACGTTGAGGAAACTGCCCAGCAGCAGTCCCAGGGCGGCCGCGGCGGGGTAGCCGAGGCCGGGATGCTGGTCGAGAAATGCCATGTAGTGATTATCCGACGACGGCGCCGAGTTTGAAGATGGGAAGGTACATGCCGATGACCATACTGCCTACGACGACGCCGATGAAGACCATGATCATCGGTTCGAGCAGGCTGCTCAGGGCATCCACGGCATTGTTGACTTCCTGTTCATAATACTCGGCGACTTTGAACAGCATGGCATCCAGTGCGCCGGCTTCCTCACCGATGCCAGTCATCTGGATCACCATGTGCGGGAACAGTGCGGTCTGCTTCATAGCCATGTTGACGGGGTAGCCTACTGCGACATCGTCACGCATGCGCAAGACGGCCTCCTCGTAGACCTTGTTGCCCGTGGCGCCCGCGACGATTCCAAGCGCTTCCACGAGCGGTACACCGGCCTTGAACGTTACGGCAGTTGTTCTCGCGAACCGTGCAACGGCACTGTTGTTCATGATCTGGCCGATGATGGGGATCTTGAGCACAAATCGATCAAGCGTGTGCTGCATTTTTAGGGAGCGTTTGTAGCTCATGACAAAGCCGGCGACTGCGCTCACCAAGACGATAGCCATCAGCCACCACCATGAAACCATGAATCTTGAGAGGTCTACGATCAGCTGGGTGAAGGCAGGCAAGTCCGCGCCAAAGCTCTTGAAGACTTCCTCAAACTGCGGCACCACGAAAATCAACATGATCGCACTGACCAGTAGCGCGACAACGACCACCATGGCGGGGTAGAACAAGGCCTTCTTGATTTTTCCCTTTAGCCCTTCGATGTTCTCTTTGTATGTCGCTACTGTGTCCAGCACAGTCTCCAGCACGCCGGCGCCTTCGCCTGCCCGAACCAGATTCCGATAGAGTTCGTCAAACTGGACTGGATGCCTACTGACAGACTCGTACAGCGACGAGCCACCTTCGATGTCGGTACGGATCCCGTCGACCATCTTCTTCATGCGCGGGTTTTTGTGTCCGCTGCTGATGATGTCCAGTGCCGAAACGATCGGTACGCCAGATTTCATCATCGTCGCCATCTGGCGACTGAAGAACGCGATATCTTTGGGTGTAATTCGACTGCCGGCAGCCCCAAACAGCGGCTTCGGCTTTGGCTTTACCTGGCCTGGGCTGATGCCCTGACGGCGGAGCTCAGCACGAAGGAGGTTGGCGTTCTTTGCCAACTGCTCTCCCTTCATCTTTACGCCCCGCTTGTCGGTCCCCTCCCAGACAAACGGCTGCAGGTCCGTGGTACTGCGCGCCACGGGTTCTTTCTTGATCGCACTGCGACTGACAGACATATCGGCTCCCCAAGACCCGCCATCCCCAGGCGGGCGTCTAGCCGTCGATGGTAGCGGGTTCATGCCCGTCTGGGCAGTTGCCATGGGGCCCATGATGCGAATTCGTGCCGGGTGCCGACCAAAGGTGACGCACTGCGTCACATTGCCGCGTCCATCGCAGATTCGCATCCGGGGGGTTCCCATCCGTGAAATAGCTGCCATCATGGGCGCGGGGAAATCCAGGGGGAGGCGTGCCGGGGTTGGCACGCAACCTGCGTTGATCCACCCGCAGGGGGCAGGACCCGCTCAGCTGGCCGCTGGCCAGACCGATCCTGTGCTCTGAAATCAACCACCACTATCTTGGGGATGTACCAAATGAACAACCAGAAGGGCTTCACCCTTATCGAACTGATGATCGTCGTTGCGATCATCGCCATCCTGGCCGCCATTGCGATCCCGCAGTACAACGACTACACCGCCCGCGCCCAGATGTCTGAGGCTTACACGCTGGCCAGTGGTCTGAAGACTCCGGTTGTTGAAGCTTTTGCACAGGACGATGACGCCGCCAAGTCGTGCGTCGTTCCGGCCAGCTCCGTGCAGAAGGGCAAGTACGTCGCCACGGTCGTTGCCAACGGTGCGTCGCCCTGCGTTATCACTGCCACCATGGGTACCACCGGCGTGAACGCCAAGGCTTCGGGTAAGAAGGTTGAACTCACTTTTACCCCGGCGACTGGTGCGTGGACCTGCTCGACCGACGTCGACGCGTCCGTCAAGCCGAAGGCCTGCGTCTAATCGACCAGCTTCGCTGTACAGAAAGGCCCCGGCTCAGCCGGGGCTTTTTTTTACGGAGCCAGATGTGTTCTCGATGAAAGGTAAGTCTCGTCGAACATCGTTGACACTGCGCATTGGGGAGCGCATTTATGAAGAATGAAGCCGGTTTTACCTTGATCGAGTTGATGATCGTCGTGGCGATCATCGCAATTCTTGCAGCGATCGCAATACCTCAATACAACGATTACACGGCACGGACTCAACTGTCTGAGGCTGTCGTATTGATGGGTGGGCTGAAGATTCCAGTGGGGGAGCAATTCGCCAACGCGAATGATGCCAGCTCGTGCGCGTTGCCCAATACCGCCATTACGCAGGGGAAGTACGTGGCTAGCATTTCAGCCACGGCTGCCACTCCTTGTGTCATCACTGCTCAGATGAAGGCGACTGGTGTAAACGGCAAGGTTGCGTCGGCCTCGGTTGTCATCACCTATGCACCTGCAACCGGTGTATGGGACTGCACCACCAGTGCGCCTGCCGAAGTTGCACCCAAGGGTTGCCCTCACAAGTAAGTGTTGCTGAGGTTCCTGTCGAAGCGGCGGTGGGGTACGCTTCCTGCGGGAGTAGGAGTATTTCATGAACGCAAGTATCACCGCCAATCTCGTCGGCATCACCGGCCTGGCCCGTCGCCTGGTCCAGGATGGTGCGCTGGACGAGGCTTCCGCCCGCGATGCCATGGCCAAGGCTGCCGCCGCTCGGCAGCCGCTGCCGACCTGGTTCGCGCAGAACAAGGTGGTCGGGGCGGCCCAGTTGGCGGCTGCCAACGCGGTCGAGTTCGGCATGCCGCTGTTCGACGTGTCCACGTTCGACGCCAGCCAGAACGCGATGAGCCTGGTCAGCGAGGAACTGCTGCGCAAGCACAACGTGCTGCCGCTGTTCAAACGCGGCGGCAAGCTGTTCGTGGGCACCAGCAACCCGACCCATTCGCTGGACGAGATCAAGTTCCACACCAACCTGGTGGTGGAGCCGATCCTGGTGGATGAAGACCAGATCCGCCGCACGCTTGAGCAGTGGCATGCCAGCCATGACACGCTGGGCGACGCGCTGGGCGGTGACGACGATGGCATTGGCAACCTGGATGTGTCCGGCGGTGACGAGGACATTTCCGGGGGCGGCGACTCCGGCATCGATGCCAAGGGCGACGACACCCCGGTGGTGAAGTTCGTCAACAAGGTGCTGGTGGACGCGATCCGCAAGGGCGCCTCGGACATCCACTTCGAGCCCTATGAAGATGACTACCGCGTGCGCCTGCGCATCGATGGCCTGCTGAAGATGGTCGCGCGCGCGCCGGTGAAGCTGAACCAGCGCATCGCCGCACGCCTGAAGGTGATGGCGCAGCTGGACATCGCTGAGAAGCGCGTGCCGCAGGACGGACGCATCAAGCTCAACCTGTCCAAGACCAAGCAGATCGACTTCCGCGTGAGCACGCTGCCGACCCTGTTCGGCGAGAAGGTGGTGCTGCGTATCCTGGACGGCAGCGCGGCCAAGCTGGGCATCGACAAGCTGGGTTACGAGCCGGACCAGCAGAAGCTGTTCCTGGACGCCATCCACAAGCCGTACGGCATGGTGCTGGTGACCGGCCCGACCGGTTCGGGCAAGACGGTGTCGCTGTATACCGCGCTGGGCATCCTCAACGACGAGACGCGCAACATCTCCACCGCCGAAGACCCGGTGGAAATCCGTCTGCCCGGCGTCAACCAGGTGCAGCAGAACAACAAGCGCGGCATGACCTTCGCCGCGGCACTGCGCTCGTTCCTGCGACAGGATCCGGACATCATCATGGTCGGCGAAATCCGCGACCTGGAGACGGCCGAGATCGCGATCAAGGCGGCGCAGACCGGCCACATGGTGCTGTCCACGCTGCACACCAACGATGCACCGCAGACCATCGCGCGCCTGATGAACATGGGCATCGCGCCGTACAACATCACCAGCTCGGTGACGCTGGTGATCGCCCAGCGCCTGGCGCGCCGGTTGTGCAACAACTGCAAGCGCCCGGCCAACCTGCCAGAGCACGCGCTGCTGGCCGAAGGCTTCACCCAGGCACAGCTGGACGCGGGCATCGAGCTGTACGAGGCGGTCGGCTGCGACGAGTGCACCGAGGGATACAAGGGCCGTACCGGTATCTACCAGGTGATGCCGATGACCGACGAGATCGCCACGATCGTGCTGGCCGGTGGCAATGCGTTGCAGATTGCCGAGGCCGCGCAGCAGATCGGGGTGAACGATCTGCGCCAGTCGGCGTTGAAGAAGGCGGCTGCGGGCGTCACCAGCCTGGCCGAGATCAACCGCGTTACCAAGGATTGAGGTAGAGCCGAGCCTATGCTCGGCTGATGGTTCGAAGAGCAGCCGAGCGTGGGCTCGGCTCTACAGTAGATCTGCGTCGTGCGTGGATGGGGTGGCCCGCGTCGGGCCCTGTCCTTACTCCATCCCCAGCTTCTTCAGCTTGTAGCGCAGCGCGCGGAAGGTGATGCCCAGCTGCGCGGCGGTGCGGGTCTTGTTCCAGCGGTTCTCTTCCAGCGCGCGCTGGATGGCGCTGCGCTCGAGCTGTTCGATGTACGAGGGCAGGGCGGCGCTGCCGGGCTGCAGGTCCACCACGGCCTCGGCGTGTGCTGCGCTGCCGGACGTGCGCGGGGCATGCTGCGGCAGGCGCAGGTCGTCGGCGCCGATGCGGTCTTCTTCGGCCAGGGCCAGCGCGCGTTCCAGGATGTTCTCCAATTCGCGCACGTTGCCAGGGAAGGCGTACTGGGCCAGTGCGTCCAGCGCCGACGGCGCCAGCAACGGCGTCGGGCGGCCATGGCTGCGGGCCAGCCGTGCCAGTACCGATGCGGCCAGTTCCGGCAGGTCCTGGCGGCGCTCGCGCAGCGGCGGCACCCTCAGTTCGATCACGTTGATGCGGTAGTAGAGGTCGTGGCGGAAGCGCCCGTCCTCGACCAGCTCGGCCAGGTCCTTGTGGGTGGCCGAGAGGATGCGCACGTCCACCGGCTCCTCGGTAGCCGCGCCCACCGCGCGCACTGATTTTTCCTGGATCGCGCGCAGCAGCTTCACCTGCATCTGCAGCGGCAGCTCGGCCACTTCGTCGAGGAACAGGGTGCCGCCATGCGCGGCCTGGAACAGCCCGGGCTTGTCGGCGTGGGCGCCGCTGAAGCTGCCCTTGCGGTGGCCGAAGAATTCGCTTTCCATCAGCTCGCCGGGAATGGCGCCGCAGTTGACCGGCACGAACGGGCCGGCCGCGCGGGCGCCCTGGGCATGGATGGTGCGTGCGACCAGCTCCTTGCCCACGCCGGATTCGCCGAGGATGTAGACCGGCGCCTGGCTGCGCGCGACCTTGCCGATGGTGGTGCGCAGCACGTCCATGGCCGGCGAATCGCCCAGCAGGCGTGCGCCCTGTTCGGCGGCGGGGCCGGGTGCAGGGCGCTCAGTGTTGTTCAGTTCCAGCGCGTGCTTGACCAGGCCGCGCAGCACGGCGATATCCACCGGCTTGCTGACGAAGTCGAAGGCGCCGGCCTTCAGCGCTTCCACGGCCAGGTCCATGCTGCCGAAGGCGGTGATCATCGCCACTGGCGTGCGCGGGTAGTGCTGCGCGATCTCGCTGACCAGCTCGATGCCATTGCCGTCCGGCAGGCGCATGTCGGTGATGCACAGGTCGTACGGATTGCTGGCCAGCAGTTCGCGCGCTTCTGCAAGGTTGGCTGCCGTACTGATGCGCAGCCCCATGCGGCCGAGCGTCAGTACCAGCAGTTCGCGGATGTCGCGTTCGTCGTCGACGACGAGGGCGCTGCGGGTTTCGTTCATGGGCGTGAAAGATAAACGAGGGGGCTGGAAGCGACAAATGTTTGACGCACAGAATCGAGATCAGGTGGGTAACAGCGTATGCGGGCCGGGCAGCACCAGGCGGAAGCAGGAGCCTCCAGCGGGAACCGGGATGTAGTCCAGCCGCGCCTGGTTGGCCCGGCACAGCTCGCGGGCGATATACAGGCCCAGCCCGGTGCCATGCTCGGACGTGGTGAAGAACGGCCGGAACAACTGTGCGGCCACACTCTCGGGAATACCGGGGCCACGGTCCATCACGTCGATGACCGCACTGCGCTCGTGCTGCGCCACGCGCAGGCGCACCCGCGCCGGCTGCTGGCCGATGCGGCCATATTTGAGCGCGTTGTGCACCAGTACGGTCAGCACCTGGTAGAGGTGCTTGGTGTCGACCTGGGCCAGCACCGAGGTGTCGTTGATGATCGGCTCGATGCTGTCGGTCTCCAGCGTCTGGCCCTGCTTGTACTCCAGCACGAAGCGGCGCACGAAGGCGGCCAGGTCGACGTTCTCCGGCGTGGCGCGCTCGCGCCGGGCCAGGCCCAGCACGCTTTCGACGATGCCGTTGGTGCGCTGGCACTGCTGGCGGATGATCTGCAGCAGGCGGCGGTCGCTTTCGTTGAAGCCGGTGCCTTCTTCCAGCAGCTGCACCGCGTAGTTGATCGCGGCCAGTGGGTTGCGGATCTCGTGGGCGAGGCTGGCCGAGAAGCGGCCCATCGCCGACAGGGTGAGCGATTCGGCGCGGCGCGAGACCACGCTGGAGTCGTCCAGGAACACCAGGGCCAGGTCGCTGCCGGCCAGCAGGCGGGCAAAGCGCGGCTGCACTTCGGGCTGGTCGGGGTTGAGCTGCAGCGGTAGTTCGTCCTGCGCCCAGCCATTGCGCCAGCGCTGCAGGCGACGGGCGAGTTCCGGGGCGGCGCTGGCCAGGTCCAGGCGGCCGCTTTCGCCGCTGCCATCACTGTCACCGAGCAGCATCGAGGCGGCCTCGTTGGCCAGGGTGACGCGGTTGTCGGCGTCGACCACCAGCACGCCGGTACGCATGCGGCGGATGATCAGCTCGTTGATCTGGAACAGGTTGGCCACTTCATCGCCGCGCTGGTTGGCCAGCTGCTGGTTGCGGCGCGCGCGGCTGCCGACCTGGTAACTGATGAAGGCCAGTGCCAGGTAGCTGGTGGCGAACATGGCCAGTTCGGCCAGGGTACGGGTGGGGTCGCCGCCTTCCAGCAGCTTCCAGGTGTACTCCACGCCGGTGGCGAGGCTGGCGGCCAGGGCCAGGCCCAGCCCCAGGCTGAGCGGCAGCAGGGTGGCGGCGGCGGCGATGTTGAACAGCAGCGACATCGAGATGCCGGCGCTGGCACCGGGCAGGGCATGCGACAACAGGGTGGCGGCGACGATATCCACCAGCACGCCGCTGACCACGATCGGGCGCAGCCAGCGTTCGTTGCGGCCGATCACCAGGGCCAGCAGGGACAGCACCAGGTAGATGGCGGCGACGGTGTCGGCCAGCCGCGGGTGGTGGGCTTCGCCGACCATGGCCGACAGCGGGCTGTAGAGCAGGGCGGCGATGACCGAGGCGATCAGCACCCGGTACAGCGCGAAGAAATACAGCTCACGCCGCGGAATCGATTCGATGCGGTCGATCAATGAAGCACTGGGTGACACGCCGGAACTCCCCTTCTGGCTGCCTGGGTCTGGAATCTGCGGCAGGCCTGCCCGGCTTCCCCTGAGGCCGGGCGGGCACGTCGCTTCGATGTGGCCTGCGGTGGAAGCAGCAGGGCAAGCCCGACTCTACACACCTTGGTCGGCCAGTATAGGGCCCCAGGCAGGGCGCCGCCGGAGCCGCCCGGATCGCGCATTTGGCCCGGGATGGATACCGGTGGCCAGTGGGCCGCCGGGCGCAACTGCCTGAATGACCGCGGAAATCTGGCCGGGTCTGGCGTTTTGTACAGACTTCTTTGCGCCCCGGCGCCGGCTCGGCCACAATAGTGGGCCCGCCGCGGTCCATGCCGGCGCCCCGCCGGGGCCCTGAGGAATTGCGTGCGGTCGTTCCTATTCCCACGGTGACGCATGAATTTCCACGAATACCAGTCAAAACAACTGCTTGCCGAGTACGGCATCCCGGTCCCGGCCGGCAAGGTCGCTGCGACCCCGGACGAAGCGGTTGCCGCTGCCAACTCCCTGGGCCAGGGCCCCTGGATGGTCAAGGCGCAGATCCACGCTGGCGGCCGCGGCAAGGCTGGCGGCGTCAAGTTCTGCAAGACCACCGACGACGTGAAGGCCGCTGCGGCCAAGATGCTCGGCACCAAGATGGCCACCTACCAGACCGCAGGCGTTGAACTGCCGGTCAACCTGGTGCTGGTGACCACCGCCGGCGAGATCGTCAAGGAACTGTACCTGTCGGTGCTGGTCGACCGTGGCACCAAGACCATCACCTACATCGCCTCTTCGGAAGGCGGCGTGGAAATCGAGCAGGTCGCTGCTGAAACCCCGGAGCTGATCCACTCGCTGAACGTCGACTTCGTCGAAGGCGTGCAGGGTTACCACGGCCGTGATTTCGGCTTCAAGCTGGGCCTGACCGCCAAGCAGGCCGGCCAGTTCGCCAGCATCATGGTGAACCTGTACCGCCTGTTCAACGAAAAGGACCTGGCCCTGGTTGAAATCAACCCGCTGGCCATCCTGGACGACGGCAACCTGTACGCGCTGGACGGCAAGTTCGACAGCGACGACAACGCCGCGTTCCGCCAGAAGGCCCTGGTCGCCATGCGCGACAAGACTCAGGAAGATCCGACCGAAGTGATCGCTTCGGAGCTGGACATCAACTACGTCACCATGGACGGCAACATCGGCTGCATGGTGAACGGCGCCGGCCTGGCCATGGCCACCATGGACGTCATCAAGCTCAACGGCGGCGAGCCGGCGAACTTCCTGGACGTGGGCGGCGGTGCCAACAAGCAGCGCGTCATCGAGGCGTTCAAGCTGATCCTGTCCTCGGACAAGGTTGAAGGCATCTTCGTCAACATCTTCGGCGGCATCGTCCGCTGCGACATGATTGCCGAAGGCATCATCGCCGCCGTGAAGGAAGTGGGCGTCAAGGTTCCGGTCGTGGTGCGCCTGGAAGGCACCAACGTGGAAGAAGGCAAGCAGCTGCTGCGCGACAGCGGCATGGCCATCATCCCGGCTGACAACATCAACGATGGCGCCAAGAAGATCGTTGAAGCTGTCAAGAACGCTGCCTGATTCGACACCAAGGAATTCCCATGTCTGTTTTGATTAACAAGAACACCAAGGTGATCGTGCAGGGCTTCACCGGCCAGCAGGGCACCTTCCACGCCACTCAGATGATCGAGTACGGCACCCAGGTTGTTGGCGGCGTGACCCCGGGCAAGGGTGGCACCACCCACATCGACCTGCCGGTCTTCAACACCGTTGCCGACGCCGTGCAGAGCACCGGCGCCAACGCTTCGGTCATCTACGTGCCGCCGCCGTACGCGGCCGACGCGATCCTGGAAGCCGCTGCTGCCGGCATCAAGGTCATCGTCTGCATCACCGAAGGCATCCCGGTGCTGGACATGCTGCGCGTCAAGAACGTGCTGACCCGTTCGCATCCGGACACCGTGCTGATCGGGCCGAACTGCCCGGGCGTCATCACCCCGGGTGAGTGCAAGATCGGCATCATGCCGGGCCACATCCACCAGCCGGGCAAGATCGGTATCGTGTCGCGTTCGGGCACCCTGACCTATGAAGCGGTCAAGCAGACCACCGAAGTCGGCCTGGGCCAGTCCACCTGCATCGGCATCGGTGGTGACCCGATCAACGGCCTGAACTTCGTCGACTGCCTGAAGCTGTTCAACGAAGACCCGCAGACCGAAGGCATCATCATGGTTGGCGAGATCGGCGGTGACGCTGAAGAAGCCGGCGCCGAGTACATCAAGAACCACGTGAAGAAGCCGGTCGTCGGTTTCATCGCCGGTGCGTCGGCTCCGGCCGGCAAGCGCATGGGCCACGCGGGCGCGATCGCCTCGGGCGGCAAGGGCACTGCCGAAGGCAAGTTCGCCGCCATGGAAGCTGCCGGTGTTGTCACCGTCCGCTCGCCGGGCGATCTGGGCGCTGCCATCGCCAAGCTGGTGAAATAAGATCGACTGCCTCCGGCAGACGATGCTGTAGAGCCGGCCGCTGGCCGGCTGCTTGAACACAGAAAGGCCGCCTCCGGGCGGCCTTTCTGCGTCTGGTGTGGGGCCAGATCCCTTTTGCTGCGCAAAACGGATCTGACCCCGGCGTTACAATGGCGGCATTGCAACCACAGGCTGGAATCCCATGGCTTCGATCCGCATCGCGATGGCGCAGTTCGACTTCCCGGTCGGCGATGTCGCCGGCAACACCGAGCGCATCATCGAGATGATCGGCCAGGCGCGCGACGAGTACGGCGCCGAGCTGGTGATGTTCCCCGAGCTGGCGGTGAGCGGCTACCCGCCGGAAGACCTGCTGCTGCGCCCGGGCTTCCTGTACGAGTGCGAGCAGGCGATGGCCCGCATCGCTGCCGCCTGCCGCGGCATCACCGCCGTGGTCGGCTGGCCGCAGGCGGCTGGCGCGGTGGTCTACAACGCCGCCAGCGTGCTGCGTGACGGCCTGGTCGAGCAGACCTACCGCAAGCGTGAGCTGCCCAACTACGCCGTGTTCGACGAGCGCCGCTACTTCGATGTCGATCCGGATGGCGGCAGCTGCGTGTTCGAGGTCAACGGTATTCCGGTTGGCCTGCTGATCTGCGAGGACCTGTGGTTTGCCGAGCCGCTGGCCGACACCATGCGCGCCGGTGCGCAGCTGGTGGTGGTGCCGAATGCTTCGCCGTACGAGCGTGGCAAGCATGCCCAGCGCGACGCCGTGCTGGCTGCACGTACCCGCGAGAGCGGGGCGGCGATCGCCTATCTCAACGTGGTTGGCGGCCAGGACGCGCTGGTGTTCGATGGCGCCTCGGTGGTGGCCGACGGTGATGGCACGGTGCACCCGGCCGCTGCTGCCTTCGTCGACCAGTGGCTGGTGGTGGAGTACGACGGCGCCAGCCGCCGCTTCATGCCGCACGTGTGGATGGACGACGGCGACGAGAGCATGGACGCGCTGGCCTGGCGCGCGGTGACCCGTGGCATCCAGGACTACTGCCGCAAGAACGGCTTCAAGAAAGTGTGGCTGGGCCTGTCCGGCGGCATCGACTCGGCGATCGTGCTGGCCATGGCGGTCGACGCGATGGGCGCGGAGAACGTAACCGCCGTGCGCCTGCCGTCGCGCTACACCGCGGGCCTGTCCAACGACCTGGCGGCCGAGCAGTGCCAGGCGCTGGGCGTGAAGCTGGAGACGGTGTCGATCGAGCCGGCGTTCAAGGGCCTGATGGAAGCGTTGGCGCCGATGTTCGAGGGCACCGCGCCGGACGTGACCGAAGAGAACCTGCAGTCGCGCAGCCGCGGGGTGATCCTGATGGCGCTGGCCAACAAGTTCGGCGGCTTGCTGCTGACCACCGGCAACAAGAGCGAGTACGCGGTCGGCTACGCCACCATCTACGGCGACATGTGCGGTGGCTATGCGCCGCTGAAGGACCTGTACAAGACCGAAGTGTTCGGCCTGTCCAAGTGGCGCAATACCGTGGGCGGCGCACCGGTGATCCCGCCGGCGGTGATCAGCCGCCCGCCGTCGGCCGAGCTGCGCGAGAACCAGCTGGACCAGGATTCGTTGCCGGCCTATGACGTGCTGGACGGCATCCTGTACCGCTACATCGACCAGGAGCAGTCGCGCACGGAGATCGTGGCGGCCGGCTATGACGCGGCCGTGGTCGACCGCGTGCTGCGGCTGGTGCGCATCAGCGAGTGGAAGCGGCACCAGGCCGCGCCGGGGCCGAAGGTCTCGCGCCGCGCCTTTGGCCGCGAGCGTCGTTACCCGATCAGCAACGGCTACAAGGGCTGAGGCAGCGGTTGGCAGGTAGTGCCGGCCGCTGGCCGGCAACGCCCTATAGCGCGTATCCACGCATGGCGTGGATCTACTGCATTCGGTAGTGCCGGCCGCTGGCCGGCAACTTCCTGGATCGCGTATCCGGCATGGCGTGGATCTACCGGGCTTCGTCGAGCCGTTGTTCGAGGCCTGCGATCTCCGCAGCGTCGTTGAAGTGGTCGCCCTCCAGTCGTGCACGCACGAACGCCAGGGCATCCGCCGCCGCCGCATCCAGCGTGCCGCGATGATCGACCGGGTAGCGCCGGAACGCGACCGGCTCACCTCGCAAGGCCAGGCTTGCGGCGTACAGCAGGGTGGTCAGATAGGGCACGTCGCGGTCCTCGCTGCCATGGGCCAGCATCAGCGGCTGGCTGAAGCCGCGGCGCGGTACACCCAGATAGTCGTACAGCACCGCCCAGATGCCCGGCACGCTGGTCAGTGGTGCAGTAAACATGCTGCCGGTATCGGCGCCGTCCAGCGTGGCGGTCAGTTCGCTCAGGCACTGCTCGCGGGCCACTGCCACACGGGCACGGCCTGCGTCGCTGAGGACGCGGTCGATCTGAGGCGCGGCCTGCAGCAGGCCGTCGAGCAGATACGCGTGATATGCGTTGGGTGCGCCAGGATTGGCGGTGCGGTTGCCGGGATTCATCACCAGCGCGGTCAGTTCGACTGCGGTGGGCGTTCCGGCGGTGAAACTGCCGCGGTACTGCAGGGATGGGCCGCCATGGGAGGCGGCCAGATGGCCTGCTGTCAATGCGGCCGCGCCCCCCTGCGAATATCCGACCGAGACCCAGCGCGGCGACAATGTTGCCGTCCCCAGGTACTGGCGGCTGGCCTTGACCATGTCGATGGCGTTGCGCGCCGCGGTACGCACGTGCAGGTAGGCATGATTGCCTGGGCTGCCCAGGCCCTGGTAGTCGGCGGCGGCGACGGCATAGCCCTGGGCCAGGAACACGTCCAGGAAGCGTCCGTCGCGTTCGGCATGGGTGGGGCCGGAGACCGAGGGCGCACAGCGATCCGCAATGCCCTGAGTGCCATGTGCCCAGGACACCACCGGCCACCCGCCCGCAGGCGCCGCGCCGGCGGGCAGGTACAGCAGGCCGGTGCCTTCGGCCAGCTGGCCGCGGTGGTCCGGGGTGCGGTAGTGCAGCTTGTAGGCCTGCGCGGCCCTGGACGGCACCCATCACGCGCGATAGGGGGCAGCAGACAGCAGATCGCCCGGCGCGGCCGGTGCAGCGGCCAGGGGGCGCGGGGATAGCGCCAGCAGGGCGGTGGCGATGAGGCAGGACAGGGGACGGAAACTGCAGCGCAGTGGGGCCATGGGACGCTCCGTGATGGCCGGTGTGGCCGTTGCGCCGCAGTGTGGAGCGCCTCACCCAGGCGGGCTGCGACCGGCGTCGCATCCGCGCTGGATTCGTAGCATTCCTAGGTTCGGGCCTAGGTGGCGGCCCCGGCGCGGGGAGGCGGATGAGGAAAGCAGTCGAGCGTGGCTCGACTCCACAAAGAAGAAGGGCCCCTTTCGGGGCCCTCTCTTATTTCTTTTCCAGTCGCGCGTTGCGCTGGCCGGTGCTGGCGGACTTCTCGCCGGCGAACGGGTTCAGCTTGCGGATCATCCACGGGTACTTCGGCCACTTGCCTTCCAGCCACGGGTGATCCGGCTGGTTCAGCTGCAGGACGCGACGGGCGTCGTCGGCCAGGGTCTTGTTGCCCAGGTGGGTGTAGGAATCGGCCAGCACGGCCACGGCGTCGTACTGGAAGGCGCTCTGCGGGTAGGTTTCCAGCAGGTAGTTGGCGCGGCCCACGGCCGAGACCCAGGCGCCGCGGCGCATGTAGTACAGGGCGTTGTCCAGCTCGTGCTGGGCGAACACGTCACGCAGCTCCAGCATGCGCTGGCGCGCATCGGCGGCGTAGCGGCTGTTCGGGTAACGATCAACCACGATGTTGAAGTCCGAGTACGCCTGGTGCGGCGTGGACAGGTCGCGGCGGCTGGCATCCAGCGACCATACGCGGCGCAGGAAAACCGTACTGCGGTTGGAGTTGGCCAGGCCACGCAGGTAGTACAGGTACGCAATGTTGCGGTGGGTCGGGTAGGTGCGGATGAAGCGGTCGATGCTGGACACCGCGTCATCGTGCTTGCCGGCCTTGTACTGGGCGTAGGCGGTTTCGATCATCGCCTGCTCGGTGTACGGGCCGTACGGATACTGGGCCACCAGGCGGCGGAAGCTGGCTTCGGCGCCGCTCCAGTTGCCGCCCTGCATCAGCTTGTGGCTTTTCTCGTACAGCTGTTCGACCGGCACGCCTTCGTCGGGGCGATCACCCTTCTTGGCGCCGCGGTGGCAGCCGGTTGCGGCGATGACCAGCACCAGCAGCAGGGCGGTGAGGCGGACGGGCGCGGAGAGCATGGCGGAGCGTCGGATCATGGGGTCGAGGCGGGACGCGGCTGGAATACGAAGGGTCGATGATAGCCTAGTGTCCTGTCCAGCGACTGAAACCGGCCGCCGGGACCCCAAAATTTCAAAGAATGCCCCCTGCCATGTCTGAACAACCCTCTGAATCGGCCCGCCAGGCCATCGTCCCCGACACCGCTGCCGGCCGTCGTTTCGATGCCGTCGTGGCCGAACTGTTCCCCGAATATTCGCGTTCGCGCCTGACCGAGTGGATCAAGTCCGGTGACGTCCTGCTGGACGGCGCCCAGGTGCGCCCGCGCGATCCGCTGCGCGGCGGCGAGGTGGTGACCCTCCATGTGGTGCTGGAAACCCAGACCGACGCCCAGCCGGAGGACATCCCGCTGGACGTGCTGTTCGAGGACGAGCATGTGCTGGTGATCAACAAGCCGGTCGGCCTGGTGGTCCACCCCGGTGCCGGCAACCACAGCGGCACCCTGGTCAACGCGCTGCTGTTCCGCGACCCCTCGGTGGCGGTGCTGCCGCGCGCGGGCATCGTGCACCGCCTGGACAAGGACACCAGCGGCGTGATGGTGGTGGCCAAGACCCTGGAAGCGCAGACTGCATTGGTCGAGCAACTGGCGGCCCGTGACGTGCACCGCCAGTACCTGGCCATCGTGATGGGCGCGCTGGTGGCAGGCGGTACCGCCGATGCCCCGATCGACCGCCACCCGCGCGACCGGCTGAAGATGGCGGTGCGCGAAGACGGCAAGGAAGCGGTGACCCACTACCGCCTGCGCGAGCGCTTCCGTGCGCACACCGCGCTGGAGTGCCGCCTGGAAACCGGCCGTACCCACCAGATCCGCGTGCACATGGCACACGTGCGCCATCCGATCATCGGCGACCCGCTGTACGGCGGTGCGCTGAAGCTGCCCAAGGGTGCCAGCGACGAGCTGGTGGCCGCGCTGCGCGGCTTCAAGCGCCAGGCCTTGCACGCCGAGACCCTGGAGTTCATGCATCCGATCACTGGTGAGCCGGTGCGCAATACCGCGCCGGTGCCGGAGGACATGCTGCACCTGATGAAGGTGCTGCGCGAAGACAGCGAAGCCTTCGCCGCCCGCGAGCGGGATCGCTGGTGATGGCCGCCGCGCTGCCGTTGCTGCAGGCGGACTGGCCGGCGCCGGCAGGCGTCCATGCGCTGACCACGCGTCGGCATGGCGCGGGCATTTCGCCGGCGCCGTTCGCGCAGTTCAACCTCGGCAACCGGCACGCGGCCGATGGTGATACCCCGGCCAACGTGGAGCACAACCGCAAGCTGCTGCAGGAGGGGCTGGCACTGCCCTCGGCACCGCACTGGCTGCGCCAGGTGCACAGCAGCACCGTGCTGCGCTTCACCGCGCCACCGGTGGCTGGCGCCAGCGAACCGGTGGCCGACGCCGCGGTGACTTCGGTGCCGGGCGTGGTGCTGGCGATCCTGACCGCCGACTGCCTGCCGGTGGTGTTTGCCGCGGCCGATGGCAGCGAGGTGGGTGCGGCCCATGCCGGCTGGCGTGGGCTGGCTGACGGCATGCTGGAGGCCACGGTGGCCGCCCTGCAGACGCCGCCGGCGCAGCTGCGGGCTTGGCTGGGCCCGGCTGCCGGGCCGGTCGACTACGAGATCGGCGAAGAGGTCTACCACGCCTTCGTCGGCCATGATCCGGCCGCCGGGGCGGCGTTCGTGGCCACCCGCGCAGGCCACTGGAAAGTGGACCTGTTCGCGCTGGCGCGGCAGCGGTTGCAGGCGGCGGGGATGGACCCGGCGCAGGTGTATGGCGGCACGGTGTCGACCATGGCCGATCCTGACCTGTATTCGCACCGGCGCGACCGTCGTACCGGGCGCATGGCGACCCTGGCCTGGATCGCGCCCTGACCACGCCGCTGTTCGCGCGCGTGCTGGGGCCGGCCTTCGCCACCCTGGCAGCGCCGGTGCAGGCGCTGCATGCCGCGCCGTTGCCCTGCCGCTACGTGGGGCAGGCGCGCATCGTGCGAGGGCGGCACTGGCTGGTGCCGCTGTTGGCCGCGTTGGCGCGGCTGCCGAAGGACGGCGACGCGCTGCCCACCGAAGTGGCGTTCAGTGCACGCGGGCAGGGTGAGCAGTGGGCGCGACGGTTCGGCCGCTGGCCGATGGTGTCGCGGCTGTGGGCGCACGAAGGGATTCTGCGCGAGCAGCTGGGCGCGGTGCGCTTGGAGTTCGCGTTGCAGGCCCGCGAGGGTGGTATCGACTGGTCGGTGCGGCGGGTCTGGGCGTTCGGGCTGCTGCCGCTGCCGACGCGTTGGTTCGGCGGTGTGCGCTGCCGTGAAGCCTGGCGCGGCGAGCGTTACACTTTCCTAGTCGATGTGACGCTGCCCTGGGCCGGAGCCCTGATCCGCTATGAAGGCTGGCTCGAACCACAGTGACGGCGCCGCCGGGACTGGCAGCGCGGTGATCGTGTTCGACGGCGTGTGCGCCCTGTGCAACCGCTGGGTGCGCTTCCTGCTGCGTTTCGACCGCAAGGGGCGCTACCGTTTTGCGGCGATGCAGGGGCAGCAGGGCAGCGCGATGTTGCGCGCGCACGGGCTGGACCCGCAGGACCCGATGTCGTTCCTGCTGCTGGACGCGCAGGGCACCTGGACCGATACCGATGCCATCCTGCGTGTACTGGCCGGGCTGGGCGGTGGATGGCGCCTGAGCGGCGTACTGAAGGTGCTGCCGCGCGGACTGCGCGACGCGGCGTACCGCGCGCTGGCCCGCAACCGCTACCGCTGGTTCGGGCGGCATGATGCCTGTCATCTGCCCGCACCGGAGCAGGCAGCGCGATTCCTGGATTGAAGAAAAAGGGGACGGAGGGGATTAAGTCGTTTGTGCACAAACGACTTAATCCCCTCCGTCCCCTTTTTTCTCAGCCTTCCAGTGCGTCCAGGTAGCTGCGCCGCCAGTGGTTGATGTCGTAGGTGCGCAGGTGCTCCATCATGGCGTGCCAGCGCTCCTTGCGCTTGCGCAGCGACATCGTCGCCGCGGTGGCGATGGCGTCGGCAACGCCATCCAGGTCGTGCGGGTTCACCAGCAGTGCCTGCTTGAGTTCGTCGGCGGCGCCGGCCAGCAGCGACAGCACCAGCACGCCCGGGTCCTCCGGGTCCTGCGAGGCCACGTATTCCTTGGCCACCAGGTTCATGCCATCACGCAGCGGCGTGACCAGCCCCACCGCCGCTGCACGGTAGAAACCGGTGAGGGTGGCATGGGTGAAGTTCTGGTTGACGTAGCGCAGCGGTGTCCAGTCCGGCTCGGCGTGGCCGCCGTTGATGTGGCCGGCGATCTGCTCCAGCTGGCTGCGCAGCTGCCGGTACTCGGTGACATCACCGCGCGAGACGGGGGCGATCTGCAGGTAGGTCAGCGACCCGCGCTGGTCGGGATGGCGCTCAAGATACCGTTCAAAGCCGAGGAAGCGCTCGGGCAGGCCCTTGGAATAATCCAGGCGATCAACGCCGATCGCCAGTTGGCGATCACGCAGGCTCGCGCGCAGGTTCTTTACGGCGGCCTTGGTGGCGGCGGTACCGGCCTGGCGCGCGATCAGCTCGGTGTCGATGCCGATCGGGAACGCCGCCGCGCGGAAACGACGCCCCCCGGGTGCTTCCAGCTCGCCGTTGGCGAGTACCCGACCGCCGCCGAACAGGCGCAGGTAGGTCTGGAAGCGATCGGCATCGCGCTGGGTCTGGAAGCCCACCAGGTCATACGCGTAGAGCGCGGAGAACAGCCGCAGGTGGTCGGGCATCGCCTGCAGCAGGTCGGCCGAGGGCATCGGGATGTGCAGGAAGAAGCCGATGCGGCAGCCGATGCCACGCTCGCGCAGCAGTGCGCCAAGCGGGATCAGGTGATAGTCGTGGATCCAGACGATGTCATCCTCGCGCAGCAAGGGCGCGAGCTTGTCGGCGAACAGTGCGTTGACCTTGTGGTAGGTCTCGCGGGTGGCACGGTCGTAGTCGACCAGATCCAGGCGGAAGTGCAGCAGCGGCCACAGCGTGCGGTTGGCAAAGCCGTTGTAGTAGCCGTCCACCTCGCGCTTGCTCAGGTCCATGGTGACGTAGTCGATGTCACCGTCTTTCTGCCGGTGCAGCGTGCCGCTGCCGTCCTTTACCGTCTTGCCGCTCCAGCCGAACCACAGGCCGCCGCGTTCCTTCAGGGCGGCCAGCAGGCCGACAGCCAGGCCGCCGGCGCGGTTCTCGCCGGGTACGGCCACACGATTTGAAACCACGACCAGACGACTCACGATGCCTCCTGCCAGGACCGCGACAGGCGCATCGCGGCGGTGATCAGGCCGACGTGCGAATAGGTCTGCGGGAAATTGCCCCAGGCCTCGCCGCTGTCGAAGGCCAGATCCTCCGACAGCAGGCCCAGGTGGTTGCGCTGCTTCAGCAGCAGCTCGAACATCTCGCGCGCCTCGTCCATGCGCCCGATCGCCGCCAGCGCATCGATGTACCAGAACGTGCAGATGGTGAAGCTGGTCTCCGGCTCGCCGAAGTCATCCGGCGCGACATAGCGGTACAGCGAATTGCCATGCTTGAGGTCGCGGCCGATCGCATCGACGGTGGCGATGAAGCGGGCGTCCATCGCATCGATGAAGCCGATGTCGGCCAGCAGCAGGAGCGAGGCGTCCAGGCGATGGCCGCCGAAGGTATCGGTGAAGTGGCCCAGTTCCTCATTCCAGGACTCGGCCATGATGCGCGCATGGATGGTGTCGGCGCGCTCGCGCCAGTAGTGTGCACGGTCATCGCGCTTCAGGCGCACGGCGATCTTGCACAGGCGGTCGCAGGCGGCCCAGCACATCGCGCTGGTGTAGGTGTGTACCTCGGTGCGGCCACGGAACTCCCACAGGCCCGCATCGGGCACGTCATGCAGGGCGAAGGCCTGTTCGCCCAGCGGTTCGAGGCGGGCGAATGTGTGCGCGTCGCCGGGATCCTGCAGGCGGCGGTCGAAGAACAGCTGCGTGGAGGCCAGCACCACGCTGCCGTAGACATCGTGCTGGCGCTGCACCCAGGCCAGGTTGCCGCGGCGTACCGGGCCCATGCCGCGATAACCGGACAGGCTGGGCACTTCGTCTTCGTCCAGCTTGGCTTCAAAGCCGATGCCATACAGCGGCTGCAGCGTGCCGTCAGTGGTGGCCAGGTTGAAGATGTAGCCGAGGAACTGTTCCATCGTGCGCGTTGCGCCGAGACGGTTCAGCGCCCGCACCACGAAAGCTGCGTCACGCAGCCAGCAGTAGCGGTAGTCCCAGTTGCGCACGCTGCCGGGTGCTTCTGGAATGGAAGTGGTCATCGCCGCGATGATCGCGCCGCTGTCCTCGTACTGGCACAGCTTCAACGTGATCGCACTGCGGATGACCGCGTCCTGCCACTCCAGTGGAATGGACAGGTAGCGCACCCATTCGCGCCAGTAGTCGCGGGTGCGCTGGAAGGCTTCCTGCACGTAGCCGCTGATCGACCGGTTGAGTGACTCATCCACGCCCAGGATCAGGTGGATGGGATGGTTGAGCACGAACGGCAGGCCGTCGCGCACGAAGCGCACCGGCACATCGGTGGTCAGCCGCAGCACGTGCTCCGGCAGGATCCAGCGCACATGGTTGCTGCCCCAGGTCGACTCTGGCACGCGTGCGCCCCAGTCGGCCAGCGGGCGCGCACGCACGGTGATGCGCGGGCTGCCAGCCAGCGGACGCACCTGGCGGATCAGGCTGACCGGCCGGTAGAAGCGGTCGTTCTGCCGCCAGCGGGGGGCGAAATCCAGGATTTCCAGTTCGCCGCCGTGCGCGTCGCGGAGCACCGTGCGCAGGATCGCCGTGTTGGTCAGGTATTCCTGCTCGCTGCTGGCGAAGTCTTCCAGCTCGATGGCGAAGTCGCCACCGGTCTGCTGGTTGGGGCCGAGCAGCGCACAGAAGGTAGGGTCGCCGTCGAAGGTGGGCAGGCAGCTCCAGACAACGCGGGCACGTTTGTCGACCAGGGCGCCGAAGCTGCCGTTGCCGACCACGCCCAGATCAAGATCGGGTTGGGTCATCACGCGGTACATCTCGGTTGCGGCCGTGGGGGTTGGCCGGGTCAATAGGCATTCTCACGCAGCCAGGCGTGCACGCTGCGTATGTCGGGCAGCGCGAACACCGCCGCGCTGGGTTCACGTTCACCCACCAGCACGCTCCAGCCATGCTGGCTGTTGGCGGCATCGAAGCCGAATTCATCGGTGAGGTCGTCACCGAGAAACACCGGCAGGCGGCCGCGGAAGGGCAGGTACTGCATCATCCGGCGCACGGCACGGCCCTTGTCGGTGCCGACGGGCACGAACTCGACCACATGGTCGCCGGGTTGCAGGCGGTAGCTGGCGCGGCCCCGCACGTGGCGATCGGCGAAGGCGCGCACATCACTTGCCGCGTGCGGCGCACCGCGCCAATGCAGGGCCAGGCCGACGCCCTTGTCTTCCACCAGCACGCCGGGATGGCCGTGGGCAAAGCGCATCGCCTGCTGGTGCAGCGCGTGCAGCCACTCGGCGGTGTCGTCGTCGTGTTCGTCGCGCAGCACACGACCATCCTCGCCGCGCAGTTCGTGCCCATGCAGGCCGGCGGCAGGCAGCTGGAGGGGAGCGAACAGCTGGTCCAGCTGTTCAAGCGGTCGGCCACTGACCAGTGCCACGGCGCCTTCCAGGCGGTCACTGATGCGGCCGATGGCTTCGCGCACATCCGGCAGGAGCTGCACGGCATCCGGTCGTGCAGCGAATTCGATGAGGGTGCCATCGACATCGAGGAACAACGCACAGGCGTCGTCCAGCAATGGCGGTGGCGGACGCAGGGGGAGCGGTTCAGCCATGACGACCAGCCTGCCAGCCTGGGCGTGTACGTGGGGTCGAGGGCAGGCTGCGGATCAGCTTCGGTGGGTGCCGACCGTTGGTCGGCACCGCAGGTCAGCCTGCATCCAGCCCAAACAGCGCGGACCAACGGTCCGCACCCACCCAATGCGATCAGAACGTATAGTGGACGCGGCCGTAGTAGTACGCGCCGTTGCTGCCGATCGGCGACAGCACGTCGTACGGCAGGTTGCCGAAGTAGTGGATATCGCTGTTGGATCGATCCGGGTAGTTGTCGGTCAGGTTCTGGCCGCCGATGGCCACGCTCCATTGCGGGGTAATGCGGTACTCGACTTCGGCATCCAGCTGCCATTCGGCCTGGTAGGTCTGGCGCGGGATGTAGCCATCACCGAAGTTGAACACCCGGGTGGCGCTGCCGTAACGGTTCACGCGGGTGCTCAGCGACCAATGGTCGTTGCTCCAGGCGGCCGAGAAGCTGCCACGCGTGCGCGGGGTGGCATCGGTCAGGGTGTTGGTCTCCTCGATGCCGAACAGTACGTAGTCCGGGTTCAGCGCGCGCAGCTGCGCCGGCGTGGCCAGCACATTCTTCAGCGTGGTCTTGGTGTAGGCGTAGGTGCCGGTCAGCAGCAGCTGGCCATCGCCCAGCGACTGCCGCCAGTTGCTTACCAGCTCGGCGCCACGGGTGCGGGTGTCGGCGGCATTGACGAAGAAGCTGGCGCTCTGCAGGCCACTGACGCCGTAGCTGGCGGCCACGTAATCGGTCAGTGCATCGCCGGTGATGCTCTCCGACAGCGCGATGCGGTCGTCGATATCGATCTGGAAGAAGTCCAGCGACAGGTCGAAATGCTCGCCGATGCGGCTGGTGAAGCCCAGCGAGGTGTTGATCGACTTCTCCGGCTTCAGGTTCTGCGCACCCAGGCCACGCGCGATCGGATTGTTGACCGACAGCAGCCGGCCCTGCACCAGCTGGCCGCCGGCGTTGTAGCCGGTGGAGGTGGATTCGTAGCCGATCTGCGCCAGCGACGGAGCGCGGAAATTGTTGGAGATGGCACCGCGCAGTGCGAACGGCGGGGTGAATTCGTAGCGCAGGCCGAGCTTGCCGGTCAGTTCGCCGCCAAAGTCGTCGTTGTGCTCGTAGCGCGCGGCCAGGTCGGTGGAGAACTTCTCGCCGAACTGGCTGGACAGGCTGGCATAGGCGCTGGCCACGTCGCGCGACAGGGTGGCGGCGTCCTGTGGGGTCAGGCCGCCACCGGCCTGCGAGCCGGTCGGGCGGTCGGTGTACGGGCCCGCCGCATAGCTGGCCGGGTCGCCGGGGCGGGTCTGGTAGCGCTCATGGCGCGCTTCCACGCCCAGGCCCAGCGTGTGGCTGATGCTGTCGCTCTGGGTGAACACGCGGCTCAGATCGAGGTTGCCCACGGTCTGCGCGTACTCGTAGTCGGCGGTCTTGAAGCGGGTCGGGCTGGTCGGGCCCAGCGATGCGTTGAGCGAATCACGCAGGCGGTAGGTGAAGTCGTTCTGGCCGTAATCCAGGCTGCTGTCGTAGCTCCACTCGCCCCACTGGCCGCGCACGCCGGCCACGGCCTGTACGTCGCGGTTCTCGCCTTCGGAGATCGGTCGGTAGCCGTTCGGATAGACCTGCTTCCAGTTGGCATCGCCATCGGGATAGCGGAAGTAGTTGGCGCCTTCGGTGTCACGCTGGTTGAAGGTACCGAACGCGTAGAACGTCGAGGTCTGTCCCACCGGGATCTCGGTGTTCAGCCACAGGTTGATGTCCTTGCTCTTGCCATCGCCCAGCACGTAGTTGCGCTTGCCCTGCAGCGCCAGGTTGTCCGGCGTCTGGTCCCATGGCGGAATCTGGTCGAAGCCGGCGCGGTTGGTGCCGTTGCGGTGCTTGTATTCCAGGCCGACGCGCAGGAAGCCGCCGTCCTCGCCCAGCGAAGTACCGACCTTGGCGCTGACGTTGCCGGTCTGGCCATCGGTGAGGGTGCGGCCGATCGGCTTGAGGTCGGTGTGGTTGGCACCGTAGCTGGCCTCGATCTCGCCGCCGTCGCCGCCGTTGTCGAGGATCACGTTGATCACGCCGGCCACGGCGTCCGAGCCGTAAAGCGCACCGGCACCGTCGCGCAGCACTTCAATGCGCTTGATCGCGCTGACCGGGATCGCATTGAAATCGACCGGGGTGGTGCCCTTGCCGATCTTGCTGTCGGTGTTGACCAGCGCGGTGTGGTGGCGGCGCTTGCCGTTGACCAGCACCAGCACCTGGTCGGGGGACAGGCCACGCAACTGTGCGGCGCGCACGTGGTCGGCGCCACCGGAGTTGGATTGGCGCGGGAAGTTGAACGACGGCAGCAGCGCCTGCAGCGCGCTGCCCAGTTCACCGTTGACCACGCCGGCCTTGCGGATGTCCTCGGCGGTGAGCACATCCACCGGCGAGGTGGATTCGAGCACGGTGCGATCGGCGGCGCGGGTGCCGGTGACGATCACGGTGTCCAGGTTGGTGGCGTCCTGGGCCAGGACCGGGACGGCAGCGGAGGAAAGCACGAGGGCGATGGCGAGGCCGAGCGGCGACGCGGGCAGGCGGGCGGACATGGGGGCTCCAGCAACAACGACGACGGAGAAGGGGGAGATAGTTTCACTTACATCCATCCGGATGAAGCGATATATTATCTTCGCGTGATGGCCGGTGCCGATGCAAGTCCCTGCCGGTCCGGCATGAGCTGATGCCCGGTTGGCATCAGCACGCCGGGCCAGTGGCGCTGTACGCTGCCGGCTCGCCCTGTTCCCCTTCCCCGGAGCTGTACCGATGAAACACCTTGGCCTCGTCTTCGCCGTGCTGCTGGCCACCAGTGGCTGCGCCAGCCTCTCTTCGCAGGCGCCCAGCGCCTATGCCACGGCCACCACCGCCGAACTGAAGGGCGATGCCGCCCGCCCTTCCGCCGGCCACGGCTGGGTGCGCAGCGAGCTGTACTTCGGCGTAGGCGAAGAGCAGGGCGCCGGCAACCGCCCGCAGGCCGACACCATCAGCGAGGCGCAGTGGCGCACCTTCCTGGACAAGGAAGTGACCCCGCGCTTTCCGGATGGCCTGACCGTGTTCGATGCCTACGGCCAGTGGCTGTTCCGCGGTGATGCCTCGCCCAACCGTCTGCGCACCAAGGTGCTGGTGGTGCTGCACGAAGACACCCCGCAGCGCCGTGCCGATATCGAAGCCATCCGCCTGGCGTGGAAGCAGCAGACCAAACATCAATCGGTGCTGTGGTCGCGGCAGCCGGTCGAGGTATCGTTCTGAGTTGAAGGTGCCGCCGCGGTGCTGCAGGGAGCAATGATGAACTACAGGGAATGCCTGCTGGGCCTGGCATTGGCAGGCGTACTGGCACCGACGGCGCAGGCGGGTGGGGACGACGGCGAAACGCTGCGCTTCCAAGTGGCCGCGCACGTGCAGGCGCACGCCGATCCCCAGCAGGACGGCAGCATCGCGGTGCAGCTGTTACCGTCAGGCAAGCGCCAGACGCTTGAGGGCGCGGCCGATGCCGACGGCAATTCGCGATGGTCGCTCGAAGATGTCGATTTCGATGGCTACCCGGAACTGGTCGCGCGCGCCTCGGTGGGCATGGTCAACGAAGCGGTGACGGTGTACCGCTTCGATCCGGCCAGTGCCGGGTTCCGCGCGCTGCAGGCCGACACCCACGGCAAGGACAGTTGCGGTGACCTGATGGGGCTGACGGTCGACCGTCCGAGCCGCACGCTGACCAGCAGCTGCCGCAGCGGCCCGATGTGGTACACCGACCAGTACCGGTTTGCAGGCGCGAAGCTCTATCTGTACCGCGCCGAGAGCGTGCTGATGCTGGGCGATACGTTGAACGCCGCGCTGCAGTGGGAACAGACCGGCGAGCAGGGCCCGCTTGCCGTCTGGCGCACCTATGATGCCGCCGGCCGGGTGCTGGAAAGTGCCATCGCCGATGGCCTGGGTGCACCGCCGGATGGACCGTTGCGTGGCCAGCAGGCCACCGTGGTACCCGCGCGGCTGTTCCTGTTCGATCGACCCGGCGCATCCAGCACCAGGCGTTACCTGGTGCAGGGAGACCGCGTGGAGATGCTGGATGAACAGGATGGCTGGGTGAAGCTGCGCTACCGCAACCCGAAGGAGGGCGCGGTGGAGGGCTGGATCAACGTCAACGATTGACTCGATCTCCGCCGGTAGTTTGCCTATCGAGGTGATGTGCGCCTTGCCCACGGAGGCATCACTTCTTCGGGTCTAGCCTCGGATGCTCTCCCCTCGAGGATGTATCCGATGAGCAAGCGCGTTGCCGAGATCGTTGTCGATACCCTGCAGCAGGCGGGCGTCCGCCGCTGTTACGGCATCGTTGGCGATACCTTGAATCACGTCACCGATGCCCTGCACAGCAGTGAAATCGACTGGGTACATGTACGCCACGAAGAAGTGGCCGCCTTCGCTGCCGGCGCCGATTCGCTGGTGAGCGGCGAGTTGACCGCCTGTGCGGGTTCTTGTGGTCCCGGTGGCCTGCACTTCATCAACGGCGTCTTCGAGAGCAATCGCAACCGTGCACCGATGGTACTGATCGCCAGCCAGGTGGTGACCAGTGAGCTGGGCATGGAATTTCCGCAGGAAGTGGACTTCAAGGCGGTGTATGCCAGTTGTTCGGTGTTCTGCGAGCAGGTGCACAGCCCGGAGCAGGCGCGGCGCGTCGTGGCCCTGGCCTGCCAGGCCGCGATCAGCCGCCGTGGCGTGGCGGTGGTGATCCTGCCGGCCGACATCAGCCAGGCCGAGGTGAAGCACGATGTGCCGTTCTCGGTGCACTACACCCAGCCGGTGCTGCGCCCGTCCGATGCCGAGCTGCAGCGCATCACCGAACTGCTGGGGCAGGGCAAGCGCATCGGCATCTATGCCGGTGCCGGTTGCCAGGGCGCACACGCGCAGCTGCTGGAGCTGGCCCGGCGCCTGCAGGCGCCCATCGCGCATACCTCGCGCGCCAAGGATTTCGTCGAGCCGGACAACCCGTACAACATGGGCATGACCGGCATCTTCGGCATCGAATCCGGCTTCCACACGCTGATGGAGTGCGACACGCTGCTGCTGCTCGGCGCCGATTTCGCCTGGGGCCAGTTCTACCCGGACAAGGCCACGATCATCCAGGTCGACCGCGATGGCAGCCACCTCGGCCGCCGCCACCCGGTGAACCTCGGCGTGGTCGGTGACATCGCACCGACGCTGGACGCGCTGCTGCCGATGCTGCCGCCGCGCGAGGACAGCAGTTTCCTGGACGAGTGCATCGGGCATCGCGACAAGGCGCTGAAGAAGCGCGAACAGGAAGAACAACCGGGCGAGGGTGAACTGATCCATCCGCAGCACCTGACGGCATTGCTGTCGAGGCATGCCAGCGACGATGCGCTGTTCACCGCCGACGGCGGTTCGCCGATGGTGTGGGTGCTGCGCCATATCCGCGTCAACGGCCGCCGCCGCACGCTGACCAGCCTGCTGCACGGCACGATGGCCAACGCGATGCCGCAGGCGCTGGGCCTGCAGAAGGCCTTCCCCGGCCGGCAGGTGATCTCGCTGTCCGGTGATGGTGGCCTGGCGATGCTGCTGGGTGACCTGCTCACGGCAGTGCAGGAGAACCTGCCGATCAAGGTGGTGGTGTTCAACAATGGTTCGCTGAACTTCGTCGAGCTGGAGCAGAAGGTGGAGGGCCTGCTGGACAACTACACCGACCTGAAGAACCCGGACTTCGGCCGCCTGGCCGAGGTCATCGGCTTCCACGGCCGCACGGTGACCCGCAGCGAGGATCTGGAAGAGGCGGTGCTGGATTTGCTGTCCCAGCGCGGCCCGGCGCTGCTGGACGTGCATACCAGCCGCGCGGAGCTGGTGATGCCGCCGCAGATCGAGGCCAAGCAGGTGGCCGGTACGGCGTTGTACGCGGCCAAGGCAGTGTTGAACGGCCGCTTCGACGACGTGAAGCATCTGCTGGTGGACAACTTCCTGAAGAAGTAGAGGGTTGGTCGATGCAGGGCTGCGCCCTGCACCCGCGGTAGTGCCGGCCGCTCAGAAGCAACGGCGGCCATCCGTGTGGTAGGTGTCGACCTTGGTCGACACGGTAGATCCACGCCATGCGTGGATGAACGAACGAATGATCGAAATAATCTTCTGTAGAGCCGAGCCATGCTCGGCTCAGAGCCTTCGCGTACAGCGGGCGAGCATGGGCTCGGCACTGCAGCGAGAGCCTGCCTTGGCTTTGGATCTTTCGATCTTCTTCCGTGGCTGCCGCGCGCAGGAAACTGTCAGGGGTCGGTCGGGTGGGCTGCGCAGGACCGTTGGCGCCATGGATGGCGCCATCGAGCCCCCATGGGTGAGGGCGCTTTGCTTGCGAAGCACTGCTTCGCAAGGCCCGAACGCACAGCCGCCAGCGGCTGGGCCGGTCTGGGGATTTACGGCGTGTCCTGCGCAGCCCCCCCGACCGGCCGAACTCGCAATGCCGGTCGACTAACAGTCGACTCTACCCGCGACCAGCCACGAGGGGCCCCGCCGTTGGCTGGAACCCATCATTCCACGACGGAATTGGCGCGCCGGCCCCGCTGGGCCTACCATCGGCGCTCCCCACCCCCACCGCCCCTTCCATGTCCGCTCCCGCTTCCGCCGTACCGCGTCGCTGGTTCGTCGCCGGCGACTTCAACGGCTTCTTCGGCCTGGTCGTCGACAACCTCTCCATCCTCGGCTTCATCGCCATGGCCCTGGTCGGGATCTTCCAGTTCCCCGCCGACGTGGTGTTCGGCCGCATGTTCCCCGGCACCGCCTTTGGCGTGCTGGTCGGCAACCTGCTGTACACCCTGATGGCGCGCCGGCTGGCGGCACGTACCGGCCGCGACGATGTCACCGCCATGCCGCTCGGCCTGGATGCCCCCACCAGCATCGGCATGGCCCTGCTGGTGCTCGGCCCGGCCTTCCTCGCCTTCAAGCAGCAGGGCATGGATCCGCATGCTGCGGGCATCGCCACCTGGCAGCTGGGCATGGCCGCGCTGGTCATCATGGGCGTGCTCAAGTTCGTGCTGTCGTTCTTCGGTGAAGCGGTCACCCGCGCGCTGCCGCGAGCTGCGCTGCTGGGTTCCATCGCCGGCATCGCGCTGGTGCTGATGGGCCTGCTGCCGCTACTGGAAACGCTGCGCTCGCCGCTGGTCGGCTTCACCACGCTGGGCCTGCTGCTGTATGTGCTGATCGCCAAGGGCAAGCTGCCGGTGCGTGGCCCGGGCGTGCTGCTGGCCTTCGTGTTCGGCACCGTGCTGTATTACGGACTTGGCCTGGCCGGGCTGGGCGCGCCCGGCTTCCATGTGCCGGAATGGGTGCCGCCGCAGGTGGTGCTGCCGCTGCCGACGCTGGGCTTCCTCGATGGCCTGCCCACCGCGATGACCTACCTGCCGCTGCTGCTGCCGTTCGGCCTGCTGATGGTGGTGGGCGGCATCAATGTGTCTGAGAGCGCACGCGCGGCTGGCGATGACTACCGCACCCGCGACATCCTGCTGGTGGAGGCGGTGGCTACGCTGGTGGCAGGCGTCTGTGGCGGCGTCGCGCAGACCACGCCGTACATCGGCCAGCCGGCCTACAAGCACATGGGCGCGCGCAGCGGCTACACGCTGCTGACCGGCCTGTTCGTCGGCATTGGCGGCATGCTCGGCATCATCTCCGGGTTGGTGCAATGGCTGCCGCTGGCGGTGCTGGCACCGATCATCGTGTACGTGGCCATCGACATCACCACCCAGGCCTTCCAGGCCACGCCGCGCCACCATACCGGCGCGATGGTGTTCGGTTTCCTGCCGTCGGTGGCCTACCTGCTGGCGATCAAGGCGCCCGGCTGGATCGCACCGGACCAGCTGCCGCAGCTGCTGACCAAGCTCGACGGCCATGGCCTGCCCGAGCTGGCGGTGATTTTCACCCTCGGCAACGGCTTCATCATCACCTCGATGCTGTGGATTTCGGCGGTGGCGGCGATGGTCGATGGCCGCCTGCGCCGTGCCTGCGGCTTCCTGCTGGTGGCGGCGGTGCTGACCCTGTTCGGCCTGATCCATTCGGTGGACCCGCGTGGCGGCATCTACCTGCCGTGGGATCTGGACGGGCTGGCACGCATCATCAGCTTGCAGTTCGCCGGCGCCTACGTGGCATTGGCGCTGCTGCTGGGCCTGCTGTCGCTGCAGAAGCAGCCGGTGAAACCGCTGGACGATCGCACCGACCATTGACTGGTGACGCCGGGCATGGCCCGGCGTTACCGCTCCTTCCACTTCTGGTGCTTTGTAGAGCCGAGCCTGCGCTCGGCTGCTCTGAGCCGAGCATGGCTCGGCTCTACAGGGGCGTGTTGCAGGCGGCGAATGATCACAGCGCGCTCTGCCGGCCAGCGGCCGGCACTACCGTTCGGCGTCCAGTTCCGGGTAATGGCGGAAGATGCCGTTGGTGTTGAACGGCAACCGCCGCTCAGACGCCAGATAGGCGGCGATGTTGGGTCGTTTCGCCACTCGTTCCTGCAGCGCGCGCAGCCGGGGCAGGGTGGGGCCGAGCGCCTGCATGCGGCGCGGAAACATGTAGTCCAGCCCGCTCAGCAGCTGGAACAGTGACAGATCCACATAGGAGTGCTCGCGCAGTGCATGGCGGCCACCGTTGGCGGCCATCACCTGCTCGAAATAGCCGAGGAACTTGGGCAGGCGCTCGCTGCGCAGTGACGCGGCTCGTGCCCTGGCCTCGGTCTTCTGCAGTTCGTAGTACTTCGATGCGGCGATCGGATGGTGGGTGTCGTGCACCTCGGCTACCAGGTCGGCGATGGTCAACTGCAGTTGCAGCGCCTGCATCCGCCGCGATGCGGCCTGCGGCACCAGGTCCAGCGTCGGGCCGAGGAAATCCAGGATCGCCGCGACCTGCGCGATGACCTGGCGGCCGGCCTTCAGGAACGGCGGCGCAAAGGGCTGTGCCCCTTCGTTGCGACCCTCCAGAAACGGCTGCATCACCGCATCGCCGTGCACCCGCGCCATGTCGATGTAGTCGGCGCCGGCATCTTCCAGCGCCAGGCGCACGAACTCGCCACGGCCCTGGATGCCGGTCCAGTAGTACAGCGCGTACTGCATGGCAGAGTCTCCACGGGACAGGACTCCTAGCCTCGCGCGGATGGCGCAAAGCAGACGTGAGCGCGGCCTTGCTGCAGGTCTCAACCCGAACGGCAGCGGAACAGGCGGGGAACCGGCTGCACTCGATGGGGTCACACCTTCTCCATGCGTGTGAAACGAGGTGCTGCATCATGCAGAGTGGAAAGGCGGTCTGGCCCTGGGTGTTGGGTGTGGTGGTGATCGGTGGCGCGGGCGGCTGGTTGTTCCGCGATCAGCTGAAGAGCCTGGCCGACGGTGTCCCGGTGCCGGTGCAATCAACCCCTGCCAGTACCAGTGCACAACCGCAGGCGGCCGCAGAGCCCGCGCCAGCACCACCATCGATCAGGCATCCGCTGGATACCGAGGCCGCCGCCGACCCGGCGCTGCCGAAACTGGCTGACAGCGACGCCGCGGCCTGGGGCGCACTGAGCCAGCTGTTCCAGGGCGAGGGGCCGCTGACCCTGCTGCTGCGTGATCACCTGATCCAGCGCCTGGTCACCCAGGTCGACAACCTGGACAAGCCCAGCGTGCCGCCGACCGCGCTGGCCGCGCGGCCGCTGCCGGGCAACCTGCAGGTCGATACGGGCGAAGGCGGCGAACGCATCGCCGCCAGCAATGCGGCACGCTATGCGCCTTACGTACAGGCGTTCACTGCGCTGGACCCGGCGGCAACGGCTACCGCTTACAAGCGCTTCTATCCGCTGATCCAGCAGGCCTATGCCGACCTTGGCCGGCCCGAGGGCTATTTCAACGACCGCCTGGTCATGGTGATCGACCACCTGCTGGACACCCCGGAACTGGCCCAGTCGCCGCTGGTGCAGCGCGATGAGCGCGGCCGCTATCGCTTCGTCGATCCCACCCTGCAGTCACGCTCGATCGGGCAGAAGGCCCTGCTACGCATGGATCCTGCACAGGCGCGGGCGATCAAGCAGCAGCTGCGGGCGATCCGCAGCGCGATCACCCGCTGAGCCCGTCCACCGTGCGGAACTGATCGGGATCAACGCGCCGACCACACGCGCTCCGGCATGCTGGCCGCAGGCTGACTGGCCCCGGGGTGCAGTCGCAGCCACCCTTGAAACCGGGTGGGGCAACCGCATCTTTCCAGCATTGCCGGCCCAGGCCGGCCCTGAAGACCGATGAGGATTCGCAATGCGGATGGACAAGCTCACCTCGCGTTTCCAGCAGGCGCTGGCAGACGCACAGTCGTTGGCCGTGGGCCGCGACAACAGCATCATCGAACCGGTTCACCTGTTCAGCGCGCTGCTGGACCAGCAGGGTGGCAGCACGCGCCCGCTGCTGGCCCAGGCCGGGGTGAACGTGCCGGTGCTGCGCGAGCGCCTGACCGAGGCGCTGGACGCACTGCCCAAGGTATCCGGCCAGGCCGGCAACGTCTCGATGGGCAACGATCTGGGGCGCCTGCTGAACCAGACCGACAAGCTGGCGCAGCAGCACGGGGACGCCTTCATTGCCAGCGAGTGGTTCGTGCTGGCGGCGCTGGACGATGGCGGCACGCTGGGCATGGCGCTGCGCGCCGCTGGTGCCGACAAGACGCGCCTGCAGGCGGCGATCGACAAGCTGCGTGGCGGCGAGAACGTGCAGTCGGAGAATGCCGAGGAGCAGCGGCAGGCGCTGGAGAAGTACACCATCGACCTGACCGCGCGGGCCGAGAGCGGCAAGCTCGACCCGGTGATCGGCCGTGACGAGGAAATCCGCCGCACCATCCAGGTGCTGCAGCGCCGGACCAAGAACAACCCGGTGCTGATCGGCGAACCCGGCGTGGGCAAGACCGCGATCGTGGAAGGGCTGGCCCAGCGCATCATCAACGACGAAGTACCCGAGGGCCTGCGCGGCAAGCGCGTGCTGTCGCTGGACATGGGCGCGCTGATCGCCGGGGCCAAGTTCCGCGGCGAATTCGAGGAGCGCCTGAAGGGTGTACTCAACGACCTGGCCAAGAACGAAGGCCAGATCATCCTGTTCATCGATGAACTGCACACCATGGTCGGCGCGGGCAAGGCCGACGGCGCGATGGATGCCGGCAACATGCTGAAGCCGGCGCTGGCGCGCGGCGAGCTGCACTGCATCGGTGCGACCACGCTGGACGAATACCGCAAGTACATCGAGAAGGACGCTGCGCTGGAGCGCCGCTTCCAGAAAGTGTTCGTCGGTGAGCCGTCGGTGGAGGACACCATCGCGATCCTGCGCGGGCTGAAGGAAAAGTACGCCGTGCACCACGGGGTGGAGATCACCGACCCGGCCATCGTGGCCGCCGCCACGCTGTCCAACCGCTACATCACCGATCGCCAGCTGCCGGACAAGGCCATCGACCTGATGGACGAGGCGGCCTCGCGCCTGCGCATGGAGATCGACTCCAAGCCGGAGGAGCTGGATCGCCTGGAACGCCGGGTGATCCAGCTGAAGATCCAGCGCGAGATGCTGAAGAAGGAAAAGGACGAAGCCTCGCGGCAGCGCATGGCCGACCTGGAGAACGACATCGACGGGCTGGAGCGCGAGTTCTCCGACCTCAATGAAATCTGGAAGTCGGAGAAGGCTGCGCTGCAGGGCGCCACCAAGATCAAGGAGCAGGTCGAGCAGGCCAAGCTGGAACTGGAAGCCGCGCAGCGCCGCCAGGATTTCGCCAAGATGAGCGAGATCCAGTACGGCCTGTTGCCGCAGCTGGAAAAGCAGCTGGCCGCGGCCCAGGAAGCCGAGCACAAGGACTTCAAGCTGGTGCAGGACCGGGTCACCGACGAGGAGATCGCCGAGGTCGTGTCGCGCTGGACCGGCATTCCGGTCAACAAGATGCTCGAAGGCGAGCGCGACAAGCTGCTGCGCATGGAAGAAGTGCTGCACAACCGTGTGGTCGGCCAGGAGGAAGCGATCAAGGTCGTCTCCGATGCCGTGCGCCGTTCGCGTGCAGGTCTGTCCGATCCGAACCGTCCGGCCGGCTCGTTCCTGTTCCTAGGCCCGACCGGCGTCGGCAAGACCGAGCTGTGCAAGTCGCTGGCCGAATTCCTGTTCGACAGCGCCGACGCGATGATCCGCATCGACATGAGCGAATTCATGGAGAAGCACAGCGTCGCCCGCCTGATCGGCGCCCCCCCGGGTTACGTGGGCTACGAGGAAGGCGGCTACCTGACCGAGGCGGTGCGCCGTCGCCCGTATTCGCTGATCCTGCTGGACGAAGTGGAGAAGGCGCATCCGGATGTGTTCAACATCCTGCTGCAGGTGCTGGACGATGGCCGCCTGACCGATGGCCAGGGCCGCACCGTGGACTTCCGAAATACCGTCATCGTGATGACCTCGAACCTGGGCTCGCACCAGATCCAGGACATGAGCGCCGACGACAGCCCGGAGGCCTACACGCAGATGAAGGCAGCGGTGATGGGCGTGGTGCAGGCACACTTCCGTCCGGAGTTCATCAACCGCCTGGACGACATCGTGGTGTTCCACCCGCTGGACAAGCAGCAGATCAAGCAGATCGCGCGCATCCAGATGCGCGGGCTTGAGAAGCGGCTGGCCGAGCGCGGGTTGAAGCTGGCGGTCTCCGATGCGGCGTTCGACCTGCTCGGCAACGTCGGCTTCGATCCGGTGTACGGCGCGCGCCCGTTGAAGCGTGCGATCCAGTCGCAGCTGGAAAACCCGCTGGCGCAGCAGATCCTGTCCGGCGCCTTCGTCAACGGCGATACCATCGAAGTCGGCAACGACGGTGGTCGCCTGGTGTTCGCCAAGGCTTGAACCGGTGGCGCCCCGGCCATGGCTGGGGCGCCATCCGAGCCTTGGCAGCGCACGATGGTCCTGTTTCACTTTCGCAAGGATGAGGAGAACCGCATGGACGTTGCCCGCAGGGCTTCACTCTGCATGACGCTGGCGTTGGCTGCTGTTTGTGGACACGCCGCGGCCGCCGAACAGGTCCAGCTGCCGCCGATGAAGGGCTACCAGCAGGCCCACCAGAGCACCGACGCGCAAGGCAACCGCATCACCGAGTACGTGCCACAGGGCCAGACCGTGCACGACTGGACCGACATGGTCACCGTCAACGATGCGCCGAACAGTGGCCATGTGAGTCCGCGTGAGTTCCTCGGCATCATCGAGGCGGGGTGGCGCATCGCCTGTCCGGCGGCGCAGAGCCACTGGATCCGCGAAGGTGAAGAAGGGGGACGGCCCTTCGCGCTGCTGATGCTCAGCTGCCCGCGGAATCCGGGGACAGGCAAGCCGGAGTTCACCTGGATCAAGGGCGTGCAGGGCAGGCAGGGCTTCCACACCGTGCAGAAGTCGTTCCGCTCCGAGCCGGAGAAGGAGGACGTCGTGCAGTGGATCGGCTGGCTGCGCGAGGTCGGGTTGTGCGGCAACGGCGACGCACCGGCCTGCCGCTGACCGCAGAGGGAAAGGGCGCCCAGCGGCGCCCTTCATGCATCAGAAGCGGTGGGTGTAACCGCTCATCAGCCCGAACTGGTTTGCCTTCTGCACGATCGGGCTGTTGGCCGCATCGCCGAGCAGGCGCGTGCCTTCGGCCGAGATGTACCAGTTGCCGTTGCGGCCCACGCGGTGGCTCCACTTCAGGCCGACACCGGCACTGACCAGGCCGGCCTTAGGCCTGTGCTCGGCGAAGCCCGTGCGTTTGGCCTGTTCCGGGCTGACGCCGTACCAGGTCTGCATGTAGCCGCGGTTGCCGTAGTCGGTGGAAACACTGCCGCTGACCACGCCACCGGCCAGGTCGAACAGCGGCATGCTCAGGTTCAGATGGATCTGCTGGGTGGCCAGGCCGTTCTCGGCCTTGTCCTCGTCCTTGCGGGTGAACTGCCAGGAGCCGCTCAGCACGGCTTCGCCCAGCGTATAACCAGCCGAGACGCCGACCAGGGGACGGGTATCGATATCACCCATGCCGCGCAGGAAGTCCGAACCGCCCAGCAGCGAGTCCTTGTCCTTGCGGATGCCGCTGGCGCCGACATAGGCACGCACGCGCGTGTGCTCGCCGAGGGAGGTGCCCCAGCCGATGCCACTGGTGCCCAGAAACCATCCCCCCGGCGAGGTGACATCAAAGGACAGCGACGGCGTCGCACGATACTCCTCGCTGCCGCTGTAACGCGGTGCCACGCCGCCACCGGCGGCGAGCTCGAAGGTCCAGTGGTCATCCTTGGCGTGGGCGATCGGGGCGGCGAACAGCGGCAACACGGCCAGGCAGAGCAGGGCGGGGGAACGGCGAAGCTGGGACATGGAAACTCTCGGCAATGGGAGGAAAGCAGCGCGCGCATCCGGCGAGTGCTGCAGGGTTGCCAGCGTGGCGATATGCCGGCGACCGATCCGTCCGCAGTTGTGCGGGAGTTGTAATCAACTGTAATCGCGCCCTTGGGCGTTCAGCTGGCAGCCAGCGGCCAGTGCATTTCCAGGCGCGCGCCGCCCAGCGTGGCGCGACCGATGCGCAGCTCGCCGCCGTGGCGGGCTGCAATGCGGCCGACAATGGCCAGGCCCAGGCCGAAGCCGCCGGTATCGCGGCTGCGGCTGTCGTCCAGGCGGGTGAACGGGCGCATCACCTTCTCCCGATCGGCTTCGGCGATGCCCGGGCCGTCATCGTCCACGCGCAGGCAGGCGCGGCCGCTGATACCGACCAGCGAGACCTCCACCTGCGAACGCGCGTGGCGCAGCGCATTGCCGACCAGGTTGCTCAGCGCCAGCTGCAACAGGCGTGGCTCGGCATCCACTCGCGGCAACGCGCTGGGCTGCACGCGCAGGACAATGCCGGCACGTTCGGCATCGCGGCGGGCATCGGCCAGGCAGGCCTGCAGCCAGTCGTTGGCTTCGATGCGCTGCATCGGTTCGCCCTCGCTGGGATGCTCCAGCCGTTCGTAGGCCAGCAGTTCGCTGACCAGCCGGTTGAGCTCGGCCAGGTCGCCGTGCAGGCCCTGCGCCAGCCGTTCGCGGCGTTCGCGGTCATCGCTGTCCTGCATCAGGTCCAGGCCGAAGGCCACCCGCGCGATGGGCGTGCGCAGTTCGTGCGAAATGGCATGGGTCAGGTCGCGCTGGCGCTGCACCAGTTCGGCAACGCGTGCCGCCATGCGGTTGGAGTGTTCGACGATGACCCGGATCTGCGAGCGGGGCGAAACCTGCGCACGTGCCTGCAGGTCGCCGGAACCGATGCGGTCGGCGTGCCGGCGCAGTGCTTCCAGGTCGCGCCAGAGCAGGCGCACCCAGGCATACAGGCTGGCGCCCACCAGCAGCAGGATGCTGAGGTAGGCGGCGATGGTCATGTACGTCGTCATCTGCACCGCGCCGGGCAGGCGCAGGTGCAGCCAGCGGCCGCCGATGCCGTCGATGGGCAGCAGCACCTGCTGGTACTGATCGCGCACGATGAAGCCATCGGCCTTCACGGCCGCCTGTTCCTGCGCGTCGAGCGTGGGAGGTTTGTCGAGCAGGGTCAGGGCGATGCCGTAGTGTGGCTGCCACTGTTGCAGGCGCTCACGCTGCTGGACGGCGTCCAGGCCGGCCAGGCCACTGCGCAGGGCGTACACCTGCCCGCGCACCTGCTGCACGAACACGCGATCCTGCACGGGCGTGTAGATGCCATCCAGGATGTGGTTGAGAAAGAACACCGACACCAGGAAGCAGGCGCCGGTGATGAACCACAGCCACAGGAACAGCCGCTTCATTCCGACCAGGCCGCAGGATTGAACTGGTAGCCGCGCCCCCACACGGTCTTGATCCGCCGCGGTTCGCGCGCATCGTCGCCGAGCTTGCGGCGCAGCTTGCCGATGCAGACGTCGACGCTGCGGTCCAGACCGTCGAAGCCGATGCCGCGCACCGCCTGCAGGATCTGGTCGCGCGACAGGATCTGCCCCGGCTGGCTGGCCAGCAGCCACAGGATCTCGAATTCCGTGGTGCCCAGCTCGACCGGCTGGCCGTGCAGGTGCACCTCGCGCTGCATGCGATCGATCAGCAGCTCACCATGCATCAGCCGGCTGGGCGTGCCGGTGTTGCTGCTGCCGTGGCGGCGGCGCAGCAGGGCGCGCAGGCGGGCCAGCAGCAGGCGTGGCTCGATCGGCTTGTGCACATAGTCATCGGCACCCGATTCCAGGCCCAGCACCTGCTCGATGTCGTCCTCACAGGCGGTCAACATCAGGATCGGCACATCGGAGAAGCTGCGGATCTGCCGGCACACATCGATGCCCCCCAGGCCGGGCAGCATCAGGTCCAGCACCACCAGTTCCGGTGCATGCTGGCGGCAGGCGGCGCTGGCGAGGTCGCCGCGTGCCACGTGCTGCACGGCGAAGCCATGTTCGTGGAGATAGTCGCTGACCAGTTCGGCCAGGCGACGGTCGTCCTCCACCAGCAGGACCGACGTGGGCGAACTGCTGGCAGGGGGAGTCCAGGGGGATGGCTGCATGCGTGGGGCCTCCGTTCCCAGGCAGGAGCGCCCGGCGGCGCAGCCTAGCAACGCCCCATGACGACTGCCTGAATCGCGGCCAACCTGATAACCGCGGGTACGGACGTCATCGCCAGCGGCTTTCAGCGGGCGGCCCCGGCTGGCCTATGGTGGCGGTTTCCCGGATGGAGCCTGGTGCAATGAGCGACCCGCAGTGGCAACTGGAAACCCTGGCCGTGCACGGCGGTTACCGTCCCGACCCGACCACCCGCGCGGTGGCGGTGCCGATCTACCAGACCGTGGCGTATGCCTTCGATGACACCCAGCACGGCGCCGACCTGTTCGACCTGAAGGTTCCGGGCAACATCTACACGCGCATCATGAACCCCACCACCGACGTGCTGGAGCAGCGCCTGGCCGCGCTGGAAGGCGGCATCGGCGCGCTGGCGCTGGCCTCGGGGCAGGCCGCGATCACCTATGCCATCCAGACCATCGCCGAGGCCGGCGACAACATCGTCGCCTCCAGTGCGCTCTACGGTGGCAGCCTCAACCTGCTGGCGCACACGCTGCCGCAGTACGGCATCCAGGCGCGCTTTGCCGATCCGGCCGACCCGGCCGCGTTCGCCGCGCTGATCGACGACCGCACCAAGGCGGTGTTCGTCGAATCGATCGGCAACCCGCGCGGCAATGTCACCGACATCGCTGCGATCGCCGAGGTCGCGCATGCCGCCGGGGTGCCGCTGATCGTCGACAACACCGTGGCCACGCCGTTCCTGCTGCGCCCGTTCGAGCACGGCGCCGACATCGTGGTGCATTCGCTGACCAAATACCTCGGGGGACACGGCAACAGCCTGGGCGGCGCGATCATCGATTCCGGCCGCTTCGACTGGACCGCACAGCCCCAACGCTTCGCGCGGCTCAACCAGCCCGACCCCAGTTACCACGGCGTGGTCTATACCGAAGCCCTGGGGCCAGCGGCCTACATCGGCCGCGCGCGGGTGGTGCCGCTGCGCAATACGGGCGCTGCGTTGTCGCCGTTCAACGCGTTCCTGATCCTGCAGGGCATCGAGACCCTGGCCCTGCGCATGGAACGCATCAATGCCAATGCGCTGGCCGTTGCGCAGTTCCTGAAGGCGCATGCCAGGGTCGCCTGGGTGCGCTACGCCGGACTGGCCGACGACCCCGAGCATGCCGCCGCGCAGCGCTATCTGGGTGGACACGGCTCGGGCGTACTGACCTTCGGTCTGCCCGGTGGGCGCGAGGCCGGCGCCCGCTTCCTCGATGCGCTGAAGCTGTTCACCCGCCTGGTCAACCTGGGGGATGCGAAGTCACTGGCCACCCATCCGGCTTCGACCACGCATCGCCAGCTGGATGCAGCGGAGCTGGCCAAGGCCGGTGTCAGCGAGGACACCGTGCGGCTGTCGATCGGCATCGAGCACATCGGCGACCTGCGCGCGGACCTGGAACAGGCCCTGGCCGGCGCCTGATAGCTGCGCGCTTGGTCGTCATCGCCACAGGCGATCACCGCCGGCACCGCGATGGGTTACGGTGGAACTGCCTCTCCAAGGCATGGCAACGTGGCGATCCAGATCCCCGGTCGATGCGGGTCGACCGGGGATTTTTTGTTTCCGGGGTCAGATCCGTTTTCCTGTGGAAAACGGATCTGACCCCGCGCGCCGCCGTGTCGACCAAGGTCGACATCCACCAACAGCAGCAGGGAACTGTCGAAGGCGGGGTGGGTCCGGTTGCGGGAGTGTCCGCGGCATGGATGCCGCGGCCAAGCCCCCATGGAAGGGTTTACGGCGTCTCCCGCAATCGGACCCACCCCGCCATCCCACGCTATGCCCGCTTTTGCCGTTGCCGTTGTTTCGGCAGGTGCAGGGCTGCAAGCCCTGCCGCACGCACACCCCTCACACCACCGGAATGCTGTGCTGCCCCAGATTCCGGTACGGCGGCGTGGACATGATCATCTCCGCCAGCGAATACGCCAGCTCGCGCTCGGCCATCACCGTGCCATCGGCGCCGTGCTCCAGCAGATGCTTCACCTCGGCATCGCTGTGCGCGCGCGCCAGCAGGGTCAGGTCCGGATTGATCGCCCGCAGCTTGGCCAGCGCCTCACCGGCTTCCAGCGGCTGCGGAATCGCCAGCACCGCGATCTTGGCGCGCTCCGGATGGGCCTCGGCCAGCACCCGGTCGGCGGCGGCACTGCCGCGGATCGCCGCCAGGCCCTTGGCATGTGCCTGCTCGACGTGTTCCTTGTTGTCATCGATCACCAGCACCGGCACGCCACGGTCGCGCAGCACCTGCGCCAGTTCGCTGCCGACGCGGCCGTAACCGATCACGATGGCGTGGTCATGCAGGTCGCGCGACGGGCCGATCGCTTCGGGCGGCTCGGGTACCTGCGGAGACTGCTCCTGCTTGGCCTGCCAACGGTCCAGCAGGCCGAACACCAGCGGGTTGAGCATGATCGACACCAGCGCGCCGGCCAGCACCAGCGACTGGCCTTCCTTCGGCAGGATCTGCAGCGCCACGCCGAGGCCGGCGATGATGAAGGCGAACTCGCCGATCTGCGCCAGGCTGGCCGAGATGGTCAGCGCGGTGCTGGTCGGGTGGCCGAACGCACGCACGATGAAGAACGCCGCCGCCGACTTGCCGAACATGATGATGGCGACGGTGGCCAGCACCTGCCACGGATGCTGGACGAGGATGTTGGGGTCGAACAGCATGCCGACCGACACAAAGAACAGCACCGCGAACGCATCGCGCAGCGGCAACGAATCATGCGCGGCCTTGTGGCTCAGCTCCGATTCGTTGAGCAGCATGCCGGCGAAGAACGCGCCCAGCGCGAACGAGACGCCGAACAGCATCGCCGAGCCGAACGCCACGCCCAGCGCGATCGCCAGCACCGACAGGGTGAACAGCTCACGCGAACCGGTACCGGCGATGCGCTCGAGGATCCACGGGATGACCCGCCGACCGACCACCAGCATCACCGCCACGAACAGGCCCAGCTGCACGAAGGTCCAGCCGATGTCGGCCAGCACGCTGCCGAGCGAGTGCGATTCCTTGGCCGCGTCAGGACCGAACACACCGGCCATCACCGGCATCATCACCAGCGCCAGCACACAGGCCAGGTCTTCCACGATCAGCCAGCCGACCGCGATCTTGCCACGCATCGTTTCCAGCAGGCGGCGTTCCTCCATCGCCCGCAGCAGCACCACGGTACTGGCGGTGGCCAGCGAGAAACCGAAGATGACGCCATGGATGGCCGGCCAGCCCATCAGCGAGGCCACGCCCCAGCCGAGCAGGGTGGCCACCGCGATCTGGCCGATGGCGCCGGGGATGGCGATCGCCTTGACCGCCATCAGGTCCTTCAGCGAGAAGTGCAGGCCGACGCCGAACATCAGCAGCATCACGCCCAGTTCGGCCAGCTGGTTGGCCAGCGCCTGGTCGGCGACGAAGCCGGGAGTGAACGGGCCTACGCAGATGCCAGCAACCAGGTAACCGACCAGGGGAGACAAGCGGAGCTTGTTGGCCAGCGCGCCGAAGATGAAGGCGAGCCCCAGGCCAACGGCAACGATGTTGATCAGGTCGGTGTCATGGTGCATCGGCACTCGCAGGCAATCGGGGGATGCCCCGATTTTCACCGATGCGGTCACATACGGCAAACCTGGCCAGCGTATCGGATCGTTGCGTGGGCGGCTTGTACGGGCCAGATATCAAGCCTTGTTGAGAGATGGCAGGCCCTGACGGGCCGAATGGTGCCTACCTATGGGGGGCTCCAGGCGTAGCCGTCGATGATCACACCATCTGCCGGCGCTGGGTCTCTTCCAGGGCAGGCTCGGCCTGCTGCGGCGAGGCGGCCAGCTGCTTGTCCAACTGATGAATCTGCCGCAGCGACTCCGCAACGGGTGGCTGAAGGGCCGTTTCAATGTTGATGTGGGCACGCAGATGGCCCGGGTCATCCAAGGCTCCTTGAATGACGAAGATGTTCTCCGGCCTTGGGGGCTGACCAGCCGGCAAGCCCAATACCACATGGTCGATCCGTTCCAGACCTTGTGCCCGGGCAAGTTGGGTGAGGCTGGCCGCCATGCGTTGGCTGGCTTCATCAGATGCGCGACCCAACGATGCGTCCAGCGCGTGGACGCCGGCGAAGGCCTGCTGGTGAAGCGATGCCGAGGCATCGCTCAGCGATGGGATGCTGGTTTCCGGCCGTTCGGCTGCCGGTTGCGGCTGCGAAGGACTGGTGGGCCGCACGCGCTCTGCCTTGCGAATGGACTCGATCAGCTCCCGCGGTGTATCGGTGAACAGCAGTTCGCCTGCATCCAGGGACTGCCCGGTAACCTTGTTCACGGTACTGGTCGCCCACGATGCGCAGGTATTGCCATATGACCAGGTGACATTTTCGCCCAAGGCCTGGTCAAGTCGCTTGATCTGCTCGGGAGTCAATTCGTAATAGCGTGAGGCCGAAGGTGTGGCCCGGGCTTCCATGCCTTCGCGGATGTCCGAACCTGGGCCATTGTCCTCAACGAGTGGATGGTTGTCTGGCCACAGGCCATGGAACGTCGTATGGCCGTTTCGCGTCACCGAGATCCAGGCGTGGCCGTCCACGAACTGATTGAACGACCCCTGTGTATTGGGGTCTACGTGACTATGGATGCCGAGGACGACCTTGTCGCTCATGGGATGCCCTTACGGAAAAATCTGTGTTTCGCCATCGGCGTACAGCATCACCACGCGCGGCGCCATCAAGGGAATTTCCTGACGGGCCGGGCCAGCAGGTCCGGGCTTCACGTCGCGCCGCAGCATGGTTGTGCATTGGCCGGATATGGGGCAGCGATCAACAACGACTTTCATGGTGTCCCCTTCCACGACATAGCTCATCCCTGCCGCGTAATACATGCTTTCCATCGGTTCATTGAACTGGACCTGGAGCTTCGACGCGGAGAGCTGGGTGACGACGACCGGCTCAAGGCTCGATTTGGAATAGCTGGGTTTCACGTGATCTCCTGAACACCCTGACAGGGGGGCCGCCAGCGCAACCCACGCGAGCGCAGCGTACACATGGCGGCGAGTGATGCAGGCTCTCGTCACGGAGCGGCTCCTTCGTTGGTCCGCTGATTATGCACGGGACGACCTATGAGGCGCGTGCAACAGAGCACAGCCTGGAAACCGGGTGCAGGAGCTGGCAACGGTATACGGTCAGGGCCGCACCTGCCCCGAGGCCGCGGGCGGGTGTGTGGAGCAGCGCCGGGCAGGGCCCGGCGCACCCATTACCCCTTACCAGGTGTACTTGATCCGCCCGTACACATACGCGCCGTTGAAGCCGAACGGCGAGTAGTTGCTGTACGGCAGCATGCCGAAGGTGGAGTTCTGCAGGTCTTCGGTGCGGTCCGGGTACTTGTCCAGCAGGTTGTCGGCACCCACGGTCAGGGTCCAGTTGCTGCTGGGCTTGTAGCTGGCCGAGGCATCCACCACCCAGGCGTCGCCGTAGGTCTGGTCACGCAGCGCGGTGGCCGAGTTGCGCACGGTGAATTTGCCGTAGCGGGTGGCGGCCAGGCCCAGCTCCCAGTGGTCCGAACGCCAGGTGCCGCTCAGGATCGCCTTGTCGCGCGGGTAGCTGTCCTCGATGCGACCGATCTCATCACGGCCGATCAGCGACTGGGTCAGGCCCAGCGTGCCGAACACCGGCGGGGTGCCGCCAACGCGGCGCACTTCGGTGTCGTTGTAGCTGTATGCCGCGGTCAGCTCCAGGCTGCTGGCGCTGAACGGTACCGTGTAGCTGGAGACGAAGTCGACACCGCGGGTGCGCGTATCCAGGCCGTTGGTGAAGTAGGAGAACGCGGTCACCTGCGGCAGGCCCAGGGTGCCCAGCAGCGCGCTGGTCGCGGCATTGGTGGTGATGCTCGACGACAGCGCGATGCGGTCATCGATGTCGATCTGGTAGGCATCGACGGTGATGTACAGGCGGTCGACCGGCTGCAGCACCAGGCCCAGGCTGTAGGAGGTGGAGGTCTCGGCCTTCAGCGGCGAGGCGCCCAGCGCCTGCGCGGCCTGGCTGGTGGTCGGGAAGGTGCCGCGCTCGACGAATACGCCATTGAGGAACTGGCTGGTCACCGCCTGGTAGCCCTGCTGCGCCAGCGAGGGCGCGCGGAAACCACTGGAGGCGGTGGCCCGCAGCGCCACCTTGTCGGTGAACGCGTAGCGCGCCGACAGCTTGCCCGAGAAGCGGTCGCCGAAGTCCGAGTAGTCCTCGTAGCGGCCGGTGATGCCGGCCGAGAACTTGTCGGTCAGGTCCGCTTCCAGGCCGGCGTAGACCGCGTAGTTGTGGCGGTCGGCATGCACTTCATTGGTCGGGGTGAAGCCGCCGAAGCCCTGCGCGCCACTGCCCGTGTACGAGTTCAGTTCGCCCGGGTTCTGGTCCCACTTCTCCTTGCGGTACTCACCGCCGAAGGACAGCGTGACCGGGTAGGCCAGGCCCCAGTCCAGCGACTTGGTCAGATCGGCATTGAAGATGTCCTGCTGGTACTTCAGCGTGCCGTCGTAGAACGAGCGCGGGCTGGTCGCACCGAGGCTGTAGTTGATGCTGTTGCGGGTGTGGAAGTCCAGGGTGTTCTCGCCGTGGTTCAGGCTCAGGTCCCAGGTCCAGCCGTTGTCGGTGTTGCCCTTGACCCCGGCCACCAGCGAGCGGTCCTTGGAATACTGGTTGATCTCCGGCACGTAGCCGTCCGGGTAGGTCTGCGCCAGCAGCGCGCTCTGCCCGCTGTGGTTGCGCGAACGGTAGAACGCGAACGAAGTGATGTCGCGGTTGCTGAGCAGCGCGCTGGCGTAGCCGGTCACGTGGTCGCTGAAGTCGAAGCTGGCGTTGGCCGAGGCCGCGGTGGCATCCACGCGCGGGTCGCCGACGATGAAGGTCTTCTGGCCGATGCTGGGGAAGTTGCCGGTGTTCGGCGTGGTGCCGCGGTACGGGCCGGCGCGGTTGCTCTCGTCCTGCTGGCTGATCTGGCCGGCCACATGCACGCGGCCACGGCCGTTGTCGAACTCGACGCCGGTGTCGCCGGACAGCTGGTACTTGTTGCCGTCGCCGGCCGAGTACTGGCCGTAGTCCACTGCCAGGCTGCCGCCACGGCCGCTGCCCTTGAGCACGATGTTGATGACGCCGGCGATGGCGTCCGAGCCGTACTGCGCCGAGGCACCGTCGCGCAGCACTTCCACGCGCTCGATCGCGGCGATCGGGATCGCGTTGATGTCCACCGCCGACGAGCCACGGCCGATGCTGCCGTTGACGTTGATCAGCGCCGAGGTGTGGCGGCGCTTGCCGTTGACCAGCACCAGCACCTGGTCCGGCGACAGGCCGCGCAGCTGCGCCGGGCGCACGCCGCTGGTGCCGTCGGTCAGCGCCGGGCGCGGGAAGTTCAGCGAGGGCAGGGCGCGCGACAGTGCGGTGGCCAGTTCACTGGTACCGGTGGACTGCAGCACTTCGGGGGTGATGATGTCGATCGGCGACTGCGATTCGGCGACCGTGCGGTCGGCCACGCGGGTGCCGGTGACGATCACCGTGTCCAGGGTGTTGGGGGCGGTGCCGGCCTGCTGTGCAGCGGCGACGAACGGAGAGCCACCGAGTGCGACAGCGACGGCGGCGGCGATCAGGCGGGTCTTGCGGGTCATCGGGATGGGCTCCGGTTGGCGGGGGCGGCACCGGAATCGACATCACGAGCGTGAGGCGGACGGCGGTTGTTGCGGTGCGCAATACAGCAATTAACGGGATATTCAGTGCCTGTCAAATGCCAGGCGTCAGAAAAAACGTTGCAGCAGCAACCATTTAGCCCGGATCAGCGCTGGCAGGAAGGGACCTCGGGACGCGCGCGGCGGGGACGTGGGAGAGAGGAACGTCGGCCACTGCGCATCCCGGGACGCGTCAAGTATTCGTTAACGCTAGAATTGCGTCGCAGGAACAGTGCTCACCAGCACATTCCATCCGGTTATATGGACCCCTCCCCCGATGATCTCCCTTCGTAATTTCGCCTTGCGCCGCGGCGAGCGGCTGCTGTTGTCCAATGTCGACCTGACCCTGCACGCCGGTTACCGGGTAGGTGTGGTCGGCCGCAACGGTGCTGGCAAGTCCAGCCTGTTCGCGGCGGTGAAGGGCGAGCTGGAGGCCGACAAGGGTGACGTCGACCTGCCCGGCAAGGTGCGCATCGCCAGCGTGGCCCAGGAAACCCCGTCGCTGCCGGATCCGGCGCTGAGCTTCGTGCTGGGCGGCGATACCGAGGTGGCCGCGGTGCTGGCCGAAGAGGCCGAGGCGACCGCGCGCGAAGACTGGGAGGCGGTGGCCAACGCGCACACCAAGATGGCCGAGATGGGGGCCTACGACGCCGAAGCGCGTGCCGGCAAGCTGCTGCACGGCCTCGGCTTCCCTGCCGAGACGCACCACCGTGCGGTGTCCTCGTTCTCCGGCGGCTGGCGCGTGCGCCTGAATCTGGCCCGCGCGCTGATGATGCCCAGCGACCTGCTGCTGCTCGACGAACCGACCAACCACCTGGATCTGGACGCGGTGTACTGGCTGGAACAGTGGCTGCTGAAGTACCCCGGCACCCTGCTGCTGATCTCGCATGACCGCGAGTTCCTCGACAACGTGGCCACCCACACCCTGCACCTGCATGGCGGCGGCGCCAAGCTCTACCCGGGCGGCTACACCGATTTCGAGCGCCAGCGCGCCGAACAGCTGCGCCAGCAGCAGATCGCGCACGAGAAGGAACAGGCCGAGCGCGCCCACCTGCAGAGCTTCATCGACCGCTTCAAGGCGCAGGCCAGCAAGGCTGCGCAGGCGCAGAGCCGCATGAAGCGCCTGGCCAAGCTGGCCGGCACCGAAGCGGTGCGCGCCGAGCGCGAGTTCCGCATCGAGTTCGCGCCGCCGGCTAAGCTGCCGTTCTCGCTGATCCGCCTGAACCACGTCGAGGCCGGTTACGGCAAGGACGCGGTGATCCTGCACAACGTCGGCTTCGGCCTGGAAGCGGGACAGCGCATCGGCCTGCTCGGCCCGAACGGTGCGGGCAAGACCACCCTGGTGAAGACCCTGGTGGGCGAACTTGCACCGATCGTCGGCGAGCGCATGGCGCACCCGGACCTGAAGATCGGCTACTTCGCCCAGCACACCGTGGAATCGCTGCACGAAGGCCAATCGCCGATGGAGCACTTCCGCGAGATCGCCCCGGACGCACCGAACCAGTCCTTCCGCGATTTTCTCGGCAAGTGGAACTTCCCGGGCGATCGTGCATTCGAGCCGGTTGATGGCTTCTCCGGTGGCGAGCGCGCGCGCCTGGCGCTGGCGCTGATCGCCTGGCAGCAGCCGAACGTGCTGCTGCTGGACGAACCGACCAACCACCTTGACCTGGAAATGCGCGAAGCACTGGCCGAAGCGCTGGCCACCTTCGAAGGCGCGATCGTGGTGGTCTCGCATGACCGCCACCTCATCGGCCTGGTCTGCGATACCTATTGGCGCGTGGCCGATGGTGTGGTCGAACCGTTCGATGGCGACCTGGACGCGTACGCCGCGTGGCTGCGCACCCGCCCGCAGGCGCAGGGCACCAAGGCGCGCATGGAGCAGGTGGAAGAGCCGGTGGTGGTCAAGACCGCACCGGTGGCGCAGGTGGTGCAGAAGAAGCCGGTGAACCCACACAAGCTGGCGGCTGCCGAGGCCAAGGTGGCCGAACTGGAGAGCGCGCTGGCCGAGCTCGACCGCCAGCTGGCCGATCCGGCCAACTACGCCGATGCGACCCGCATGGCGGTGATCGGACGTGACCGCGAAACCACCGCCGCGCAGCTGGAGAAGGCCGAAGCGGCGTGGATGGAGCTGCTGGAGTCCTGATCACGCAAAAAAAAAAGGGGACGGAGGGGATTAAGTCGTTTGTGCCACAAACGACTTAATCCCCTCCGTCCCCTTTTTTGTTACGTGCCCTGCGCCTGCAGCCATTCGCGGAAGCGCTTGGCTGGTTCGCGCTCGGCGCGCGAGCGCAGCCGCGTCAGCCAGTAGCGGCCCAGCTCCAAGGTGGTGCCGAAGGGCTGCAGCAGGCGGCCTTCGGCCAGTTCCTGCTCGAACATGCACAAGGGCAGCAAGGCCACGCCGGCGCCCCCGGCGGCGGCCATCGCCACCGTCAGTGAGGAATCGAACACCGGCCCGCGGGCTTCCACGCCGCTCACCCCGGCCGCCTGCAACCAGCGCGGCCATTCGTCGCTGCGGTAGGAACGCAACAACGGCAGTGTGGCGAGGTCGCGCGGTTGCTTCAGCCGCCGCGCCAATGCGGGGGCGCACAGCGGTGCGAAGGGCGCATCGAGGATTGCCGTGCAGGCCTGGCCCTGCCAGTCGCCATCGCCGAAGCGGATCGCCAGGTCCAGCCCTTCGCCGGCCAGGTCGATACGGTTGTTGTGGGTCTGCAGGCGCAGCTCGATGTCCGGGTGCGCGGCTTCGAACGCCGCCAGCCGTGGCAGCAGCCAGCCGGTGGCGAAGGTACCGACCACGCCCAGCGTCAGCACCTCGCGTGCCGGGCCACCGGTATAGCGCGCGATGCTGGCGGAAATGCGCTCGAACGCTTCGTTGAGCACCGGGTACAGCGCTGCCCCTTCATCGGTGAGCGCCACGCCGCGTGGCAGGCGATGGAACAGGCGGATGCCAAGCCGGTCCTCCAGCCCACGGATCTGATGGCTCAGCGCGGCCTGGCTGACACACAGCTCGAGCGCGGCACGGGTGAAGTTCTGGTGGCGGGCGGCGGCTTCAAAAGCGCGCAGCGCGTTCAGCGGCAGGGTAGGGTGCAACATCGAAAAGCCGTGAGCCAGGATGATGGCTGATCGTACTCGTTCAATGAGGAATTTCGTAAATCTCAATGAGTTGATCGCGACAGGCATGAATTCCACTTATGGCTTGCCTTGATTTTTCGCGCTGGTCGGCTGCAGGGGAGGCGCCAATAATCGAGCGGTCACCAGGAGAACCCCTATGCTCGCCCGTCGCCGATTCCTGCAGTTCAGTGGTGCTGCCGTTGCGTCCTCGCTGCTTGCCCCGGCGCTGGCGCAACCGGTTTCCGCCTCGTCTGGCATACCCGCCGCGAACGCCGCCATTGCCGGCGCCGCCGATTTCGCCGCGCTGGAGAAAGCCAGCGGTGGCCGCCTGGGTGTCACCGTGCTGAACACCGGCAACGGCCGTGGCATCGGCGGGCATCGGCAGGATGAGCGCTTCCCGATGTGCAGCACGTTCAAGTCGATGCTGGTCGCCCATGTGCTGAGCCTTGCCGATGCAGGCCGCGTTTCGCTCGACACCCGTGTGCCCATCGCCGGGAAGGATCTGCTGTCCTACGCTCCGGTGGCGCGCCGCCACGTGGGCAAGGATCTGACCGTGCGCGACCTGTGCCGGGGCACGCTGACCACCAGCGACAACACCGCGGCCAACCTGCTGCTGGAGGTGGTGGGCGGGCCGTCGGCGCTGACGGCATTCCTGCGCGGGAAGGGCGACAGCATTACCCGCAATGACCGCAACGAGCCGGACGTGAATCTGTTCGCGAAGGGAGACCCGCGCGATACCACCAGCCCGGCCGCGATGGCCACCAGCCTGGCCCGCTTCGCGGTGGGCAATGGCCTGCAGCCTGCATCGCGCCGGCAGTTCGCCGATTGGCTCATCGACAACCAGACCGGCGATGCCTGCCTGCGCGCCGGGCTGGGCAAGCGCTGGCGGGTGGGGGACAAGACCGGCAGCAACGGTGATGACACGCGCAACGACATCGCCGTGCTGTGGCCGCATGCGGGCGGCACCGCGTGGGTGCTCACCGCCTATCTGCAGGGCGCATCGGTCGATGACGACCAGCGCGCAGCAGTGCTTGCACGGGTGGGGGCGCTGGCCGATGCGATGATCGGATGAGGTAACCGGGGTCATTGGGAAATGGCTTGCCGGATCGGTCGGGCACGCGCATCCTGCGCGCGTTCGAACCCCACGGAAGACCCCGATGAGCCATGAGTTGATCTACCTGCTGCTGATCTTCGCGCTGCTGGTGATCCCGCGCGCACTGCAGCGATTCAGCCTGCCGGCGCCGTTGACCTGCCTGCTGTTCGGCATCATCGGCATGCTCTGGCTGGGCGACCAGGCACACGACGCGGTGATCGGCCTGCTGGCCACGCTGGGCATTTCCTCGCTGTTCCTGTTCGCGGGCCTGGAAGTGGATCTGCAGGCGCTGCGGCGTGGCATGTGGCCGCTGCTGGCGCACTTGGTGATCCGTACCGGCACGCTGTTCGGCGTGGGCTGGCTGGCCTGGCGCTATGCGGGGCTGCCATGGCAGGCCGCTGGGCTGCTGGCGCTGGCGCTGCTGACGCCCTCCACCGGCTTCATCATGGATTCGCTGTCGCGGCTGGGCCTGAGCGAGGACGAGCGGTTCTGGGTCACCAGCAAGGCCATCGCCGGCGAACTGCTGGCGCTGGCGGCGTTGTTCATCGTGCTGCAGGCCGGCGACCCGGGCCACATGGCGCTGTCCAGCCTGGCCCTGCTGGCGATGATGATCGGCCTGCCGCTGCTGTTCATCGCGCTGGGCCGCTGGGTGGCGCCGCACGCGCCGGGCTCGGAGTTCTCGCTGCTGGTGATGGTCGGCATGGTGGCGGCGTACATCACCTATCTGCTGGGCGTGTATTACCTTGTGGGCGCGTTCATCGCCGGCCTGGTCGCGCGCCTGCTGCACCAGCGCATGCCGCTGCTGGCCTCGCACGAGAACCTGCACGCGCTGCGCCTGTTCGCCTCGTTCTTCGTGCCATTCTATTTCTTCAATGCCGGCACCAAGGTGCCCAGCGAAGCCCTCAGTTTCGAGGCGCTGGGGCTGGGCATCGTGATCACCCTGGTGGTGCTGCCGCTGCGCATCGGCGTGGTCTGGCTGCAGCGCCGGGTGATGTTCGGCGAGAGCTTCCGCAGCAGCCTGCGCGTCTCGCTGGCGCTGGCCCCGACCCTGATCTTCACCCTGGTGCTGGCGGCGATCATGCGCGAGCGTTTCCAGATTCCGGCGGTGCTGTTCGGCGCGCTGCTGCTGTACGCCGCACTGACCACACTGTTGCCGTCGCTGGTGTTCCGCACACCCTTCGACGTCGATCCGGTGGAGCAGGAGCCGGCGGGCGAGGGCGAGTCCGCGCCGGTAGCGGCCACCGAGACGCGGCCGGAACCTCACATCGCCGAACGCTGACCGGTTGCCGCGCGCGGTTTGCGCCCGTCGGCCATGGCCGTTAGGGTTGGGGCATGAAACTGCCTGCCGTTGTCACCGCTTCCGCCCTCCTGCTCAGCCTCGCTGCCTGCTCGCAGCGTTCCGATACGGTCGCGCATGATCTGGCGACCGCACCGGCCGATGCCTTCATGGCTGCCATCGCCGCGCATTGCGGCCAGGCCTATGAGGGCCGGGTGGTGGAGGACACGCCGGCACCGACCGGCAAGGACCCGTTCGCCGGCCAGCGCCTGGTCATGCATGTGCGCGGCTGTGCCGACCCCGCCCATGAACTTCGGATTCCCTTCCATGTGGGGGATGACCATTCGCGCACCTGGGTGCTGACCCGCACCGGAAACGGCCTGCGCCTGAAACACGATCATCGCCACGAAGACGGTAGCCCCGACGCGATCACCCTCTATGGCGGCGACAGCACGCCACCGGGCACCGCCGAGCGCCAGCGGTTCCCAGCCGACTCCGATTCGGTGGCGATGTTCCGTCGTGCCGACATGCTGGCCTCCACGCACAACACCTGGGCGATGGAGATCGACCCCGACCAGACTTTCGTCTACGAACTGACGCGCCCGGAAGGCCGCCGTTTCCGCGTGAAGTTCGACCTGAGCAAGCCGGTCGAGCTGCCGCCCGCACCGTGGGGCGACGAGAAGGCGCCGGCACCCTGATCTTCGGTCGGATCCCTCCTGCGGAGGGTCCGACCCGGTCACTGCATGAACCCACGGGTCAGAGCCCTGGCCGTCGGCCAGGGATCCGACCCCGGGGCTCAGCGCGCGCTGAAGCGTGCGCGGCAGCCGTCGCTCACCCACACCTGGCCGCGTGCATAGCCCCAGCTGCGGCCTTCCTGGCAGGCACTGCCGGACAGCTGCTGCTGCAGCACCGGCCGGCCCTGGCGCTCATCCCAGTCGCAGTTCTGCGTGCGGTTGTTGTTGCTGCTGCAGGTGATCGAATAATTGCTGTTGCCGCCGCCCCAGCCACCGCCGCCGCCCCAGCCGCGGGCCTCGGCGAACTCGGCGCGGCAGCCGTTGCTGACCCAGACCGCGCCGTTGCGCACGCCCCAGGTGCGTCCTTCGTCGCAGGGGCTGCCGGACAGCTGGCGGACCAGGCGGGCGTTGCGCCAGCCGACCGGGCAGCTGCGCTCACGGTTGCTCTGGCTCTCGCAGCGGATGGTTTCGCCGGGACGGCCGTTGTTGCCGCCCCAGCCACCGCCATTGCCACCGCCCCAGCCGCCGCGGGCTTCAACGAACTCGGCGCGGCAGCCATTGCTGACCCAGATGCTGCCATTGCGGCTGCCCCAGGTGCGGCCCTCGTCGCAGGCGCTGCCGGACAGCTGGCGGACCAGCTGCGCATTGCGCCAGCCGGTGCTGCAGACACGTTCACGGTTGTTCTGGCTTTCGCAGCGGATCACCCCGTCCTGCGCAGCGGCCGGAGCAGAGGGCAGGGCGAGCACGGCCAGAGTGCTCAGGGTCACGGCCAGGCTGGCCAGGGACAACGATTTCATGGCGGCATCCCATACGGTGGCAGGTGCCCGACTATAGGGACCGGGGCGATCAAGTCGGCGTGACTGCCCGGATTTGCCCCGGCCGGGGCCTCGGCCGCAGAATACGAGGCTTTCCGGCCCCCATCCGGTGCCGGCGTTCTCCAGCGGAGCTTCCCCCATGCGTACCCACTTCTGCGGCCTGGTCGACGAGACCCTGATTGGCCAGACTGTCACCCTCGCCGGCTGGACCGACGTGGCCCGTAACCAGGGCGGCGTCTGCTTCATCGATCTCCGCGATCATGAAGGCATCGTGCAGGTGACCGTGGAGGTCGACAACGCCGACGTGTTCGCCGTGGCCGCGTCGCTGGGCTATGAGGACGTGCTGCAGGTGGAGGGCGTCGTGCGCGCCCGCCACGCGGTGAACGACAAGATGCGCACCGGCAAGGTGGAAGTGATCGCCACCGCCATCACCGTGCTGAACAAGGCCGCCCCGCTGCCGTTCCACGCCCACGAGAACCCGGGCGAGGAAACCCGCCTGAAGTACCGCTACCTGGACCTGCGCCGCCCCGAAATGCAGCGCATGCAGCGCACCCGCATCAAGCTGGTGCAGGCGCTGCGCCGCCACCTGGACGAAAAGGGCTTCCAGGACATCGAGACCCCGATCCTGACCAAGGCCACTCCGGAAGGCGCGCGCGACTTCCTGGTGCCGGCGCGCATGCATCCGGGCGAGTTCTACGCCCTGCCGCAGAGCCCGCAGCTGTTCAAGCAGATCCTGATGGTGGCCGGGTTCGACCGCTACTACCAGATCGCGCGCTGCTTCCGCGACGAGGCCCTGCGTGCCGACCGCCAGCTGGAATTCACCCAGCTGGACATGGAGTTCGCCTTCGTCCGCGAACGCGATGTGCAGGACTTCGTCGAGGACATGATCCGCGCCATCTTCAAGGAAGTGGTCGATGTCGAGCTGGATGCCAGCTTCCCGCGCATGACCTGGGCCGAGGCGATGCGTCGCTATGGTTCGGACAAGCCGGATCTGCGCATCGCGCTGGAACTGGTCGACGTGGCTGAACTGGTCAGGGACAGCGAGTTCCCCGTGTTCACCGGCCCGGCCAACGATGCCGAAGGCCGCGTCGCCGCGCTGCGCATCCCGGGCGGCGCGTCGCTGAGCCGCAAGCAGATCGACGAGTACGCCGCGCATGCCGCCAAGTACGGCGCCAAGGGCCTGGCCTACATCAAGATCGCCGACAACGGCGAAGTCAGCTCGCCGATCCAGAAGTTCTTCAGCGAAGAGCGCTTCGCGGCGCTGGTGGCCCATGTCGGTGCCGGCAACGGCGATATCGTGTTCTTCGGTGCCGGTGGCTACAACAAGGTCTCCGACTTCATGGGCGCGCTGCGCCTGAAGGCCGGCAAGGACTTTGGCCTGGTCGCCGACGGCTGGGCACCGCTGTGGGTCACCGACTTCCCGATGTTCGAGTGGGACGAGGAAGAACAGCGCTACGTCGCCCTGCATCACCCCTTCACCGCACCGGCCGTGGACGACATCGCCGACCTGCGCGCCAATGCCCGTACCGCCGTCTCGCGCGGTTACGACATGGTGCTCAACGGCAATGAAATCGGCGGCGGTTCGATCCGTATCCACCGTCCGGACATGCAGAGCGCGGTGTTCGAGCTGCTGGGCATCGGCGCCGAAGAGGCCCGCGCCAAGTTCGGCTTCCTGCTCGACGCGCTGAACTACGGCGCGCCGCCGCACGGTGGAATCGCCTTCGGCATCGACCGCATCGCCGCGCTGATGGCCGGAACCGAGTCGATCCGCGACGTCATCCCGTTCCCGAAGACCACCGGTGCACAGGATCTGATGACCGACGCGCCGTCGCCGATCGTCGACGCGCAGCTGGCCGAAGTGCACATCCAGGTTCGCCCCAAGACCAACTGATCAGGAGATCCAGGCAATGACCGAGTTTGCGTTTTCGCTGGAGTGGGAAAAGCTGGGCAATGAAGGCTCCGAGGCCACCCTGGTCACCGAGCGTGCACGCGTGTTCGGGGGGTGGCTGGTCCGCGTCGGCACCAATCCGGCCGCGATGGCCCTGACCTTCGTCGCCGACGGCGAAGGCCGTTGGGACGGTGAAGACTTCGGCGTCGAGGACTACGAGGACGACGAAGAGGAAGAAGAGTACGACGAGGACGAGGAAGGCGAGGAAGAAGAGGACGAGGACGAAGAGGAATACGAGGAAGAGGACGAGGAAGGAGAAGCGGAATCGCCTGGAAAGGCTTGACCCGCGCTTCGCCCTGACGTCAACTTCCTGCATGTATTCGATCCGCCGCGCCACTGTGGACGACGCGCCGACCCTGTCGGCGCTGGCCGCACGCACGTTCACTGAAACCTTCGGCCATCTGTACCCGCCGCAGGACCTGCAGGCCTTCCTCGAGGAGGCCTACACGGTCGAGCGCCAGCGCGTGATCCTGTCCCACCCCGATTACGCGGTGTGGCTGCTGGAACTGGATGGGGAGGCGGTCGGCCATGCCGCCGCCGGCCCCTGTGGCCTGCCGCATCCGGATGTGAAACCTGGTGACGGCGAACTCAAGCGCCTGTACCTGGTCAAGACGCAGCAGAGCTGCGGCTGGGGCAGCCGCCTGCTGGAAACCGCGCTGGCCTGGCTGGAACACGAAGGCCCGCGCACGTTGTGGCTGGGCGTGTGGTCGGAGAACTTCGGCGCGCAGCGCTTCTACGCCCGCTACGGCTTCGAGAAGGCCGGCGAGTACCTGTTCCCTGTCGGCGACACCCAGGACCTCGAATTCATCCTGCGCCGCGCGCCGCGCGCGGCCTGACGTTCACCGCCGCTTGCCGCGCGCGCGTGTTCAATCACCTCACGTTCCTGCCCCGCTGACCGCCAGGCTGTTTGCATGACTCCCCCCGTATTGCTGCTGCATGGCATCTGGAATGCCCGTGCCTGGGTCGGGCCACTGGCCTGGCGCCTGCGCGCGCGTGGTTTCCAGGTACACGCGTTCGGCTATCCCTCGGTGTTCGGTGGCCCCGATGTGGCAGTGCCGCAGTTGCTGGAACGTCTGGCCGACGCCGGGCCGTTGTCGCTGGTCGGTCACAGCCTGGGCGGACTGCTGGCACTGGAGGCGCTGCGCCGCGATCCGCAGCTGCCAGTGCAGCGCGTGGTCTGCCTGGGCTCGCCGCTGCGCGGCAGTGGTACCGCGCGCTCATTGTCCGATCATGGCTGGGGCCTGGCGCTGGGGCGCAGCAGCGAGCTGCTGCTGGACGGCCTGCCGGACTGGCAGGGCAAGGCCGAGGTTGGCCTGATCGCCGGTTCGGTACCGCACGGGCTGGGCAGCCTGCTGGGCGCGATCGACGATGCGTCCGACGGCACCGTGGCACTGGCCGAGACCCGCCTGCCGGGCCTGGCCGACCATTGCGTGGTGCGTACCAGCCACAGCGGCCTGGTGGTGTCGCCCGACGCCGCGCGGCAGACCGCGCATTTCCTGCGCCACGGCCACTTCGACCACAGCCGCGACGCGGCGGCGGCATAGGGGCAGGGGAGGCGGGGCCGCCTTGTAGCGCCGAGCCCATGCTCGGCTGCATTCCGTCGGGCCCATTGAGCCGAGCATTGGCCCGGCGCTACAACAATACGGGCCTAGACACGGTTGCAGCGCCCGATCAGGTAGAATCCGCGCCTTGATCCTGAAGCAGCCAGACGGTAGCACCCATGGGTAGAGGCCCCTCCATCGAAGCCCGCAAGAACGCGTCCGACGCGAAGCGCGGCAAGATTTTCACCAAGATCATCCGCGAGATCGGCGTTGCCGCGCGCGGCGGTGGAGGCGACCCCAACAACAACCCGCGCCTGCGCGTGGCGGTGGACAAGGGCCTGGCCGTGAACATGTCCAAGGACGTGATCGAGCGCGCCATCAAGAAGGCCACCGGTGAACTGGAAGGCGTCGACTACGAGGAAATCCGCTACGAGGGCTATGCCCCGGGTGGCGTGGCCGTGATCGTCGACTGCCTGACCGACAACCGCGTGCGCACCGTGGCCGACGTCCGCCATGCGTTCAGCAAGTGCGGCGGCAACATGGGTACCGAAGGCTCGGTGGCCTTCATGTTCAAGCGCCTGGGCGTGCTCAGCTTTGCCCCGGGTGCCGACGAGGAAGCCATCACCGAAGCAGCCATCGAGGCCGGCGCCGACGACATCGTGGTCTACCCCGATGACGGCTCGATCGACGTGGTCACCAGCCCTGACGCGTTCAACGCAGTCAAGGACGCAATGGTCGCCGCCGGGCATGTCGCCGACCACGCCGAGATCACCTTCCGCGCCGACAACGACATCAAGGTCGAAGGCGAGGTCGCCCTGCAGGTCAAGAAGCTGCTGGACATGCTCGAAGACCTGGACGACGTGCAGGACGTGTATTCCAACGCCGAACTCGGCGCCGACGCCTACGCCTGAGCCGTCCTCGACGGCCTGGGCGCGGGCCGTTGAACGGTCACCGCGGACAGTCATGAGCCCATACGCCTGCCAGCGCCCCCCGTTCCGCCCCGCCAGGAGCGCGGCATGACCCGCATCCTCGGCATCGACCCCGGTTCGCAGCGGACCGGGGTCGGCATCATCGATGTCGACGCCGCCGGCCGCGTCAGTTACGTGCACCACCAGCCGCTGGTGCTGCTGGGCGCCGACGACTTCCCGCAGCGCATGAAACTGCTGGTGCTGGGCCTGGCCGATCTGTGCCGCGAGTACCAGCCCAATGAAGTGGCCATCGAAAAGGTGTTCATGGCGCGCAATCCCGATTCGGCGCTGAAGCTGGGCCAGGCCCGCGGCGCGGCGATCTCGGCCGTGGTGCTGCGCGACCTGCCGGTGCACGAATACGCCGCCAGCGAGATCAAGCTCGCGGTGGTCGGGCGCGGTGGTGCCGAAAAGCAACAGGTTCAACACATGGTCGGGCTCATGCTCAACCTGAAAACCAAGCTGCAGGCCGACGCGGCCGACGCGTTGGCGGTGGCGATCACCCATGCCCACGTAAGGGCGACGGCCAACCGCCTGGGGCTCAGTGCCCGCCAGGCGTGGGGCCGCAAATGAGGAGCTGCACGCAATGATCGGTCGACTGCGCGGCATCGTCGCCTACAAGGCGCCGCCGTGGCTGGTGGTGGACGTGAACGGAGTGGGCTACGAACTGGAGGCGCCGATGAGCACCTTCTACGACCTGCCCGAGCTCGGCCGCGAGGTCACCCTGTACACCCATTACTCGCAGAAGGAAGACAGCGTCTCGCTGTACGGCTTCCTGCGAGAGGGCGAGCGGCGCCTGTTCCGCGACGTGCAGAAGGTCAGCGGCATCGGCGCGAAGATCGCGCTGGCCGTGCTGTCCGGTGTCAGCGTCGAAGAATTCGCGCGCATGGTCCAGGCCGGCGACATCACCGCGCTGACCCGCATCCCGGGTATCGGCAAGAAGACCGCCGAACGCATGGTGCTGGAACTGCGTGACCGCGCGGCCCAGTTCGGTGCCGGCGGCGCGCTGCCCACCGGCAGTGGTCCGGCCCCGGCCGATCCGCTGTCCGATGCCACCGTGGCCCTGCAGCAGCTGGGCTACAAGCCGGCCGAAGCGGCCCGCATGGCCCGCGATGCCTTCAATGAAGGCGACGAAGTGGCCACCGTGATCCGCAAGGCGCTGCAGTCCGCGCTGCGCTGAACCGCGTCCCTTTCCCCCAACCTACCGCCTGAGCTTCGCCAGGAGTCCCATGTCCAGCAGTCAAACCCCGCACGCAGCCGCCCCCGGCGGCCATGGCCACGCCCCCTCCACTGGAGGACTGGCGCTGGTCATCGGTGCGATCGGCGTGGTGTTCGGCGATATCGGTACCAGCCCCCTGTACACCCTGAAGGAGGCGTTCTCGCCACACTACGGGCTCAACAGCGACCACGACACCGTGCTGGGCGTGCTGTCGCTGGCGTTCTGGGCGCTGAACCTGGTGGTGACCCTGAAGTACGTCACCATCATCATGCGCGCCGACAACGATGGCGAAGGCGGCATCATGGCGCTGATGGCGCTGACCCAACGCACGCTGCGCAACGGCTCGCGCTCGGCTTATGTGGTGGGCATCCTCGGCATCTTCGGCGCCTCGCTGTTCTTCGGCGACGGCGTGATCACCCCGGCCATGTCCGTGCTCAGTGCGGTCGAAGGCCTGGAGGTGGCCGCGCCCGGACTTCATGTCTTCATCGTGCCGGTCACCCTGGTGGTGCTGCTGGCGGTGTTCGCCGCGCAACGCTTCGGTACCGAGAAGATCGGCAAGGCGTTCGGCCCGATCATGGCAATCTGGTTCGTGTCGCTGGCGGCAATCGGCATCTACAACATCGTCGATGCGCCCGAGGTGCTGAAGGCCTTCAACCCCTGGTGGGGCATCCGCTTCTTCATGGAGCACGGCTGGCACGGCATCTTCATTCTCGGTGCAGTGGTGCTGGCGGTGACCGGCGGCGAAGCGCTGTATGCGGACATGGGCCACTTCGGGCTGCGCCCGATCCGCCACGCCTGGTACTTCTTCGTGCTGCCGTGCCTGGTGCTGAACTACCTGGGGCAGGGCGCACTGGTGCTCAACCACCCCGAGGCCCTGAAGAACCCGTTCTTCGAGGCAGTGCCGTCGTGGGCGCTGTACCCGATGATCATCCTGGCCACCATGGCGGCGGTGATCGCCTCGCAGTCGGTCATCACCGGCGCATTCTCGGTCTCGCGCCAGGCCATGCAGCTGGGCTACATCCCGCGCATGCGCATCAAGCACACCTCGCACGACACCATCGGCCAGATCTACATCCCGGGCATCAACTGGGGCATTGCGGTGATGGTGTTCGGGCTGGTGCTGGCGTTCCGCAGTTCGTCCAACCTGGCCGTGGCGTACGGCATTTCGGTGTCGGCCACGATGCTGATCGACACCCTGCTGCTGGCCGTGGTGGCGCGGACGTTGTGGCCGAGGTCGCGTGGCTGGCTGCTGCCGCTGTGCGTGGTGTTCTTCATCATCGACCTCGGCTTCGTCATCGCCAACGGCGCCAAGCTGCTGCAGGGCGCCTGGTTCCCGGTGGTGCTGGGCATCTTCCTGTTCACCATGATGCGCACCTGGCGCCGTGGCCGCGAGCTGCTGCGCGACGAGATCCGCAAGGACGGCATCCGCCTGGATACCTTCCTGCCGGGCCTGATGCTGGCCCCGCCGGTGCGCGTGCCGGGCACCGCGGTGTTCCTCACCGCCGACCCGACCGTGGCGCCGCATGCGCTGATGCACAACCTCAAGCACAACAAGGTGCTGCACGAGCGCAACGTGTTCCTGCACGTGGAAACCCTGCCGATCCCGTATGCGATGGAAGGGCAGCGGCTGAAGATCGAATCGGTGGGTGACGAGTTCTACCGCGTCTACGTGCGCTTCGGCTTCATGGAGACCCCGGACGTGCCGCTGGCGCTGATGCGCTCGTGCGATCACGGTGGCATCTATTTTGATCCGATGGACACTACCTTCTTCGCCAGCCGCGAGACCATCGTCGCCACCGCCAACCGCGGCATGCCGATCTGGCGTGACAAGCTGTTCGCGCTGATGCATCGCAACGCCGCCCCGGCCACCGGCTTCTTCCGGATTCCGGGCAACCGCCTGGTCGAACTCGGGGCCCAGGTCGAGATCTGACGCGCGCGGGGTCGGATCCCTTTTCCGCAGGAAAAGGGCTCTGACCCCATGTTCCCGGTGTTCCGGTCCGGGGTCAGAGCCGTTTTCCTCTGGAAAACGGATCCGACCCCATACGCTTTTGCCGCATAATCAGCACATGACCGACGACCGCATCATCGGCGCCGGCGCCACCCGCGAGGATGACGCCGCCGACGCCAGCATCCGCCCCAGGCGCTTGGCCGACTACCTCGGCCAGGCCCCGGTGCGCGAGCAGCTGGAGATCTACATCGAAGCGGCCAAGGCCCGTGGCGACGCGCTCGACCATGTGCTGATCTTCGGGCCGCCCGGCCTGGGCAAGACCACGCTCAGCCACGTCATCGCCAACGAGCTGGGCGTGGCCCTGCGGGTGACCTCCGGCCCGGTGATCGAGAAGGCCGGCGACCTCGCTGCACTGCTGACCAACCTGCAGCCGCACGACGTGCTGTTCGTGGACGAGATCCACCGCCTGTCGCCGGTGGTCGAGGAAGTGCTGTACCCGGCGATGGAGGACTTCCAGATCGACATCATGATCGGCGAGGGCCCCGCCGCCCGTTCGATCAAGATCGACCTGCCGCCGTTCACCCTGATCGGCGCCACCACCCGCGCGGGCCTGCTGACCGCGCCGCTGCGCGACCGTTTCGGCATCGTCCAGCGCCTGGAGTTCTACAGCGTCGAAGAGCTGACCCGGATCGTGCGCCGTTCGGCCACCATCCTCGGCATCGACTGCACCGCCGATGGCGCCGGCGAGATCGCGCGCCGCGCGCGTGGCACCCCGCGCATCGCCAACCGGCTGCTGCGCCGCGTGCGCGACTACGCGCAGGTGAAGGCCGGCGGCCACATCGACGAGGCCGTGGCACAGGCCGCGATGAAGATGCTCAAGGTCGATCCGGAGGGCTTCGACGAGCTCGACCGGCGCCTGCTCAAGACCCTGGTCGACTACTTCGACGGCGGCCCGGTCGGCATCGAATCGCTGGCCGCGGCGCTGTCCGAAGAGCGTGGCACGCTGGAAGACGTGGTCGAGCCGTACCTGATCCAGCAGGGCTTCCTGGTGCGTACCGCGCGCGGCCGCATGGCCACCCACAAGGCTTACCGGCACATGGGCCTGAAGCCGAAGAACCCGCCGCAGGACCTGTTCGCGGAGGTTCCCGATGTCGGTTGAGCCCCGATTCAGTTGGCCGACACGCATTTACTGGGAAGATACCGACGCAGGTGGCGTGGTCTACCACGCCCGCTACGTGGCCTTCATGGAACGGGCCCGGACCGAATGGATGCGTGCGCTCGGCTACGGCCAGGAGCGCATGCGCGCCGAGCACGGGATGGTCTTCGCGGTGCGCTCGATGCAGATGGATTTCATCAGGCCGGCACGGCTGGATGACACCCTGCAGGTGACTGCCCGCCTGGTCCAGCTGAAGAAGGCCAGCATGGTCTTCGACCAGCAGATCCTGCGCGACGGCGAGCTGCTGCTGTCCGCGCAGGTCCGCATCGCCGCACTGGAAGCGGCCAGTTTCCGCCCTCGTGGCATGGACGATGCCGTCCTTGCCGTGCTGCAACCCCACCTCCACCCCGAATCCGAACATTGAGGAACAACGGATGATCGCAACGCTCCTGGCCCTGCAGGCCACGGTCACCGAGGCACTGCCGGCCGACGTCAGCAACGCCGCGACACAGACCCTTGCCCAGGCCACCACCGGCGGCGGCATCAACTACCTCGAACTGATGGCCAAGGCCAGCCTGCCGGTGAAGATCATCGTGCTGCTGCTGCTGGTCGGCTCGTTCGTCAGCTGGGTGATCATTTTCCGCAAGGCCCGCGTGTTCAAGCAGGCCACCCGCGAAGCCGACGAGTTCGAGAACCGTTTCTGGTCCGGCGCCGACCTGGGCAAGCTGTACAGCGCAGCCACCGACCGCAGCCGCAGCGTGACCGGCCTGGAAGCCATCTTCGAAGCCGGTTTCCGCGAGTACACCCGCCTGCGCGACAAGCGCCGGCTGGATGGCCGTGCGCAGCTTGAAGGCGCGCAGCGCGCGATGCGCACCACCTATACCCGCGAAGTGGACCAGCTCGAGCGCAACCTGGAGCTGCTGGCCAACATCGGCTCGACTGCCCCGTACGTGGGCCTGGTCGGTACCGTGTTCGGCATCATGGTGACCATGCACGACATGATCAGCAGCGGTGCCCAGGCCGGTATCGCCGCCGTCGCGCCGGGCATCTCCGAGGCACTGTTCGCCACCGCCATCGGCCTGTTCGTGGCGATCCCGGCGGTGTGGGCCTACAACCGCTTCACCACCCGCGTGGAGCGCATGTCGGTGCGGTTCGAGACCTTCGCCGAAGAGTTCAGCTCCATCCTGCAGCGCCAGAGCGCTGGCGACGAGTAAGCGCCTGACCCGGGAGTCCAAGCCATGTCCGCTGCCATCGGTCGCCGCAAGCGCCGCAAGCTGAAATCGGAAATCAACGTCGTTCCCTACATCGACGTCATGCTGGTGCTGCTGATCATCTTCATGGTCACCGCACCGCTGCTCACCCTGAGCTTCGACGTCGACCTGCCGCAGTCCAACGCCAAGGCGCTGGAGAGCAAGCAGGACCCGGTGATCGTCTCGGTGCGCCAGGACGGCCAGCTCAGCCTGAAGCTGCCCGACGCCAAGGAGCCGGCCGCCGTGTCGGCCGAGGAACTGGAAGGCCGCCTGGCCGGCATCGCCGCCCAGGACAAGGGCGTGCGCGTGATCGTCGCCGCCGACCGCGCCGTGGCCTATGAGAAGGTCATTGCCGCGATGGACGTGATCAAGCGCGCCAAGGTAGACAAGGTAGGCCTGGCCACCGATGCACGCTGACGCCCTGCCACCCCCGCATCAGCGCGAACCCGGCTGGGGTCTGCCCCTGGCGCTGGCTTTGCTGGTGCACCTGCTGGTCGCGCTGGTCTTCATCGTGGCCTGGCTGTGGTCGCCCCAGCGCAACACCGATGCCGCCGCTGGCGACCCCTCGGTCGAGGCCAGCCTGGCGCTGTCCGCCTCCGAGGCGTCCGCCGCACGCCAGGCGCTGCGCCAGTCGGAGAAGCTGGAGGACCTGCCGCCGCCGGTCGCCGAGCCGATCCCGGTGCCGGAAGACACCATTCCGCCGCCGCAGCCGATTCCCGAGCCGCGCCCGCAGGACGCGCCCACGCCCCAGCAGCAACAGGCGCAGGAGCGTGTTGCGCAGCCGGACACCAAGGACCAGGAAGCGGTGAGCGCACTGGCCATCTCGCAGGAGAAGGCCAAGCAGGAACAGGAAGCCAAGCGCCGCCAGGAGCAGATCGACCTGACCGAACGCAAGCGCCAGGAAGAAGCGGAGCAGAAGCTGCGCCTGGCCAAGCAGCAGGAAGCGGACGAGAAGAAGAAGCAGGCCGAGCAGGAGCGCGTCGCGGCTGACAAGGCCGAGGCCGAGAAGCAGAAGAAGATCGCCGAGATCCGTGCCCGCCGCGAGCAGGCCGAGAAGGAAGCCAAGCTGGCCGAGCGGAAGCTGCGCGAGGTCGCCGCCGCGCGCAATGCCGCAGGCAGTGCCGCTGCCGGCTCCAGCGGCGCTTCCCAGCCGGCGGCCGGTGGTGGTGGCAACAGCGACGATCTTTCAGCCAAGTACGCCGCAGCGATCCAGGCCAAGGTGCTGTCGCAGTGGGTGCGCCCGGATACGGTGCCGCTGGGCCAGCGTTGCCAGATCACCATCACCCAGATTCCGGGCGGCACGGTGATGCAGGCCAAGGTCAGCCCGAACTGCCCCTATGACGAGGCCGGCAAGCGTTCGATCGAGGCCGCGGTGCTCAATGCGCAGCCACTGCCGTACCGCGGCTTCGAGTCGGTGTTCGCGCGTACGCTCAACTTCACCTTTACCGCCCAGGATCGCTGAGGCGGGCAGGGCAGGGGTGGCCTCGGGCCACTCCTGCCCACGGATGTCGCGCTTGCCTCTGGCGTGCTCGGTTTCGGCCGGGCAGGCTGCAGGCTGCTGTCGAACACCGCCCCGAGGGGCGGCGTGACCGGGGCAGGCAGGTGCGATGTTAGCCACGACGTTAACGGTGCGTGAGAGGACGGGCTGGAACTGACCCGGAATTCACGTACCCTTGGTTCATGATTGCGAAGCGGTTCACTCCCGCTTTGTTATCCCTCGTTCCGGTTTCCCCCTATTGAGCGCTCCATGAAAAAGATGCCTCGCTGGCTTGCCGTGTTTGCGGCCCTGTTGCTGCCCTTTGCTGCCGTCGCGCAGCAGAAGGGGCTGGATATCGACATCATCGGCGGCAATGCCTCCGCCCTGCCGATCACCATCGTGCCGATGCCCTACCAGGGTTCGTCGGCCGCTCCGCAGACCGACGTCGCCGGCGTGGTCCGCGCCGACCTGGAGCGTTCGGGCCAGTTCCGCACGCTGCCGGAAGCGCAGATCGTCGAGAAGCCCGTGCGTGGCGGTGACATCCAGTTCGCCACCTGGCGCGCGCTGAAGCAGAACTACATCGTGGTCGGCCGCGTGCTCGATGCCGGTGCCGGTGCCTACCGCGTCGAGTACGAACTGTTCGACGTGCCCAAGGGCGAGCGCCTGCTGGGCCTGGCGATGACCGCCCGTGGCAACGCCATGCGCGACGTCGCCCACCAGATGGCCGACGCCATCTACGAGAAGATCACCGGCGTGCGCGGCGCCTTCTGGACCCGCATCGCCTACGTGACCGCCAGCGGCAAGGGCGATGCCATGCGCTATGCGCTGATGGTGGCCGACTCCGACGGCTACAACCCGCAGACCATCGTGCGTTCGGCCGAGCCGCTGCTGTCGCCGTCGTGGAGCCCGGATGGCAGCAAGCTGGCCTACGTCAGCTTCGAGCGTGGCAATTCGGCGATCTACATCCAGAACATCGGCACCGGTGCGCGCGAACTGGTCACCAGCTTCCGCGGCATCAACAGCGCCCCGGCGTTCTCACCCGATGGCCGCAAGCTGGCCCTGACCCTGTCGCGTTCGGGCAACCCGGAAATCTACGTGATGGACCTGGGCAGCAAGCAGCTGACCCAGCTGACCAACCACTTCGCCATCGACACCGAGCCGACCTGGGCGCCGGATGGCAGCGCGGTGTACTTCACCTCCGACCGCGGCGGCCGCCCGCAGGTCTACAAGGTCGGCGCCGGTGGCGGCAGTGCCGAGCGCGTGACCTTCCAGGGCAACTACAATGCCAAGCCCTCGGTGTCCTACGACGGCAAGAAGATCGCCGTTGCGCAGGGCTCGGGCAACAGCTACAAGATCGCGATGATGGACAGCTCGCTGGGTTCGCCCCGCTGGAGCACGCTGTCCCCGGGTTCGCTGGATGAATCTCCGAGCTTTGCGCCCAACGCAAGCATGGTGTTGTACGCCGCCCGCGAGGGTGGCCGTGGTGTGCTGTACGCCGTTTCCGCCGATGCGCGCGTGCGCCAGCGGTTGGTTCTGGCTGACGGAGATGTGCGCGAACCGGCATGGTCCCCATACCGTACCCAGCGCTAAAAGAGTGTTAATATTTTCGCTGTCTTGAACCCCTCATCGGCCTAGGAGCCACAAAGGTATCGCCATGAACAAGTCCACCCGCGTTCTGCTTGTTTCCCTGCTGTCTGTGGCCGTCCTGGCCGGTTGCTCGAAGAAGGTGAAGGAAGAGCCGGCAACCCCGGTCGACACCGGCACCTCCACCACCACCCCGACCGGTCCGTCGACCTCCGGCCTGTACGGCCCGGGCGACCTGGACACCGACGCTTGCCTGCGCCAGCGCGTTGTCTACTTCGACCTGGACAAGGAAGACGTGAAGCCGGAATTCCAGGCCATCATGGCTTGCCACGCCAAGTACCTGCGTGACCGTCCGTCCTCGCGCATCACCCTGCAGGGCCACACCGACGAACGCGGTTCGCGCGCGTACAACCAGGCCCTGGGTGAGCGTCGTGGCAACGGCGTCAACTCGGCCCTGCAGGCCAACGGTGGCTCGGCTTCGCAGCTGACCGTCGTGTCCTACGGTGAAGAGCGTCCGGTCTGCACCGAGTCGAACGAGTCCTGCTGGTCGCAGAACCGTCGCGTCGAAATCGTCTACACCGCGCAGTAATCCATGCGCATTGGCATCAAACTGATGCTGGTCGTTGCGGCAGCCCTCGTGGCTGCCGCACCGGCGCATGCACAGCGACAGAGCCTGGCCGACCGTGTCGGCGCGCTCGAGCAGCAGATGTACAACAACAGCGCCAACCAGGACCTGTTGAACCAGATCAATCAGCTGCGGCAGCAGGTCACCAGCCTGCAGGCCTCGATCGAGCAGTTGCAGCACGACAACGCCCAGCTCAAGCAGTCCGCCCAGGACCAGTACCTGGATCTGGACAGCCGCCTGAACCGGTTGGAAGGGGGCAATGCCGCCCCGGCCCTGCCGCCCGTTCCGGCGAGCGCGCCGAAGGCCGCACCGGCCCCGGCAAAACCCGCAGCGGCGGCCACTTCCGAGCGGCCGCCTTCCGTCCACGGTGATGCCGGCAGTCTTGCCGCCACCGGCGACGAGCGCACCTCCTACAACGTCGCCTTCGATTCGCTGAAGGCCGGCAAGTACGATGATTCGGCGCAGTTGTTCCTGAGCTTCCTGCAGCTGTACCCGAACGGCGTCTATGCGCCGAACGCGCTGTACTGGCTGGGCGAGAGCTACTACGCCACCCGCAACTTCCCGATGGCCGAGACCCAGTTCCGCGAACTGCTCTCGCGCTATCCGACCCACGACAAGGCCGCCGGCGGCCTGCTCAAGGTCGGCCTCTCGCAGTATGGCGAGGGCAAGGTCGACCAGGCCCAGCAGACGCTGGAGGCCGTCGTGGCGCAGTACCCCGGCTCGGACGCCGCGCGCACCGCGCAGGACCGTCTGCAGTCCATCCGCCTCGGCAAGCAGATCCGCTGACCCGGCGTACAATAGGTGTCCTGTAGAGCCGAGCCCACGCTCGGCTGCTTTCGTTTCCGGTTCGGCAACCCCGCCCGGATCCGGCAGCGCCGGGCCCTGTCTGCCCGGTTGTTTTCGTAGAGCCGAGCCATGCTCGGCTGCGTTCGTTACCGGCCACGGTAGCCCACCCGCCACGTGTCCCACCAAGAAGTACCCGCCATGACCGCCGTTACTCCGTCCAGCGCCGCCGCCACGCCCAGTGAGATCGTGCAGTCGCCCCTGCCACGCCTGAAGATCACCGAGATCTTCACCTCGCTGCAGGGCGAAGCCGATACCGCCGGCTGGCCAACCGTGTTCGTGCGCCTGACCGGCTGCCCGCTGCGTTGCCAGTACTGCGACACCGCCTATGCCTTCCACGGCGGCACCTGGTGGGATATCGACGACATCGTGGCCGAGGTGCTGGCCCAGGGCGTGCGCCACGTCTGCGTGACCGGTGGCGAGCCGTTGGCGCAGAAGCGCTGCCTGGTGCTGTTGGAAAAGCTGTGCGATGCCGGCATGGACGTCTCGCTGGAAACTTCCGGTGCGCTGGACGTCAGCGCGGTGGACCCGCGGGTGTCGCGCGTCGTCGACATCAAGACGCCGGGTTCGGCCGAAGCCGCCCGCAACCGCCTGGAAAACCTGCCGCTGCTGACCGCCCGCGACCAGATCAAGTTCGTCATCTGCAACCGCGAGGACTACGACTGGGCCAAGGCGATGGTCGCCGAGCACGGCCTGGTGCAGCGCTGCACCGTGTTCTTCTCGCCCAGCAAGGGCGAGATCACCGCGCGGCAGCTGGCCGACTGGATTGTCGAAGACCGGCTGCCGGTGCGCTTCCAGATGCAGTTGCATAAAATCCTGTGGAACGACGAGCCGGGCCGATGAGCCGGCGCAGCGTTCCCTGATGTAACTCCGGCGCGGGACAGCGTGCTGGCTTTCCCCTCCCAACCGGATGTTTTTCCCATGAAGAAGGCAGTCGTGCTTCTCTCCGGCGGCATGGATTCAGCCGCCGTCATCGCCATGGCCCAGGAACAGGGCTTCGCCGTGCATGCCCTGAGCGTGCGCTATGGCCAGCGCCATACCTCCGAACTGGACGCTGCCGCCCGCGTGGCCAAGGCCCAGGGCGTGGTCGCACACAAGACCGTGGACGTGGACCTGCGCAGCATCGGCGGCTCGGCACTGACCGACGACATCGACGTGCCGGAGGCCGGCGGTGCCGGCATTCCGGTCACCTACGTGCCGGCGCGCAACACCATCATGCTGTCGCTGGCCCTGGGCTGGGCCGAAGTGCTTGGCGCCAACGACATCTTCTGCGGCGTCAACGCCGTGGATTACTCCGGCTACCCGGACTGCCGCCCCGAGTTCGTGGCGGCGTTCCAGGCGCTGGCCAACCTGGCCACCAAGTCGGGCGTGGAAGGTGCGGGCATCAAGGTGCACGCACCGCTGCAGTTCCTCAGCAAGGGCCAGATCGTCAGCGAAGGCGTGCGCCTGGGCGTGGACTTCGGCCTGACCGTGTCCTGCTACAACGCCGACGCTCACGGCGCCGCCTGCGGTCATTGCGATGCCTGCCGCCTGCGCGCGCAGGGCTTTGCCGAGGCCGGCGTGCCCGACCCCACGCTGTACGCCTGACCGCGTCTGGTAGAGCCGGCCGCTGGCCGGCTTCACTGCAGGTGCGAACCGCCCCTTCTTGGTGGGTGCAAGCCGCCCCCTCTCGGTGGGTGCGCCCGCCCCCCTCTCGGTGGGTGCGAACCGTTGGTTCGCACTCCTTGACCTACCGGGCCTGCAACCATCCCGATGCCTCGATGAAGCCGCGCACCGCGTCCGGATCGGCGTAGTCCAGTTCGATCATCCGCGCGATGGCGGCCCCCTCGTCGGTCTGTTGGCGCATGTACTCCTGCGCGATGCGGTATCCGGCGTAGTAGCCCAGATCACTCACCCCGAACGGATTGCGCGCGCTGTTGTACAGCCAGTTGTCCAGGCTGTCACCGTGCATCTCGGCAAGGAAGCGCGTGCGGATTTGTGCCTCGTGCGCGGGCCCATAGGCGTACAGCGGCAGTGCCGGACGGCGACCGCTGATGCGCTCTGCCACGTATTCGGCCACGCCTTCGCGTACTGCGTACTGGGCCAGGCTGCCAGTGGTCTCGCGCTGCTGGGTATGCACGTACTCGTGCAGGTTGTTCTGCGCGTTGTTCGCACCGGGGAGGCTGTCGTAGAAGATCCGCAGGCGGCCGCGCATCGGCTCGGGCAGCTCGCTTACGTCCACGCGCTCATCGCCCAGCGCCATCTCCGCCCCGATCAACACCTTGTCGCCCAACGTGGTGCCGCCGGTACGCAGCACGCCCATCGCGTAGGTGATGGTGGCCGGACGCAGTGCAGGGTAGAGCGCGCGGAACGCGTCCAGGTCCCGGTCCAGCGTGGCGCTGGCCTGCTGCGCGTTCGCAGTCAACGGCCGTACCGAAGTCCAGAAGCGTGGCCATGACTGCATGGCCTCGGCGTATTCGCGGGCCGTGTAGTTGCGGACCTGCATCAGTGCATGCAGTCCGGGGCTGCCGGGATCGATGTAGCGTTGCTGGACCAGCACCACGCGGCGTTCGGCATCAGGTTCGGCGCGCACCGCGTCATAGGTGGCCCAGAAGCGGGCGATGTCGTCAGTGACGACCTGGGACGGCGAGGCCACTGCTGTGCAGGGCAACAGCAGGATGGCGATCAGACAGCAGGTGAGGCGCATCCGTGGCTCCGGGTGGTGAACATGGATGGGATGCGTGGAAGGCCCGGAAGGTTTAAGCGGGCTGACCCGACCGGGTAGTGCCGGCCGCTGACCGGGACACGCAACACCCCTGTACTTCGCGCGACCCGGCAAAGTAGGGTAGAATGCGGACCCCGCCGAAAGGCCGGGCGATGCATCGGGCCGTTAGCTCAGTCGGTAGAGCAGAAGACTTTTAATCTTTTGGTCGAAGGTTCGAATCCTTCACGGCCCACCATTGCATTGACGATCAAGGCGCCCAAGGGGCGCCTTTTTTGTTGCTTCCTTCAAAGCACTTCCGCAATGGGGGAAGCGCCGCTGCAACGATGCGGTGTTGCAGGTGCTATCGACTCCCCGGCGCCCGCTGGCAGCGGGTGCGGGGAAGCGGCGCTCCGCGCACCCGCTTCCGTCGCTGCTGCCCCCGCGTCGCTCACCTTAAAAAATTACCTTTAAGGTAAAAATATTGGTAATTTCAGGTAATTGATCTCATCAGAACCGGCCGTTTCCGGCCGGCCAGGGACGCTGTCAGCCGTAATGCGCGCGCAACAGCCCGGCATCGTGGAAGGAAATGCCCTCGCGGATGCACTCCTCCGCGCGCTCCATGTCCTTGTGCAACTGGATCAGTGCGTCGTCGGCGAGCTGCTCGATGTTGACCACACCGCAACATGCCTGATCGATCACATGCTGCATGGGTTCGCCCCAGCGTCGGCGTACGTTGCGGATCATGCGGCAATGCCACTCGCGCATGATCGCGTCCATGCGCCTCTCCCCGCGGACCACATGTGCGTCTCCCGCCACCACCCGCAATGCCGGCGCCGGGGTGCGCTCGCCGCGCAGTTCCTGGGTCCTAGCGGCCAACCGCTGTGCGAGCTCCTCGAGTCGCGTGTGAGTCATCCTTTGCCTCCCTGATCCGTCTTGCCAGAAGCTTCGTCAGGTCGAGCACATTGTCCGGTGCAGAGGGCTGACCGAACTCGTCCACGACCATGAATGCGGTCTCCAGCAGCACGGGATCGTAGATCCATTCCGGTGGATCGCCGACCAGCTCCAGGTAGTGCGAAAGCACCTTGACCGCAGCGCTCATTTTCTCGAAATCCAGTCCCGTAGATTGAGACTGAAGCGACACGTCTCCGTCCTGATCGACGCGATCCAGCGTTCCATGTGGAAGCTGCATCACTGATTCAAGATCGCGCGCAAGCCGATGGCCGATGCTCTTCGGGTTGCTCTCGGAAATCCACTGGCTGACCTGGGGCTGGGCCCAGCGGGTGCCACCGTACAGGCGGGCCCACTCGGCCGGGCCGCCGGCGGCGGCCACGCGGAGGCGCATGTTGAGGGTGCGAGCGGTACTGGCGTCCATCTGTAGATGGTGCGCTGCATTACCAATCCAGCAAATGACCAAAACGGTATTGACTATCCATTACCGTGGCAGTAATGTGTGGCCCATGAACCTCATCGACTACGCCATCTCCCAAGGGGGCTACGGCACCCCCAGCTGTCCCGTCATGCGCCGCCTGGCCCACCAGACCGGTTGCGCGCTGCGGACCCTCTACATGATCGCCCGCGGCCACAAGCTGCCCGGCGCGCGCCTGTGCCGGCGCATCGAGCTGGCCACTGCGGGCGCCGTGCGCCGCGAATCCCTGCGCCCGGATGTGTTCGGTCCGGCCCCGTCGCCCGTCAAAGGAGAAGCCACCCATGCAGCTTGATACGTTCGGTGAGTATGTCCGCAGCCGCCTGGAGCACTGGGGCGGCGAATATGCGCTGCATCGCGACTGCGAATACCTCGGCTTCCAGTCGCGCAACCTGCTGGCGGTGCTGATCGAGCATCGTGGTGACATGCCGGGGCGGGCCCAGGGCTACAAGCCTCTGGAAACCGATCAGCTGGCGCAGCAGATCGAAGACATCATCACGGCGGTCGCGCGTGACAACGTGGCGATGGCCTGTGCGCTGCGCGGCTACTACTGCGGGCGTGGCCGACGCAAGGTCGAACGATTCGAAACGGCGAATCTGCTGCTGGCCAACAGCGGGCAGCGGCCGGTATCCAACCGGCATTACCTCAACCTGGTCGAACTTGGCTTCCAGCGCGTACGTGGCTGGATGGAGGGCATCGCCCAGGCCGCATGAGCGGCGGAACCGATCTTCCGCCCGCCTCCCGACCGGAACAACCCTCGTGCCGAGCCGGCAGCGGGGCGGGCACCCCTTCGGGCCACGTCGATGCGACGCGGCCTGCATTCCCTCCAGGACCCATCATGAAAGAAGAAATCATCAGCACGGCCGGCGCGGCGGCCATCAAGTCGGCGCCGCCGGTTACCGTCGCCGGTGCGCTTGCAGCCGGCATCACCCTGGACCGCCTGGTCGTGGTCCTCACCATCATCTACCTGGCGGCGCAGATTGCCTATCTGGGCTGGCGCTGGCTGCGCGAATGGCGCCGCAGGGAGCGCGAATGAGCCGGCCCGGCAGTACATTGCCGGTACGCAGCCTGGTCGCCGCGCTTGCGCTGAGTGCTGCGGGCCTGATCGCCATCGTTGACCGCGAGGGATACACCGACGCCGCAGTGGTGCCAACGCGCAATGACCGACCCACCTATGGCTTCGGCTCGACCGTTCGCGAGGATGGCACGCCGGTGAGGCTGGGCGACCGCACCACGCCGGTACGCGCGCTGCATGCCGTGCAGGCTCATCTGGCAAGGGAGGAAGGGCAGTTCCGCGCGTCGCTGCCCGGTGTGGCGCTCAGCCAGGGCGAGTACGACGTCTATGTCGATTTCCTCTACCAGTACGGCATCGGCAACTGGCGCGCGTCGTCGATGCGCCGGCATCTGCTGCAGGGTGAGTATCACCAGGCCTGCGATGCCTTGCTGCTGTGGAGGCGGGCAGGGGGCTACGACTGTTCAACCCGCATCGACGGCCGCCCCAACACCGTGTGCTGGGGAGTGTGGGAGCGCCAGCAGCAGCGCCATGCGCGTTGCCTGGCGGAGCAGTGACCCATGCCGCGCATGCTGGTGGTGATGGCGTCGCTGCTGCTGTGGTCGTTGCTGATGTTCATGACTGGCTGGCGTTGGCGCGGTGATCGCAGCGACCTCGCGATGGCGCGTGCCGATGCGGAGCAACAGGCCGGCGCGGTGCAGTCCGAACGGCGGTTGCGCCGGGATCAGGAAGAACGGAGCGAGGCGATGGCCTCACTGGGGGAACAACATGAACAGGATCGTGAGCGCGCGGCCGAGGTGGATGCCGATGTGGTGGCTGCCCTGCGCGCTGGCACTCTCCGCCTGCGCGACGACCTCGCCGCGTGCCATACCGGCCGTCTGTCCGAAGCCGCCGCCCGCACCGGCGAACGTGATGCGGGCGCCCAGTTACGAGCAGAGGTTGCGGCAGCGCTTGTTCGAATCGGACGCGATGCCGACGACCAGCTCCGTGCCTGCCAGGCCGTGATCGAACTGGATCGCCGTTGAGGGCGCCGGCGCAGTTATGCTGGCCGTCCTCTCGAAAATGGAAGTTCGCATGCGCGTCGTCGCTCTCTCCGCCCTGATCCTGCTGGCCGCCGCAGGGCCGGGCCTCGCAGCTGTTCCTACCGTGCCGGCAGCACCGCCGGCATTGACCGCTGCGGCCGCACCACTGGTGATCGGCGAGACCTTCACCGTGCAGTCGAAGGCACTGGGCGAGACCCGCCGCATCAATGTCTATCGTCCGCAGCCCTGGGGCCTGGATCCGAAGGCGCCGCTGCCGGTGCTGTACATGGCCGATGGCGGCATCGGCGAGGATTTCCTGCATGTGGCAGGGCTGGTGCAGGTGCTGACCGGCAATGGCAGCATGCGTCCGTTCCTGCTGGTCGGCATCGAGAATACCGAGCGCCGCCGCGACATGACCGGCCCCAGCAGCGACCCGCAGGACCAGAAGATCGCGCCACGCATCGGTGGCTCGGCGGCCTACCGCAGCTTCCTGCGCGATGAACTGATGCCGCAGGTACGCCAGCGCTACCCGACCACAGACGAGCGTGCGCTGATCGGTGAGTCGCTGGCTGGCCTGTTCGTGGTCGAGACGCTGCTGCAGGAGCCGACGCTGTTCAACAGCTATATCGCGCTGGACCCCAGCCTGTGGTGGAACCGTGGTGCGATGCTGGCCGGAGCATCCCGGCAGCTGCCGGCGGTGACGCGTGCACAGCCGCACGTGTTCCTGGCCAGCAGCGGGCAACCGGAACTGGCCGCCTCCGCGGCACGACTGGCCGCGCTGCTGCAGCAGGCCTCGCCGTCGCCGCTAGTGAAGTACCTGCCGCTGCCGGAGGAAACCCACGCGACCTTCTACCACCCGGCCGCATTGCAGGCGCTGCGCACACTGTTCCCGGCGCCGCCGCCGGCCTCGCCCTGACCGCGCGTGGCGCGGCGCCGCGCGACGTGTGAGGATGCGGTAGCGACGCCACCCGGGTACGTCGCCCGCAACGGGAGAGTGTGGATGCAGCGTGTGCGTGGATGGAGTGTGGCGGCCTGCCTGGCCATGGGGGGCTGTGCGATGTCGGTGGCGCCACCGGCAACTCTGGATGAAGCGAAGGAAAGCGCGGCCACCGCCGCGCAGGGCGTGGTGCTGCCGGATACCGAGGCGCTGCGCGTGCACGACCCGGTGGGACGCGATTACCCGATCTGGGTGGCGTTGCCGGCCGACTACGCCGCACATCCGGAAAAGCACTATCCGGTGCTGTACGTGACCGATGCGCTGTACAGCTTCCCGCTGGTGCGCAGCGTGCGCAACCTGGTCGGGCAGAAGGGCGTCAACATCGAGGATTTCATCCTGGTCGGGCTGCCGCCGCAGGAAGGCCTGACCTCCAGGCAGAGCCGCTCGCGGGATTACACGCCGAGCGATCCGGCGCGCACCGATCCGCGTGACTATAGCGACGACGTCAGCTACGGCGGCGCCGCGCATTACCGCGACTTCCTCGCCGAGCGCGTACTGCCGCTGATCGATGCGCGCTACCGCACCGATCCGGCGCGGCGAGCCTATGCCGGTCATTCCTATGGCGGCCTGTTCGGCGCCTACGTGCTGACCACGCGCCCGGACATGTTCCGCAGCTACATCCTGTCCAGCCCGTCGCTGTGGTTCGACAACCATCGGGTGCCGCGCATGTTGGCCGAAGCCAAGGCGCCTGCGCAGCCGACCACGGTGGTGCTGTCGATCGGCAGCTTCGAAACGGTCAAGCCGGAGCCGCGCTATTTCACCCGCAACGACATGCTGCGCCACAACGCCGAGTTCGCCGAGCAGCTGCGCAGCAGCGGGCGATCATTGAAGGTGGAGAACATGGTGATCGACGGCGAGGACCATTTCACCGTCTACCCGGACATGATCACCCGCGCGCTGCTGAAGGTGTTCCCGGGTACCGGGCCGTACAGCAGCGGTTGATGAGTGCCTCAGGCCGCCTGTGCGTCCGGCCCGGTCAATACGCCCACATCGGCGTGCCGGAAGCACAGCCGGATCGCGTCGAGCAGCTCGCTCATGTTGTAGGGTTTGGGCAGGAAATGGATGCCGTCGCGGAGCTGCGGCAGCACCTGGTGCTGGTCCATGCCCGACGTCACCAGGATCGGCAGCTGGGGATACAGGCTGCGGACCCGGTTGGCGGCTTCAATGCCACTGATCGCACCCAGATTGACGTCGGTGAACAGCAGGTCGAAACGCTCACCGGCCGCCAGCAGGCCCAGCGCCGCTTCGGCAGAGCTCACGCCCACTACGTGGCAGGCCTGGCTTTCCAGCGCCAGTCGGCTCAGCTCGCGGGTTTCCTCGGCGTCCTCGATGAGCAGGACGCGGGGTTCAACGTGGCGCTTGGACAGCAACATGACGCGACAACTCCGGACAGCAACGGTGAAAAGGCGCGCAAGTATGCGCAAGCCGGTAGTGATCCCGACGTGCACGGCAAGCTAAGCGGGCGTTACAGGCCTCTCTGGCGCCTGAGCCGCACGTGCCAGGCCAGCACCGCCACTGCGAGCAGGGCGGTGCCGATGCGCAGGCCGGTGGCCTGCCAACCCAATGCGATGGCGTCATCGAGGCTGAACACATTCCAGGCCAGGTTCATCGAAACATGCAGGATCAGGCCGCACCACAGGGTGTCGCCGTCGAGGTGGTCGAGCCAGGCGAAGATGAAGCCGCCCAGCGCGATCACCGCGCCAATGAACAGTGCGATGCCGCCGCCGTCGAACCCGCCGAAGCCGAGCCAGTGCACCATGCCGAACAGCAGTGCCTGCGGCAGCGCGAGCAACGGCCACGGACCGCGCACGATCTTCACCAGCAGCACGAAGCCGAGGCCACGGAACAGCACTTCCTCGGCCAGCGGGAACAGCGCGGCCAGCATCGTGGCATCCAGCGCAGTCAGCGCCGTGTTCGGAGTTCCGAGCAGCGCCAGTCCCAGCCAGCAGGGCAGGCTGGCCAGCAGCACCCACAACGGGCCGCCCCAGCCGTTTCCGCGCAGTCCCAAGCTGGCCATCAGGCCCATGTCACGGGGCCGCAGCAGCGCGGCCAGCAGCAGTGCCACCAGTACCGCCAGCGCGTTGTCCAACAGGCTGCCGCCATAGGGGATGGGCAGTGCGGGAACCGGTGTGCCGATGGCCGCGGCGATATCCCGCAGGTTCAGGCCAAGGCCGACACCCAGCAGCACCAGCAACAGGCGCGCGGTGGTGGGCAGGCGGGACAACACGGTCATGTACGCATTCCCTGCGGGACAAGGGCGCAGTGTGCCGCGCGGTACGCGTGTGGGCACGCGCCGGAAGTCCCTGTGCCATCGGTCACGCGTTGCCGCACAGTCATCGCGGTGCAGGTACAGTCGAAACCAGACCGACAGGAGCAATACCGATGCTGTGCCCCGTGTGCAAGACCCAGACGCTGCAGATGGCCGAACGCCACGGCATCGAGATCGATTACTGCCCAAGTTGCCGCGGCGTGTGGCTGGATCGTGGTGAGCTGGACAAGATCATCGAGCGCGCAGGCGCCGGTGCGGCCGTACCGCCGCCAGCGCCCGTGCTGGCTCAGCCGGCGTCGCCGCCACCGGTGATGCACCGTGATACCCGCCACCTCGGCCAGCGCTACGAGGACAACCGGGGCCAGGGCTACAAGAAAAAGAAGAAGGACAGCTTCCTGTCGGAACTGTTCGATTTCTAGTTTGTAGCGTCGAGCCATGCTCGACTGGATATTGCGGCCCCTGGCCAAGCATGGCTCGACGCTACATGGGCTGCATGATCACGGCCGCCGCAGGATGAACTCGCGGTCGTGGGTATCACCGACGATGAAGTCGTACTCGCCGACCTTGCTGCAGCCATAGCGCGCGTAGAAGCGCTGCGCGCCGAAGTTTTCTTCCCATACGCCCACCCACAGGGTGCGGCGCCGCGGCTGGTCCAGCCAGGCCATGAACGCGTCCATCAGGCGTGCACCATGGCCGCCGTTCTGGTGTGCGGCCAGGATGTAGAACCGCTTCAGTTCGATGTCGCCCTCGCGTGCATCGGCATGCGGCAGGGTGTTGGCACCGGCGGCCAGGTAGCCGACCACGGCGTCGCCGTCCATCAGCAGCCAGATGGCACTGCGTGGGTCGGACAGTTCAGTGCGCTGCGGTTCGCTGCTGTAGTGCGCCTGCAGGAAATCATGCAGCTCCTGCGCGGGGTACGAGTCGCCCCAGGTTTCGGTGTAGGTGGTGATGGCGATCGCCGACAGGGCATCGACATCGGCAAGGGTGGCGCGGCGGATCTGCAACGACATGGCGGTGCCTGCACTGGAACGTGGCGCAGTGTAGCCGGCCCCGGCGGCTGCCGGGGCTGGCCATTGCGCACGAGCCGCTGCTCAGAACCACATGCGCACGCCGGCCACCCAGCGTGTGTCGCGCGCGTGGTCACCGGCGTAGTCGGCGGTGTCGCCAAACGTGCGCTCGTGGCTGATGCCGATGTATGGCGCAAAACGGCGGCTGAACTCATAGCGCAGGCGCAGCCCGGCTTCGACCTTGTTCAGTCCGCGACCAATGCCGTACTCCGGTTCATCCCTGGCAGCGACGGTGGCTTCCAGCAGCGGCTGCAGGATCAGGCGGTTGGTCAGCAGCACGTCGTACTCGACCTCGGCCTTGGCCAGCACCTGGCCGCCGGAACCCATATACAGCGTGGCCGAGCTCTCGAACTTGTACGGTGCCAGCCCCTGGATGCCGATGGCCGCCCACGTGCGCGAGTCGGCCGGGCGGAAGTCCTGGCGCACGCCGACCAGCACGTCCCACCACGGCGACACGCTGCGGCCATACAGTGCTTCCAGCGACGATGACTCGGTGCGGCCGCGGCTGCGTTCGCCATCGGTGCGCAGCCACAGGCGGTTGATGTTGCCACCGATCCAGCCGGTGGCCTCCCAGGCCTGGCCATTGCTGCTCTTGCCGTCCCAATGTTCGAGGCGGTCGATCAGCAGCAGGCTGTTGATCTCCGGCGCATGCTCCATCGCACCGTGCGCGATCGGTGGGAATGCGGCAGCGCGGTCGGCATCGGTCGGCACCGGGATGCGGGCGCGCGGTTCGGTGGGCGCGGGCGTGGCATGGCCCATTGCCCCGTGGTCCATCTGCGAATGGTCCATCGCCGCCGGTTGCATCGCGCCATGGTCCATCTTCGAGTGATCCATGCCGGCATGATCTGTGGCGCCCGAATCCATCTTCGAATGGTCCATCTTCGAATGATCGGCCTGTTCGACCGGCGCGTTGGCGGTCTTTGCGGGCGGATCCATCGCGGCCATGTCATGCCCGGCGTGCGACTGCGCGAACACCGGCAATGCGGCGGCCAGGCCCAGGGCCAGCAGGCTGGGGGAAAGCAGTGAGCGGCTCATTCTTCGATCCTCACTTCGCGCATCATGCCCGCTTCCATGTGGTACAGCAGATGGCAGTGGTAGGCCCAGCGGCCGAGCGCATCGGCGCGCACGCGGTAGCTGCGGCGGGTGCCGGGCGGCATGTCGATGGTGTGCTTGCGCACCTGGAATTCCTCCTGCGCGTTCTCCAGATCGCTCCACACGCCATGCAGGTGGATCGGGTGCTGCATCATGGTGTCGTTGACCAGCACGATGCGCATGCGCTCGCCGTAGTTCAGCCGCAGCGGTTCGGCGCTGGCGAACGGAATGCCATCGAACGACCAGGAGAATTTCTCCATGTGCCCGGTCAGGTGCAGTTCGATCTCACGGCTGGGCTCGCGGCCATCGGGGTCCTCGAACAGGCTGCGCATCGCGCCATAGGTCAGCACCTGGCGGCCGTTGTCGCGCAGGCCGATGCCGGGGTCGTCCAGCTTCGGTTCGGTCGCCGAGCTCTGCATGTCCACCAGCGGGTTGTTGCGCTCGCTGGGCGGGTGCTTTGGCGCCTTGCTGGCGGCATCACCGCCGCCATGCGCACCGTGGCCCATGCTGGCGCCGCAGCCGCCTTCCATGCCCTTCATCGCGGTCATGTCGTGGCCGCCGTGGCCACCACTGCCCATGTCGTGGCCCATGTCGCTCATCGTCAGCAACGGGCGCGGGTCGCGCTCGGGAATCGGCGCCTGCAGGCCATGGCGCACCGCCAGCGTGCCGGCAGCGTGGCCGGTGCGGCCCATGTCCTGGCAGAAGATCGTGTAGGCATCCTGGCCGCTCGGTTCCACCAGCACATCGTAGGTCTCGGCCGGCGCGATGCGGAATTCATCGATGCTGACCGGGTGGATGTACTGGCCATCGGCGGCGACCACGGTCATCTTCAGGCCGGGAATGCGCACATCGAAGTAGGTCATCGAGGCGCCATTGATGAAACGCAGCAGCACCTTCTCGCCGCTGCGGAACAGCCCTGTCCAGTTGCCGGCCGGGGCGGTGCCGTTCATCAGGTAGGTGTAGGTGTGGGCGTTGATGTCGGAGATGTCGGTCGGCGTCATCCGCATCCGCCCCCACATGCCACGGTCGGACAGCGCGGCTGACCAGCCCCCGCGCTTCACGTCACGCAGGAAGTCAGGCAGGGTGCGCTTGTAGTAGTTGTCATGCTCGGCGAGCTTCTTCATGCGCCGGAACAGCGCACCCGGATCCATGTCGGTCCAGTCGGACAGCATGATCACGTGCTCGCGGTCGTGCCTGTACGGCGCCGGTTCGGCCGGATCGATGATCAGCGCGCCGTACAGGCCGGCCTGCTCCTGGAACATCGAGTGGCTGTGGTACCAGTAGGTACCCGACTGCTTCAGCTGGAAGTGGTAGTGGTAGGTCTCGCCGGGGCCGATGCCGTTGAAGCTCAGGCCGGGCACGCCGTCCATGTTGGCCGGCAGCAGGATGCCGTGCCAGTGGATCGAGGTCGGGTGGCGTTCCAGCGTGTTGCGCACGAACAGGTCCACGGTCTGGCCTTCGCGCCAGCGCAGGATCGGCGCCGGCAGCGATCCATTGACGGTGATCGCCGGGCGGGTGCGGCCGGTGAAGTTGGCCAGTGATTCGCCGATGGCCAGTTCGATGCGGGTGTCGCTGAGCACGGCTGGGGCGCCGGCCAGGCGCGGGGTGGCCGTGGCGGCGGCGAGCGCGCGCTGTGGTACGCCGACGGCGGCGATGCCGGCAACCACGCCGCCGGCGGCCAGGCCCTGCACGAACAGGCGGCGCGACGGCATGGGCACGGCGCCCGGACCGGGGGGAATGCGGGTATTCATGGTGGTGACTCCAGACACGTAAAGACGCCGGCAGGTGGCCGGCTACGGTGCGCAGGGCGCACGGTGCATGTGGAATCAGCCGATGGGAGGGCGTGAGATCGGCGGCAGCGGCGGCGCCGGACGGCCGGTGGCCGGCATCGGCTGTGGTGCCAGCGACAACGCCGGGCCGGCCATGAACGGCAACGGCTGCACCACCAGCAACGGGTGCTGGGCACAGCTGCGCACGCAGTCCTTGATCTGGCAGTGGGCGTCGTGGGCGGAGGCCTTGGCCTGCGGGGCCGGGTCGGCCTGCATGCCGGCGTGGTGGTGGCAGTCGGCGTCACCGCCAGCTGCGGCGGCCGCGACGGCGTGTGCCATCCGCCCCATTTCTTCATGACCGCTGGCCATGGCCGCGTTCAGCCCGTTGAGCAACAGGCTGAGCATGAGCACGACACGAAGCAGGGTCGAGGCCAGGGACATGGCGCTAATCTAGCCGCAAGCGGGCGCGGATGCACTTCCGGCTGAATGGCCGGTTCAAGGTTGGAGCTGCACCAAGGTGGAGCCGGGCCCGCGCTCGGCTGCTGTTCGCGCAGGGGCAGCCGAGCGTGGGCTCGGCTCTACCGGGGCGCCCGCGTGCCGTTGGGACCATGCCCGGCGGCCGCGCAGCGCGGCAACGCGATACCGTCAGCCCTCTTCGCGCACGATCTCGACCAGGCGCGGGCCGTAACGGCTCAGCTTGGTGCCGCCGATGCCGCCGACCCGTGCCAGTGCATCCAGGCTGGTCGGGCGCTGTTCGGCGATGTTGCGCAGGGTGCTGTCGTGGAAGATCACGAACGCCGGCACGTTCTGTTCGCGGGCCAGTTCGGCACGCAGGCCGCGCAGGGCGTTGAACAGCGCCAGATCCTGCGGCAGTACCGACAGCCCGGTACGCTGCGCACTGCGCTCGCGCCCGCTGGTGCTGCTGGCCGGGTCGCGGCGCATGCTGATCTGGCGGCGGCCGGTCAGTACGTCGCGGCTGGCGTCGGTCAGGCGCAGGCCGCCGTGGCCCTCGCTGTCCACTTCCAGCAGGCTGGCGGCGACCAGTTGGCGGAACACGCTGCGCCAGGTGCGCGCATCCAGATCGCGACCGATCGCATAGGTGCTGAGCTTGTCGTGGCCCTGCTGCTTCACCTTCTCGTTCTCGCTGCCACGCAGGATGTCGATCAGGTGGCCGACGCCGAAGCGCTGGCCGCTGCGGTAGACGCAGCTCAGCGCCTTCTGTGCCGGAATGGTCGCGTCCCACGAGGCCGGCGGTGTCAGGCAGTTGTCGCAGTTGCCGCAGGGCTGGGGGTAGGTCTCGCCGAAACCGGCCAGCAGCACCTGGCGGCGGCACTGCATGGATTCGCAGTAGCCCAGCAGATGGTCGAGCTTGGCCCGCTCCAGCTGCTTGCGCTCTTCGCCGGCCTCGGACTGCTCGATCATCTGCTTGAGCAGCACCACGTCGCCCAGGCCGTAGCACAGCCAGGCCTCGGCGGCCTCGCCATCGCGACCGGCGCGGCCGGTTTCCTGGTAGTAGCCTTCCATCGACTTGGGCAGGTCGGTATGCGCGACAAAGCGCACGTCCGGCTTGTCGATGCCCATGCCGAAGGCGATGGTGGCGCACATCACGATGCCGTCCTCGCGCAGGAAGCGGCGCTGGTTGTTCGCGCGCACGTCCGGCGGCAGGCCGGCGTGGTAGGGCAGGGCGTTGAAGCCCTGGCCGCAGAGGAATTCAGCGGTCTCCTCGACCTTGCGCCGCGACATGCAGTAGACGATGCCGGCCTCGCCGCGGTGGCTGCGCAGGAAGTCGGTCAGCTGCTTGCGGGCGTTGTCCTTCTGCACCACGGTGTAGCGGATGTTGGGGCGGTCGAAGGAGCTGACGAAGTGGCGTGCTTCCTGCAGATCCAGGCGCTCGGCGATCTCGCGCTGGGTTGGCGGATCGGCGGTGGCGGTCAGCGCGATCCTCGGGATCTGCGGCCAGCGCTCGTGCAGCACGGTCAGCTGGCGGTATTCCGGGCGGAAGTCGTGGCCCCACTGCGACACGCAGTGTGCTTCGTCGATGGCGAACAGGGCGATCTGGCTGCGCGACAGCAGCGACAGGAAGCGACCGGTCAGCAGCCGCTCGGGAGCGACATAGAGCATGTCCAGCTCACCGGCGAGCAGTTCGCGCTCGACGCGGCCGGCAGTCTCGGCATCCAGGGTGGAATTCAGGTACTCGGCGCGCACGCCGAGCTGGCGCAGGGCTTCGACCTGGTCCTGCATCAGCGCGATCAGCGGCGAGATGACGATGCCGCAACCGTCACGCAGCAGGGCCGGGACCTGGTAGCACAGCGATTTGCCGCCGCCGGTGGGCATCAGCACCAGGGCATCGTGACCGGCAGCCACATGCTCCACGATGTCCTGCTGCGGACCACGGAAATCGTCGTAACCAAAGACGCGTTGGAGCAGGTCGTGCGCGGGACGGGAAGCCATCCGGTTAGTTTACCCCGGAGGGAGGGGTAGGGGTTCGGCAGGGCTGCGCCCTGCACCTGCTGCAAGCCAGTGCAACGTCAAAGGCAACAGCCGGCTCTGGGCTGTCTGCTTATTGGGCGGGGCGGTGTGGGCTTGCAGGACACGCCGTAAACCCGTCCTTGGGGGCTCGATGGCGCCATCCATGGCGCCAACGGTCCTGCAAGCCCACACCGCCCCACCCCCGACAGTTTCCCGGTGACGGGGGGCCAGATCAATCCACGCCATGCGTGGATGAAAACTGTCAGAACTCGACAAACAAAATGGGGTCAGATCCGTTTTCCTGCGGAAAACGGATCTGACCCCAATGGTTTTGCCGGCAGATCGCGGAGAACTGCCGAAGGCGGGGTGGGTCCGGTGGCAGGGGTGTCCGCGGCATGGATGCCGCGGCCAAGCCCCCAAGGACGGGTTTACGGCGTCCCCTGCCACTGGCCCCATCCCGCCTACCCACAGGAGGCCAGCTTTTGCTCTGGCTCTGGCCTTGGCTTTAAGGCCTCTGCGGGTGCAGGGCGCAGCCCTGCCGGGCCCCCCAACTCTTACTGCAGCAGCGAGCGCAGCATCCAGGCGTACTTCTCGTGGGTCTGCAGCCGCTGGGTCATCAGATCCTCGGTCGGGGCGTCGTCTCCCTTGGCCGCCACCTCCAGCACTTCACGTGCCGTACGGCAGACTGCTTCGTTGGCGACCACCAACTGGCGTACCATTTCACGCCAGTCCGCGCTGTCGGTCAGGCCCGGTTCCTCGGCGATCGAGGTCAGCGCAGCGAATTCCCGGTAGGAGCCCGGGGCATTGAAGCCCAGCGCGCGGATGCGCTCGGCCACGTCGTCCAGTGCCGCCCACTGCTCGGTGTACTGCGTCTCGAACATGGTGTGCAGCGAGTTGAACATCGACCCGGTCACGTTCCAGTGGAAGTTGTGCGTCTTCAGGTAGAGCGTGAACGCATCGGCCTGGAAGCGCGACAGACCGTCGGCGATCTTCTTGCGGTCGCCCTGGGTGATCCCGATATCGATGTTCGGCGCCGACGGGGCCGCCGCTGCAAGCTTCTGCTTGCCGGTCTTGGCCTTGGTCGTGCTCTTGGTCTTCGCCATGGGGTTCCTCCTTGTGGAATCGTTGGCCTTCACAATAAACCGGTCGTGATGACTGGTCGCTATCAAAGTTTTGAACGAACCGATTGATGAACTCTATCGATAAAAATCCATCGTCCCGCCTGCGCCAACAGCGCGCCGCCATCGACGGCGCCATGAGCCGCGACCGGGGCCGTTTGCTGGGGATGCTCTCGCGTTGCCAGGCCAAGCCACAGGATGCGGCGTTGGCCGCTACCTTCGAGCAGGCCTTGCAGGCGTCGGTGCAGCGCCGGCAGGTCCGGGCGCAGCAGCAGCCGTCCATTACTCTGGACCCGCAGCTGCCGATTGCGCGTGAAGCCGACGCCATCATCGGGCTGATCCGCGACCATCAGGTGGTGGTGATCGCTGGTGAAACCGGCTCGGGCAAGACCACCCAGCTGCCGAAACTGTGCCTGGCCGCAGGCCGTGGCCAGGCCGGCATGATCGGTTGCACCCAGCCGCGACGGATTGCCGCACGTGCGGTGGCAAGCCGCGTGGCGCAGGAACTGCAGAGCGAACTGGGCCAGCTGGTCGGCTACCAGGTGCGCTTCAACGACAAGGTCAGCGACGACAGCCGCATCAAGTTCATGACCGACGGCATCCTGCTGGCGGAGATCGCCAGTGACCGCTGGTTGTCGAACTACGACACGATCATCGTCGACGAGGCGCACGAACGCAGCCTCAACATCGATTTCCTGCTGGGCTACCTGAAGCAGCTGCTGCGCAAGCGCCCGGACCTGAAACTGATCGTCACCTCGGCCACCATCGATACCGAACGCTTCGCCCAGCATTTCGACAATGCGCCGGTGATCAGCGTCGAAGGCCGCACCTACCCGGTGGAAGTGCGCTATCGCGCGCTGGAAGGCGAGGGCGAAGACCAGGGCGAACGCACCGTCAACGACGCCATCGTGTCGGCCATCGACGAGATCACCCGCCTGGATGCGCGCGGCGACGTGCTGATCTTCCTGCCGGGCGAACGCGAGATCCGCGATGCGCACCAGTCGCTGGAGCGCCGCAAGTACCGCAACACCGAGGTGCTGCCGCTCTATGCGCGGCTGTCCAACCAGGACCAGGACCGGGTGTTCAATCCCGGGCCGAACCGGCGCATCGTGCTGGCCACCAACGTCGCGGAGACCTCGCTGACGGTGCCGCGCATCCGCTACGTGGTCGATCCGGGCTTTGCCCGCGTCAAGCGCTACAGTCCGCGCAACAAGCTGGACCGCCTGCACATCGAGCCGATCTCGCAGGCCAGCGCCAACCAGCGCAAGGGCCGCTGCGGCCGTATCGCCGAGGGCATCTGTTACCGCCTGTACGCCGAAGCCGATTTCCAGGCGCGGCCGGAGTTCACCGATCCGGAAATCCGCCGCTCCAGCCTGGCCGGGGTGATCCTGCGCATGCTGCAGCTGGGCCTGGGCCGCATCGAGGAGTTTCCGTTCCTGGAAGCGCCGGACGAGCGTGCGGTGGCCGATGGCTGGCAGCAGCTGACCGAACTGGGTGCGATCGACGCCGAGCGGCGCATGACCACCATCGGCAAGCAGATGGCACGCCTGCCGGTGGACGTGAAGCTGGCGCGCATGCTGGTCGCCGCGCAGGCCGCCGGCTGCCTGCGGCCGATGCTGGTGATCGCCTCGTTCCTGGGCATCCAGGACCCGCGCGAACGTCCGCCCGAAGCACGCGGTGCCGCCGACAGCGCGCATGCGCAGTTCGCCGATGGTCGTTCCGAGTTCGTTGGCGTGCTGCGCCTGTGGGATGCCTACCGGCAGGCCCATGAAGACCTGACCCAGTCCAAGCTGCGCGACTGGTGCGGCCGTCATTTCCTCGGCTTCCTGCGCATGCGCGAGTGGCGCGAGCTGCACCGCCAGCTGCGGCTGCTGTGCGAGGAACTGGGCTGGAAGGAAGAGGCCAGCGAGGCGTCGATGGCGCCGTTGCTGGCCGGCAGCAGTGCGCCGGCGGCAGCGCGTGATGATGCCGCCGCAGTGAAGGCCACCCGTGGCCAGCTGCACCGCGCTGCACGCCTGGCCCGCGAAGGCAAGGCCGAAGCGGCGCCGACGCCGGTGGCCGTACGTGCACAGAAGGAGCAGGCACCGGCGGGCGGCGGCTTCAGCGAACGCGTGCGCGCGGCTGCCTACCAGACCCTGCACCGGGCGTTGGTGGCGGGCCTGCCGACGCAGATCGGGCACCGCACCGAGAAGGGCGATTTCCAGGCGCCACGCCAGCGCCGTTTCCTGCCGTTCCCCGGTTCGGCGCTGTCCAAGCGCCCGCCGCCGTGGTTGCTGGTGGCCAACCTGCTGGACACGCAGAAGGTCTGGGGCATGACCCTGGCCGCGATCGAGCCGGACTGGGTCATCGCCGAACTGCCGCACCTGCTGCTGCGCAAGCACTTCGACCCGCACTGGTCGCGCGCGCAGGGCCAGGTGCTGGCCTCCGAGCAGATCAGCCTGTTCGGCCTGGTGCTGGCACCGAAGAAGCCGGTGCACTACGGCCGCATCGCACCGGGCGAGGCGCACGACATCTTCGTGCGCCAGGCGCTGGTGACCGGCGAGATCAACACCCGCGCCAGCTTCGTGGCCGACAACCAGAAAGTGCTGGAGGTCGCCCGCGAGGAGGAAGCGAAGCTGCGCCGCGCCGGCATCGTGGCCGACGAGGACTGGCAGGCGCGCTGGTACCTGGACCGGGTGCCGCCGCAGATCCATTCGGCCGCAGGGCTGGATACCTGGTGGAAGGGGCTGGCGCCGGAACAGCGCAAGACCCTGCACTGGTCACTGGTCGACCTGTTGCCGGGTGAGGGCAGCGAACAGGAGCGCTACCCGAAGTACCTGCCACTGGGCCAGGCGCGCCTGCCACTGCACTACCGCTTCGAGCCGGGTGCCGATGATGACGGCGTGACCCTGGACGTGCCGCTGCACCTGCTCAACGCGCTGGACCCGGTGCAGCTGGGCTGGCTGGCGCCTGGCTTCGTCGCCGACAAGGCTTCGGCACTCATCCGCAGCCTGCCCAAGGCGATGCGCCGCAACTACGTGCCGGCGCCGGACTTCGGTCGTGCGTTCTTCGAGGCATTCCCGCAGCCCAGCGCCGATGCCATCACTGGCGAACTGGCGCGCTTTTTGTCACGTGCCACCGGCGCGACGGTGACGGCGCTCGATTTCGAACCCGCTTCGATCGAACCGCACCTGCACATGAACCTGCGCCTGCGCGACGAGCACGGCAAGGTGCTGGCGACCTCGCGGGATCTGGATGCGTTGCGCGCGAAATTCGGCGGCCGTGCCGGCGATGCCTTCGCTGCACGGGCGGGGCGCGAGATGGCGGCCGATGGCCTGCGCACGTTCCCGGCCGCGCCGATTCCGCTGCAGGTGCCCGGTGAAGCCGGCGTTCCGGCCTATCCGGCGCTGCTGGACGAGGGCGACAGCGTGGCGCTGCGCATCTTCGCCGATCGCCAGCAGGCGCAGGAGGCCCACCCGCTGGGTGTGCGCCGGCTGCTGGAGATTGCCCTGGCCGAGAAGGTCAAGCAGGCGCGCAAGCAGCTGCCGGTGGGTGCCAAGACCGGCCTGCTGTATGCCGCGATCGAATCGCAGGAACGCCTGCGTGGAGACCTGGTGGATGCGGCGATGAACGCGGTGCTGGCCGAAGGCCTGGAAGACATCCGCGATGCGGCAGCCTTCGAGCAACGCCGCGAGCATGCGGCCAAGGCCCTGTTCGGCGAGGCGATGTCGCGGCTGAAACTGGCCGAGTCCATCCTGGCGCTGGTGGCGGAACTGAAGCCGTTGCTGGAGGCGCCGTTGATGGGCTGGGCGCGTGGCAACCTGGACGACATGGAAGCGCAGCTGGCCGGGCTGATCCACCCCGGCTTCCTGCGCGACACGCCGGCCGACGCGCTGGCGCAGTACCCGCGCTACCTGAAGGCGATGATCCTGCGCACCGAGCGTGCCAAGCGTGATCCGCCGCGTGACCAGGCGCGCATGCTGGAATTGCACCCGTTCCTGGAGGCGCTGGAAGCGGGCGAGCAGCAGGGCCTGCGTGATCGCCCGCAATGGCAGGCGCTGCGTTGGGATCTGGAAGAGCTGCGGGTGTCGTTGTTCGCGCAGGAGCTGGGGGCACGCACCGGCATTTCGGCGAAGAAGCTGGCGCAGCGGGTGGCTGCACTTCGCCAGGCGTGAACGCGCGCCATGGTCGCCCCATCGGGCGACCATGGCCGCCGGGCATGGATCCGGCACGGCCGGAATGCCCGGGAGTTACTTGGTGCGACGAACCTTCGGTTGCACGTTCACCCCGTCCACCTTCATGTACCAGGCGCCCATCACGCCTGGGCGCATGCTGACGTTCGGCGCTTCCTTGCGGCCACCGGAATAGTGCGTGGCGTCTATCTGCTCCCACTCCTGGCCGTTCTGCAGCACGTAGCGGCGGCCCTGGCCGAAGCCACGGAATTCGCCCTGCAGGGTGCTTTCGATCGGTTCGCTGCTGCCGAAGTCCAGGAAGCCGCGGTTCTTCTTGATCACTTCCTGGCGGCCTTCTTCGCGCGCTGCGGCGACGGCCTGGGTGGTGGCCGCCTCGACCTTGCCCTGCAGCCAGCGGTTGAGCGTGGCCAGTTCAGCGGCGCTGAGCTTGTCCAGGCCGGCGGCCTTGAACTCGGTGGGCGACATCTGCTGCTGCAGGTCGCCCTCCACCACGCGCTGGGCCAGCGCAGGCGCGGACAGGGACAGCAACACGGCGGCACAGGCCAGCAGCCGTGGACGGACGCGCAGGGCAATCGAAGGCATGGCGGGTCTCTCCTGGATGTGTTGGCGAGTGTAGCGGCATGTCTTCATGCCAGGTGATGGTGGCCGCAGTGATTGTCCCTGAACGGCGCCGGCGCTAGTGTAGGGGCCTCTGTCTTGCCTGCTCGATGCTGTGAACCGCGCTTCCGTCCCTGGCCTGGATGCCTTGTTGAACCGTCCCTCGGCAGCGGTGCTGCCTGCTCCGCTGCGCCAGGCCCTGCGCGAGCATTGGGAAGCGCCGGATTGCGACCACCAGATGCGTGCCACCTGGTCGGTGCTGGGCGATACCCTTGATGCGCTGGCGATGCTCTCGGCCGACGAAGGCGCGGTGGTGGCAGCATTGCTGTTCGACCTGCCGGGCCTGCGCGCCAGCCTGGACCAGCTGCCGCTGGGCAGCCACCAGGCGGCGGTGATCGGCCTGCTCGATGGCCAGGATGCGGCCGACCCGGTGTGGGCGCTGCACGCCGGCCGTGAGGCCGGACGCAACAGCGAGGGCCTGCGCCGGCTGCTGCTGGCGATCATCCGCGACCTGCGCGTGGTGCCGATCCTGCTGGCGCGCCAGCTCGCGAGGATGCGCGCGGCCGACAAGCTGGACGACGAGCAACGCCGCGCGCTGGCCCAGCTGACCCGCGACATCCACGCGCCCCTGGCCAACCGCCTGGGCATCTGGCAGCTGAAGTGGGAGCTGGAGGACCTGGCGTTCCGCCACCTGGAACCGGAAACCTACCGCCGCATCGCCCGCGAGGTGGACGAAACCCGCATCGCCCGCGAGCGTTACGTCGAGAACGTCAAGAAGGTGCTGTCGCGCGAGCTGGTCGCCCAGGGCATCAAGGCCGAAGTCAGCGGCCGCCCGAAGCACATCTACAGCATCTGGCGGAAGATGCAGAAGAAGCGGCTGGCCTTCGACCAGCTGTATGACATCCGTGCGGTGCGCGTTATGGTCGACGACGTCGCCGCCTGCTACGCCGCGCTGGGCGTGGTGCACGCGCTGTGGGCGCCGGTACCAAGCGAGTTCGATGATTACATCGCACGCCCGAAGGCCAACGACTATCGCTCGCTGCATACCGCCGTGGTCGGCCCGGAAGGTCGCACCATCGAAGTGCAGATCCGTACCCATGAAATGCACTCGCAGGCCGAGCTGGGCGTGGCCGCGCACTGGAAGTACAAGGAAGGCGGCAAGGGCGCGGAGAAGTCCTTCGATCGCAAGATCACCTGGATGCGCCAGCTGCTGGAGCAGGCGCAGGACGGGCAGGGCAATGAACTGGCCGGGGCGCTCGATGCCGAGCTGACCGAGGACCGGGTCTATGCGCTGAGCCCGAAGGACGAGGTGCTGGACTTGCCGCAGGGCGCTACGCCGCTCGATTTCGCCTACCAGGTGCACACCATGGTCGGGCACCGCTGCCGCGGCGCCAAGGTCAACGGCCGTATCGTGCCGCTGACCTATCGCCTGCGCAGTGGCGACCGCGTCGAGATCCTGACCGGCAAGGAGGCCGACCCGCGCCGCGACTGGCTGATGCCGGCCAATGGCTTCCTGGCCAGCAACCGCTCGCGCGAGAAGGTGCGCAGCTGGTTCCACAAGCTGGACCGCGCGCGCAACGTGCAGGCCGGTCGCGAGCTGCTCGAGCGCGAGCTGAAGCGGCTGGGCCTGCAGCACTCGGACCTGGCCGTCGCGGCCAAGAAGTTCCATGCCGACAGCGTCGATGACCTGTACATCCAGGTGGCGCTGGGCGATACCGGCCCGAACCAGGTCAGCCGGACGTTGCTGGAGGCGGAACGTGCCGCCAGCCAGCCCGCGCCCGCGCCGACCCTGCCGCGGCCGACCGCGCGCCGCGAGAACCTGGGCAAGTCCAAGTTCACCGTGCAGGGCGTGGGCAACCTGCTGGTGCAGCTGGCACGCTGCTGCCAGCCGGTGGCCGGCGAGCCGATCGTCGGCTACCTGACCCGTAGCCGTGGTGTCACTGTGCATCGTGCAGACTGCGCCGCGCTGGCCCGGCTGGCCGCCGCCAGCCCGCAGCGCATCCTGCCGGTGGAGTGGGGCCAGGCCGGTGGCGGCTACGAAGTGGACGTGGTGGTCGACGCGGTCGACCGCCGCTGGCTGCTGAAGGACATCACCAACCTGATCGCCCAGGAAGACGCTTACGTGCTCGACATCCACAGTGACAACGTGCGCAACAGTGGCCGTGCCCATCTGCGGCTGCGGCTGAAGGTCAGCGACTACGGGCAGTTGTCGACGCTGCTGGGCAAGCTTGATGCGCTGCCGGGCGTGAGCGAGGCACGTCGCCTCGGCTGAGCTTCACGCTGCCCCGGCTACCCTGCACGCATGGAACGCGAGCCCCCGCATCGCCCGCATGGCGCTGAACATCCTGCGCTGGACCGCGTCCGTCGCGAGGGTCGCTGGTGGTGGCTGCAGGCACGCCATGCGCGCCGGGTCTGGCGCTGGGCGCTGCTTGCGGCGCTGGCCGTGTTCGTGCTGCTGGTCCTGCTGCGCAAGCCGCTGGCCGACTGGTTCTGGGATGAGCCGCAGATCGAACAGCTGCTGGCCGAGGGGGATCGTGCGCTGGCCGCCGGTCGTTTGAGCGATGCCGATGGCAGTGGTGCGCGCGAGCGCTACCAGGCGGTGCTGGCGCTGGACGGTGATCGCCCGCAGGCGCGCCAGGGCCTGGCCAATACCGGCGCGGCAGCGCTGCAACAGGCGCGCGATCGCCTGCACGCCGGTGACCTGGACGGCAGCGCGCAGGCACTGGCACTGGCCCGTGAGCTGCAGGTGCCGCAGGGCGAAGCCGATGCGGTCGCCCGCCAGCTGCAGGCGCGGCGCAGTGCCGGAGCCGGTATTGGTGCGTTGTTGGCCCAGGCGCGCAACGCGTTCGCGGCCGGACGCCTGGATGATGGCGACAGCAGTGCGCTGCCCTTGTTCCAGCGCATCCTCGCCCTGCAGCCGGACAACCTGCCGGCGCTGGAAGGGCGCGAAGATGCGCTGAGCGACCTGCTGCTGGAGGCGCGCACGCTGGCAGGGCGCGGAGAGCTGGCCGAGGCGGCCGCGATCCTGCGTCGTGCCCGCCAGTTCGATGCCGGTCATGCCGATCTGCCGGCCAGCGAGGAAGCCCTGGCGCGCGCGGTGGACCAGCGCCTGCGGCAGGCGCAGCGGGCACTGCAACGACAGCAGCTGGACGCCGCGGCCCAGGGTTTCCTGGCAGTGCTTGCGGTGGCGGCCGATGATCCCAATGCCCAGCGGGGGCGTGAGCAGGCGCTGCAGGCGGTGGTCGTGCGCAGCCAGACATCCGCCGACGACTTCCAGTTCGATGCGGCGCAACGCGATGCAGCCCTGGCGGCGGAGCTGGGCGCTTCGCAGGCAATCCGGCAGCAACTGGCACAGCGCCTGCAGCGTGCGCGCCAGGCGCAACAGGCCCTGCAGCAGCCCGCGATCAGTACGGCGCAGCGCGAACGCCAGCTGCGCGACCACCTGCGCAAGATCGAGCGTGCCGAACGTGCAGGGCAGTGGATCAGCCCACCGGGGCACAGCGCGTTCGACGCACTGCGCGAAGCCCAGTCACTGGCCCCCCGCGACACGCGGGTCAAGGCTGCCGCAGCACGCCTGCTGCCCGCCAGTCGCCGCTGCTTCGACGACAATCTGCGGCAGAACCGGGTACAGGCGGCGGGTGCCTGCCTGCAGGCCTGGCAGACGCTGTCACCGACCGCAGCGGGCCTGCCCTCGGCGCGGCTGCGGTTGGCCCAGCGCTGGCTGGCGATCGGCAGCGAACGGCTCGGCAATGGCGACCTGGCCTTTGCCGCGCACGCTGCCGAACAGGCGCGGTTGCTGCAACCGGACCTGGCCGAACTGCCGGCGTTCGAAGACCGCCTGCGTCGCGCCGGTGGACGGGCGGACTAGGCGAAGAACACCCGCTGCACGGTCGCGCGGGCGGCATCAAGTGAGAAATGCTGGGCGACGTTGGCCAGGCCGGCATCGGACAACTGCTGCCACAGCTGTGGATCCTGGTACAGGCGGATCACCGCATCGGCGAAACCGACAGCGTCATCGGCCACCAGCACGTCCTGGCCGGGATGCAGGTGCATGCCTTCCACGGCGCAGGTGGTACCGACCACCGGCTGGCCGTGGGCCATGCTCAGGTTGATCTTGCCCTTCACGCCGGCGCCGAACCGCAGCGGCGCAATGGCGATGCGCGCGCCGTCCATGTAGGGCGTGATGTCTTCGACGAACCCGTGCATCTGCACACCGGGCTGGCGTGCGGCCAGTGCCAGCAGCGACTCCGGCGCCGCGGCGCCGATGCAGTGCAGGCGCACTTCCGGCAACCGGGCGCGGATGCGGGCAAAGACCTCGCCGATGAACCATTCCATGCCGTCCAGGTTCGGCGGATGACGGAAGCCGCCGACAAACACCAGGTCGCGCCGCTGCTCGAATACGGCGCCGGCACCCGCGACCTCATGCAGGTTGGAGATCAGCTCCACCCGCACCTGCGGCGCATCGGACTGCAGCTGCTCCCGTTCGGCCGCACTGACCAGCACGGTGATGTCGCACTGCTCCATCACGGCCAGTTCGCTGCTGCGGGTACGTTCCGCTGCACGCAGCAGGGTTGCGTCGCCGGCCACTTCGGCACCGCGGCGTTCGCGCAGGTAGTGCAGGTCAACGGTGTCGAACACGGTCCGTGCCTGCGGTGCATAGCGCTTGAGCAGCGGCAGGCATTCGTGGGCGACGTGGTGACGCACCAGCATTGCCACGTCGAAACGCGATCCGTGGCTGCGCAGCCAGCCGGCTACGCCGTCCAGGAAGGGCGCGTACCAGACTTCCACGCCCATCCGTTGCAGCGCTTCGGTGGCCGCACCGGCGTGCTCGCGCCGGGTCGGTACGAACACAACGTGGGCGCCGCCCTGCAGCAACAGGCGGATCAGATTGACCTGGCGCAGTGACCCGGAATCGCGATCCGGTTGCGGTACTTCCTCGTCCAGGATCAGCACCTGGCGCCGGCCGCGCAGCAGCAGCGCCGGAGACGGCACTTCGCCGACCGCCGGATGACGGCCCAGTTCGGTGGCCCAGCGGGCGGCGAAGATGGCCTGGTTGCGTACCTGGTAGGCCTTCACCCCGCTGCCGGTGTCGGTACCGTTGCTGGTGCCTTCGTCGTGGACCACCCGGCTGGCCGGCTGCACCAGCACGCGCAGGCCGTGTGCACGCACGCGGAAGGCCAGGTCGGTGTCCTCGTAGTAGGCCGGCTTGTAGCGGGTGTCGAAGCCGTCCAGCTGCTGCCAGAGGGCGCGTGGCAGCATCAGCGCCGCGCCCGAGCAGTAGTCGACGTCGCGCAGGCTGGCAAAGCGCGGATCATCGGCGGCCTCGAAGCGGCCGTAGCTCCAGCCACTGCCATCGGCGAAGATCACCCCGCCCGACTCCTGCAGGCGGCCATCCGGGTACAGCAGCTGGCTGCCGACCAGGCCGGCGTCGGGCACGCTGCCGAAGGTGTCCAGCAGGGCGTCGAGCCAGCCCGGCTGCGGCACCGTATCGTTGTTCAGCAGTACCACGTAGCGGCCGCGTGCGCGCGATACACCGTCATTACAGGCTTCAATGAAGCCGCCGTTGTGCGCGCGCACTTCATAGCGCAGCCCGGCCACCTGCGGCATCCACTGCACGGTGGCATCGCTGCTGCCGTCATCCACTACCAGGATCTCGCACGCGGCGGCCGGCGGGTGCGCCGCCAGGGCGCGCAGGCAGGCCACGGTGTGGGCGACGTGGTTGTAGACCGGGATGACGATGCTCACCTCCGGCGACTCGCTGAACGGCACCGTGAAGGGGGCGAAATCCTGCGCTGGCGGCAGGAACAGTGGCGTGCGCGGGGCGGGGACGGCGCGCTGGGCATGCACGCGGATGCGTTGCCAGGTGGCCCGCCAGCCACGGGTGCGCAGGCTTGCCAGGCTCCGGCGGGCCAGGCCCGACAGGCGGTTGATCAGGTATCGGATCTCGGCCAGGGACATCGCCATCCGGTTGCAACTCCAGCTTAAGCAGGGGAACCCGGGAGAATTCGCCAGCCGCAGCGGCTGGGGTAGACTCGCCAGACCCTACATTCTCGCATTCCCGTGCCCCGACGCTACGATTCCGACGACATCGACGATTCCGACGACGACCAGCAGGACAACGGTCCGCTGTGGCGGCGCCGGCTGATCACCTGGAGCATGGCTGCGGTCGCGTTGGGATTGGGTTTCCTCATTCCCTATACGCTGTACCTGAACCAACAGGTGACCCAGCGTTTCGGTGAACTGCGCTGGCAGATCCCGACGCGCGTGTACGCGCGCCCGCTGGTGCTCACCCCCGGCAAGGCGATGGATGCGTCTACGCTGAAGACCGAGCTGGCCGCCTCTGCCTACCGCGATGACGGGCAGGGCAAGGAGCCGGCCACCTATGCGGTGAACGGCGGGCGCTTCGTCATCTCCAGCCGCGGCTTCAACGACGTTGACGGCCGGGTGGCCCCGCGCCGGGTGGAGCTGTCGCTGGCCGATGGCGGCGTGGCCTCGCTGCGCGACGCCGACAACCGCAAGGCGCTGAAGGCCGCGCGGCTGGATCCGGCGCGCATCGCCACCCTGTACGGCCAGAAGCAGGAAGAGCGCCGCCTGATCCGCATGGACGAGGCGCCGGACCTGCTGGTGACTGGCCTGCAGGCGGTGGAGGACAAGGACTTCAACCGCCACCACGGCATCGACCTGTCCGGCATCGCGCGCGCGGTGTGGGTGACGATCCGTTCCGGTGGCCAGAGCCGCCAGGGCGCTTCGACGCTGACCCAGCAGCTGGCCCGCAGCGGCCTGCTCGGCATCGGCAAGGAGCAGACGGTCACCCGCAAGTTCAATGAGGTGCTGTACGCACTGATCATGGAAGCGCGTTATGACAAGCGCACCATCTTCGAGGCCTATCTCAACCAGGTGTACCTGGGCCAGCGCGGCAGCCAGGCGATCCATGGCATGTCCTCCGGCGCCGAGTTCTGGTTCGGCCGTGACCTGCAGTCGCTGGAGACCGAGCAGATCGCACTGCTGATCGGCCTGGTCAAGGGGCCGTCCTTCTACGACCCGCGGCGCAACCCGGAGCGCGCGCTGGATCGCCGCAACTTCGTGCTGGGCAAGCTGCATGAGGCCACGCTGATCGACGATGCCGAGTACCAGCGCGCGCTGAAGGCACCGCTGGGCGTGCCCAAGACGCCGGGCCTGGTGGCAGCCAACCGCTTCCCGGCCTACGTTGACCTGGTCCGCCGCCAGCTCGGCCATGACTATCCGGAATCGGCGCTGCAGGGCGCGGGCCTGAGCGTGATGACCGGCATGTCGCCGTCCGCGCAGGCCTATGCCGAAGGCGCGGTGACCCGCACCATCAAGTCGCTGGAAAGCAAGCGCCGCCCCGAGCTGCAGGCCGGCATGGTGCTGACCGACGTGCACAACGGCGACGTGCTGGCGGTGATCGGCAGCCGCGAGGTGTCCGAGGTCGGCTTCAACCGCGCGATCGAGGCGCAGCGTCCGGTCGGTTCGCTGCTCAAGCCGTTCGTCTACCTGCTGGCCCTGGCGCAGCCGGACCGTTACTCGCTGGCCAGCTGGGTGGATGATTCGCCGGTGACGGTGCAGCTCGGCCGCGGCCGCAACTGGAGTCCCGGCAACGCGGACAACCGCAGCCACGGCACGGTGCGCCTGATCGACGCACTGGCGCATTCCTACAACCAGGCCACGGTGCGCGTGGGCATGCAGGTCGGCCCGGAGCGCGTGACCCAGCTGATCCATGTCCTGGCCGGCATCAAGGCTGACGCCAACCCGGCGGTGATCCTCGGCTCGACCGACCAGAGCCCGTACGCGATGGCGCAGCTATACCAGTTCCTGGCGTCCGGCGGCGAGATCCAGCCGCTGCACGCGGTGCGTGGCGTGCTCGATCCGCAGGGCAAGCTGCTCAAGCGGTACGACAAGACCCCGGCACCGGCGCAGGAAGGCGACTCGATTGCCGCCAACCTGATCAGTGTCGGCCTGCAGCAGGTGGTCGCCAGCGGTACCGCGCAGCGGCTCAATGCCGATGGCCTCGGCCGCCTGCAGCCCGCCGGCAAGACCGGCACCACCAACGATGGCCGTGACAGCTGGTATGCCGGCTACACCGGTGATCACCTGGCAGTGATCTGGATCGGCAACGACCAGAACGCGCAGGCCGGCCTGTATGGCGCCACCGGCGCGATGCGGGTCTGGTCGGGCATCTTCCAGCGCCTGCCGAGCGCGCCGCTGCGGGTCAGCAACAAGGGCCTGGACTGGCAGTCGGTGGCCCCCACCGGCCTCAACAGCACCGATGAAGGCTGCCCCGGCGCGCGTCGTTTCCCGTTCGTGGTGGGCTATGCGCCTGCCTATGCGCCGTGCGCGCCGGCCGCGTCGCCGGAGGGGCAGGGCGAGGCCGACGGCGAGGGCGGTGGCTGGCGCAGCTGGTTCGGCCTGGACCGCAAGCCGGAAGCGCCTGCCGAACCTGCCGCGGCACCTGCCGCCGCCACTCCTCCCCCGAGCCGATGATGCCGATGAACATGCGATCCCTGCTGCAGCCCCTGGCCCTGACCGGCCTCAGCCTGGCCCTGGCCGCCTGCGTGAGCAGCGCACCACCGGTGGTCAAGCCGGTCGATACCACCACGCCGGCGCAGCGCCTGGCTGCGGTGGATGCTGCAGCGGGTCCGGACGACAAGGAATTGTCGGTACAGCCGCTGCGTGATTCGCAGGTGGAAGATCTGCGGGTGACTGCACTGGCACAACGCCAGGCGAACGACCTGGCCGGCGCGGCCAGCAGCCTGGACCACGCGCTGGAGATCGTGGCGGGTGACCCGGCAGTGCTGCAGGAACGTGCCGAACTGGCGCTGCTGCAGGGCCAGTGGGCGCAGGCGGAGACGTTCGCGCGCAAGGCGGTGGATCTGGGCTCGAAGACCGGGCCGCTGTGCCGCCGGCATTGGGCGACGATCGAGCAGTCGCGCCTGGCGCGGGGCGAGAAGGAGAATGCGGTGTCGGCGCATGCGCAGATTGAGGGCTGCACGGTGCCGGGGATCAAGCGGTACTGAATTTCCAGCCAACGGCGCAGCCCCTCGTGGCTGTGGGTTGGTCGCTGAAGCCAGAAGCAAAAGCCGCGCTTGGCCGGGCGGGGTGGGTTCGCGGGGGACGCCGTGAACCCGTCCCTGGGGGCTTGGCCGCGGCATCCATGCCGCGGACACCCCCGCGAACCCACCCCGCCCAACCTCTGACAGTTTCCGTGTGCGTCCAGCCACGGAAAAGAAAAAGAAAATCAAAAGCGGGTCGCGCGCTGCGCGCACTCGTTGTGGGGTCGTATCCGTTTTCCGCAGGAAAACGGATCCGACCCCTTCTTGTTTCCGTTCCACCCACCGCTTCTGAAAGGGCAGTCGAGCAAGCTCGACGCGACGCCGCGCGTGCATCCGTCACTGGGAAACTGTCGAGGGTGGGGCGGGAGGGGCAGGCAGGACCGTTGGCGCCATGGATGGCGCCATTGAGCCCCCATGGATGGGTTTACGGCGTGTCCTGCCTGCCCCTCCCGGCCTGCCCAGCACGTAAAAATCCAGAGCCATGGACACCGCTGTTGCTGTTGCCCTGGCTTGAAACGGGTGCCGGGCAGCGCCCGGCCGGGTATCCTCTCCCTCTGATGTCCGACCTTGTCCATGCCAGCCGCGAAGCCCTCAGCGAAGGCGGCGCGCTCGCCTCGCATCTGGATGCCTTTGTCCCGCGTCCGGCACAGCTGCACCTGACCGACGCCATCGCCGAAGCGCTGCAGCAGCGCGACCTGCTGCTGGCCGAGGCCGGTACAGGCACCGGCAAGACCTTCGCCTATCTGGTGCCGGTGCTGCTGTCCGGGCTGCGCACCGTCATCTCCACCGGTACCCGCGCGTTGCAGGACCAGCTCTACCACCGCGATCTGCCGCGCGTGCGCCAGGCACTGGGCGTTGGCCTGCGCAGCGCGCTGCTGAAGGGGCGCGCGAATTACCTGTGCCGCTACCGCCTGCAGCAGGCGCGGGGCGAACCGCGTTTTTCCAGCCCGGAGCAGGCTGCGCAGTTCCAGCGCATCCTGGCCTGGTCCGGCCGTTCGGAGTTCGGTGACATCGCCGAACTGGAAGGCCTGGCCGATGACTCGCCGCTTCTGCCGATGGTCACTTCCACGGTCGACAACTGCCTGGGTACCGATTGCCCGTTCTGGGACGACTGCTTCGTGGTGCGCGCGCGCCAACGTGCGCAGGCTGCCGACGTGGTGGTGGTCAACCACCACCTGCTGCTGGCCGACCTGGCACTGAAACAGGACGGCTTCGGTGAGTTGCTGCCGGGGGCGCAGGCCTTTGTCATCGACGAGGCGCATCAGCTGCCCGAGTTGGCCGCGCAGTTTTTCGGCGAAGGCTTCGGCATGCGCCCGTGGCAGGAACTCGGCCGCGACTGCCTTGCCGAGGCGCGCGGCGTAGGCGGCGCGCAGTCGGCCCTGCAGGAACCGGTCGACCAGTTGCAGCAGGCGTTGCTGGCGCTGCGCTCGGCGATGGAGGGGCTGCCGCCACGGGGTACGCAGTGGCGTGCGCTGGCGATGCCACAGGTGCGCGATGGATTCGATACGGTGATGGCCGGCCTGGTGACGCTGGAGCAGGCACTGCAACCGCTGCGCGAGGCGGCGGCGGGTCTGGATGCCTGTCATGCGCGGGCACGCGAGGCGGTGTCGCGGCTGCAGCGCTGGCTGGGCGATGATGAGCCCACCCTCGATTTCGATACCGATCCGGCGGAGACCCCCCGTGCCGCCGATGTGCTCTGGTATGAGCTCACCCCGCGTGGTTTCCGCTGCCAGCGCACGCCGATGGATGTGTCCGGCCCGCTGCGCGAGCATCGCGAGCGCAGCCGCGCGGCATGGATCTTCACCTCGGCCACGCTGACCGTGGGCGGTGGCTTCGACCACATCGCCACGCGCCTGGGCCTGGACGATCCGCACACGCTGGTCCAGCCGAGCCCGTTCAACTGGCCCGAGCAGGCGTTGTGCTACCTGCCCGAAGGCCTGCCCGATCCGGCGGCGCGCGGGTTTGGCACCGCGCTGATCCAGACCTTGCGGCCGGTGTTGCAGGCCTCGCAGGGCAGGGCGTTCCTGTTGTTCGCCTCACACCGTGCATTGCGCGAGGCCGCCGAGGCACTGCGTGACGGGCCGTGGCCGTTGTTCGTGCAGGGCGAGGCGCCACGCGCGGCGCTGCTGCAGCGTTTCCGCGAATCGGGCAATGGCGTGCTGCTGGGCTCGGCCAGTTTCCGCGAGGGCGTGGACGTGGTCGGCGAAGCGCTGAGCGTGGTGATGATCGACAAGCTGCCGTTCGCGGCACCGGATGACCCGGTATACGAGGCGCGGCTGGAGGCGATCCGCAGCCAGGGGGGCAACCCGTTCCGCGACGAGCAGCTGCCGCAGGCGGTGATCGCCCTGAAGCAGGGCGTTGGCCGCCTGATCCGCAGCGAAAGCGACCGGGGCGTGCTGGTCCTGTGCGATCCGCGCCTGCTCAACCGTGGCTATGGCCGGGTCTTTCTTGAGTCGCTGCCGCCGTTCCGGCGCACCCGCAGCCTGGCCGATGTGCAGGCCTTCTTTAGGCCACAATGGCTGCCCGTGGCCGATGATGCGGGTGCCCCGGCCGCCGTTGCGGCGGGCCCGGAGCCTGCTCCCGGTGCTACGTTCCCCTTGTTCTGACCTGATCCAATGAAACTGCTCGCCTTTGAAACCGCCACCGAAGCCTGTTCCGTTGCCCTGCATGTCGATGGGCAGGTGCTGGAACGCTTCGAGATCGCCCCGCGCCGGCACGCCGAGTTGAGCCTGCCGTGGGCCGAGGCGCTGCTGGCCGACGCCGGCATCAGCCGTCGCCAGCTTGATGGCATCGCCCTCAGTCGCGGTCCGGGTGCGTTCACGGGCGTGCGCCTGGCGATTGCGATTGCCCAAGGCATCGCACTGGCACTGGACCGCCCGCTGCTGCCGGTCTCGACGCTGCAGGTGTTGGCGCTGCGCGCACCGGCGGAAGAAACGCAGATCCTGTCGGCGATCGATGCGCGGATGGGCGAACTCTACGTCGCCCGCTTCGAGCGCGTGGACGGCCTGCCGGTTGCGCGCGATGCCGAGCGCGTCTGCGCGCCGGCAGCGGTGGCGCTGCCGGAAGGGCTGTCGGCCTACGGTGTCGGTACCGGGTTCGCCGCAGCCGAGGGTGCGCTGGTCGCGCAGCTCGGTACTGGCCTGCGCGGATTCGACGCCACGGCATTGCCGCGTGCGTCGGACGTGCTCGCACTGGCGGTGCCGGCGTTCGCGCGCGGCGAAGCCATTGCACCGGAGAAGGTCGAGCCGGCCTACCTGCGCGACAACGTGGCACTGACCCTGGTCGAGCAGCAGGCCGCGCGCGAGGCGAAGGCGAAGGCCAACGGCTGAGTCCCTCGTGGCGGGGTTGGTTGATCGCATAAACCCAAAGCCGCGCTTGGCCGGGCGGGGTGGGTTCGCGGGGGACGCCGTAAACCCCGCTCCGCGGTCCGGCCCAGCCGCTGGCGGCTGTGCGTTCGGGCGCTTGCGAAGCAGTGCTTCGCAAGCAAAGCGCCCTCACCCATGGGGGCTTGGCCGCGGCATCCATGCCGCGGACACCCCCGCGAACCCACCCCGCCCGGCCTCTGACAGTTTCCGTGTGCGTCCGCCACGGAAAATCAAAAGAAAATCAAAGTCAACAGCGGATCGCTTCTCTCGCATCCACGCGTAGCGTGGATGTGTGTCGACCAAGGTCGACACCTACCAACAGCAATGATGCGTCGGGATCTGTCAGAGGCGGGGCGGTATGGGCTTGCAGGACCGTTGGCGCCATGGATGGCGCCATCGAGCCCCCAGGGACGGGTTTACGGCGTGTCCTGCAAGCCCATACCGCCCCGCCAAACCCAATATCCCGACCGCTGCTGTTGATGTTGACTTTGACTTTGCTTCCAGCGGGTCCCGGGCCGCAGGCCCGGGCAACAAACCCCTACCGGTCGTCGTGCAGGGTGCCACCCGGCAGGAACACCCAGGTGCGGGTGACCTGCAGGATGTCGATCTCGTCCTCGGTCTTCGGCAGCGGCGGGAATGGCTGCGCAAGCTGCACCACCCGCAGCGCCGCCTCATCCAGCAACGGCGTCCCGCTTGAACGCAGGATCCGGCTGCTTTCCAAGCTGCCATCGCGGCGCACGCCCACGCTGATCACCACCTGGCCGCCGAGCCGGCGCTGCCGGGCCTCGTCCGGGTAATTCAGGTTGCCGACGCGCTCGGCGCGGTCGACCCAGGCGCGCAGGTAATTGGCGTAGGCATATTCGCGCGTGCTGGCCGACACGAACTTGCGGTTCGGGCGCTTGGCGTACTGCGCCGAGCGCAGATGCACCTCGGCCGCCAGCCGCGCCATCTCGGCATCACGCTGCTCGCGTGCCGTCAGCGGTGCATCCGGTTCCGGCTGCTCCGGTGTGGGGCGCGCCTGCGCCTGGGCCACTGCCTCTTCGCCGTTGCGGCTGCTGACCACCCGCGCCTGCGGCGGGGGCGCCGGCGCGGCTGACTGCTGCTGTTGCGGCACCGGGCTCAGCCCCGCCTGGGCCTGCGGAACGATGCCGGCCTGGTTGTCGCGCGGGCGCTGCGCACGGTCGTGCTCGCCGCCACCTTCCTGGCTGGCGGCGGCAAGGAAATCGGCCTGCTTCGGGGTCAGTGCGGTGCGGGTCTGGCTGAAGATCACCTCCAGCGTCGGCACCAGTGGTGCGTCGCCTTTCACCGCAAAACCCACGCCCAGGATCAGCAGGGCGTGGACCACGATCGACAGCGCGATGGTCGCGCCCAGCCGTTGCGCTTCGCGCGCCGGCGGGGGCAGGACGGCAGGTGCGGCCGCCATCAGCGCAGGCCGGCCTCGAGCGCGTCGAACAGGGTGCCGGCGATGTTCAGGCCGTACTGCGCGTCGAGCTCGCGCACGCAGGTCGGGCTGGTCACGTTGACCTCGGTCAGGTAATCGCCGATCACGTCCAGGCCGACGAAGCGCATGCCACGGCGCTTCATCTCCGGGCCAACCTGGCCGGCGATCCAGCGGTCACGCTCGCTCAGCGGGCGCCCTTCGCCACGGCCGCCAGCCGCCAGGTTGCCGCGGAACTCGTCACCCTGGGGAATGCGCGCCAGGCAGTAGTCGACCGGTTCGCCGTCGACCAGCAGGATGCGCTTGTCGCCGGCCGTGATGTCGGGAATGAACTTCTGGGCCAGCGCCAGCTTGCGGCCGTCGTCGGTCAGGGTTTCCAGGATCACGTTCAGGTTCGGATCGCCCTGGCCGCTGCGGAAGATCGAGCGGCCGCCCATCCCATCCAGCGGCTTCAGCACGGCCTGGCCGTGCTCCAGCGCGAAGGCCTTCAATGCCTTGGCATCGCGGCTGACCAGGGTCGGCGGGCAGCACTGCGGGAACAGCAGGGCGGCCAGCTTCTCGTTGTAGTCGCGCAGGCCCTGCGGGTTGTTGACCACGCAGGCGCCGGCAGCGGCAGCCACGTCCAGCACCTGCGTGTCGTAGATGTACTCGGCGTCGACGGGCGGGTCCTTGCGCATCAGCACGATCTGGCCGCGACCGAACTCGGTACGGCTGAACGCGCCCAGCTCATACCAGCCGGCCGGGTCGTCGCGCACCTGCAGCGGTGCGGTCTGGGCCACCGCCACGCCACCTTCCAGGGCCAGCCCGCCGGGCCGCACGTAGTGCAGGGCATGGCCACGGCGCTGGGCTTCCAGCAACATGGCGAAGGTGGTGTCCTTGGCGATCTTGATGTGGGCGATGGGGTCCATCACCACGATGACGTTCAACGGCATGGGCGCACCTGTCAGGCAAGGCGTTGATGGTAGCGGCAACGCCGGCCGTGTGCCTCCCCGCCGTAGTGCAACGCAGCGTCCGCCTGCCGGCAGCGCAGTCATTGCGAACCCGGTCACGTTCAGCCCGGTGCTACCCCCTGCGCGGCAGGCCGGCCTTGAAGCGGGCGCGGGAAGTGCGATATAGATACGCTTTCGCAGCGGCTCCCGCCAGAGATTGGGCCGTGCGCTTGGGGATAGGCAATGACTGAAAACACGACTGCGGGCGGGGAACTCGCAGGACTCCGGGTGATGGTCATCGATGATTCGAAGACCATCCGCAGGACTGCGGAAACGCTGCTCAAGCGCGAAGGCTGCGAGGTGGTCACCGCCACCGACGGCTTCGAAGCGCTTGCCAAGATCGCAGACCAGCAGCCGCAGATCATCTTCGTCGACATCATGATGCCGCGCCTGGATGGCTACCAGACCTGTGCGCTGATCAAGGGCAACCAGCTGTTCAAGGCGACCCCGGTGATCATGCTGTCGTCCAAGGATGGTCTGTTCGACAAGGCGCGGGGGCGCATCGTCGGCTCGGAGCAATACCTGACCAAGCCTTTCACGCGCGAAGAACTGCTGGGTGCCATCCGCACATACGTCAACGCCTGACCAGGGGGGAAAGGCACAATGGCTCGTATCGTCCTGATCGAGGATTCACCGACCGACCGCGCGGTGTTCACCCAGTGGCTGCGCCGTGCCGGCCACGAGGTGCTGGAAGCGGACAACGCCGAGGATGGCCTTCAGCTGGTCCGCGACCAGGTGCCGCAGCTGGTGCTGATGGACGTGGTCCTGCCCGGCATGAGCGGGTTCCAGGCCACCCGGGCGATGGCCCGCGATGCGGCGATCAAGCACATCCCGGTGATCATCGTCAGCACCAAGGCGATGGAAACCGACAAGGCCTGGGGCCTGCGCCAGGGCGCAGCCGATTACATCGTCAAGCCGCCGCGCGAGGATGAACTGATCGCGCGGATCAACGAACTGGTGGCCTGATGCGCTCGCCCTTCGACATCCTTGAAGCCTACGAACGACGCAGCCTGGCCCATGCAGTGCAGCTGCCCGGGCGGCAGTTCGCCCAGGACCTGTGGCGTGGCGTCGGTTACCGCGTCGGCCAGCGCCGGCTGGTGTCCGATTTCCGCGAAGTGGTGGAAATCGTGCCGATGCCGCCGGTGACCCCGGTGCCCTGCGCGCAGCCCTGGCTGCTGGGCGTGGGCAACCTGCGTGGCAACCTGTTTCCGGTGGTCGACCTGAAGTACTTCCTGGAAGGCACGCGCACCGTGCAGCAGGAAGGCCAGCGCGTGCTGATCATGCGCCAGGCTGGCGGCGACGTCGCACTGACCATCGATGAACTGTTCGGCCAGCGCAGCTTCGAGCTGGACCAGCAGATCGACGCGGGCACGTTGGCCGAAGGCCGCTACGGCCATTTCGTTGACCGTGCCTTCCATGCCGACGGCCATGACTGGGGCGTGTTCTCGCTCTCGCTGCTGTCGCGCACCCCTGAATTCCGGCAAGCCGCGGCCTGAGGCCGGGCATCGCCCCCTGCATTGAAGATCGAGGTTGAACGATGAGTACTGCTTCGGACGCCACCAAGACCGGCAAGCTGCGGCTGGGCGGCAGCAACCTCTGGCTGTTCCTGCTGCTGGCATCGATGATCCTGTTCGGCGTCAACACCGGCGTCGCCACCTGGCAGGGCAGCCGCCTTGCCGACGCCGGCTCCAAGGCCGCCGACCTGCAGGTGCTGTCGCAGCAGCTGGCCAACCAGGGACGTGACGCGGTCGGCGGCAACGCCCAGGCCTTCACCGCCTTCAAGGCCACCCGCAACGCGATCGAACAGAACGTGTCGACGCTGCAGGGCCGCTATGGCAAGGAGCCGGGCGTGTCCGGCGCCATCGCCACCCTGGGCGAAACCTGGGCGCCGCTGGGCAAGCAGGCCGGGCAGCTGGTGGCCAGCGAGCCGGCGGTGCTGGCGCTGGCCGGCAATGCCAACAACTTCACCGGCGCGGTACCGGGCCTGCAGGCCCAGCTGAACGAGCTGGTGCGCGCGATGTCCGCCTCCGGCGCCCCCTCGTCGCAGGTGTACAGCGCACTGCAGCAGGTCGTGGTGGCCGGTTCGATGGCCCGTCGGGTGACCGAAATGCGTGCCGGTGGCAGCGCCGCAGCGACCTCCGGGGATGCGCTGGCGCGTGACATCACCGTGTTCTCGCAGGTGCTCGACGGCCTGCGCAACGGCAACGAGGAACTGGGCATCACCGCCGTGCGCGGTGCTGCCGCCGTGGCCGCACTGGAGCAGTCGCAGCAGAAGTGGGAAGCGATGAAGCAGGACGCCGATGCGATCCTGGCCAGCTCGCGCCAGCTGTTCGCGGCGCAATCGGCGGCGACCGCGCTGGGCCAGGGCTCGGCCCACATGCTGGACGACAGCCGCAAGCTGTTCGATGCGTTCTCCTCGTTCGGCTCGGTGTCCGACACCCGCCTGTTCCCCAACTTCTGGATCGGCGTGGTGTCCGGCGCGCTGTCGCTGATCGCGATCATCGGCTTCGTCTCCACCAACGTGCGCAGCCGCTCGCGCGAGCAGGAACTGCGTTACCAGACCCAGGTGGAATTCAACAGCCGCAACCAGCAGGCGATCATGCGGCTGCTGGACGAAATCTCCTCGCTCGGCGAGGGTGACCTGACGGTGAAGGCCTCGGTGACCGAGGACATGACCGGCGCGATCGCCGACGCGATCAACTATGCGGTGGACGAGCTGCGCCACCTGGTGACCACCATCAACGACACCTCGGCCAAGGTCGCGATGTCCACCCAGGAAACCCAGGCCACCGCGATGCAGCTGGCAGAGGCGGCGGGCCACCAGGCCAACCAGATCACCTCCGCCTCGGACCGCATCGGTGAAATCGCAGCGAGCATCGAGCAGGTGTCGCGCAACTCGGCCGAGTCGGCCGACGTGGCACAGCGCTCGGTGGTGATCGCCGCCGAAGGCGCCGGCGTGGTGCGCGAGACCATCCAGGGCATGGACCAGATCCGCGACCAGATCCAGGAAACCTCCAAGCGCATCAAGCGCCTGGGCGAGTCGTCGCAGGAAATCGGCTCGATCGTGGAACTGATCAATGACATTTCCGAGCAGACCAACATCCTGGCGCTGAACGCGGCGGTGCAGGCGGCGTCGGCGGGTGAAGCGGGCCGCGGTTTCGCGGTCGTGGCCGACGAAGTGCAGCGCCTGGCAGAACGTACCTCGGGTGCGACCCGACGCATCGAAAACCTGGTCCAGGCCATTCAGGCCGATACCAACGAAGCGGTCACCTCGATGGAGCAGACCACGGCCGAAGTGGTGTCCGGTGCGCGCCTGGCCGAGGACGCCGGTACCGCGCTGACCGAGATCGAGCGCGTGTCCAACGCCCTCAATACCCTCATCAAGAACATCTCCATCGCCGCCCAGCAGCAGTCGGCCGCGGCCTCGGACATCACCCGCACCATGGGCGTGATCCGGCAGATCACCGGCCAGACCTCGCAGGGTGCCGGGCAGACCGCAGAGTCGATCGGCCACCTCGCGCAGCTGGCGGCGGACCTGCGCCGGTCGGTCGCCGACTTCAAGCTGCCGGCGTGACGCGGGCAGGGCGGCGAGCAAGGAACCAGTCGATGAAGCATTTCCATTCCCCACGCCAGAATCCGCGCGGCCACCGCGCGGCGGCGAACGGAGCGCGTCCATGAGCAGTCTGCGCGATGCGATGAGCCACGCAGCGCTGGGCTGGGTCAAGCCCGAGCTGGACGAGACCCTGCGCCAGGTGCGCAACGAGGTCGAGTACTACGCGGAAGACCCGAGCGATGCCAGCCGCATGCGCATCTGCGCCGGCTACCTGCACCAGGTGCAGGGCACCCTGCGCATGGTTGAACTGTATGCCCCGGCGATGGTGGCCGAAGAGCTGGAGCAGCTGGCCAATGCCATCGGCGCCGGCCAGGTGGCCGACCGGGATGAAGCCTGTGCGACCCTGATGCGTGGCAGCGTGCTGCTGCCGGACTATCTGGAGCGCCTGCAGAACGGCCATCGCGACATTCCGATCGTGCTGATGCCGCTGCTCAACGAGATCCGCGCGTCGCGTGGCGAAGAAGGCGTCAACGACAGCGTGCTGCTGGCCTTTGCGCCGGACAGCATCACCGCCACCGAGGCCGAACTGGACCATGCCCGGGGCAGCCTGAGCGGGCGCAACCGCGAGCTGCTCGATACCGTCGGCAGCGCAGTGAAGGAAGAACTGCTGCGCATCAAGGATGCGCTTGACCTGCACCTGCGCACCGGCGGTGCACCGGAACAGCTGCAGACCCAGGCCAACGAACTGGGCGCCGTGGCCGACACGCTGGGCATGATGGGCCTGGGCGTGGCCCGCGGCGTGGTCGTGCAGCAGCGCGACGCGCTGCGTAGCGTGGTCGAGGGGCGCCAGCAGATCGACGAGAACCTGTTGCTGGATATCGCCGGTGCGCTGCTGTACGTCGATGCCTCGCTGGACGACCAGGTTGCCCATCTGGGCGCCGGCGGCAGTGGCGAGGACGATCCGAGCGCGGTGGAGAACCGGCGCACGGTGGAAGTGCTGGCCCATGAAGCCATCGCCAACTTCGCTGCCGCCCGCGAGCATTTCGTCGCCTTCATCGAAACCAGCTGGAACCATGCCGAGCTGCAGGATGTACCGCGCCTGCTGGGCGATGTGTCCGGCGCGCTGCGCATGCTCGACCTGGGTACCGCCGCCGATTACCTGCGTGGCGTGCAGCAGTACATCGAGGCCGAGCTGATCGGCCGCCAGCGCGTGCCCAGCGGCCGCCAGCTGGACACCCTGGCCGATGCCATGGCCAGCCTGGAGTACTACCTGGAAGCCCTGCGCGATCGTCGCCCGGGCCGCGAAGACATCCTCGAAATCACCCGCAGCAGCCTCGAGGCACTGCGCTACTGGCCGCTGCCCGAACGCAACGCCGCCGCACCGGAAGCGCCGGCAGCGCTTGCGATCGAACGTGAGCCGCTGCCGGTGCAGGTCGAGCCGCTGCAGCCCGAGCGCATCGAGGTACCGGTGCAGCCTGCTGCGCCCGCGGCCGGCGACGTGCCGGTATCGCTGCCGGACTTCACCTTCGATCCGCCGCCGGCCACACCGGCACCGAGGGTGCCCGACAACAGCCTGATGTTCGGCGCGCTGGGCACCGCGGGCGTCGTGGCCGCCAGCCCGTTGGATGCTGGCGCCTCGCCGCTGCCAACACAGGATGATGCCGAGGCATCGCTGGTCTTCGCCGCGTCCAGCGCACCTGCGCCTGATGTCCCGCAGTGGGAGCTGGCGCCGTTCTACCCCGAAGCCGAGGCGGCCGCGCCCGCCGGCGACGAACGCGCGCCGACGTTCGCCAGTTTCGATCCCGTCAGCTTCGAACTGGCCGACAGCGATCACGCCGATGCACCGCAGTGGTCGCTGTCCGAGGCGCCGCAGGTGCTCGAGGAAAGCGCAGCGCCTGCGATCGACGAGACGACGGACAGCGTGGTTTCGCCCGTGACCGGATTCGATGCTGCGCCGGTGTTCGATCCGGTAGCGGCCGAACGGGGCGCGGTTGCCGAGGCCGACGACGTGGTGTTCCGCTTCGACGCCGATGCATTGGACAACGCTGACGATGTGCTGTCGCTGCACGCGATGGAAACGTTGTCGCTGGACGATGACGCCGGGTTGCATCCGTCGCTGGAGATCGTCGATGCCGTGGCGCCGCCGCTGGCCGATGCATCGCCTGCGGCGGAGGTCAGGGTGGACGAGGCTCCGGATGACCTGCCGGCATCGTCGATCACGCCGCCGTCGATCGAAGCGCCCGCCCCGGCAGCGGAAACGTCGGCGCCGGCCGTGTCGGTGATCGATATCGACACCATCGCGCCGATCGATTTCAGCGAAGCCGATGCCCAGTTCTTCGCCGAGCTGAGTGCAGCCGCTGCCGGCTTCAATCCGCAGGCGATGCCCACCGCGACGGCACCGGAGGCGGTCGTTGCGACCGGCGCCGACGCCAATGCCGACGCGACTACGGGCTTTGACGCCGGCTTCGACGACGACGCCGAGAACATCGACGAGGACATCCGCGAGGTGTTCCTGGAAGAGTTCGACGACGAGCTCGCCAATCTGGGCACGCTGCTGCCGGCGTGGCGCATGCAGCCGGACAACATGGACCGGCTGCGCCCGATCCGCCGCATCTTCCATACCCTCAAGGGCAGTGGCCGCCTGGTTGGCGCACGTACGCTGGGCGAGTTCGCGTGGAAGATCGAAGGCATGCTCAACCGCGTGCTGGATGGCAGCCGCGCCGCCTCGCCGGCGGTGCTGGCGATGGTCGACAACGCACATGCGGCGCTGCCACAGCTGAACGCAGCGCTGCGCCACGGCCAGCGCATCAGCGTCGACCTGCAGGCCATGCAGGCCATTGCCGATCGTGTCGGCGCAGGCGAGGAAACCTACTACGTACCGCTGCCGGGTGCGGCTGCGCCGGTTGTACCGGTTGCTGAAGCTGACGGCGAAGACGAGATCAGCCGCATTCTCGATGTGGAGGCTGCCGCCTCGGCGCCGGCCGATACCGACGTGGAGGCCGAAGTGGCCGGTACACCGGCCAACATCGACAGCGTGCTGCGCGAGATTCTCGAGGCCGAGGTGGAAGTCCACCAGGCCACCCTGCAGGACTGGCTGCGTTCGGCGCAGCAGGCGCCGCAACCGGTCAGCGATGCACTGCTGCGCGCGGTGCACACCATGAACGGCGCCTTCGCGATGACCGAAGTGCCCGAGATCACGGCGGTGACCGGCGGCGCGGAGTCCTACATCAAGCGGGCACTGGCCGCCGAGGTGGTCCCGGGTGATGAAGGCGTAGCCGCCCTGGATGCGACTGCGCAGGCGATCACCGCCACCATGGAAGCGTTGCAGGCCGAACAGCCGCGCATCGCGCCGCAACAGGTACTCGCGCAGCGCCTGCAGGCGCTGGCTGGCGCGTTGCCGGAAGCGCGCTGGCCGATGGTGGGCCTGGAAGACGAAGAAGACGATCTGGCGCTGGATGACGAACCGCCGGTGGAACTGGACGCGGATGCATCGACAGCCGTCGCGCCTGAATCCGATGCGGTGTCGCATTCGTTTGCCGCACCGGAGCAGGACGCGGAAGCACGTGCCGATCCTGTCGAAGCCCCGGTCGCCGACGTGGCGATCGAGGCCGGGCTGGAGGTCGGTGAGCTGACGGCCAGCGATGATCTTTCGCGCTACTTCGATGCCGGATGGCCGTCCGTACCGGGTGAGGAGGATGCGTCGCTGCCGGTGGTCGAATCGATCCAGGTGGCCGACGACGTTCCAGCCGTTGCCGTAGCCGGTGTCGAGGCGGAGGCCGAAGGCGTGCTGCGGTTGTCCGACGATGCCGGTTTGACCGTCGTGGATGATCTGTCGCCGTACCTGGATGCCAGTGCGCTGCCGGTTGACGACCGCGACGCCGAAGAGACTCCGGCCGCTGTCGAAGCCGTCGCATCTGACCTGAATGCGCCCTCGGCCGATCGCGCGCACGTCGCTGATGCCACGGCGTTCGAAATGCCTGCTGCACTGCCACTCGACAGCGAGCTGTCGAGCCTGCAGGATGAAATGGCTGCGCCGGGGTTTGCAGAACCGGTCTCGCTGGAAGCCGCGCTCGAGGCCGGCCTGCACGTGATCGACGAACAGCAGCCCCTGGCCGACGACGGGCAATGGCCCGTGCTCGGCCTGCAGGCCAGCGAACTCGCGCCGGGCGAGGCGGAAGCCTTTGCCGAGGATGCGGACGTCGGCGGGGAGGCGGCGATCGGTGAAGGAGAGAGCGCCGATCAGCCGTCCCCGGCGACGGTGAATGAGGAGATCGCGGAGGCCGCAGCGCAGGCCACCGCCGAACCGGTACGCTTCTTCGAACTGGAAGACGCGCCGGGCCAGGCGGAGGTCCACGCCGAAGCTGCCGGCGTCGATGCGGTTGCGGTGTCGGATGCCGTGGCAGCCAGCGCGTCCGAAGCCGACGTGCCTGAAACCGTGACGCCTGACATCCTTGCCATGCCGGTGCCGGAAGACAGCACCGATACGCTCGACTTCAGCGTCTACGATCGCGAGCTGGTCGACATCTTCGTCGAGGAAGGCAAGGACCTGCTCGACCACTGCGATGGCCTGATCAGCGAGCTGCGTGATGCACCGCAGGACCGCGAGGTGCTGGCCGGCCTGCAGCGTGACCTGCACACCCTGAAGGGTGGCGCACGCATGGCCGCCATCAACGCCATCGGTGATCTCGGCCACAGCATCGAATCGTTGCTGGAGGCGGTCGCCGCCGGTCGCACCGAGATCGAACGCCGCGATGTGCAGTTGCTGGAGCGCGGATTCGATCGCCTGCACCAGCTGCTGACCCGCACCGGTAACCACCGCGTGGTGGAACCGGCGCAGGATCTGGTCGATGCGTTCGAAGTGCGTACCACCACCGATATTGCCGCAGCAGCAGCGGCTGCCGCAGGCGCAGCGGACGTGGCGAGCGTTGCAGAAACCGCGTCGGCAGCGGTCGCCGGCCCTGCGCCGGCACTGCTCGATGCGCCGTTGTCGGCACCGCTGCCGGCCGAAGGCGTGATCGATGAAGATCCGCTGGCGCGCCCGCAGCAGGAACAGGTGCGCGTGCGCGCGGATCTGCTCGACCGCCTGGTCAACCATGCCGGTGAAGTGGCGATCTACCGCTCGCGCCTGGAACAGCAGCTTGGTGCCTTCCGCGGCGCGATGGGCGAGCTGGAGCGCACCAATGCGCGACTGCGCGACCAGCTGCGCCGACTCGACCTGGAAACCGAGGCGCAGATCGTCGCCCGCTACCAGCGTGAGCAGGACCAGGCCGATCAGAAGTTCGATCCGCTGGAACTGGACCGCTTCTCCACGCTGCAGCAGCTCAGCCGTGCACTGAACGAGTCGGCGGCCGATCTCGGGGGCCTGCAGGGCGTGCTCGACGATCTGTCACGCCAGTACGATTCGTTGCTGCAACAGCAGTCGCGCGTCAGCTCCGAGCTGCAGGATGGCCTGATGCGCGCGCGCATGGTGCCGTTCGATGGCCTGGTGCCGCGCCTGCGCCGCGTGGTCCGCCAGTCCGGAATGGATACCGGCAAGCAGGTGCACCTGACCCTGGAGGGCACCCACGGCGAACTGGACCGCAATGTCCTCGATCGCATGGTCGCGCCGCTCGAACACATGCTGCGCAACTCCGTGGCCCACGGCCTGGAAGCGCCGGAACAGCGTCGCGCCGCCGGCAAGCCGGAAGAGGGCGAAGTCGCCATCCGCCTGCACCGTGAAGGCTCGGAAATCGTGCTGGAAGTGGCCGATGACGGTGCTGGCCTGGACCGCGAAGCGATCCGACGCCGCGCCATCGATCGTGGCCTGTTGGCCGCCGACGCGCAGCCCAGCGAGCAGGAACTGGACAACCTGATCTTCGCCTCCGGTTTCTCCACCGCCGACCAGGTCAGCCAGCTGGCGGGTCGTGGCGTGGGCATGGACGTGGTGCGCAACGAAGTGCGCCAGCTCGGCGGCTCGGTCGACATCCAGTCGGTGCGTGGCCAGGGCGTGCGCTTCACCTTGCGCCTGCCGCAGACGCTGGCCGTCACCCAGGCGGTGTTCGTGCAGATCGGTGAAACCACCTTCGCCGTGCCGGTGGCCTCGGTCAGTGGTATCGGCCGCCTGTCACGCGAACGCTTCGAGGCCGCCGACAGCAGCTACCGCTACAGCGGCGAAGACTATCCGCTGTATGACCTCGGCAGCCTGGTCGGGCAGGCCCCGGCACGCGCCGATGGCCAGGACCAGGTGCCGCTGCTGCTGGTGCGTGCCGGTGACCTGCGCGCTGCCGTGGCGATCGACCAGGTGCTGGGCAACCGCGAAATCGTGGTCAAGCCGGTCGGCCTGCAGATCGCCTCGGTGCCGGGCATCTACGGTGCCACCATCACCGGCGATGGCCGCGTGGTGGTGATCCTGGACGTCGCGCCGCTGGTGCGCCGTTTCCTCGCCAATCCGACCGCACCGGTGCTGGCCAATGCACCGCGCGACGAACGCCAGGTGCCGTTGGTGATGGTGGTCGATGACTCGCTGACCATGCGCAAAGTGACCGGACGCATCCTCGAACGGCACAACTTCGAAGTCAGCGTCGCCCGCGATGGCGTGGAAGCACTGGAGCGGCTGGAAGAGCGCGTGCCGGACCTGATGCTGCTGGATATCGAGATGCCGCGCATGGACGGCTACGAGCTGGCCACGGCGATGCGCGCCGACCCGCGCTACAAGGATGTGCCGATCGTGATGATCACCTCGCGCAGCGGCGACAAGCACCGCCAGCGCGCCTTCGAGATCGGTGTCCAGCGGTATCTGGGCAAGCCGTACCAGGAACTGGACCTGATGCGTAACGTGTACGACCTGCTGGGGATCGCCCGTGTCCGTGAGTGAAACCCATCCGGCCCCGGCCGTCGCCCTGCTGGCCCGCCCCGGTGCGGCGCGCGAACGCCTGCGCGAGGCGCTGTCGCATGCAGATGTGCAGCTGGTCCTGGAAGATGACCCGAACGGCCTGGAGCCACAGGTCCTGCAGGCTGCGGATCCGCAGTTCGTGGTGATCGCGCTGGAAGCGGCCATCGAGGACGCACTGGAACGGCTGGACGCCGTGCTCTCGGCACCGGGGCTGACCCTGGTGTTCGATGAGGCCGAGCTGGCCGCGCGCCGCGACGGCTGGGAGGCGCAGCGTTGGGGGCGCCATCTGGCCGCCAAGCTGCACGGCCACCAGCAGGTGTTGCCGCCGGGTGCCGAGGAAGAGCCCAGCCTGCAGCTGGAGCCCGGCCATCCGGCGCCCGCGCCGGCGCCGCAGGAAGAAGCCCTGCAGCCGCATCTGGCGCAGGCGCTGAGCTGGGCCGATGACGTTCCGGCCGACGGTCTGTACTCGCCGCCGGCACACCTGCACGAACCGATCGCGCTGGAGCAGGCCCTGGCGGCACTGCAGCCGGACGTGCCCGAACCACGGGATCCGCCTTCGCCGCCGCAAGCGCCGGCCGAACCGGCGGCGCCTGCGGCACCGCCGATCTCCTTCGATCACACCGCCTGGTCGCTGGTCGAGGAATCGATCGAAGCGCCGGCACCGGCAGAAGTGGCGGCGCCGGCCGCCGCGCCGCAGCCCTCCTTCGATACCGATCATTTGACCCTGGTCGATCTGGATGCCGCCGCCCCGGCCGGTGCGCGCGCCGCATCACTGCTGGTGCTGGCCGGCATCGGTGGCCCGGATGCGTTGCGTCGCCTGCTCGGCGCACTGCCCGCGTCGTTGAGCGTGCCGGTCCTGGTGCACATGCGCCTGGACGGTGGCCGCTACGGCAACCTGGTCAAGCAGATGTCGCGTGTTTCGCCGTTGCCGGTGCAGCTGGCCGAGGCCGGCCAGCGCGCCGCGCCGGGCGAGGTCCACGTGCTGGCTGATGATATCGGCGTGCGCGCGGCCAGCGATGGCCTGCATTTCCAGAGCGATGCCACCGGTATTTCGCTCGCTGCATTGCCGGCCGCACACACTGCGCTGGTGCTGCTCAGCGGTGCCGACCTGGCCCATGTCGGCCCGGCGCTGGACCTGGCGGCCGCCGGTGCCTGGGTGGCCGGGCAGGTAGGCGAGGGCTGCTACGACCCGGCTGCGGCCACCGCCGTGGTTGCTGCCGGCATGGTGGCCGGTGAACCGCAGGAGCTGGCGCAGGCAATTGCCGCGCGCTGGGGTGAGCAGGACGACAACGGAGAGGCACCATGAGCTACGCCAGCAACGACGAAATCCGCGGCGTCCTGATCCAGGCCGGCAACGAGCGCGTACTGCTGCCCAATGCCACCGTGGCCGAAATGATGTCGCGCGTACCGGTGCAGCCGGTCTCCGATGCGCCGCGCTGGCTGGTTGGCGAGATCGGCTGGCACGGCTGGCAGGTGCCGCTGGTGTCGTTCGCACGCCTTTCCGGGCTGGGCGAAGAGACGGTGGCCGGCCACAACAAGGTGGTAGTACTGAAGTCCCTCAGCGGCAACGCGCAGCGCCCGTACTACGCGCTGCTGACGCAGAACTTCCCGCAGCTGATCTCGGTGCCGCGCGACGGCCTGCTGGCCGACGCCTCCGAAGAAACCCTGCCGCAGATCGTGCACATGCGCGTGCTGCTGGGTGAGCAGAGCGCGCTGCTGCCGAACCTGGATGCACTGGAAGCGGCGCTGGATTCGCTGGCGGCCTGATCGGCAATCCGCCGGTCGGGTAGCTGGTAGTGCCGGCCGCTGGCCGGCAACCCCATGATCCCGTGGATGCCGGCCAGCGGCCGGCACTACCACGAAGCCTTACCCCAGATCGCCCAACCGCGCCTGCAACGCCGCGATCGCGGCCAGCCCGGCCGTTTCCGTGCGCAGGATCCGCGGCCCCAGTTGCAGCC